>NZ_QTLY01000008.1:0-318107 GCF_003602895.1 Bacteroides sp. AF29-11
TTTAAATGTTGTTCCGGGTCCCTTTTCAAGTGTTAGCTACAAGTTTATGTGTAAACACGAAATTACTTTTGATAAGTTACCGCAGGCGATAACTTATCTGACCGAACAGGTCGCAGAGTTAAAACAGTTGGTATCGGAACTTCAGGCACCGCAATCTGAAAAGCATCTGCTGGTTGGTATTGACGATGCTTGTCGTATTATTCAAAAAGCAAAGCCGACCATTTATGCCCTTGTACGTAAAGGGATACTTCCCTCTTATAAGAAAGGGAAGAAGCTTTACTTCTATGAGGATGAACTACTGGCATGGATCGAAAACGGACGAAAGAACACGGCTGAGCAGAACTACGACCAGATGCTGGCCTCGATGCAAAACGGAGTACGTCGCAAACCAAAATCAGGTTTTAACCTTTAATCCGTCAGAGTTATGAAAGAGAAATCAATAACTCCCGAAGGAATTATCAATCAGGCAATGGGAATGAATATGTCCTTTACAGAAGCAGAATTCCCGGTTGAGATATTTCCATCCATGATTCAGAGGATTATACACGAAGTGTACGAATGTCAAAGTTATCCGATTGACTACACGGCTGCCTCTATCCTGACAGCCATTGCCGCAGGAATAGGTAATACCCACCTTGTTCAAATGAAACAAGGCTGGGTGGAGAGTGCCATTCTGTTTGTTGCATTGGTTGGCCGACCAGGTGCTAACAAAAGCCATCCCCTCAGTTTTGCCATGAAGCCCTTTATCAACTTCGATTATCAGCAGAATCTGGAATTTGGAAAGTTGTATGCTAAATATGAGCAAGATATATCCATGAGCAAAAAGGAGCGTATGGATGCTGGCGTAGAGGAGTTTCCACAAGAGCCTATTCGCAAACGCTTTCTGGTTTCAGACATCACACCTGAAGGATTGAGTTATATCCATGCACAGAATAAACGTGGGCTTTGCCTTTGGTCGGATGAGCTTTCGGCATGGTTCAAGAATTTTAATCGCTATAATAATGGTTCAGAGGAGCAGTTCTGGTTGTCGGTATTCAGTGCAAAGACTGTTATTTCCGACCGCAAAAATGCTAAAAGCTCCGTCTTCATCACTCGCCCGTTCATTCCAGTGATTGGCACCATCCAGAAAAAGATTCTCAGTGATTTAGCTCATGGCGACCGTTCGAGCAATGGATTTATCGACCGTATTCTGTTTATCATGCCTACCATCCAGCAAAAAGCTCGATGGAACGAAAAAGATATTTCTCCCGACTTGGAATCTCAATGGCATACACTACTAAATAGGCTTATCAACATCGAGTGCGCATTGGATGAGAACAATGAGATTCAGCCTTCAATCGTAACCTTCAGCGACGAGGCTCGCAAGTTCCTGTATAAATGGCAACACGAACATGCAGACCTGTGCGATAACCTTAGTAATGAAATACTTTTAGGAATATATTGTAAACTGGAAATCTATATCATCCGCTTTTGCTTGTTGATACAGATAACCCGCTGGCTTTGCGGAGAGTGTGGCAAGGAACAGGTAGACACCGAGACCGTCCGACGAGCGATTTTGCTAACGGAATATTTCAAACAAACCGCTACCAGAGTGCAAAATCTAATGAACGAAACGGCTCTTACGGTACAGCAACAATCCGTTCTATTTCAACTCCCCGAACTCTTCACCACTGCACAAGGTATAGAGATAGCCGCCAGTCAAGGGATGAAAGAGCGGGCTTTCAAAGAGTTCCTGAGTAAACACACAGGAACCCTTTTTCAGAAAGATCGGCATGGAGAATACAGAAAAGTATAACCGCATTATCCACACTATCCACATTTTGAGAAACCAAAATGCAGAAAATGTCGAAAATGCACTAACAAAAAGAATCAATGACACACAGATTTATATTAGAACCCTACAAAAGCATTGCCTCTCGACACACCTGTCCGGAGTGCAAGCACAAAAGATATTTTTCCCGATATATTGATACGGAGGGAGCCATCTCCTTTCCCGAATACGTCGGGCGGTGCGACCGTGAACAAAAGTGCGGTTACCACCTCACACCCAAAACATACTTTGAGCAGAATCCCGAACAATGTGAACAGACACAAGCGCGTGAGCGTCCGTTTCGCCCTACTCCACCACCATCATCAACAAGCTATATAGACGAAGCTTTGGTAAAACAGTCGATGAGTCATTACAAGGAAAATAAACTATTCCAGTTCTTATTATCTCAGTTTGGAGAGGACGAGTCATTGCGACTAATGAAACTCTATCGGGTAGGAACAGCCAACCATTGGCAAGGTTCAACGGTATTTTGGCAAACGGATATACAGGGCAAAGTCCGCACCAGCAAAATCATGCTTTATAATCCAGCCAATGGCAGACGCATCAAAGAGCCGCACAATCACATTACGTGGGTACACTCCCTTATTCATAAGGATGGGTTTACTCTCAAGCAATGCTTCTTTGGTGAACACCTATTGGCCAAAGACAGCACAAAGTCGGTGGCTATTGTCGAAAGCGAAAAGAGTGCCCTGATCGCCAGCTCCTATCTACCACAATATTTGTGGATCGCTTCGGGTGGGAAGAACGGCTGTTTCCGAGAGGAGAATCTCAGCGTGCTCAAAGGCAGGAACGTCGTGCTCTTTCCCGATTTGGGAGCCACCGATGATTGGGCGGCCCGAATTTCCACAATGCAGCGAATGGGAATTACCGTCAAACTCTTCGACTATTTGGAGAAGAACGCTACCCCGGAACAACGGAAAAATGGATTCGACATTGCCGACTTCATATTGGAGGTGAAACGACCGCAAACCATTTTGCAAGGTATGATCGCTAAGAATCCATCTCTTAATCTGCTGATAAAAGAGCTGGGATTAGTGCTTATAGAAGAACCTGTTCACCCTGTTAGTACAGTAAAAAGAAGAGGCTTCAAGCTTTAAAAGAAAATCGTAGATTTTGAGGTAGCAAGTTTATGTTTTGGACGTCCCAAAACCTTGCTTTAATCCCGATGGTCTGCAAATTGAACTAAAAAAAATGAACGCATGAAAGCATATAATAAAGGTGGAAGACCCACCAAATCGTTAGTCGAAAAACGAACTTATCGGGTGAATCTAAAGATGAACACCGAAGAGTATTACACCCTCAAGGAACGAGCTTCGGAAGCCGAAGTCTCACCCTGTGATTTTATCCGAGCCATCATTCTGAAGGCAGAAATCAGGCAACGCCTCTCACCCGAATGGATGGATCATATCCGTAAGCTATCCGGTATGGCAAACAACCTGAATCAGATCGCACACAAGGCAAATGCTGCAGGTTATCCGGATGCACGCATGGAATATCTATTCTTAGCCGACAAGATTGACAACCTGTTAAACCAGATACAACAATGATAGCGAAAATAGTAAAAGGCACCTCGTTTAGTGGTGTGGTAAAATACATTCTCGATCCCGAAAAGCAAACCAATCTATTGGCAGCAGATGGTGTACGGCTAAAGAATTTGGACTCTATAGCCCAGAGTTTCGAGGCACAACGAGAACTAAACTCACGAGTAAGTAAACCTGTCGGGCATATCTCTTTGGATTTTTCGGCACAAGACCGAGACAAACTCTCTAATGAAGTAATGGCTCGCATCGCACACGATTATATGGACCGGATGGGAATAGTCAACACGCAGTACATCATTGGTCGACACCATGACAAGGAACACCCACATTTGCATATCGCATTCAATCGGGTGGATAACAACGGACGCACCATCTCAGATAAGAATGACCGCATCCGCAGCGAAAAAATTTGTAAAGAGCTGACGGCCCAATACGGTCTGTACTTCGCAAGTGGCAAAGAGCAAGTAAAACAGCACCGGTTGAAAGAGCCTGATAAAACCAAGTATGAGATTTACAATGCCCTAAAGACAGCTCTTCCAGAATGCAGTAGCTGGCGTGAACTATTAAATCGATTGAATAAAGAAGGCATCGCCGTTGAATTTAAGATGAAGAGCGGAACCAATGAGCCGCAAGGCATCAAGTTCAGCAAAAACGGCTATCACTTCAATGGTTCAAAGGTAGACCAGCAGTTCAGCTTCTCAAAGATTAATTTTGCATTGCAGCAGAATGCCCATGCTGATCAGAAGCAAGAAGCAATCATCCAGCCATCGCCCCAGAAAGTTCAACAGGAATTTACCTCTCCTGATACGAATAGTTTATCAAGCAGCATCGGTGGATTATTCGATGGATTGCTCACTCCCTGCCCGGCCTACGATCCTGAAGAAGAAGCTTTCCGTCGCCAGATGCAACGAAAGAAAAAGAGAAAAGGAATAAGAAGATAACAAATTAAAACAAAAAATTATGGATATAAAAATTATCATCTCCATGTTCGAGGACTTGAAAAAGTTAATATCAGAACAGTTTAGTAACCTTTCGAAATTGGTTGAATCTCTGGCTAATGCCAAATCCGATCAACCTGCGCTACCGATTATACCACAACAAGTGGATCTGTCAGAGTTAGAGAACCATGCGTCTCATACAAAAGAGCTTATCCAAGAGGGTTTCAAAAAGCACCAAGAGCAATTGGATGAACTTGGGCAGAAGTTAGAAAAACAGCAGAATAAACCCCTACCTGTTCAAAAGCATCTGCACACCATAGAGTTAAAATCCTCAAAGGTGGTCATCGCACTGATCTCGCTTGGTGTGGCACTATTCAGCTCAGTATGCTACAATGTCTATCAATTCTCAGCAAACAGCCGTTTGAGTAATAACGACATCAAGTTCCGCTACATCAAAGCATTCGGAGAGATCACATCCGAAAACCTACTGAAACTTGAAACCATCTTTGAGTATGAGCCCGACAAACAGAAGCAACGCTCCATACGTCGAATGATTGAGGATCACGAACAACGTGTAGAGCAGAGAGCCCGTGACCTCGAACAAGCCCGCCTCAAAGAGGCACAAGCCGAACAACTTCGCAAAGAAGCTGAAAGTATAAAGCAGAAGAAATAGAGTATCAACACATTGCAAAGATGGAGATTTTTGTCATTCTCCATCTTTGTATAAAGAGCGTTCTAACCCTAACAGATAGCAGCAAACCTGTGATGCCGGAAAAAGAAGCAAAACAATTAGATACTTCACTACCTATTTTTAGCATCTTGAGAGAAATAATCATCCTCTTTTCTCTTTTTATAGCAGATTGTTTTATATCTTTGTTTAACAATTAAGAATTTTGTGATGGACAAACCCATGAATCGGATAAAAGAAGTGCTTGAAGAAAAAGGTATCAAACAAACCTGGCTGGCAGAAAAACTTGGAAAAAGTTTCTGTATTGTCAATTCTTATGTTTGCAATAGAAGACAGCCCAGTTTGGAAGTTTTATTTCAGATAGCAGAAGTCCTTCAAATGGACGTAAAAGATCTTATAAAATCCTCTAACAATGATTGAAGTCGGAAATATAATAAAGAATCTAATACCAACAGAAGCTGTTGTTGTTAACAAAATACAGAAATTAGGAACTATGTATTCGCTCAAATTTACAGGAGTAAATACGAACAAAAGCAGTTCCAAGGTAATTACAGAAGAACAGTTCAGTTCTTTAGAAGTATTGACATCTGATGGAGAGTTCAATTTCAAGGGCGATCCCGGTAAATTTGTATTATTTGCAGAAGCAGAACGAATAAACTCCGCTTATCAATTTGATCCTCTATTTGCCATCAATTGTAGTGTTGTAGATCCACTACCCCACCAAGTAGAAGCTGTATACAAATTTTTGCTTCCCCAACCTAAAATACGTTTTTTGCTGGCAGATGATACAGGTGCAGGAAAAACAATTATGGCAGGCTTATTATTGAAGGAGCTATTGATGCGAAAGATCATTGAGCGCATACTTATTATCACACCAGGCGGCTTGACCAAACAATGGCAAGAAGATGAAATGGGAGTAAAATTTAATATTCCGTTTACGCTTGTCAATAGAAGTATTTTTAATGCTGACCCTACCATTTTTCGCTCAGCAAATAAAGTGGTAGCCTCTATTGATTTCATTTGCCGAGAGGATGTGTTGAACATTGTCAGCAACACGAATTGGGATATGGTTATCTTTGATGAGGCTCATAAACTATCGGCTTATGAATACGGACAAAAAACATATAAATCAAAACGATATGAAGCTGCTCACTTACTTTCGCAACAATGTGAGCACATCTTGTTGTTGACAGCTACCCCACATAGAGGAAGAACTGATACGTTCAAGAAACTTCTCCAATTATTAGACGAAGATATTTTTGCAACAGAGGATATTGCTGCCGACAGAGTGAAAGAATTAAGTAAAGATGGGCTGAATAAGTTTTTCATACGCCGATTAAAAGAGGACATGAAAGACTGGAATGGTAACAATCTATACAAAAATCGGTATACCAGAACAGTATCTTTTCAATTGACACCTGAAGAAAAGCGACTTTATGACAATGTTACCAACTATTTGACCAAGCAGAAAGAAGAAGCAGCCGAAACAAGGAACATCCATGTATCTTTGGCTTTGGCTGTAATGCAACGACGGTTAGTCAGTTCTATTTTTGCCATCAAAAACACATTATACAAACGTTGGATTGCGTTACAAGGCATAGTAGATGAAGTAGGCAAGAATCCTAATATATGGAAACAACGCCAGAAGTTAGAAGAACTTGATGTGGATAGCATCGACCAATACGATGACCTGGAGGACGATGAACGAGATGCATTGGATGGTATCCTATCTGACCCTCGAAAATTTAAATTGTTCACCACTTCAAAAAGTTTAGCAGAGATACAGACCGAAGCT
Organism: Bacteroides sp. AF29-11; assembly: GCF_003602895.1. Classification (NCBI taxonomy): domain Bacteria; kingdom Pseudomonadati; phylum Bacteroidota; class Bacteroidia; order Bacteroidales; family Bacteroidaceae; genus Bacteroides; species Bacteroides sp. AF29-11. The sequence continues at coordinate 6,794 of NZ_QTLY01000008.1, forward strand.
CAAGAAGTGAAACGTCTGTATGAGATGGCAAACAGCCTATACAATCAAAATCAAGAAGAAAAGAAATACATTGAGCTAAAAGAACTCTTGAAAAGCCAAGGAGTTATCAATGGCGAAAAACTCGTTATTTTCACAGAGCACAAGGACACATTGCTCTATTTGAGAGAACGCCTAAGCAATAACGGCTATAAAGTAGCAGTCATTCATGGAGGCTTATCTGTTGATGAACGCCGTCAGGCACAATGGGATTTCATGTCTCCCGAAACCCAAATACTCATTGCAACCGATGCTGCCGGCGAAGGTATCAATCTTCAATTTTGTAGATTACTAATAAATTGGGATATCCCCTGGAACCCTAATCGCTTAGAGCAACGCATGGGACGTATCCACCGCTATGGACAGAAAAATGATGTACTGGTCTTCAATATGGTGGCGGACAACACACGGGAAGGGCAAGTATTGTCTCGTTTACTGATAAAGCTGGATATTATTCGTCAAAGCATGGGTGATGACCGCGTTTATGATGTTATTCAAGATGTACTGAAGGATGTTAGTCTGGATGCTATTATAACTTCCGTTTTTGATGGAAAAGAATCTTCTTTTGATCAGTTTATAGAACAGGATGAAATCATCATTGAGAAAGTATTCCGGAATAAGATAGAAGAACAACAAAAAGTAATCGCCCATAGTGAAGTCGATTATAAAGATGCCCGTATTCTCAAAGAACATTCTGACGAGAAACGATTGCAACCGATTTATATTCGTTTCTTTTTTGAAAGAACTTTCAGCTATTTAGGAGGAAAATACAGGATGATACAAGACGGAATTTATCAAATGGAAAACATTCCGGATGTACTTTCCAAACGTCTAAAAGATGATTATAACATCTACGCTGAGAATATCAATAAATTATTGTTCTGTTTCGATAAACATATATTTCTCGACTATCAGAATACCAATGCCATATTGGGTAAGGTACACTATATCAATCCGGGTAACGCTTTGTTTGATGCACTCATTGATTGTGTGCGCGATTCTTTCAGAGACGAAATGCTGAAAGGTACGATTCTCGTTTCACCGGAAGATACTGAAGACTATTTTGCTTTTTATGTTAAAAATCAAATCACAGACAATCGTCCCAATAAAGGAGACGACAGTATAGCAAATGAACAGCTTAGTTTTGTTTATCAAACTAATAATGGAGTATTTCATGCAACTTCACCGGCCAAGTTTCTGGATCTGCATGCACCCCTTCAATTTGCCAAGCAAATCACTCCTCCTGCTGTTATAGGTAACGAAGAAGTCACCGAATGGGCATTCGAGAATATCACCTTACCTCTATTCACCTCTACACAGGAGATTGTAGAAGCAGATGCCGCAAAGCGAAAAGAATATTTGCAGACTGCATTCAGTCAGATTATCATGGATTTAGACATAGAAATTAATGAATTGCAAGGTAAGGTTTTATTGGGAGATGTAAAAATACAGGAAAAGTTATTGCATAAGATGGAACGAAAAGCAGAACTACTCCGCAAAAAAGATGAACGCATCCGCGAAATGGAGCAAATGGTTCAAATAAATCCCAAAGCTCCGGAAATATTGGGATGTGCCTATGTCGTCCCCCTCAGCCAAATGGAGTATGAGCAACATTACGGCATGAAAAGAGACGATGAAGTAGAAGCCATAGCCATGAATATAGCTATCGAATATGAGGCTGCCAATGAATGGCAAGCGGAAGATGTTTCCAGCCAAAACTTAGGATATGATATCCGAAGCGTTAACAAGTTAGATATTAAACGATATATTGAGGTCAAAGGTCGTTCAGGGATTGATGGGGTTATGCTGTCGGAGAATGAAATGAACCGGTTGGCACAACTGGGAAACAGTGCATGGCTTTATATTGTAGTGAATTGCAAATCTAAACCACAATTGCACCGTATTCAAAACCCAGCCAAGAAGCTCATCTTTGAGCGGAAAGACAAAGGAGTACAATACTATCTGCCACTGGATGAATGGAGAAATAAAACTGAAAAATAAGGAAAACATAAATATGACAAAAGCAAAAAAACTGATAGAAGTAGCTATGCCGATTAAGGAAATATCGGCTGAGAGTGTACGTGATAAATCTATTCGTCACGGCCATATTTCTACTTTACATTTATGGTGGGCACGCCGTCCACTTCCTGTGTGCAGGGCTGTAATCTTTGCCAGTCTGGTACCAGACCCATTGGATGAGCAATGTCCGCTGGCTTTTAAAGATGCTATACAGGAGTTGTTAAGTAACGATCCACTTTATGTACCTTATCCGGATATTCCATATACGGCGATATATGATCCAATGCCGGACAATCTGCGCAATCGTTTGCTGATGTTTATAGGAAAGTTTTCTCCAGTCTGTCAGGCTAATATGTTGAAAGGCAAAAGTACAGCTTCGAAAGAACAGTTAAGTGAAGGTTGCCTGATAAAATGGGAAAGTAAGAACGATAAAGCTGTTCTAGCAAAAGCAAGAAAGTTAATTTGGGTTGCATACAATGCAGAACAGAATCCTGATGCTTCTTTTATTTCATTAAGTCAGTCATTTGATGCAGCCTATCAAGCTATTGAAGAAGCAGAAAACAATCTCTATACTTGCATAGACCGTCATTTGGAAACTGATATTATAAAAGAAAAGGAGGCTGCACTGAAAACTGCAATTGATTGTTTTCAAAAGCAGATGCCAAGTGTGTTCGATCCATTTGCAGGTGGAGGTGCTATACCCTTAGAGACAGCGCGTTTGGGATGTCGTAGTTATGGCAATGATATTAATCCGGTTGCCCATATCATTGAAAAAGGAAGTGTAGAGTTTCCACAGAAATATGGGAAGCCCATACGATATACAGAAGAGGAGTTTCGTCGTATTTACGGAAAAGAAGGTATAGATATACTCATTACCAAAGGTATTTCTATCTGCAACGGCATTATAGATATTCCCAACAGACTTTCTTTTGATGTGGAATACTATGCCAAACAACTGTTGGCTATGACAGAGAAGGAAGTAGGGTATTTATATCCTGCCGATGAAAATGGGAACAAACCAATCGCTTACTATTGGGCAAGAACTGCTACTTGCTCTAATCCAAGCTGTAAAGCGGAAGTTCCTTTATTAAAGCAATTCTATTTGGCGAATACTTCATCAAAGAAGGTGTATTTGAATCCTGTCATTAATGGGACAGATATTCAATTCGAAATTAAGGAAGGGATGTGTCCTATAAAAAGTGGATGGAATAATCGGGGAAATATGACTTGTCCTTGTTGTGGAAGCATTACAACTGTAAATCAGGTAAAACTACAGTTTAAGGCAAAAACATCTAAAGAAGTATTATTAGCAATCATTTCTGAAACAAATAGAGGAAAGCTATACAGATCGCCAACCAAAAATGAATACATTAAGCCACAATCTAAAAATATAGATAAGCCTACAGATAGAATGGCTGTTGAAAATAATAGAAATTTCAACACTCCAGGATGGGGAATAGAAATTTATGGCGACATGTTCTCTGACCGTCAACTATTCATGCTCCAGGCATTTACAAAAAGCTTCTCTCTTTTAAAAAAGAAAATAGAACCAACGCAATATACTCAAGCTCTTTACACTTACTTAGCAATCTGGATTGATCGAATTGCTGTGGCTAATACTTCATTGGGAAGATGGCATAACGGGCGTGAAACTATTGAGCATCCATTCAGCAGACAAGCTATTGCTATGGTTTTCGACTATCCGGAATCCAATCCTTTTTGTAGTAGTTCTGGCAGCGCAACAAACCAACTCGAATGGATACTGCGATATATAGAATCAGAAAGTAATTCTTCTTTTGAGACTATATTAAAAAATGCTTCCAGTGGAGAAAAAAAACAATTTGGAGAAAAAAAACTGACAGCTGTGATTACAGACCCTCCATATTATGATGCGATTGCCTATGCGGATATATCAGACTTTTTCTACGTTTGGTTAAAGCGAACATTAAATGACACATATTCATTAAACTTTTCAACACCACAAACACCTAAATCAGAGGAGTGTACTGCACTAAAACATCATCATAACAATAGCGAACAAGAAGCTAAATTATACTTTGAAAAGAAACTCACAGATATATTTGATGCAATAGAACAACAAACGTCTGATATTGTCAGTATAATGTTTGCCCACCAAACAACAGAAGCATGGACCACGTTGTGTAATTCAATTCTAAGTGCCCGCATGAACATTACAGGTAGCTGGCCTATGGATACAGAAATGGCAAATAGAAGTTTGGGACTGGCAAGTGCTGCTCTTGAGTCTTCCGTTACCGTTTCCTGTCGCCCCTCCGAGCGCTTAGGCTATGGCAGTTTCAAACAAGTGAAACGAGCCATTGAAGAAAAAGTTAATACAGAAGTAGAAAAACTTTATGGATTAGGTTTTCGTGGTGCCGATCTATTAACCGCATGCTTTGGACAAGCAGTAAGTGAATTCGGCAAATATGAAAAAGTAGAGAAAGCTGATGGAAGCGAAGTGACTGTAGCGGAACTTTTAGAACTGGCAAAAACAGCAGCTTTCAATGCTTTGCTCAGAGGTTTTGAAGGAGATGAATATACCAAATTCTACATTGGCTGGTTGCAAATGAACGGTATGGGAGAAACTGATTTTGATGATGCTGCAAAATTCACACGCATCGGCATGAATATAGATGTTAGCGACATATTCCATCATCATTTACTTATTAAAGATGGAAATAAGCAGCATTTGGCCTCCTACACAGAACGAATTACAGGCGAAGTACAAGGCACTAACATCAGTGATCCATTAATAGACCAAGTACAACAAGCGATGATGTTATGGTCAAAAGAAAATCGCCCTAAACTATTGCGTCTTATTAAGCTGGTTGGTTCTGAAGCTAATAATAGTTTTTGGCGTGTATTGGCCTCCCTGAAAGAGTTACTACCCGATGGAGATGACCTGAAACAAGTAAATGAGCTGCTTGCCAATAGTGAGGAGTTAATACAGTCTTGCCAGAAGGATATAACTGGTCAGGCTACACAAATGAATTTAGGATTTTAATAAATACAGAATGATTATGAATGATAATTTATCCAAAGCACTCAGTATTTTTATTGAAGCCATGCGTCCATTCGTCGTGGGGTTCTTACTGGAGAAATTTAAGAATGAACCTTGGGAAGGCGTATTCTTTGCACGGCTTAAACCGGACAAACAAAACACCTGGAATAAAGCTGTTCAGTCGCTATCCGCAGATAGTGACCGTAAGCAACTGGTAGATTATAGCAATCTCTCAAGCTTTGCCATTGCCTTTAAGCAAGAACTAACCGATGAATTAGGGAGTAGCAAGGAGGCAAATAAACTTATTAGCTATCTGCAAGAGATACAAGAAGTACGTAATAAATGCAACCACTATCAGCCATTGGATGAAGACGAGATAGATAGAGCTTTTGGCACTATGAAACTAGTAGCTAAATTACTTCAGATGCCTGATTTAGTGACAGAAATAGATACAATAAAAAATAGAGGAAATGAACCTACTATTCAAATAGAGACACCTGTCACCACAGAAGCTTCTTCTACAGTTTCGTTCTCCGAAGACTCCCCTCTACCGGCCTGGTATACGAATGTATATCCTCATTATGACATCCGCAACGGTTCACTGGATGAATCTGTTTTTGCAGCAAACCTTAGCGAAGTGGCTATGGGCATCGGACAAGAGGTGTATAGCAATCCGACCATGTTTTTTGAAAAGACCTATATCACAGCTGGATTGCGCGATATAGCTAACCGAGTTGTCCGCGCGTTGAACGGTGAAGAAACCGATAATCGGGTTATCTCTCTACAGACTGGATTCGGAGGCGGTAAAACGCATACGCTGATCTCTTTATACCACATTACAAAAACTGGAAAATCTCTGCTCTCTTCAGCTTATACTCAACATATTTTAGACAGTAAAGTAGCTCCTCAGTTTGAGAATGCACAAGTAGCAGTGTTTACCAATAATACCACTGATGTATCACAAGGCAGAACCACCGATGATGGAATCACCATTAATACCTTATGGGGAGAACTAGCTTATCAATTAGGAGGTTTAGAAGGATACAACTTAATTAAAAAGAATGACATAGAACGGATTTCGCCGGCAGCCAATTTATTTCGACCCATTTTGGAAAAGTCAGCCCCTGCTCTTATACTAATTGATGAGTTAGCAGACTATTGTAATAAAGCATCGGCAGTCATGATAGGAAAAGGAAGTCTATCCGATCAGACTATTGGTTTTATGCAAACACTGACCGAGGTGGTATCTTCCGTACCTCGCTGCGTATTAATTGCCACATTACCCGCTAGCGCAACGGAAGTTGCTTCATCGGCTATCGGTCAACAGATACTGACTGCCTTAGAAAATCGTATTGTCCGGGTTGGAACAAGTATCAAACCCGTCGAAGATGAAGAAATATTTGAAGTCGTTCGCCGTCGTTTATTCGACAATATTGGGAATCCACAAGTGATAGAGCTTGTTTTAAACCGTTACAAGAATACATATCATAATCGACGTTCCGATTTACCCAATCAAGCCGACCGCATGGAATATATTAACAAGATGCGCAAATCTTATCCCTTCCATCCAGAATTGATTGATATGTTTCGTTTAAAATGGGGACAGGATTCTCGTTTCCAGCGTACTCGTGGAGTATTACGATTATTAGCATCCATCGTGAAGGATTTGTGGACACGACGGGGATCATTAACTGGTACCCAGGCATTAATCCATACCTCAGACGTCAACCTTAGTAATCTGCCAACATTGACAGGTACTATAACCAGTCTGATGGGAAGTCAGTGGGAAACAGTGATTCATGCTGATGTCATAGGTACCTCAAGCAATGCTTATAAAATAGATAATGAAGATCCTAACAACAATATCGGTAAATATAACTTGACCCAAGGTATAGCCACCACCATATTAATGGCTTCATTGGGTAATTTACAAAACAAAGGATTGACTATTGAAGAACTAAAACTATGTATTTTGAAACCTAGTGCATTCAATCATAGTGAAGTAAATAGTGCATTAAACAAATTGGAACAAGTAGCTCATTATCTCTATTCCACTAATGTTGGCTCACGCAGTTATTGGTTTCAATCCAAACCTAATATCAATATTTTGGTAAATCAGGCTAAAGCAGAAATAGGCCAAGCGGATATTTCGGGAGAAATCATCAATCGGCTAAATGCACAAACCCGTAACATATCAAAAATAAAGGTGCTGGTTAATCCAGCCAATGATATTCCTGAACAGAAAAATCTTACGTTGGTGATACTCGGTCCTGAGTATGCAACACAGCCAGGAAGTATAAATACCAAAACCAAAAAGCAAATTGAGCAAATAGCTCAAAATAAAGGCAATAGTAGTCGCATATATAGGAATACTATATTATATTTGGCATGCTCTGAAATAGGTTTAGGTATGCTACATAGTAAGCTACTTGAGTATTTGGCTTGTGCGAAAATACAAGCTGAATATAGTGGGCAGATAGAACCAGAACAGAAGAAAGATATTTTAGAGCGCAAAGCCGAATACGATAAACAAGCAAATACTTTACTTATTGCAGCTTATAATATTGTATGTAAATACTCTGTAAGCGAGGGATTAGAGAAAATTGAGATTAAAGATTTTGCGCAAGATTTTAACACGCAACTAAGTAGCAATCTTTTTAACAATATAAAAGAAGAAGAATGGCTACTTGAAAAGTCAATTGGCCTAGGAACTCTACGCAGCAGTGGCTTATACCCTACAATAGAGCAACCCATACAAGTTAACGACTTATATGAGGCCTTTCTACGCTTTGATGACAAACCCATGATTTGTGGAGTGGAAACTGTCAGTCAAAGTATTCAAAGGTATTGCGAGAATGGTGATTTTAATGTAGCTTGTGGTGAACAAGGAAACTACAATCGCATTTATCATCATGAATCTGTTCCATTCTTAGATGTTACCGATCCGCAATATTGGTTAGTTGATAAATCTATTAATAATCAACAAGAGCCTGAAGAAAGTTCTACCGAAGAACAACCTGTTGGATGGAATTCAGCAGCCGAAGAGAAATCAGAGCAAACGGACTCCTCCCAATCTGTTGATGAGATACGGAAATTCAAGTCCATCAAAGTATCTGGGAAAGTACCAGTTGAACGCTGGACTGATTTATTCTCCAGCTTTGTTGTTCCTCTCAAAAATAATGGTTTGGAAATAGAAATATCTTTTAAGGCTAAAACCACAAGTTTAAATCCATTGGATGAGTCAGCACAGGTTTACAAAGTAGTAAAGGAGTCGGCTATGCAGTTGGGGTTGAATATAGAAGAGGAAAATCTATCTTGAATTAACATTAAGTAATAATTTATGGAATAATGAACAGAGAGAAAAAGTTATTATCTCTATTAACCCAGTTCAAAGAACTGGGTATAAATCAACAGATAGATTACAATAAATTCTATCTCTACTCTATTATTACCCATTCAACAGCTATTGAGGGTTCTACCGTCACCGAAATAGAAAACCAACTTTTATTCGATGAGGGCATCAGCGCAAAAGATCGTTCAATGACCGAACAGTTAATGAACTTAGACCTGAAAGCAGCATACGAGCAATCTATTGCTTTTGCAAAGAGCCATAGTGATATTACTGTTGAAATGCTTAAGAAGCTATCTTCTGTGGTTTTGAAGAATACAGGAACAACCTATCAAACTGCCTTGGGGGAATTTTCGTCTGCAAATGGAGATCTACATTTACTGAATGTCACGGCAGGCACCGGAGGACGTTCTTATATGAACTACTCTAAGGTGCTAATAAAGTTATCGGAACTCTGCAAAAATATAAATCAAAGACGCAAGGCTCTTTCAAAGGCAAATATTATAGAATGCTACAAATTGAGCTTCGATGCACATTTTCATTTAGTAACTATCCACCCTTGGGCTGACGGTAACGGCAGAATGTCTCGTTTGCTTATGAATCAATTGCAGTTTGAATTTAGGCTCATCCCCACCAATATCAACAAAGACCGTAAAGCCGAATATATTGAGGCTCTTATCACTACTCGTGAAAACGATGATATAGAGCTATTTCACAACTTTATGTTTGATGAACATATACGCAACTTGGAGCAGACAATTCGTAATTATCAGGCTTCCATAGAAGATGAAGGTTTAGAGCCTCGTGTCGATGTCGGTATAAATGTCGGTATAAACGAACAGCGCACATTAGAACTTATTCGAATTAATAATCGGATAACTGCAAAAGAGGTGGCAGAATCGCTCTCGGTATCCTTACGGCAGGGTGAACGTATCATGGCTACATTGAAAGAGAAAGGCTTAATTAAGCGTGTTGGTTCTAATAAATCGGGGCATTGGGAGGTTGTAGAGTAACCATAGAAGTTGCAACGAAAGCTCAAACAATTGAAATATATTTTTAAAGGATGTACTGGGTACAAAGCTAGTTATTGCAAAATTTGCAACAACTGCACCCGATGGAAAACATATCAGTGCTATTATAATGTAGCGAATAAAAATGGATATAATTCTACTAACAGAAAACAAGAAACAATACATAGACCTATTGCTACTTGCTGACGAGCAGGAATCTATGATCGACCGTTACTTAGAGCGTGGAGACATGTTTGTGCTTAATGACAATGGTGTAAAGGCTATTTGTGTCGTCGCAGATGAAACGAACGGAATTTGCGAACTCAAGAATATTGCAGTGACTTCCGAATCACAACGACAGGGATACGGTAAGAGGCTGATAAATTATTTAGTTAAGCACTATGCTGGAAAGTACACCCAGATGATAGTTGGCACGGGTGATGTGCCAAGTTCTGTTAGCTTCTATAAAAGTTGTGGATTTGAATATTCACATCGAATAGAAAACTTCTTCACTGACAACTACGATCATCAGATGTTTGAAGATGGGGTGTTGCTGAAAGATATGGTATATTTTAAACGGAATATTCCAGAGAGCATCATTATAAAAACCTATTACAGTCGTGTTCCTGCCTGCGGTGTATTTTGTGGTGGTTGTCCCACTTATACGCGAGACAAGAAACCCTGTTTAGGCGCTGAGCAAAACAAAGAAAGGTGTGAGAGATGTAAAACATTTCATCTTTGTTGTACCGAAAAAGGAATCACTCATTGTTATCAATGTAAAGCCTTTCCATGTGCAAAATTTAAAAGTTTCGCAAAACGATGGCTGAAATATGGACAAGACTTTGTTGCCAATCAAAAACTATTAAAACAAGCCGGTGAAATGGAATTTTTAAAACAGTATAATCAACGAACAGTATAAAGATTAAAAGAACAAAATGAAAAATAGGAACATACTCCTCATAGGATTCTTGTTTTGCACTTTACGGCTATTTGCGCAAACTGAATATACAGTAAATTTATATGATGCACAAAGAGAGCGCATTGTTCCAATTGCTATATATGAACCAAAACACGTAAACAAACATACTCCGGTCATTATATTCAATCATGGATATGGACAAAATGCTCCTGATTCGTATATATCATACTCATGCTTAACAAAGCCATTAGCTATGAAAGGTTATTACGTGATAAGTATTCAGCATGAATTGCCAAATGACCTGCCGTTAGCGATGAGTGGCAACTTTATGAAAACACGAATGCCCAACTGGGAAAGAGGTGTTGAGAATATATTGTTTACCATCAAAGAGTTTAAGAAATTCAAGCCCAAACTGAGTTGGAATAACATTACTATTATGGGACATTCCAACGGTGGAGATATGGCAATGTTATTTGCAGCCAAACATCCAACGATGGCTCAAAAGATTATATCTTTAGATCACAGAAGAATGGTAATGCCACGATGCAGTTCTCCTAAAGTTTATACGTTGAGAGGTTCAGACTACGGAGCAGACGAAAATGTAATTCCGACAGTAGAAGAACAACAAAAGTATCATATCTCAGTTATTCAATTAGATGATATTAAACATGGGGATATGGATAACAAAGGAAAAAGAGAACAACACGATACAATACTTTACTATCTATATAAATTTCTAAAATGAAAACAGATTATAAAGTCGGCGAGTTGATATACGACGCAAATATTTACGATAGATTGAATACCTTTCTCTCAGATTTGCAATTCTATAAAAAGTGGCTTCCTACCAACAAAGAGGCTCGAATACTTGAACTCTGCTGTGGTACGGGTAGGCTCACTATTCCAATTGCACAGGAGGGATATAATATTTGTGGCGTAGATTACACTCCGTCAATGCTTGAGCAAGCAAAGTGGAAAGCTACCGAAGCAGGATTAGAGATTAATTTCATTGAAGCGGATATTAGAACACTGGACTTGCAAGAGAAATTCGACTTTATCTTTATTCCGTTTAACTCAATCCACCATTTATATCGAAACGAAGATCTGTTTAAGGCGTTAGCATGTGTTAGGAACCATCTCAAAGAAGGAGGGCTATTTCTGTTGGATTGCTTTAATCCCAACATTCAGTATATTGTCGAGAACGAAAAAGGCCAAGCCATGATTGCCGAATACACAACGGACGATGGCCGAGAAGTTTTAATAAAACAAACCATGCGTTACGAGTGTGCAACCCAAATCAACCGAATTGAGTGGTACTATTTTATAAACGAAGAGTTTCATTCAACCCAAAATTTGGATATGCGATTGTTTTTCCCTCAAGAATTGGATTCATATCTGGAGCAAGCTGGGTTTGGTATTGTTCACAAGTTTGGAGGTTTTGAAGAAGAACCGTTTGATGATAAATCGGAAAAACAGATATACGTTTTGTCATTAAACTATTTGAGAGATAATGACAAGTGATGCAATAGCAGAGGAATACAATTCAGATTTTGAATAAGTAAAATAGAGTAAACTTTTTAACTGAATTCACTTTGCGGTTCTTTCATTACTGTACAAAAGCACTACAAATAATCAAATATGAAGTATGCTTGTACAAAAGTTCTGCACTTTCTTTGAACCATGTACCCCATTTTTCATATCTTTGTCGCTGCAAACCATTTGTAACCCCAATGCGGTAACACCCACCAAATCAATCTTCTAAAATTGATTGGAGACTCCCGCAAACAGGCTGAAAAAATGCGGTACAACACGTATATCGAAAAACCTGAAAATCAACACATTGAATTTCCCGATACTTTCAATGTAATTGTAAAAACAAGGTTTGTACCATTTAAAAGAGCAAAACGCTAACACTCAATAGTGTAAATATGCTGCGTCGGCAAGTAAAGCTAATCATATATACCCAGTTATCCCCAAAACGAAAACGATGAGAGATTTTCCTTTATAGATAGCTTAGGATGTTCAGTTCTCCTATCTCCCATTTCAAAACAAAGGCTGTCCATTATCTAATATGTGACAGCCTTTCTATGAAAGTTTTCTTCAGATAAATATCATACTTTTTTCATAAACTCCTTCGGTGTTTTTCCAAAATACTCCTTATACCTGCCTCTGAAGTTTTTCAGATTTCGCATACCCACCATTTCAGCAACCATAGTCACAGAAAATTTTCCGCTTTCCAAAAGTTCCCGTGCCTTCTCCATCCTGATTCTCGAAATCAAATATTTGGGTGCTTCTCCCGTCAACAACTTCCACTTATTATAAAAGGTTGTCCGGCTCATGCACATCCTGGAGGCAATATCATCTACTGTCAAATCCTCTTTATCCATATTCTCCATAATGTAAAGCTTCACTTCATTCAAAAATGCCAGATTGGCATCCTGCTGAGCCCGCTCCATAGGTTTCGTTAAAAAATCTTCTCCAAAAACTTTCTGAAGAAATGTCTTCCGAAGAAAACGGCTATTATTTATCAATATGGATATTTCCACTTTAAGGTCCTCCAGATTAAAGGGCTTACATACAAAGAGATCAGCCTGAGAAGAACAACGCTTTTCCCGCCGTTTCACATCAATGTGCGCCCCCATCAATATCACCGGAATAAAGGAGGTGTCCCTCGACGTCTTCAGTTTAGAAGAAAGTTCCTCACCGCTCATACCTTTCAACATGATATCACAAATCACCAAATCCGGATACTCTTCACATATTACCTCCAATGCTTCCTGACCGTCATCAAAGCTCCTCACTACAAAACATTCCGATAAACGTTTCCCAAGATAATCCTTGAATCCCTTGTCATTATCCGCAAGTATCACTAAAGGTCTATCCATATTTTTTTTCTTCGAGAAACCATGGAAAGCTATTTCCGACTCATTCACCTGAAAAGTGTCCGGAATATTTAAGGATGTATCCCCCCCCGAAACCGCACACGAACATCTTATGGGAAATCGAAGCAGAGCCTCCTTTTCCAAAGTCAGTATTTTCCCGTCACATATATTCATCAACTTGTCAAAAAACACACCGCCCATGCCATACTGCTTGCCATGCAGAGGTCGCAGAATAGGAAGCCGCGACGAGTACCATCTGCAACATTTCAGAAATCGCTTGTTGCCTGTATCCTTAATCCTGATTGCCCAGTAATCTCCCTTCAACGAAACCTGCATCGAGAGATGCGTTTCCGGCAGAGAACACTCGATGGCACTCAATACAAACCGGTCGATAACCGGAGATATCTTTCCCGGATCAAACCAAGCGCTTGCATAGTCAAAATCCGGAACCAAATCCAGCTTCATCTGTAACCCGGCCACATGAGACTGTAAAAAAGACACTTTCTTCCTCATAAATGCGCCGATTTCATGTTCTGCAACTACCAGGCTACCAGAATTGCCAAATAGTCGTTTCAACTCCATCAACGCTATCAAGTGCTGCTCCAGCCCGCCTATATGATGAAGTGCAACAGCCAGTTCCTTCTTTATGTCTTCCGGACAGTCTCCTTCGTAAACTGCCCCTAACGGTGTCTTAATCAAAGAAATGGGATTACGTATGTTTTGAAAGGTATCAATGAAATACTGATTTCCCTCTTTCAGTAAATCTCTTTCTTCACTGATACAGAGTAAATGGAACAAAAGCCAACATAATATACAGATTCCACTAGCCACTATTGGCAGAACAGACCAGGGAACCTTATGATATACGCCGATGGATAGCAGGAAAACGCATAATGACACTACTATTATTATTATCGATAAATGTTTCATACTATTATAAGTTTAAGTAATAATGATTCATACTAATATATACCCGAGTTTTCAGTCAATAGCAGGATAATCCCAAGTATGTCATCAGGAGGCGGTCTAATGGGGGAACGGTAGGTTCCTTGAGTCATCGAATTCACCTTACCAACCCTCGTTTGCTAGAAGAGCCTGCATTTCGTCCACCTGTATTTCATACCCAGCAACTCTCTAAACCATTCATTTCCCATGCCCAACGTATCTTTAAATATCAATACAACATTCCGCTTATCCAAGATAGCTCCAATCAATTATTCTCAAACAAAATAATAGTATAACAAACGGAAAGGCTAAAAAGATGATACCACTTCACACATATTCTTATCATACTCACATATCTTGCGCATGAAACAGAAAGACATTATCTTTGCAGCATGAAACAAGAACTGAAAGAAAACGGAGGATTACCGGCACATATACTCTGGACACTTGCTATCGTAGCTGGCGTGTCCGTAGCCAACTTGTATTACAATCAACCCCTGCTTAATATCATGCGGCATGAATTGGAAGTTTCTGAATTCAAAACGAACCTCATTGCCATGATTACACAAATCGGATATGCGCTGGGATTATTGTTCATCGTCCCATTAGGAGACCTCTATCGACGCAAGAATATCATCCTAACGAATTTCTTCCTACTCATATTTTCCCTTCTAGCCATTGCCATGGCACCGAACATCTACATCATCTGGGCAGCATCACTCATTACCGGCATCTGCTCCATGATACCCCAAATATTTGTACCGATTGCCTCGCAATTCTCACGCCCCGAAAACAAGGGACGGAATGTAGGTGTCGTCATCTCAGGATTACTGACTGGAATACTTGCATCACGTGTTGTCAGCGGATTTGTGGGTGAAGTGCTTGGCTGGCGTGAAATGTACTTCATCGCCGCTGGAATGATGTTACTATGCGCTATCGTTGTATTAAAGGTACTACCGGACATACAACCGACTTTCCAAGGCAAATATTCCGGGCTGATGAAGTCTCTTTTCTCATTAGTAAGAGAATACCCCTCTCTACGAATCTACTCGATACGTGCAGGACTGGCCTTTGGCTCATTCCTTGCCATGTGGTCCTGCCTTGCATTCAAAATGGGAGAAGCCCCGTTCCATGCATCCAGCGATGTCATCGGCATACTAGGGCTCTGCGGCATTGCCGGAGCCTTAACCGCATCTTTTGTAGGAAAATATGTAAAAAAGGTAGGCATACGCAATTTCAACTTTATCGGTTGCGGAATGATTCTGCTTGCATGGGCCTCGCTCTTTTTCTGCGGAAACAACTATGCAGGTATCATTACCGGTGTCATTCTTATAGACATAGGCATGCAATGTATCCAACTCAGCAACCAGACCAGTATTTTCGACATCTACCCGTCTGCCTCCAATCGGGTAAATACGATTTTCATGACCACTTACTTCATCGGCGGCTCTTTGGGTACCTTCCTTGCAGGAAGCAGTTGGCAGACTTGGGGATGGAGTGGCGTGGTCGGCACCGGCGTTATTTTAACAATAATATCGTTGTCTATCACCCTTTACAGCAAGAAATAACAAGGATACTATCATTTTTCCAAGCAAACGCAAAGATTTGATAATTTTTATTTGTCATGCAAAGGATAAGGAAGATATTGAACAGAATTGTTATACCTTTGTCGCATCAAACTATAAACGACAGATTGATAATAGATTCGTCAACCAAGCATAGTCAAAAACAACCCTATGAATTCAGCAAAGAAAATACCCTCTCCACTCGTTTCTCTATTTCCCATCGCTTTTCTCGTAGGAATGCTGTTCGCCACCATCCATACTTTCGGAAGTGACGCCTTGAGTGGAGGAAGCCAGATTTCCCTGCTTGCCACCACTGGTATGTGTGTCTTTATCGGCATGGCTTTCTACCGCATCCCTTGGAAAGATTATGAACTTGCCATCACCAACAACATTTCAGGTGTTGCCACAGCTATCATTATTCTATTGATTATCGGTGCTTTGAGCGGCACATGGATGATAAGTGGGGTGGTACCTACCCTTATATATTATGGTATGCAGATTATCCATCCGAATTTTTTCCTTGCTTCTACCTGCATTATTTGTGCATTGGTATCAGTAATGACGGGAAGTTCATGGACCACTATCGCCACCATCGGTATCGCCCTTTTGGGCATAGGTAAGGCACAAGGTTTTGAAGAGGGATGGATAGCCGGTGCCATCATTTCGGGAGCCTATTTCGGAGACAAAATTTCACCGTTATCGGATACCACGGTCCTTGCCTCATCCGTAACGGAAACACCGTTATTCAGCCATATCCGCTATATGATGATCACCACCGTCCCCTCTCTCCTCATCACCCTTGTCATCTTTACAGTAATGGGACTCACACACGAAACGAACAATACACAACAGATCGCGGAATTTACGGCAGCATTGGACGCCAAATTCAACATTACTCCCTGGTTACTGGCTGTTCCCGTGATTACGGGAATACTGATTGCCCGGAGAGTGCCTTCCGTCATCACACTCTTTCTCTCCACTCTGCTGGCAGGGATATTCGCCTTCATCTTCCAACCGGGACTACTGAATGAGATAGCGGAAGGTGGGAATATGTTCAAAGGGATAATGATGACATTCTATGGCAGTACCAGTCTACAAACTGACAGTGACATGTTGACAGAACTGATTGCCACACGAGGTATGGCAGGAATGATGAATACCATCTGGCTCATCATCTGCGCCATGTGTTTCGGTGGAGCCATGACGGCAAGCGGCATGCTAGGAAGCATCACTTCCCTATTCGTCCGCTTCATGAAGAATACAGCCAGCATGGTAGCATCCACCGTATGTTCCGGATTGTTCCTGAACCTTGCCACGGCAGACCAGTACATCAGCATTATCCTCACCGGAAACATGTTCAGCAACGTTTACGCAAAGAAAGGCTACGAAAGCCGGCTACTTAGCCGTACCACGGAAGATGCCGTTACCGTCACCTCCCCGCTTATCCCATGGAACACCTGCGGCATGACGCAAGCCACCATTTTGAGTGTACCCACACTGACCTACCTTCCCTATTGCTTCTTCAACCTTATCAGTCCGGTAATGAGTATCTTTATTGCTGCTATCGGATATAAAATAATTAAAAAACCGGTGAACAATCCTGGACAGGCATTGTTCTTGCAATAAACTTATAACGAACAATTTATTAAACCTAAACAAAAAAAGATTCGATTATGAAAAAGTTTATTGCATTAGCAGCAGTAGTATTGGTAAGCATGGCAACAACGACCATGTATGCACAAGAGAGTAGAGCTGAAAAGCGCGCAGACCGTAAAGCCCAAAGAGACGCAGAACGTGCACGCCTGAAAGCTGAAGAACAAGCACAGGATGCCATTTCGTACGATGACGCAATGGCGGCCTTGAAAGCTCACCAGTTCGTAATGGAGGCAGACCAAGTGATGTTCCGCAACGGACAGACCGCATTTGTAAACTCCAACACCAACTTCGTATTGGTCAACCAAGGACGTGGCACCGTGCAGGTAGCCTTCAACACCGTATACCCAGGTCCTAACGGCATTGGCGGTGTAACAGTAGACGGAACCGTATCGGACATCCAAATGACTACCGACAAACGGGGCAACGTGAATTGTAACTTCAGCATCCAGGGTATCGGCATTTCCGCCCAGATATTCCTTACGCTGACCAATGGCGGGAATAACGCAACCGTAACCATCAGCCCGAACTTCAACTCCAACACCATGACTTTGAGCGGGAACCTGGTTCCGCTGGAACAATCCAACATATTCAAGGGACGTTCCTGGTAAAACCCTTATATAAATATATATATTCCCACTCCGCCGCAAATCACACTAAAAAGTGTACATTTGTAGCGGAGTTTTTTATATACCAAATGTCATGAGAGAATTTATCATTGCAGACAATCAAGATATTACCAAAGCAGGCATGATGTTCCTATTGGGCAGACAGAAAGACACCTCCCTGCTGCTGGAAGCCGACAACAAGGCAGAACTGATACAGCAACTACGCCTGCATCCCACCGCCATTGTCATTCTGGACTATACCCTTTTTGATTTTTCGGGAGCCGAAGAGCTAATGGTACTTCACGAACGCTTCAAGGAAGCCGATTGGCTACTCTTTTCCGACGAATTGAGCCTACCGTTCCTGCGCCAGGTATTGTTCAGCAGCATGGCATTCGGCGTAGCGCTGAAGGATAATTCCAAAGAAGAGATACTGACCGCACTACAATGCGCCTCACGCAAGGAGCGATTCATCTGTAATCACGTCAGTAACCTGCTGCTCGCAGGCAACGGTTCCTCCTCCCCCACTCATCCTACCATCAAAGATGATTTACTGACTACTGCCGAACGGAGCATCCTAAAAGAGATAGCCCTGGGGAAAACAACCAAAGAAATAGCTGCCGAACGAAACCTCAGCTTCCATACGGTAAACAGCCACCGGAAGAATATCTTCCGGAAACTGGGTGTAAACAATGCGCACGAAGCCACCAAATATGCCATGAAGGCAGGCATCATAGACTTGGTGGAATATTATATATAAATCTCCCCGCTCCCGACACACAGCCGGGCATCAGCATCATACACCACTCCGAACTGGCCCGGAGCAATGCCTTGCAGCTTTTCTTCCGAAACAATGCGGTAACCCTCCGCCTCCTTTTGCAACCTGCCTTTGACAAACTCCGGCGTATGGCGTATCTTGAAAGTCACCTCCACCTCTTCCTGCGCTCCCTTCCAGGGATTATCCGTAATGAAATGAAAATCGTACATACGGAATTCATAGCCGTATTGCAATGCCGTATCACATCCGCGGGACACGTAAATCACATTCTCCTCCACATCCTTGCGGACAACAAACCACGGTCCTCCACCCAACCCCAATCCTTTACGCTGGCCGATGGTATGAAACCAATAGCCCCGATGCTTGCCCAACTTTCTACCCGTTTCCAACTCCACAATATCCCCTTCCCTTTCGCCAAGGAAACGGCGCACAAAATCATTATAATCAATCTTTCCCAGAAAGCAGATGCCCTGACTGTCACGACGTCTGGCGCTGGGCAATCCGGCACGCAGGGCTATGTCACGAACCTCATTCTTCATCAGTCTGCCCAATGGAAACATCAGTTTGGAAACTTGCAGATAATTTATCTGTGCCAGAAAGTCGGTCTGGTCTTTCACGGAATCGGCAGCGGTACCGAGCCATGTCTTTCCATCCCTCAACACCGTAGTGGCGTAGTGCCCGGTTGCCGTGATATCGAAATCCTTCCCCACACGTTGCTCAAAGCACCCGAACTTTATCAGCTTGTTGCACATCACATCCGGATTGGGAGTCAAGCCACGTCTTATTTTATCAATGGCATAAGCCGCCACCTGGTCCCAATACTCCCGGTGCAGGTCCACTACTTCCAACGATAATCCATAACGCCGGGCAATGGCAGAAGCCATCTCCATATCCTCTTCCGCAGAGCAGTCCATATAATCGGCATCGTCCCTCCCTATTTTGATATAAAATAGAGAAGGACGGTAACCTTGTTCGCAAAGGAGATGTACCACCACGGAGCTGTCTACACCTCCCGACAATAATACAGCAATATTCATTCTATCGTATACTGTTATTCTTTTAAATTCTGTCAAATGCCTGGGACAAGTCGTCCAGCAAATCATCGATATGTTCTGTCCCGATGGAGAGGCGGACCGTGCCCGGTTTGATGCCTTGTTCTTCCAATTCCCGTGCACTCAATTGGGAATGGGTAGTGGTGGCAGGATGGATAACCAGGGATTTCACATCAGCCACATTGGCAAGCAACGAGAATATCTGTAAACTGTCAATAAACGTCTGCGCTTCCTTCACACCGCCCCGCACCTCAAACGTAAAGATAGAACCGCCTCCATTCGGAAAGTATTTCCCGTAAAGCGCGTGGTCAGGATGCTCGGGCAGGGACGGGTGGTTCACGGCAACCACTTTGGGATGCTTCTTCAAGAATTCAACCACTTTCAAGGCATTCTCCACATGACGTTCCACGCGAAGCGACAACGTCTCCAATCCTTGCAACAGAATGAAAGCATTGAAAGGACTGATTGTGGCACCGGTATCACGCAACAATACGGCACGGATACGGATGGCATAGGCAGCAGGACCGGCAGCGTCGACGAAACGTACTCCATGATAACTCGGGTCCGGTTCCGTCAGTTGGGGAAACTTCCCCGAGGCCACCCAGTCGAACTTGCCGCTATCTACAATAACACCACCCAAGGACGTACCATGCCCTCCGATGAACTTCGTTGCCGAATGGACTACAATATCTGCCCCATGCTCTATGGGACGAATCAAGTAAGGAGTACCGAAGGTGTTATCTATAATCAGAGGAATCCGGTGACGGTGTGCTATTTCAGCAACGGCATCAATGTCAATGATGTTGCAATTCGGATTTCCCAGCGTTTCAATGAATACTGCCTTGGTATTCTCCTGAATCGCTTTCTCGAAATTGTCCAGATTGCCCGGGTCCACAAAAGTAGTGGTAACCCCGTAGGCAGGCAATGTGTGGGCCAGCAGATTATACGTTCCGCCGTAGATGGTCTTAGCTGCCACGATATGGTCGCCTGCACGGGTGATATTCTCAAAGGCATAAGTGATGGCTGCCGCACCCGAGGCTACGGCCAATCCGGCAACACCGCCTTCCAGAGCCGCCACACGTTTCTCGAACACATCCTGGGTGGAATTCGTCAACCGCCCGTAAATATTCCCCGGGTCCTGCAAGCCAAAGCGGGCTGCCGCATGGGCCGAATTACGAAATACATACGAAGTTGTCTGATAGATAGGTACGGCGCGGGCATCAGTTGCCGGGTCGGGTTGTTCTTGTCCAACGTGAAGTTGTAGAGTCTCAAAGTGCAATTTCTTTGTTTCCATTGTCGTTTGTATTTTAGGTGAATAAACCGTTTCTCATTCGGATGTTGCAAAGATAGAGCGATAAGCCGGGGCAGACAATGACACAGATTAGGGAATTTTATACCACAATTGTGGTAGATAAGCAAGCAATTTTCTATCTTTAGATAAGATAGACTGCATTTCGGCAAAACTTTTTCATGCAAGCATGAAAGTTCTGCACTCAATTTGCACTATCTTTGCCCCCATGAAAGCAAGAAATATACTGATACTCATATTGGGAACCCTGATTCTTCCCATTTATCTGACTTCCTGCGGGGTGGACCGCTGGAAAGAGTATGCCGGACAGACCCAGACAGACCGCTGGATTGACGATACCATGCGTGTGTGGTACTATTGGGTAGACGCTATCTCCCATACCAACGACCTGAACTATTTTCAAGCCCCTTTCACTTTCTTTGCCTCGCTCAAATCCGAAGAAGACAAATTCTCCACCATCGACAGTCTGGTCAGCGTCACCACTACCCGCAGCATCCCCTATACGGATTACAGCTACGGATTCCAGTTCACTACCAACCAGATAGAAGTAGAAGGAGAAGAGAATGCCATTGTTGCACAGATTCTTTACGTTGCCGACGGAAGCCCGGCCTCGGAAATCGGGCTGAAACGGGGTGACTGGATTATGAAGATGGACGGGAACTTTATTACTGAACAGAATTATAAGAAACTGTATGGAAGTAGTGCCATGGAACTTACAGTAGGTTATTACGACGTGGAGAAAAATGCCATCGTTGCTTACGACAAACCCAGACAGATAGCATCGGCGCGTCCCGTCAACGACAACCCGGTGCACTATAAGAATGTATATACATCAGGCAGCAAGAAAATAGGTTATCTGGTCTACAACCACTTCAGTTCCGGCCCCACGGACAACAGTAATGAATATGACAACGACCTGCGCAGCGCATTCCAATATTTCGCATCACAGCAAGTCAACGAATTCATCCTTGACTTGCGCTACAACAACGGTGGATTACTGAGTTGCGCAGAATTGCTGTGTACCATGCTTGCACCTTCCTCCGCCTTGGGACAAGAGTTGGGGTACCTGGAATTCAACAACCGCTTCAATCCGCAGATAGTACCGTTCACCCTGAACTCCGGACTCATCGGAAACGGAGCAAACCTAAACCTGAATACTCTCTACGTACTTACCAGCAGCCAGACTGCCTCCGCCTCCGAAATGGTGATTAACTGCCTCGACCCGTATATGGATGTTGTCATCATCGGCGGTACTACCGTAGGCAAGAATGTAGGTTCCAGGAATTTCTCCAGCCCCGAACTGATGATAACGATGAATCCCATCGTCTGCAAGATATACAATTCGGAAGGGAAATCTGATTATGAATCCGGATTCCAACCGGCCTACTCGGGATATGTAGTGAATGAGATGAGCGACATGTCACGTTTCCTGCCCTTTGGAGATACCAACGAAGCCTTATTGAGCACTGCACTCGGCGCCATCGACGGAAGCATACAACCGCCCGCACAAGAAGATACCCGTTCTTTAAGAGTGACCACTCTCGCAAACTCCATTGAACGTCGGGCAAGCCATGCCGTACGCATCAAATAAAAAGACCAATAGGATGAAACTAAACAGAAGAGTTACAATCATCACCCGATTTTCGGAAATCATGTTCAGCCTGCTGTTGCTCGGCGGACTGGCAGCTTGCAGCGATGATAACAATGGCAATGATACGCCAGAACCGGAGCCGTCAACCTACCCCACCACTCCTTTCTCCAAAATCGAACTCAAAGAAGTGATAGAGAGCGATGCGCAACCGGTTACTGCCACCCATACCTATCTTTACAACAGTGCAGGCAGGCTGACCGGCTACACCGGCAAACAGAGCTTTACGGCAGGAGACGAACTCTTCGAGATAGAGAATACCACTACTGTCGAATACAAGGACCATCAAGCCGTGATAACCGACGAAGCAGGTACAGTATCAACCTACACGCTGAATGACAAAGGTTATGCCACCACTTGTACCAGTCAGGATATGGCAGGAAATACCCGTACTTACACCTTCTCCTACCTCATCAACACCGAAGACAAATACTATCTGGAAAACATCACAGAAAAGCTGGACGACGGAAAAGAATACTCATTCATTACAATAGACTACAGCAACTTCCGGGCATTGCGCATACAGCAAAAGGTTGACACTTTTGAGCACAACAGTACGGCTACCACACCATCAGGCAATGAAATTGCAAATATCTCCGAAATACCAAGCCTATTCATTACGGACATGTATCCGCTTTCCATGCATGCGGTTGCCATATACGGGAAGATATTGGGAGAACCTGCAAACTATCTGATTACCCAACTCATCCCGGACAGCAACGGAGAAAGTGAAGAGACCACCACCTATACTTATACGTTAGATAACCGGGGTATCGTCACTTCCTGCCATGCAGTCGTCAGGCATATAAGGAACGGCTACGAGCAGGACTACACACGCACCGTGAACTATACCATCGAATAATAAGTTACTTACTTCTTAAAGAACTTGTCGAAGAAAAGGACGTGATAGTCTATGGAGTTGTTCCAATACGTTCCGGTATGTCCACCGGGACGGGTGATGAAGTCATGGTCTATCTTCCTTGCCAGCAGCCGGTTGTGCAAGTCCTTGTTCACTTCAAGAAAGAAATCGGCCTCACCGCAGTCGATGATTAGCGCCAAGTCTCCATTTACAATCTTATCCAGCTGGTTGACCACCGTATGCGCATCCCAAGATGCCTTGTTGGCAGCAAACTCTCCCAACTGCTTGTTCATTTCCCAATTCTGGGGGAACGGCCGTATATCCACTCCTCCACTCATACTGCCCGCCGCACCGAACACATCCTTATGACGGATAGCACTCCACAAAGCACCGTGGCCGCCCATACTCAATCCACTGATGGCACGCGCCTTGCTATCGGGAATGGTAGCATAGTTCCCGTCTGTATACTTCACCAATTCCGAGGTGACAAAAGTCTCATAACGGTAGGCAGGATTCTCCGGACTGTCCCAATACCAACTGTTCTTGCCGTCCGGACATACAAATATGATTCCTTTCTCATCCGCCATCTGCGGCAATTCCGGCTTCAGCTGCACCCAGCTCCGCGCATTGCCGCCATAACCGTGCAACAGATAAACCACCGGACAAGCCTGCTTGCCGATAGCCTTATCAGGCAATACATACACAACTTTTACATCCTTATTCATGGCTGCACTTCTCACCAACACCGTGTCTACACGTGCCGCCTGCAACATTACGGCAGACAGACACCATAAAAGCCCCAAGGCAATAATTCTTTTTTTCATCTATTTATTGTTTATTTTTTCTAACGGATGGCAATATTAACAATAAATACTGAAAAATCATTATCTTTGCCTCACAAACTATTCAAAATCCACTATGGAGTTTATTATCATTCTACTTTTACTTATTCTGAACGGCATTTTTGCCATGTATGAAATCGCTTTAGTCTCCTCAAGTAAAGCACGCCTTGAAACTCTTGTCGGAAAAGGGAACAAAAGAGCCAAAGGAGTATTGAAACAACTGGAAGAACCCGAAAAATTCCTCTCCACCATCCAAATCGGTATTACTCTTATCGGTATCGTATCCGGTGCCTATGGTGGTGCCACCATCGCTGATGACGTAGAACCGCTGTTCGCCCTCATTCCGGGAGTAGCCGCCTATGCCAAGACTCTCGCCATGATTACCGTAGTAGCCATCATCACCTATCTGTCGCTCATCATAGGCGAACTGGTGCCCAAGTCCATCGCCTTGAACAACCCGGAACGATGGGCCACCATGCTCAGCCCCTTCATGATTGTGCTGACCAAGATTTCCTATCCGTTTGTATGCCTGCTGAGCGCTTCCACCAAACTGATGAACAAACTCGTCGGACTGAACAGCGGCGAAGAACGCCAAATGACACAAGACGAACTGAAGATGATTCTGCACCAAAGCTCGGAACAAGGCGTCATCGACAAAGACGAAACGGAAATGTTGCGTGACGTGTTCCGCTTCTCGGACAAAAGAGCGAATGACCTGATGACCTATCGCCGCGACATCGTCGTGCTCCATCCCACAGACACACCGGAAGAGGTGCTGCGTATCATCCACGAAGAACACTTCAGCAAATATCTCCTGGTGGAGCGGGGAAAGGACGAGATTATCGGTGTGGTTTCCGTAAAGGACATCATCTTGATGATGGGCGGCGAACAACCCTTCAACTTACGTAGTATTGCACGCCCTGCTTTGTTTATTCCGGAAAGTTTGTATGCAAAGAAAGTTTTAGAGCTGTTTAAGAAGAACAAAAACAAGTTCGGAGTTGTTGTAGACGAGTATGGAAATACAGAAGGTATCATCACCCTGCACGATTTGACGGAAAGTATCTTCGGAGACATCCTCGAAGAGAATGAAACGGAAGAAGAGGAAATCGTTGTTCGTCAAGACGGTTCCATGCTGGTGGAAGCTTCCATGAATCTGGATGACTTTATGGAGGCGATGGGCATTATGAACTATGATGACCTGAAAGAAGAAGACTTCACCACCTTGAGCGGTCTTGCCATGTTCTTGATAGGACGGGTGCCGAAAGCCGGAGACTTGTTCAGCTACAAAAACCTGGACTTCGAAGTGGTGGATATGGACCGCGGACGGGTGGACAAGCTGCTCGTCATCAAGAAAGAAGAAGATGAATAACAAACGCTATTGCGTCTTTATAATTAACTTAAACCATTAAAGCAATGAAAAAAGTAATGATGATTGCAGCCCTTGCCGCTGCATTGGTATCCTGCCAATCAAAAGGAACTCAGAACAATGACGCCGTCGCCATGGACGAAAGTGTAATGGCTGTTACCGGCAATGACTCGTCTGCCGTAGCCGTATACGAAGGAATCCTTCCCGCCGCCGACGGTCCGGGCATCCAGTATGTATTGAGCGTAGACAGTGTAGGTCCCGACGGAGAAAGCGGCTACACGCTGGTAACAACTTATCTGGATGCCGAAGGCCCCGGAAAGAACAAGAGCTTTACTTCCAAAGGAAAGAAAGAAGTTATCCAGAAAGACGTCGACAACAAGAAGAAAACAGCCATCAAGCTGACCCCGAACGACAGGGACACTCCGGTGTACTTCGTAGTAGTGAACGACACAACCCTGCGCCTTGTCAACGACAGCCTGCAGGAAGCTGTGAGTGACTTGAATTATGACATCATCCAGGTGAAATAGTCCATCCATACTTATAAGAAAGAACGGTACAGCCGGAATTACTGAATTCAGTGGTTCCGGCTGCTGTTTTTTCAATGAGGGGGCATTTCAAACAAGAGAACAGAAGGCTATATCAAAAAGTTAGTGCTATCTTTGTCGCTTCATCAAAGTATATATAAACATGAAACATTCTTCCGAGAAACCTTTAGCACCTGCCAACTACTCACGCTGTTTCAACAACCAATGCCCGAAAGCCGACAACTGCCTGCATCGCTTAGCCGCCCTTCGCGATACCCCCGAGTACCCGTCCATCCGCATCATCAATCCACTGTGTATTCCAGAGGATAGCAGCCAATGCGCCTATTTCCAATCGACACAAAAGATACATGTTGCATGGGGAATCAGTCACTTGCTCGATGAAGTTCCCTACAAGAATCTCCAACCTCTGAAAAGCCAGTTGATAGCCCATTTCGGCCGCGGAAAATACTACCGCTTCTACCGGGAAGAATCTTACCTTTCCCCCGAAGACCAGAACTATATCCGCAGAACTTTCCACCAATACAACATTCCGGGAGAACCGGCTTTCGACTCTTACAGCGAGGAATACAAATGGTAGAAAGGTAATCTTCAGCCCCCTTTTCATGTCATTTTATCACTGAAAATATAGATAACACTTTAGTTCACAACGGTGAACACTTTGTTACAACAGTAAGAAACAAAGTGTTCACATACTATGAAACAAACTGTTCGCACTCAATAAAACAAACTGTTTTCTTTAACGGAACAAACTGTTTCCTACTAATGAAACAAACTGTTCTCCATATTGAAACAAACCGTTCTCCTTAGGGAAACAGACGGATTCCCTTTTGAAGCCCTACAAGGGGAATAATTATCGCCTGCGAAAATATAGGAGGAAATACAGCGACATAGTGCGATACCTATTCTCTGCAAAACGGGTGAACGTGTTCGGAAGGATATTGCAGCAACACGGGATGAGGTAAAGGAAAGAGAGGGGGAGATGGTATATTGTGTGGTAAAAGTGGAGAGGTAGAAAAGACGGAAAGGATTACAGTTGAAATAAATTCTTTTTCTTAACTTTGTGAAATAGAAACATCGAATATGACGATGAAGAAAATAAAAATATGAAAACAGCACTATCTATAAATCAACCGTTCAAGGATTGGGTAAACCACCTAAAACAAGACATTCGTAGTGCACAGATTAAAGCGGCTGTACGCGTGAACAGCGAACTGCTTCACCTTTACTGGCAACTGGGGGCAGAAATTATAGAACGGCAGAAAGAAATGACTTGGGGAAGCGGATTTCTCGAAGAGTTGAGTCGTGAGCTGATGGCAGAATTTCCTGATATGAAAGGGTTCTCATATAGAAACATACGCAGTATAAAGCAGTGGTATCTATTTTATAATGAGCCATATACAATTTGGCAACAAGTTGTTTCCAAATTAGGTGAAGAGAAATTTTTCTCCATCCCTTGGGGGCATCATCTCTATATCATCTCCCAATGCAAGGAAGTGGATAAGGCTCTATTCTATCTGAATGAAACTGTAGAAAACGGCTGGAGTCGTGCCGTTTTGCTCAACTTTCTTGATACCAATCTCTATGAGCGGCAAGGCAAAGCGGTAAACAATTTCAGTCGTCTGCTACCAAAACCGCAAAGTGACCTAGCTCTACAGACACTCAAAGACCCCTATAACTTCGATTTCCTGACCATTACCAAAGATTTTCAAGAATTAGAGTTAGAAAAGGTTTTGACACAAAATATCACTCGTTTTCTGCTTGAATTGGGTAAAGGATTTGCATTCGTAGGACGTCAAATGCCTTTGGAAGTAGGCGATGAAACAATCTATCCCGACTTGCTTTTTTACCACTTGGGACTGCGTTGTTATTGCGTAATCGAGCTAAAAGTGCAGAAGTTCAAACCTGAATTTATAGGTCAACTCGGTACTTATATCAGTGCCGTAAACCATCTAAAATGTAAACCTGGCGATAACCCCACCATCGGCTTGCTTATCTGCAAGACAAAAAACCAAGTAATGGCGCAATATGCACTGGAATCAACAAATCAGCCTATCGGCATATCAGAGTATGAGCTGTCTAAGCTGATTCCCGAAGATATTAAAAGTCAACTGCCTTCGATTGAGGAAATAGAGGAACAAGTAAAGAGAATTCAAGGAAAAAAGGAGGAAGAGAGATGAAGGCTTGTATCAATATAGTGAACTTATTCGGAGAAAAGACAGTTAAACAATAAAACCGGAAACATATATGGCCGATAATTATCTTGAAAATCAGTACGAGCAATACCAGGCACGCAAAGCAGCTTGGGAGAAAGCGAAAAAATCCGGCAAGGTACAAACGCTACATAAGCCGACACTTCCCCTCAAAAAAGGCGGAAAGAAAGTTTTCGTTACCGGAGGTGCCGGGGGTATTGGCAAAGCCATTGTAGAAGCCTTCTGCAAGCTTAATTACCAAGTAGCCTTTTGTGACAAGAATGAAATGAAAGGGCAGCAAACCGCCCAAGCCACCGGAGCACAATTCTATCCCGTCGACCTAAACAGCAAAGAAGCATTGGAACTGTGCTTGCAAAATATTTTCAAGGAATGGGGGGATATTGACATCATTATAAACAATGCCGGCATTAGTGAATTCTCTCCCATCACAGAAACGAGTGTGGAGACGTTCGATAAAATATTGTCTGTGAATTTACGTCCGGTGTTCATTACTTCACATGCGTTGGCAGTACACCGCAAAAGTCAAAACAGCACGAATACCTACGGAAGAATCATTAATCTCTGTTCTACCCGCTATCTGATGAGTGAACCGGGCAGTGAAGGATATGCAGCTTCCAAAGGAGGTATCTATTCATTGACGCATGCGTTGGCTTTATCGCTTGCAGAGTGGCACATCACGGTCAACTCCATCTCTCCGGGCTGGATTCAGACACACGATTATGAACAATTACGAGCAGAAGACCATTCGCAACACCCCTCCGGACGGGTTGGCAAACCGGAAGATATTGCCCGTATGTGCGTATTCCTATGCCAAGACGAAAACGACTTCATCAATGGCGAAAACATAACCATTGACGGAGGCATGACCAAAAAGATGATTTACTGGGAATAGCCCTTTTATAAAACAATCTGCCCAACATAATAATTATAGGATATGAACATGAAAAAGTCTTTTATAGGAATCCTGGCAGCAACCATCATCCTCAGCGGATGCGGCACAAGCCAGATGGCTGCAGGCGACCCTAACGCTGTGCTTGCAGGAGCTGCCATCGGAAGCAATGTAGGCGGTGCCATCGGCGGGCTGATAGGTGACAGTAACGGAGGCTGGCGAGGAGGATACCGGGGTTCTGCCATCGGCACCATCATAGGGACCATTGCGGGAGCTGCCATTGCCAATGCAGCCACAGCCCCCCAAAAGCAGGAGGAGTACAGCTACCGGATAGAAAGGACACAGCCCTATCCCCCGCAATCCGGAAGACAGCCGCAAGCATCGGCCATCGACCACTTGAGGATACGGAATATACGTTTCATTGACAACAGCCGCGACCACGTCATCAATTCGGGCGAAAACTGTAAAGTGATTTTTGAAATCATGAACGAAGGAAACAAAACAGCCTACAACGTAGTGCCGGTGGTGGCGGAAACCACGGGCATGAAGCGCATTTACATATCACCGTCGGTCATGATAGAGCAAATAACTCCGCACAACGGTGTGAAATACACCGCCAACATCAGTGCCGGAGAACGGATAAAGACGGGTAACGTCACCATACGCATAGCCATAGCCGACGAGTATGGAGACGAATATGACTGGCAGGAGTTTTCGTTGCCCACACAACGGTAGAACAATGTCTTAACAGTAGTTTTTAAAAAGAAATGGAACAACAGCAATCTTCTTTCAAAGAAAAAGAACGCATAGAATTACGGGAACCCCGACGCTTCAAAGTCACCATCTACAATGATGACTTCACCACCATGGAGTTTGTGGTAAAGGTACTCACCACCGTCTTTTACAAATCATCGGCAGAAGCGGAAACACTGATGTTGCAGGTGCACAAGAGCAACTCCGCGGTAGTGGGCATCTACTCATACGACATCGCCCACTCCAAAGTACAGAAAGCCACCCGCATGGCACGCAATGAAGGTTTCCCCCTCCGGCTCACCGTCACCCCGGAGGAAGAAGAATAAGAAAGAAACAATATGGATATAAAAAATACGATATTCGTAAACCAAGCATTCGCTTCCGCACAAAGAAAAGCCGAGTCTTACCGGCACGAGTTCATCATGCCCGAACATCTGCTGAGCGCCATTCTGGAACAGGAACCCTTTATCAACACCCTGCAAGATACCTTCTACAATTATGTGGAGCTCAGCATCTCACTGGAAAACTATCTGACGGAAGAAGTGGAAACTATCCCCGACAATGTGGAATACGAGTTGGGACTTTCCGTCCAGCTCAGTTCACTCCTGCAACATGCCTATATGGTGACAGAGTATTCCAGCGCCGAAGAGCTGGGTGTTCCCCATCTGATACAAGGCTTGCTGCAACTGGAAGATTCCTGGGCATGCCATTTTCTAAAGGAAGCAGTCGGCGGCGACCTGCCCGAATTCCTCAGTCTGCTCATTACCCACTACGAAGAAGCGGAGCTGGCAGAAGAAGCAGGCGGTGTACAATCCCCCGATGAACAAGAGAAAACAGAACCATGGCGTAACTACGTGACCTGCCTCAACGACCGCCTGGCAGACCACAACCCGCTTATCGGCAGGGAGATGGAGTTGGAGCGAACCATACAAGTGCTCTGCCGCAAAGAAAAGAACAACCCGTTGCATGTGGGCGAACCCGGCGTAGGCAAAACAGCCCTTGCCTATGGGCTTGCCGCCCGTATCGAAGCGGGCAACGTCCCCGAACGGCTTGCCGGTTGCCGCATCTACGAGCTGGACTTGGGCAATCTGCTGGCAGGCACGCAATATCGCGGCGATTTCGAGAAGCGGTTGAAAACCATCATGGAGGGCATAGGCCGTGAAGGACACGCCATCGTCTACATCGACGAGATACACAACCTGATAGGCGCCGGACGCACGGGTGAAGGCTCCATGGATGCCTCCAACATGCTGAAACCCTATCTGGAAACCGGGGCAATACGTTTCATCGGTTCCACCACCTACGACGAGTACAACCGCTACTTCGCACGCAGCAAGGGACTGGTACGCCGCTTCCAGCAGATAGACATACTGGAACCGAGCATTGAAGAAGCCATACATATCGTAGAAGGCCTGAAAGAGAAATACGAAACCTACCACGGCGTCACCTACGAGCCCGACGTCATCCCCTACGCCGTAAAGGCAAGCGCCCGCTACATCAGCGACCGTTTCCTGCCCGACAAAGCCATCGACCTGGTGGACGAAGCAGGAGCTTACCGGGAAATACATCCCACAGACTCCGGAGAACAGACCGTGGACAAGGCACTGATAACCGACATACTGGCACGTACCTGCAAAGTCAATGCCCTCGCCATGAAAGAGGACGACACAGTCGCCTTGGAAAGCCTGCACGAGCGCATCAGCTCCCGCATCTACGGGCAGGAAGAAGCCGTCCGTCAGGTAGTGGAAGCTGTGCAAATGTCCAAAGCAGGACTGCTGGACGAAAACAAACCGCTAGCAAGCCTGCTCTTTGTAGGCCCCACCGGAGTAGGAAAGACCGAAGTTGCCAAAGTGCTCGCCGCCGAGCTGGGCATCGCCCTGCAACGTTTCGACATGAGCGAATATACCGAAAAGCATACCGTAGCCAAACTGATTGGCTCGCCTGCCGGCTATGTGGGTTACGAGGACGGCGGCCTGCTGACCGACGCTATACGCAAGACTCCAAACTGCGTACTATTGCTCGATGAAATAGAAAAAGCGCATCCCGACGTATTCAACATCCTGCTGCAAGTAATGGACTATGCCGTACTGACCGACAACAAAGGACGGAAAGCCGACTGCCGACACGTGGTCCTCATCATGACCTCCAATGCCGGAGCACAATATGCCCGCCAAGCGTCCATCGGCTTCAACAGTCAGGTCACCGCCGGAGAAGCCATGCTGAAACAAGTCAAGAAAACCTTTAAGCCCGAATTCATCAACCGCCTCTCTGCCACGGTGGTCTTCCATGACATGGACCGCCCGATGGCATCACTTATCCTCGACAAGAAACTCGGAGAACTAGGCAGCAAGCTGTCTTCCCGCCAGGTGGAAATGGTATTGAGCCAGGAAGCACACGAATGGCTGCTCCAACGGGGTTTTATCCCCGAATACGGCGCCCGGGAGATGGACCGCGTGATAGCCGCCCACTTGAAACCCTTGCTGATGCGCGAAATTCTGTTCGGTACATTGAAGGCAGGAGGAAAAGTCCGCGTGCAAGTGGAAAACGGAGCATTGAAACTACAACCCGCAACCGAATAACGATATGGTCTTTCAACTGACGGATAAACTTGCTTTCCCCGACCCTCACTACGGCGACCCCGACGGGTTGCTCGCTGTGGGCGGTGACCTATCCATTGACCGCCTCATCCTGGCGTACTCCAACGGCATCTTCCCCTGGTACGCATTTCGGGAAGAACTGATACAATGGTGGTGCCCGATGGACCGTTTCGTCATCTTTCCGGACGAAATCCATATCTCCCACTCCATGCGTACGCTCATCAACAAAGGAAAGTACGAGATCACCTTTAACGAGGCTTTCGAAGACGTCATACAAACCTGCGGAGAATTGCGGATGGAACAAGAAGGAGCCTGGCTCGGAACGAAGATGATGGAAGCCTATACGCACCTGCACGAACAAGGATTCGCCGCCAGCGTGGAAGTATGGGAAGAAGAGCAATTGGTAGGTGGGCTGTACGGAGTGACCCTGGGACGTTGTTTCTTTGGAGAGAGCATGTTCTCACTCGTTCCCAGCGCCTCGAAGCTGGCCCTCATCCATCTGGCCCAATTCTTCAGGGAACATGGAGGCGTCATGATAGATTGCCAGTTCGAAACCCCTCACCTCAAAACAATGGGAGGCAGGCACATCAGTTACGACGAATATATGACATACATCGAACAAGACTGCCGCTTCTAAAAGTAAAAAGGAATAACGAGGGGCTCAGAACTATCCGCGCCTAAATATAGCATAATGAAAGTACTCATATACTTTTGACACTCTCCCATTCTATTTGAAGGCCGGAGCAGGAAGATGTATACCTGCCATCGTCAATTGGTTGTCCTTGGCATATTGGAGGAAATACTTGCGTGCTTTCACGGCAGCTTCCTTATCCATATCATAGGAAGCGCAGTATTCCGGATGCTCCAACTGAAGGGCCGCACCATGGATGAGGTCACCAATCACCAGTAACTTGCCACTCTGGAAAACCGTATGACCGGGAGTATGACCGACTGCCTTCATGGCAACCACATTGCCCGGCAAGGTATCGCCAAACTCAAACAGATGCAGCCGTTCCTTATAGGCATCCATCGTCTTTACGACCTGCGCCTTCCTTTCGGCAGGCATTGCCATCCAGGCATCATATTCCACTTTTGATGCGTACACTTCGGCATTCGGGAAGACTACACTGTCTCCCTTCATCATTCCACCGATATGGTCGCCATGGAAATGGGTAAGATACAGATATCCAATATCTGCCGGAGAGATACCCAAAGATTGTAATCCGGGCAACAGACGACTGCCGGGAGCTCCCATTCCCGTATCAAAAAGGATACGGATACCATTCGTATCTACCAGGAAGGTGCTCATGGAAGAAGGAATACCGCCTTGAAGCGACAAACTTTCCATCAATTCATCGCTTGCATCCGGGAAAATCGTTCTCGGCATCAAATGCTCACCAGCATTATCCTGAATCCAAGTGGCCTGCACTCCCTCCAGTTGCAAGGTCTTTACGCCACTGCATGTTACACCGACACTATCCATACTTACATCTTCATTTGTTTGTTTCTTTGTCCTGCTGCCGCAACCCGCCATCAGCAATGCTGCTGACACAACAACCAGGCACGTCCATGTCTTGTTTTTCATCGGTACAGAGTTTTTTATCCATAAATATTGAAGTTCGCACAAATATAGGCAAATAAAATCATCCGGCACACGGATGTCTGAACCAAAAACGGCTGCCGACTCCCAATTCCGACTCAGCACCGATAGTCCCGCCAAGATGCTCAATGATACTTTTACAGATGGACAAGCCTAAACCCGTGCCCTTCGCAAAGGTATTAAGCTTTACAAAGCGGTCGAACACAGTAGCCACGGCATCCGGAGCAATACCCATACCGGTGTCCGTCACAGAAAACTCTATCTGACCGGTACCTTCCACCGGATGATATTCCAAAAGGATCTGCCCTTCACTGGTGAACTTCAAAGCGTTGTTTATAAAATTGGTGACCACCTGCATCAGACGTTTCTTGTCGGTATAGATACGGTAATCGGGCAAGTCGGGAGCCAACAGAACCGGTACAGCCTTGTCTTCCTTTATATCATAGTTGCGCATCACGTCCTTACAGAAGTCACTGACATCCACATACCCCATATTATAATCAAGTGTTCCCGCTTCTATCTTTGCCAAATCCAGAATGTCGGATATCAGTTGCAAGAGCAGTTCCGTATTCTCCTGCATGATGGCAAGGTATTCCTGGCGTTCTTCCCTATCGTCCAGTTCGGCAATGATGCTTGCAAAACCGACAATGGAATTGAGCGGAGTACGGATTTCATGACTCATATTGGCCAGGAAAGCAGACTTCAAGCGGTCCAGATGTTCTGCCTTATCCTTGGCGACCCGCAATTCCTCCTCTATCTTTTTCTGATGGTCGATATCCACACTGGTAATGACATGCGCCATCTGCCCGTCCACCCAAGCAAAGGCTGCACTGAACACGCGAAACCAACACTTGTCAAATGGCCGTTGATAATCCCACGAATAGACTTTGGTGGGGTGTCCGTTTTCATCTATCAAATGCCTCTTTGGGCAGAACTCACACTCCCCCGTCTTGTCCGAGTAGAGGGCCTCCCAGCATTTTTTCCCCCAGAAATGCTCGATACCGCCATATGGTTCCACCATAGACCTATTGGCATACAACATATCGTGGGAATCGAAAGAGTTGACGTAAATATCAACGCCCATATTATTCATGATACTGCCTAATGTATTGCTGGCCCTCACTTCCCTTTCCTTATATTCCCTGACCGCAATTTCCTTAGAGAACGAGCCCAGCAAGAGATGAATGATTTGCAACTCCTCTTCCGTGAGATAGGTCTCTTCCTCCCTGCCTGCAAAACCTATGAATCCGATGATTTTACCCTCAGTATCTTCAAAATGCCTGATTAACAAAGAATCCTCACCGTAGAAATCAAGAATGTCAATATCATCCCATGAAGCATCCGCATTTCTGTTTCCATAGAAAGGTTTATCCCGAGCTTTCATGGCATCGACATGCTCCTTTTTCAACTCTCCCATATCGAAACGGGGTTTCATAGTCCCACCTTCATTTCCAATCGTTTCTTTCAATAAGAAATAACGGAATCCGTCAGTCTGATAGATAAACCCTTTCGTAAAGTCATAGTAGTTGCAGAAATCGGTCAACGATTCAATAACTTTCCTTTCATTGGGTTCATTGCTATTCAACCGTTCTAAAAAATGAAGCAAGAATATGTTTAATTTCTCTTTGTTTTTGCCCATATAATCTTTTGAAAAACTTTAAGGCGCTAATATACAACTTTTTAAAGAGAAATAAGTTTCTTTTATATATCCAGGAAGTTTAAAAAACAACCATTCCCCAATAAAACAAAAAAGGCAATAACTTAATTTATTTTACAAGTATCACTAAGGCAAAAGCTCTTCATCCGTATTCATACGACGGCATAACATCTAAAGTACACAAAAAGAAGTCTATGGAAGAAGAAAATATCCGAGACAGATTAATAGTCATTTTTTAAGGATAACAGAGTTGCCAATTTATCAAAAACAAAGTTAATTCACACATATATACATATTTGTATAAACGGAGAATAAGTAAAACTTTCCCAAAGATGTTTTTTTCTTCATAAGCGATACAACCTATATACAACGAAATAAAGATTTGCAGTACAAACGGTCTGTTATGAGAGAAATATAGTATCTTTGCAACATGATGTTGCACCGTTTTACTACTTCCATAACCGACATTCCGCTTCCGGAAAGGTTCACCTATCCTTTCTGCTATACTCCGCACCCATTATGTATATTGGCAGCCAAAGAAGTACAAAGCTATCTTACCCGACAAACTGCATGGAAGGACGAACTGCGCCAAGGCAAAATGTTCGGGGTACTGATTGTACAAACCGAGCATGGAGAAACCGGATATTTAGCTGCATTCTCAGGCATATTGGCCGGAAAGAACCTACATCCCTTTTTTGTTCCTCCCGTATATGACTTGCTACAGCCACAAGGCTTTTTCAAGATAGAAGAAGAGAACATCTCTTCCATCAACCGCAACATCCGGCAACTGGAAAATGACAAAGCATATGCCGCCTTATCAGCAGAGCTTGCCCGGACCATTCAGTCAGCAGAAAACATACTGGCAACAGCCAAAGCACAGTTGAAAGAAGCCAAAACAGCCAGAGAACAGCGCAGAAAAGAAAAAGAACTCAATGCGCAGGAAGAAGCCGAACTGATACGGGAAAGCCAGTTCCAAAAGGCGGAATATAAACGCCTGGAACGTTCATGGAAAGCAAGGATTACCACACTGCAAACGCAGACAGAAGACTGGGAAAGACGGATTTCAGCATTGAAGTCTGAACGTAAAACCCGCTCTGCAGCATTGCAGCAAAAGCTATTCGAACAGTTCGGGATGCTGAATTACCGGGGAGAAGTCAAGAATCTCTGTGAGATATTCGGGCAGACCGTGCACAAGACACCTCCTGCCGGCGCGGGTGAATGTGCGGCCCCCAAACTGCTGCAACAAGCTTATCTGCACGGATGGAAACCTATTGCCATGGCCGAGTTCTGGTGGGGTGATTCCCCCAAGACAGAGATACGCCATCACGGCCACTATTATCCGGCTTGCAAAGGAAAGTGCGAACCTATACTGCAACACATGCTGCAAGGTCTACAAGTAGAAGAAAACCCCATGTTGAAAAGAATGCAGGTACCCTCCCAAAATTTGGAGATTGTTTATGAGGACCCATGGCTTTCGGTCATCAACAAACCGGCAGGAATGCTGTCTGTTCCCGGCAAGGAAGATGCAGTCTCCGTCTATAGCCTGATGCGTGAGCAATATCCCGAAGCTGACGGTCCCCTGACGGTGCATCGTCTCGACATGGCCACTTCCGGTTTAATGCTCATTGCCAAGACCAAGCGTGTACACCAGAACCTGCAGGCCCAGTTCAAGAACCGCCTGGTCAGGAAACGTTATGTCGCATTGCTCGAGGGTATTGTCCCAAAGGACAAAGATACGGTCGACCTCCCGCTTTGCCTGAATCCACTTGACCGCCCACGGCAAATGGTACACACCGAACACGGAAAGCCCGCCATCACCGATTATCAAGTTCTGGAACGTCTGGACGGGAAACGGACCCGTATCGCTTTCTATCCGCGCACGGGAAGAACCCATCAGCTACGTATACATGCAGCACACCCGCTTGGCTTGCACTGCCCCATCATCGGTGATGAACTTTACGGGGAGAAAGCAGACCGGCTTTATCTGCATGCCGAATACTTAGAATTTACCCACCCTATAACGGGAGAAACCGTAAGGATTACCAAAGAAGCCGAATTCTGACTGTCTACTGATTAATAACCAGCAAAGTAATGCAATAAATGATGATACTCCGACCTACCCCACAAGATTATGACGAACTGTTGACCGTCTGGGAAGCCTCTGTCCGCAGCACACACCACTTCCTGGCAGAAAAGGATATACAGTTTTACAAACCGCTGATAAGAGAGCAGTACTTTCTTGCCGTAGAGCTTTACATCATCCGCAACGAAAAAGAAGAAATTGCCGCCTTTATGGGACTGAGCGATGAACTCATCGAGATGTTGTTTGTCCGTCCCGACCAACAAGGTAAGGGATACGGAAAACGGCTCATGGAGTACGCCGTCCACCAAAAACACATCCACAAAGTGGATGTAAACGAGCAGAACGGACAAGCTTGCCGATTTTACCAACATATGGGATTCCAAGTGGCCGGCTGGGACGAAACCGACCCGACGGGAAAGCCTTTCCCTATTCTGCACCTGCAATTACCAACCCCACCACAGATTACTCAGATTGAACACAGATTATAATTTAGCAAACTTATGAAGATACATCACATCGCCATCTGGACCTTCCAACTGGAAGAGATGAAAGAGTTCTACACACGTTACTTCAACGGGAGCAGCAATGAAAAGTACATCAACCCCAAAAAAGGATTCGAATCTTATTTCCTTCACTTCGATGAAGGAACGGATTTGGAACTGATGAGCCGTACGGACATACAGAATACCCCTATTGAGGAAAACAGACTGGGACTGACCCACTTTGCCTTTGCCTTCGACAGCCAGGAAGCTGTCCTCCGACAGACAGAACGGCTACGTACAGCGGGATATACCATCGCAGGAGAGCCCCGTACCTCCGGCGACGGATATTTTGAAAGTGTCGTCCTCGACCCGGACGGTAACCGTATAGAATGTGTATTCAGGGCATAGTCTCTCAATCAGAGGAGACAAAGCTTCTCAACAGTTTTATCTCCTCTGCCCAAAGCGATTCATCGGGCGTCTCCAAAATAATAGGTATACCGTCAAAACGCACATCTTGCATAAAGCGCCGGAAGAAATCCATACCTATCAGCCCCTTGCCGATGCTGTCGTGACGGTCTACTCTGGAGCCGAGTGCTTTCTTGGAGTCATTCAGGTGTATACCGCGCAGATAGCCGAAACCTACCGCTGTGTCAAACTCCTCAAACACCTTGTCATACTCATTCACTATATCATAGCCTGCTGTATACGTGTGGCAGGTATCAAGGCAAACTCCAACGCGAGACTTGTCATCCACCCGGTCAATGATATGTCCCAGCTGCCAGAACTCATTTCCCACATTGCTACCCTGCCCGGCTGTGTTCTCTATGACAGCCACCACATCGTGCGTCTTGCCCAATATAAGATTAATGGATTCAGCGACCTTGTCCAGACACTCTTCCACGGAAATCTTATTCAGATGGCTGCCCGGATGAAAATTCAGTAACTTCAGCCCTAATTGTTCGCAGCGCTGCATCTCATCCAGAAAAGCGGCACGGCTTTTCTGTAACCCTTCTTCTTCGGGATGCCCTAAATTTATCAGATAACTGTCGTGAGGCAGGATATAGCGGGAATCGAAGCCAAGCTTCCCACAATTTTCCTTAAACACCCTGATACTCTCCTCCGTCAGCGACCTTGCCACCCACTGACGCTGGTTCTTGGTAAACAAGGCAAAAGCATTTGCCCCTATCTCACTGGCATTGACGGGAGCCGCTTCCACTCCCCCACTGGCCGATACATGTGCACCTATAAATTTCATAATCTTATTGTATTTGCTCTTTCATGAATTCCCACTGGCATTTTTTCATGTCCACACACCCATTCTTTCTGAACGTCACGCCCTCTGCCTCCAGCAAAGC
Organism: Bacteroides sp. AF29-11; assembly: GCF_003602895.1. Lineage (NCBI taxonomy): Bacteria > Pseudomonadati > Bacteroidota > Bacteroidia > Bacteroidales > Bacteroidaceae > Bacteroides > Bacteroides sp. AF29-11. Next base: position 46,821 of record NZ_QTLY01000008.1, read on the forward strand.
ACGCTGTTCCGCCCAGCACGGTGCCAGCCTGCCCTGGCTGTTCACTACCCGATGGCAGGGCAGACACATGCCGTCGGGCACATCGTGCATAGCATGTCCCACCATGCGCGAACATTGAGGTCTTCCGACAAGATAGGCTATCTGTCCGTACGTCACCACCCGCCCCGGAGGGATTGCGGCCACTACATTATAAACCTCCTGCTGAAAAGTGTCTTTGTCCATAAAAGTCTGGTTTGGGAAGGCAAAGATATGATAAATTCAGCAGGTATGCGAACAGACGTTACAAGAAAGTGGCTGCGCCGAGCGGATTGTATGTATAGGTGACATTACGGGCACGGATGATTTCGCCCGTCGGGGTAAACAATATCTGATATTTCGTCTGGAGATTTGCCATCCCTACCTCTACCGCCACGATGGACTGCCATTTGGGAAACTGTACCCAAGTGACATTCTGCACCATCCCTCCGGAATATTCACTGGCGGCAAAAGCATTGTAAACGGCAGGGGGCACTTCGTCCATTGTCTCCCAGTCCGTCTGTTGCATTACCCATTGCGCCTGCCCGTCAAACCAGACTTTCGTATCAAAACCGTTCATCAGGAAATCTGCCACATAATAAGATTCATCATGCGACCAGGCAACATCATCTGCCGTAGGATACATTTTCTTCAGTGCAGCCTGTACATCAGCAGGTGCCCAATCGGCAGAAGCCGAGACTGATACCATCAGCATCAAAACCAGAAAAGAGAATTTCAACTTACTCATAACTTCATCAGATTATCATGTTATGAGAAGAACGACGTACAGTAGATTTTGTTCACCGGCAATTCCCGGCCGTCAACTCCCAACCATTCAGTGGCAATATCAGCAAGAAACGTGACCCGCCGGTATAGTTTCTATCCAGCCTCACCTCCCCATTCAGCCTTTCAGCGATAATGCGGCAGATATTCAATCCCAATCCCGTACCTTGCTTGAACGCATCCAATTTATTGAAACGTTCGAAGATGCTGTCGGCCTTATCTTCGGGAATGCCCGAACCCGTATCGGCAACAGAAAAGGTAATCTTTCCCGCAATCTCCGAGAGAGAACAATGCAGATGAATCTCACCCTGCTCGGTATGTTTCTCTGCATTGGTCAAGAAATTGATAAGCACTTGCTCCAGACGCTTCTCATCCGTTACAATCAGATAATCATCCGCCACATCCGAAGTGAAATACAGCTTCACATTTTCCGGTTTACGATGTTCTACGGTAACAATGGCAGATTGACAAACGGCATTACAACTGTGAGGTTCCAAACGCATGGTATATTTACCGCTTTCCAAACTGGCAAGATCAAGAAGGTCGTCTACCAGCGTGGTGAGCAAATCGGAATTCTGCTGAATGCGGAGACTGAACTCGCTCTTCTCCTCTTCAGTAAACTCCATTTCGGGCAAAGACAGCATCTGGGAGAATCCGACAATGGCATTGAGCGGTGTCCGGATTTCGTGACTCATGTTCTGTATAAAGAACATCTTCATCTTATCCGACTGTTCGGCACGGTCGCGGGCCACTGTCAGTTCCTGGTTCTTCTCTTGCAAGGCAGCCATCGACTTGCGACGTTTGTACAGATAGAATATAAGAAAACAAGTAAACAGCAATAAAATCAAGGCTACCAGGCTTAGTACAACAATTTGGTGCTGCGACACAACCTGCTGTTCCTTCAGAATGGCTTTCTGCCGCTCGGCTTCCACATTGAGGCGGGCCAGTTCCAGATTACGGTTCTCCAGCACCAACTTACTGTTCTCGGCATTGATTTTCTCCAATTCGGCATGCGACTGGCTCTGTTCCAATGCCAACTGTGTATTGGCCAGACTCAACTTCGTATTTTTGTATTCCAGCACTTTGGCTTCCAGTTTCATACGCTCGTTATCCAATTGGGCTGTCAATTCGGCCAAATCTGAAGACTGCACCAGCCGGCTCAACGAGTCTTTATAATTATTGTATACAGAGGCATACAAATAAGCCTGCTCATAGTCTCCGGACTTCACATATATTTCTCTGCGCAAACGATACACCTCCATTTTATTACCCACAGAGTCAGCTGCCTTCAGAGCCTGCTCATAATCCTTATCCAAAACCAGCCTGTATACACGAAGTCTCCTCGCCGTTTCATTCCATCCAATCCCATATTGTTTCATCTGACGCAGACATTCGTCATAGCAAGTCCTGAATTCATCATCACGGCGCATCCAGTATAAGACTTGACACTTCTCCCGCATGACCCCAATACGGCTTCCGGACGTTTTTGCCTCTCTTATACCTTTCTCCGCCAGTTCCAATGCCTTATCATATCCTTCCTCCTTTTTACCACGATAATATCTGATGAGAGCCTGGTAAAGTGTTGTAGGGTCCTGCTCCGGAAGATGCTCTTGCATATACACCAAAGCTTCCTGATAGTATTCCGCAGCCAATGCTTCATTTCCACGAACACGATAAATGTTTCCCAAGGTACGAATACAAGAAAAGATTCCATAATCATGTTTATCCTCAAAGGCTTGCTTCTTCATATCTTCAGCCTTTTGTAGTGCACGCAACGTACGGCCATTGTTCAATAGCTTATTAATCTCAATTGTACAAGCAAAATAATAATACTGTAAATAGTCATTTTTCCTCGCCTCGAGCCTTAACCTTTCGGCAGACTGCTCCAACATATCATAGTTATTGGCGGCAGCATAATAATGTACGGGAATGGTCAGTGCCAGGCATTGGGCTTTCTTATCTTTCTTCTTGGTAGCTTCAGCATATAGAGTATCAGCTATAAGCAACCCTTGCGGAAGGGTATTCCATCTTGTTGCCCGCTGATAAATAATATATAAGGAATCATCAATCTTATACGGATTGTTCTGTGCCCGAGCAGGTAAAGAAAATCCTGCAAGAAGTAGACACAGCAAAACCATTATATATTTTATTATCGACACAATGCAAAGATACTCTTTAAAATCCAAATAGTATAAAATATAGAAAAAAAGTTCATTTTCTACAAGTTAAAATGATATTCCATGGTAATCCAGCGGCAAATGACTAACTTTACACCAGAAATTCAGAAATATGATAAGAATACATCCCATATCCGGCAACAAAAAGCAATATCTTGACCTGCTGCTGCTTGCCGACGAACAAGAGTCCATGATTGACCGTTATCTGGAACGGGGAGAGATGTTCATCCTATCCGATAATGATACAGTCAAAGCGTCTTGTGTAATCACCTGCGAGGATAAAGGAATCTACGAATAAAGAGCATAGCTGTCTATCCGGAATACCAGCGCCAGGGATATGGAAGACAACTGATAGCATTCGTTCTTGAACATTATAAAGACCGGTGCCATACTATGCTTGTCGGCACTGGAGACAGTCCGCTAACCATCCCCTTCTATGAAAGCTGCGGATTTGCATACTCACACCGGGTACCCGATTTCTTTATCGATAATTACGACCACCCCATATTTGAAGGAGGCAAGCAACTGAAAGACATGATTTATCTGAAAAGAACGCTTCAACCAAAATAATATCCTATATTTGCATATCACTTAACTCCACACATTATGGAAGCTAAACTTTGCCAAAGCTGCGGAATGCCCTTGTCATCTGCAGAAGTACTCGGAACCAATGCCGACGGTAGCCTCAACGAGGAATATTGCACCTATTGCTACCAGCACGGCAATTTTGCACAAGACTGCACTATGGACGAAATGATAGAACATTGTGCACAGTTCACCGACGAATTCAACAAGGATTCCGGAATGAATTTCACTAAAGAGGAAGCCATTGCCGGTATGAAAGAATTCTTCCCGACCTTGAAACGCTGGCAGTCCAAACAATAAACATGCCATCCCGTATCGAGCAGGAAAAACAGACAGTAGAACGGATGGTCCGCCTCTACTGCCGGAAAAAGGAAGGTAACAAGCAATTGTGTCCCCGATGCGAGGAATTGCTGGGATATGCCCGCATTCGTCTTTCACGCTGTCCTTTCGGTGAGAATAAATCCACCTGCAGGCAATGCAGCATTCACTGCTACAAGCCCGAAATGAAAGAACGGATGCGTAAAGTCATGCGGTATGCCGGACCACGGATGCTGTTATACCATCCCGTGGCGGCACTCTGCCATTTGTGGCAGGAGTATGTCCATCAGTATCTCACCAAACGTTTCGGAGTTCCGCGCCAGGAACAGCACAAACAATAAACCGTATCCAGGTCGTATCCTTCCAATGAAGAGGTGCTGTCTTTAGGCACAATCTCGCCTTTGTCAGAGATGTAGACCGGCAAGCGCTCACCTTGTCCGTTCGTCACAAAAAATGCCCCCACCTTGCATTGGGGGCATACCATCTTACGCATAATCAATTGAAATAATACAAAAATATAGCCACCCCTTCCAATGCCTTCTTCTTTTCACCTTGTATTTCGATGGCAAACTTTATTTCCGCCTTTGCTACGCCGCGCAGATTCGACAGAGATTGCAAATGGGCAACCAGTCGGATGCTCTGTCCGGATAATACCGCCTGACCGAACTTCATCTTGTCCATACCATAATTAATCATCATCTTCAGGTTGTTCACTTCAATAATCTGGTTCCACAGATATGGCAACATGGACAAGGTGAGATACCCATGTGCAATAGTGCTCTTAAAAGGGCTTTCCACTTTGGCGCGTTCCGTATCGACGTGTATCCACTGATGGTCCAATGTCGCATCAGCAAACAGATTGATACGCTCCTGAGGGAGCTCTACATATTCCGAAACACCGATTTGCTGGCCTACCAGCTTTTCAAAATCCTCGTACGAGTTGATAATCACTTTTTCCATTACTCTCTATTTTATTGATAAATTATAAATTCACACGCTTTATCCACATATCCGCCATTCGTTTATGCCCTGCAGGAGTGGGGTGGATACCGTCCCAAATCCAATAGGTGTCTTGAGAAGCCGGAGCAGTGCCGAGAATTTCATCGAACATCGCATTATAAGGAAGAAATACCGTCTGATAGTCCTTCGCTATCCTCTCTACGATGGCGGCACAGCGACGCACCAGACTATCACGTTCTGCAAAGTCCTCACTCTTACGCATATTGCCGACATTGGCAACAAAAGGAGTGCCCAGCACTATCTTCAATTCCGGATTGGCCTGCAAAGAACGGTCAAGCAAGGAACGGTAACACTTCTCCCATCCTTCAAAATCAAAAGGCTCTTTTTTGTCACCCTGCAGATAGTAATGTACATCGTTTGTCCCCACCAAGACGGAAAGCACATCCGGTTTCATTCCAATGACATCCTCTTCCCAGCGTTTCTCCAAATCCCGGAGAGTGTTTCCACTGATGCCACGGTTAAAAAAAGCATATTCCTTTTCCGGAAAATCTCCTTGATAACGACTTGCACACAAATACATATAGCCGCTACCGTAAATATGGTTCATATCCCAAAGGCTTCGTTCCGCAGTCGGTTTGGGCATCCCGCAGGCATTTCCCCAGTTACCGTCCGTGATAGAATCTCCGATAAACAAGACACGCGGGCCGCTTGCATGGAGTAAGAGTGATATGCAGAAAAAAACTATTACAAAGAGTCCAATACGCTTCATGGCATTTTCTTGTTAGAATGTAAAAATTGCAACAAATATACGTCTTATTCCGGCAAGTACAAAAACTCGGGTACCTTTTTCCCATTTCCCAAAAACACATATAACCCTTATTTTTATTTCCGTTCATCACAGATTAATTTGGAAATAATGTATCTTTGTCAATATCTTAATTGTTGTGGCAGAACAAAAACATCACTATTAAAGATTCCGGTATGAATTCTAAATTTGATTATGACTTACTGTCAGCAATGATGACCAATGCCAATATGGGATGGTGGGAAGCTGATTTAAAGACCGAAAGCTACATTTGCTCCGAATATATCTCCCGGTTGCTGGGACTGGATGAGGATGGAACCATCAGCTTTAAAGATTTCAACAAACGTATCCTGAAAGAGGAACAACGGCATACTACCACACATTCCTTCGACAATATCCGGCAGACACAAGAGACTGTATATCTGCTCAACACAGTAGAGGGTCCAACGTGGATAAGAAGCAAGATATGCCTGCAGAGAACCGATGAAAACGGTAATGTCAAAGTCTACGGCATTGCCGAAACACAAGACGGTCCCGACATGTCATCGGCATCCCAAGCCTTACAAGAGCGTAACCGTCTCCTCCATAATATTTATAAATATCTTCCGGTAGGAATTGAGCTCTATAACCGAGAGGGAATATTGATAGATATGAATGACAAAGAGCAGGAAATGTTCCATCTCAAACAGAAAGAAGATCTACTTGGAATTAATATTTTCGAGAATCCGATTTTCCCGGAAGAGATGAAAAGCAAGTTAAGAAAACATGAAAATGCAGACTTCACTTTCCGGTATGACTTCTCTAAAATAGGCAATTACTACAAGACACAGAAGAAGACGGGCACCATAGACCTTGTAACCAAAGTCACAAGCCTTTACGACGATAATCACAACCTGACCAACTATCTGCTAATCAACGCAGACAAAACGGAAACGACCGTCGCTTACAACAAAATACAAGAGTTCGAGAGCCACTTTGAGCTTATAGGTGACTATGCCAAAGTGGGATATGCCAATTATGACCTTCTTAATGAGCAAGGCTATGCCCAACGCAGCTGGTACAAGAACTTGGGTGAGAAAACAGAAACACCGTTGTCCGAAATCATCGGAACCTACAATCATCTCCACCCAGACGACCGTACTATCATGCTTGACTTCCTACAGAACGTAAAGAGAGGACTGGCACACAAGCTCAGCCGGGAAGTACGTGTTCTTAAAGAAGACGGTTCTTTCATGTGGACCCACGTCAACATCATTGTAGAACGCTACATGCCTGAACAGAACATCATAGAGATTATCTGCATCAATTACGACATCACCCAATTAAAGCAGACGGAGGCAATGCTGATACAAGCCAAGGAAAAGGCCGAAGAGGCAGACTGGCTGAAATCCGCTTTCCTTGCCAATATGAGCCATGAAATCCGCACGCCGCTAAATGCGATTATCGGTTTCTCCAGCCTGCTGCACTACGTGGAAAACGAGCAGGAAAGGGAACAGTACATCTCTTTGATAAACCACAACAACCAACTGTTGCTCAAACTAATCAACGACGTTCTGGACCTTTCCAAGATAGAGGCCGGACACATAGAGCTCCATTCCGAATGGTTCAATCCGGCAGAACTCATCGAGGAAAGTATTACCGAGTACGAACGGAACGTTCCGGCAGGAGTGAAACTCTTTGCCAGGTATCCGGCAGCCCCCGGCCAGATAGAGCACGACCCGATGCGCATCAAACAGATACTGAACAACTTCATATCGAATGCACTGAAAAACACCGTGCAGGGACATATCGAAGTGTACTACGAAACGGACACAGACGGAATAAGAATCAGTGTTTCCGATACTGGATGCGGTATTCCCCCCGACAAACTGGGAATGATATTCGAACGGTTTGAAAAGGTGGACTCTTTTGCCCAAGGTGCCGGATTAGGACTCTCCATCTGCAAATCCATCGTTGAGAAAATGAATGGAGTGATTACCGTAGATTCGACAATGGGAGTGGGAAGCACATTCACCGTGGAACTGCCCTGCCGGACAAGACCATCCTGACAACAAACGAAAAACAATGATTTATGACCGCACAGAAAGAATTTACCCTAACCCCTCGCCGGCGTGGCTTTCACCTGGTGACAGAGGAGATTATACGCAACCTTCCACCGCTTCCGTCTGCCGGAATCCTGCATCTGTTCATCAAGCATACAAGCGCAGGCCTCACCATCAACGAGAATGCAGACCCTGACGTACAGACAGATATGGAAGCCATCTTCAACCGCCTCGTAAAAGAACGGGAACCTTATTACCAACATACATGCGAAGGCGATGACGATATGCCCGCCCATGCCAAGGCAACCCTCAGCGGAACCAGCCTCACCATCCCCATCACCAATGGGCGTCTGAACATAGGTATCTGGCAAGGCATCTATCTCTGCGAGTTCCGCAACCGGGGCGGAGGAAGAAGAATTGTAGCAACCGTCATCGGATAATCCCCTATCATCATGCAGAAAGCCATCATCATCGGTGCCACTTCAGGCATCGGACAAGAAGTAGCCAGGATACTTGTACAACAAGGCTGGCATATAGGTATTGCCGGCAGAAGAGAGGAAGCATTGCATGCCCTGCAAGCCACCGCACCCGACCGGATAGTCACGGAACAGCTGGACGTTACGGAAGAGACAGCGACTCTACACCTCCATAACCTGATAAAAAAGCTGGGAGGCATAGACCTGTTTTTCCTCAGTTCCGGCGTGGGACATCAAAACCGGGACTTACAACCGGACATCGAACTGAACACGGCACGTACCAATGTAGAGGGATTTACCCGCATGGTGACTGCCGCCTTCAACTATTTCAAGGAAAAAGGCTCCGGACATATTGCTGTCATCAGTTCCATTGCAGGCACTAAAGGACTAGGCGTTGCACCGGCCTACTCTGCCACCAAACGCTTCCAGAATACCTATATCGAAGCGCTGGCACAACTTGCCCGGATGCAGCATCTTGATATACACTTCACCGACATCCGTCCGGGATTTGTTGCCACCGATTTATTGAAAAGCGGGAAATACCCGATGCTGATGAAAGCAGACCGTGTAGCACAGCACATAATCAAGGCTTTAAGAGAAAAGAGACGGGTAGTTGTCATTGACGGACGCTACCGGGTACTGGTATTTTTTTGGCGTATGATTCCACGATGGCTATGGGAAAGGTTGCCTATAACGAATTGATTTCGTATCTTCACGTCTCCAAACAGAAATATACATACAGACATGAAGAAAAATTCAAAATATATCGTGCTTACCGCTGCCATTGCACTGTGCGCAGGTTCCAGCCTCCCCTTCCTCGCAGGCAGCAGTACGCTGAATCCCGAACGCGATTCCGTGAAATCCGAAGTTCCCTACTGCGTGACCTCCCCCAGCGTACCGGATAAGATCACTTTTGCCGGACAAGCTATTGACCTGCTTCGCTACGACCACCGCGAACGTATGGACCGCGAACTGATGTCCTTCACCTACATGCACTCCACCACCATGCTCATGGTGAAGCGTGCCAACCGCTACTTCCCCGTCATAGAGCCTATACTAAAAGCCAACGGCCTTCCCGATGACTTCAAGTACCTCGCTGTGATAGAAAGCAACCTGAACCCGCTTGCCAAATCGCCTGCGGGTGCCGCCGGCCTATGGCAGTTCATGCCTGCCACCGGACGCGAATTCGGACTGGAGGTGAACAGCAACATCGACGAACGATACCATATCGAGAAAGAGACCAAAGCAGCCTGCAAGTACCTGAAAGATGCTTATCAGAAATACGGGAACTGGCTGTGCGTAGCCGCTGCCTACAATGCCGGGCAAGGACGCATCTCCACACAACTGCAGAAGCAAATGGTGGACCAGGCTGTCGACTTATGGCTGGTAGAAGAGACTTCGCGCTACATGTTCCGCCTGCTGGCAGCCAAAGCAGTCATCAGCAATCCGCAGCAGTACGGCTTTCTGTTGAAACGGGAACATCTTTATCCACCCATCCCCTACACGGAAGTGACCGTCACAACGGGCATCGGCAACCTGGCACAGTTTGCCAAAGATAAAGGCATCACCTATGCCCAACTGAAAGATGCCAATCCGTGGCTGCGGGATACCTCGCTGATGAATAAAAGCGGACGTACATACATACTAAAAATACCGACACAAGCCGGAATGCATTACAACCCCAAGAAAACAGTGCCCCACAATAAGAATTGGGTCATCAATTAATAAAAAAGAAAGAGAGGATACGATGATGATGTTAAACTTTGATTTTGTGCTCAGGTTGCTGGTAGCCGGAATATTGGGTGCCATTATCGGACTGGACCGGGAATACCGTGCCAAAGAAGCAGGCTACCGCACCCATTTCCTGGTATCATTGGGAAGCGCGCTCATCATGATTGTATCCCAATATGGTTTTCAGGAAATCATCAAGGAAAGCAGTGTGACGCTGGACCCCAGCCGTGTTGCCGCACAAGTAGTCAGCGGTATCGGATTCATCGGTGCGGGTACCATCATTTTCCAGAAACAGATAGTCAGGGGACTGACAACAGCCGCAGGAATATGGGCTACTGCAGGCATCGGATTGGCAGTAGGTGCAGGAATGTACACCATCAGCATTGCCGCCACCCTGCTGACTCTGGCAGGGCTCGAACTGTTGAGCCTTATTTTCAAAAGCATTGGCATGAAAAGTTCCGTGATAACCTTTTCCACTTCCAGCAAAGAGATACTGCCGCAAGTGTCCCGGCGATTCAACTCCAAAGACTATCTGGTGGTGTCCTACAACCTGGACCGGCAAGTGCAGGGAGAGTACACCAACTATCAAGTGACCATGGTCATCAAATCCAAGAAAAGCTATGATGAGGGATATTTGCTGCAACTGATGCAGGAATTTCCCGAAGTGACAGTGGAGAAAATCGAATAAAGGGAATCACTGCTGTTTTTCCGTCAGATATTTCCAATAGCGCACGGGCATGTCCTGCTTGTGCTTCCGGGGATTGAGGCGTTCCTTGATGCAGATTGCCTTGAAATAGGTTTTCCAGAGAGACTGGAAAAGCTGTTCGTCTCCGTCCATCAGACTTTCGTCGAGCATGCCGGTGACAAGATGTCCTTCGCGACTGTCCTCACCAAAAGTCACCTGGCGCACCTCCTTCAAGTCGTAATAGTACCCATAGGCTCGCCTGATGTCATAAATCAACCAACGCTGGTCGGCAAAACGGTCCTTGAAATGCCCCGTCACCAAAGGAAGGGCATTCTTTTCGGGCTCGATGGCAGCAAAGAAAGTACCGTCCGCAGCCTTCTGGAAGCGGACAAACTGAAGCAGGCGTATACGCTCCCAATCCACCCGCTTCCACATACGGGAGAACTCCAGCACATCAGGGTCGGCAAAGTTCGTTTCAATGGAGCGAGGAGCATCTATCGCCTTGCGGATATAGCGGAACAGCAGCATGGGAGTTTCCGGTTCCTCTGCCAGCCAGCATTGGGCGAGGCAGGCAAGTGCCGCAGACGACAGCTTCTTCTGCAATCCGCGCCAGACGCGACCGGACTTCTCCTCATCGGTTATCACTGTAAATATTTCATCGTAGAACAATGGTAGAGGCTCTCCCTCCAACAACAGTGTATCGGGGAAAATGCGGCGGAAATAGGCTTCAAAAACAGAAGTCAGCAATCCCTCAAAAGTCTTATCGTATAAAAAGATATTCATTCGCCAAAATCAAGCATCAACTGCCTCTCATCCACTTTTTTCTTGTTCGGTTTGGGCAACAGCAGACTGCGTACCCCTTGCGGAGTCAGCTCATTGACCGTGCGCATCGGCAACTCGCAGCAGGTAATGAAATACTGCGCCTTCTTCATCACCACCCCTATCTTCTTCAACTGGTAGAAACCTATCTTGGAGAAACGTCGGGAAGCCACTATCAGCCGTGCCGACTTCACGCCGATGCCCGGCACGCGGAGCAACATCTCATAATCCACCTTGTTCACATCGACCGGAAACTGCTCGGGATGGCGCAAAGCCCAGGACAGCTTGGGGTCAATCTCCAAATCAAGGTCCGGGTAGGCATCATCCACTATTTCCTCCACCTTGAACTGATAAAAACGCATTAACCAATCGGCTTGGTAGAGCCGGTTTTCACGTACCAAAGGGGGCTGCTTCAATGCCGGCAGGCGCTTATCGTAGGTATTGACGGAAATATAGCCCGAATAGTAGACACGCCGCATCGTAGGTCCCTTGTAGAGGGCCGACGAAAGATACAGAATATCCTTGTCCGTCTCGGCGGTAGCGCCTACTATCATCTGTGTGCTTTGTCCTGCAGGAGCGAAACGAGGAGCGTGGCGGTGTTTCTTGCGTTCTTCCGAACTTTCAAGGACTCCCTGCTGGATGTAGCGCATAGGCGCATATACACTCTTATGGTCTTTCTCCGGGGCAAGCAGTTTCAGGTTCTCCTCCTTCGGTATCTCGACATTGACGCTGAGACGGTCGGCATAAAGTCCTGCCTCATTCACCAGTTCGCGGCTGGCACCGGGAATGCTCTTCAGATGGATATATCCGTTGAAACGATGGATAGTGCGGAGGTCCTTGGCAACGCGCACCAGGCGTTCCATCGTGTAATCGGGATTACGCACCACCCCACTGCTCAGGAAAAGCCCTTCGATATAGTTGCGGCGATAGAACTCCATGGTGAGGTCTACAAGCTCGGCCACCGACAGCGTGGCACGCGGCAGGTCGTTGCTGCGGCGGTTGATGCAGTAGGCGCAGTCGTAGATGCAATAATTGGTAAGCATCACTTTGAGCAGGGAGATACAACGGCCGTCCTCGGCAAAACTATGGCAGATGCCCCAGCCACCCACAGTGTTCCCCAGCATGCCTGCCTTGCCGGAGCGCACCGTACCACTGGAGGAGCAAGAGACGTCATACTTTGCCGACTCTGCCAGTATCTTCAGTTTATTGAGAACGTTTTCATCCATAATACCTGCGTCAAAAGTAGCAATAATACTTTTCAAAAACAAAAAAGACCGCCAGTAGTGGCAGTCTTTCGCAGCATCAAATATGCTTTTTTTCTTACTTCTTAGAAGCTTCCAAAGATGCTTTGCGGAATTCCTTCATAGCTTTTTCGATTTCCAAAGAAGCCTTACGAGCGCGAGTTCCTGCTGCCTTGTTACCGTTTTCCAACTGAGCGTTTGCATCTTTTGAGAAGTCTGCATACAATGCAGCTACTTTTTCAACTAATTCTTTCATAATCCTTTTTAAATTACTTCGTTAATAATGTCTGGCAAAAATACATTCTTTCTTGAAATAAATGCAGAAAAACGATATTTTTTTTGAAATATTCGGTAAAATCGCCGCAAAAAGGGGCTCTTACGCATTTTTTATCTACTTTTGCAAGCATGAAAACGCTTACTGACACCGAATATATACACGCTCTCATAGCCGAAGGAGAGCACCAACAGCAGGATTTCAAGTTCGAAATATCCGACGCCCGCAAGATAGCCAAAACCCTTTCAGCCTTTGCCAATACAGACGGTGGAAAACTGCTCATCGGAGTGAAAGATAACGGGAAAATTGCCGGTGTCCGTTCGGACGAAGAACAATATATGATAGAAGCGGCTGCCGGACTTTATTGCAGCCCCGAAGTGAACTACATCATGCAGACCTATCTGGTGGAAGGCCGCAGTGTGCTGGTGGTACAAATCGAGGAAAGTGACCGGAAGCCGGTATATGCCAAGGACGAAACAGGAAAATACTTGGCCTATCTCCGCATCAAGGATGAAAACATCCTGGCTACTCCCGTCCATCTGCGCGTCTGGCAGCAAAGCGGAAGTCCGAAAGGAGAACTGATAGAATATACCGAACGGGAACAACTGTTGCTCAATCTGCTGGAAGAAAACGACCGCCTTTCACTGAACCGTTACTGCCGCCTGGCGCATCTTTCCCGACGCGCCGCCGAACATCTGCTGGCAAAGTTTGTTCGTTATGACATAGTGGAACCGGTGTTTGAAGGACACAAATTTCACTTCAAGCTGAAATAGGCAAGGAGATTCCGTCAGGTTTGTCCAGATTTGTCCATGGTACAAATCGCAGCACACGAGCTCATACCACGTTGATTATCACCGACTTGCAAGGAGTCTATTTCAGTTAATGACAGAGGTAGCCTTGAATAACGACAGAGGTAGCCTAAAGTAACGACAGAGACCACCTTAGATAACGACAGAGGGTAGCACTTGTTTTGTGTGAGTTTTTTTACTACAAATAGATAACTGTACATATACATTATGGGAATAATAAATCTGATAAACGACCTGCTCTGGACCTACATCCTCGTTGCCCTGCTGTTGGGATGCGCCGTATGGTTTACGCTGAGAACCCGCTTTGTACAGTTCCGGATGATAAAGGAAATGGTACGTCTGCTGGGCGACTCGGGCGGGAAAGGCGATGCCAAGGAAAAGCATATCTCATCGTTCCAGGCATTTGCCATCTCCATTGCCAGCCGTGTAGGTACGGGCAATCTTGCAGGGGTTGCCACCGCCATTGCAGTAGGCGGTCCGGGCGCTGTATTCTGGATGTGGGTGATTGCCCTCCTGGGTGCTTCCAGCTCGTTTGTAGAATCTACACTGGCCCAATTGTATAAGATAAAGGGCAAAGACTCCTTTATCGGCGGCCCGGCCTACTATATGCGTAAGGGACTGAAACAGCCGTGGATGGGGGCACTGTTTGCCGTACTTATCACCATTACCTTCGGATTTGCATTCAACTCGGTACAGAGCAATACACTGTGTGCCGCTTTCGAAGGCGCTTTCGGGTTCGACCATGCCGTTGTGGGAGGCATCATCACCGCACTCACGCTGACAATCATCTTTGGAGGCGTACAGCGCATAGCCAAAGTCAGCAGCATCATCGTCCCCATCATGGCGTTGGGATACATTGCACTGGCACTTATCATCGTTCTGTTGAACATCAAAGAGCTGCCGGGAGTCCTGGCACTCATTGTCGGCCACGCCTTCGGATGGGAGCAGGCTTTGGGAGGGGGTGTCGGCATGGCGCTGATGCAGGGCATCAAACGCGGGCTGTTCAGCAACGAGGCCGGTATGGGGTCCGCCCCCAATGTGGCGGCAACCGCACACGTCAGCCACCCCGTGAAGCAAGGCTTGATTCAGACGCTGGGAGTATTTACCGATACGCTGATTATATGTACCTGCACCGCTTTCATCATTCTGTTCAGCGGTGCTCCACTGGATGGTTCCACAAACGGCGTACAGCTTACCCAGCATGCACTGACCAACGAGATAGGACCTTCGGGAGCCATCTTCGTTGCGGTAGCCTTGTTCTTCTTCGCATTCAGCAGCATTCTGGGAAATTATTATTACGGAGAAGCCAATGTGCGCTACCTTACCCACCGTAAATGGGTGCTCAACATCTACCGTATACTGGTGGGCGGCATGGTCATGTTCGGTGCTGTTGCCACCCTCGACCTGGCATGGAGCCTTGCCGACGTCACTATGGGACTCATGGCGCTCTGCAATCTTATCGCCATCAGCCTGCTCGGAAAATACGCTTTCAGGCTGCTTGAAGACTACCGCGCACAGAAAAGCGCCGGTATTAAAGACCCCGTTTTCACCAAGAACCGCCTGAAAGAGGTAGAAAAAGACATAGAGTGCTGGTGATAACCAACTTATTTCGTACTTTTGCAGCCGGAACCGCCGGATGACCTGCGGTCTTGTAATTTGTAATCAGTAATTCGTAATTTGATATGAGTTTATTTGCCAAACTATTCAACAAGAATACCGGAGAAGTATCTTCGAAGAATGTGGAAGACTTCGTGTCACTGACACGCGTCTACTTCCAGTCTGTAATAGCCGCCAACCTGGGCATCACCAATATCCGCTTTGTGCCGGATGTAGCCAACTTCAAGCGTCTGTTCAAAATCCCCACGCAGGGAGGCCGCCTGGGACAAGCGGAAAAGGCCGCTTCGCGCAAGATGCTGATGCAGGACTACGGCATCAGTGAAAACTTCTTCAAGGAAATTGATACTTCCGTCAAGAAGCACTGCCGTACGCAGAACGACGTACAAGGTTATCTCTTTATGTATCAAGGATTCTCCAATGACTTGATGATGCTGATGGGAAACCTGATGCAGTGGAAATTCCGCATGCCTTCCATCTTCAAGGGAGCACTGCGCAGCATGACCGAAAAAACCGTACACGACGTCTGTACAAAAACCGTATGGAAAAAGGACGATGTACACAAGACGGCAGCGGCAGTACGCCAGTACAAAGAGCGTCTGGGATATTCGGAACAATGGATGACCGAGTACGTTTACAACGTAGTGATGCTGGCCAAAAAGGAACCGAAACAGAAAGCCAACGAAGAGAAATAAAAGAAAAAGAATTCTAAAGAACTTTAGAAACAAGAAGGCGGGAAAGAAATTTCCCGCCTTTTTTTGTTATTTTTAGCAAATGAAATCATTTTCCCCTCACGGAACACAAGGACGCACCCCGCGTCAACCATCATAAATATTAACTTCAAAAAAACAACCGCTTATGAAACAAAAGAAAATGCTTGCACTCACTCTATCACAACTGGAACAACTTTATCGGCACGAACTCCCTGAATTGGTCAGCATCGCCGTTCAAAGCGACGATGCGGAAGCCTTCAAGGCCAACCTGACGGAGTACATTGCCGGACATCCGGAAGTGGACAACGAGGCCGGTAAGCAAATTCGACTCTTGATTGAATTTGACGGGCAGGAAGTACACGAGCTCTCCATCGGAGAACAGCTGCCCATATCAACTTTATCAATGCTGCATTCCTTCCTCACGGGACAATGGGAAGAGGAAACGGAAACGGACTTGTTCATCGACTTGTTCCAGCAGTTCAAACGCCTCCACCAGCCAGCCCCCACCCTGCCCTCCGCACAGAAAATCAAAACCCTGACCGAACGCTGGCCCAGCGGACTGGATGAAGACGTGCAGCATATCCGTGCAAAGAACAAGGAACGCATCCTGCATGCACTGGTGCAGAAGATTGAGCACCGCAAGAACCCGGCTTCCCGCTTCCATTTCGAAGAGGGACTCAGCTACGAGGAGAAGTTCAACCTCGTCAGCGAATGGTGGAATGACTTCCGTTTCCATCTTGCCATGGCCGTCAAAAGCCCTACGGAGCTAAACCGTCTTCTCGGCAACTCCCTTTCTGCCGAAACCATGTACCTGCTCTCAAAAGCCCGCAAGAAGGGAATGCCTTTCTTCGCCACCCCCTATTATCTGTCACTGCTGAACTGCACCGGCGGCGGATACGACGACGAGGCCCTGCGCAGCTATATACTCTATTCACCCCAACTGGTGGAAACCTACGGACAGATACGTGCCTGGGAACGGGAGGATATCGTAGAACCAGGTAAACCCAACGCCGCCGGCTGGCTGCTGCCCGACGGGCATAACATCCACCGCCGTTATCCGGAAGTGGCCATCCTCATCCCCGACACCATGGGACGCGCCTGCGGAGGACTCTGCGCATCTTGTCAGCGTATGTACGACTTTCAAAGCAAACGGCTCAATTTTGAGTTTGACACCCTGCGTCCCAAGGAGACATGGGAAAAGAAGCTGCGCCGGCTGATGGCCTATTTTGAGGAAGACACGCAACTGCGGGACATTCTCATCACCGGCGGTGACGCACTGATGAGCCAAAACAAGACGCTGGGCAACATATTAGACGCCGTCTACCGCATGGCAGTCCGCAAGCGGAAAGCCAATCAGGAACGGCCCGAGGGAGAAAAGTATGCAGAACTGCAACGTGTACGCCTCGGCTCACGCCTCCCCGCCTACCTGCCCATGCGCATCAATGACGGGCTGGTGGAGATTCTAAGGGAATTCAAGGAAAAGGCGTCTACCATCGGCATCCGCCAGTTCATTATCCAGACACATTTCCAAACCCCGCTCGAAGTCACTCCGGAAGCTGCCGAAGGAATACGCAAACTGCTGGCGGCAGGCTGGCTCATTGACAACCAACTGGTATACAACGTAGCTGCATCCCGCCGGGGGCATACCACCCGCCTGCGCCAAGTGCTCAATCAGTTGGGAGTGGTTTGCTACTACACCTTCTCCGTGAAAGGTTTTGAAGAAAACAATGCCGTGTTTACCCCCAACAGCCGTTCCGTACAAGAGCAATGGGAAGAAAAGCGCTTCGGAAAGCTGACCAAGGAAGATGCCCATAATCTGTCCGTACTGCTTGGAACCGTCCATGACCCGGCAGCCTGCATCCGGCGTTTCCTGAAAACGCACCACCTGCCTTTCCTCGCCACCGACCGCAATGTGCTCAACCTGCCCGCCATCGGCAAGAGCATGACCTTCAACATGGTAGGCATCACTTCCGAAGGCAAGCGCATCCTGCGTTTCGACCATGACAGCACCCGGCGCCACAGCCCTATAATAGACCGGCTGGGACAAATATATATCGTAGAGAACAAGTCCATAGCCTCCTACCTCCGCCAACTGCAGGCCATGGGAGAAGACGCCGAAGAATATGACACCATCTGGAACTATACGGAAGGCAAGACAGAATCCCGGTTCAGCCTCTACGAATATCCTGATTTCCCCTTCCAAATCACCGACAGAATGAGCAATCAGGACATTGCAGGATAGCATATCCAAGATATATTCCGTACTTTTGCAGGCAGAACAATGAAATTGGAAAGTATGGAAATAGAACAACACCCTTTAGAACCCTTCCTTCCCGGCAACGCCCGTCTGCTGATGCTGGGAAGCTTTCCTCCGCAGAAAAAGCGGTGGTCCATGGAGTTTTACTACCCCAACTGGAACAATGACATGTGGAGGATTACCGGGTTCCTTTTCTTCAATGACAAGGATTATTTTGTAGACAAGACGAAGAAGGCTTTCTGCAAAGAACGCCTCATCAGTTTCCTGCAGGAAAAGGGTATTGCCTTGTTCGACACAGCCTCTGCCATACGGCGCCTGCAGGACAATGCCTCGGACAAGTTTCTGGAAGTAGTGCAGCCTACGGACATTCCTGCCCTACTGCACCGGATACCGCAATGCAAGGCTATCGTCACCACCGGCGAGAAGGCAACGGACACGCTGTGCACGCAGTTTTCCATCGACAAGCCCAAAGTAGGCGACTTCACGGAGTTTCTTTTCGAAAACCATCCGATGCGCCTCTACCGGATGCCTTCTTCCTCAAGAGCCTACCCGCTGGCACTGGAAAAAAAAGCAGCAGCGTATCGCATTATGTATCAGGACTTACAGATGTTGTAAGCAACTTTCTTTATAAAATAAGTACGTCTGTTACTTGCATATTTGAAAGTTTGCATTACCTTTGCAGCCGCAAACACGGGAGTAGCTCAGTTGGTAGAGCACCGGTCTCCAAAACCGGGTGTCGGGAGTTCGAGCCTCTCCTCCCGTGCATGAACGAATAATGGCTGTAAGCATTGCTTACAGCCATTATTCGTTTTATAAATGCCTACCGGATATCTATCAGCTTATGTGTCTGCAAACTAAGTCTCCACTTAGGATGCTTCATCACGCAATCCACCGTTTCGGCCGTATTGCTGCAAGAGCAAGGCTGAAGAAAGAAATGCCCGGCGGGCAACTGCTCATAAACAGTAATATCCTGCCCTTCATACACCACCTTCACTTCATTCATACGCGTAATTTCCAGCTTTACCCCCTGCTTGGGAGAGCAGGTCACCCAATCTATATTATCCGGCAGCAGACGGGTACCGTTTGTTTCAATGCAGACATACTTTCCCGCCTGGTGCAGACAATCCACAAATTCACGGTCAATCCAAAGGGAGGGTTCTCCACCGGTCAGTATCACGGTAGCGGCAGGGTATTTACTGACTTCTGTTACGATATCTTCATCGGACATCAGTATGCCGTCCTCATGCTGCGTATCACAGAAGGGGCACTTCAGGTTGCAACCGGAAAAACGGATAAAGACAGCCGGGGTACCCGTATGGTATCCTTCTCCCTGCAAACTGTAGAATATCTCATTAATCTTCCTCATAGACGGCAATGTTTGATTCCGACTCCTGCACCTCTACCTTGAAGCAAGTGGGTATCTGGTCGCATATCCAACGGGCTATGTTCTCGGCTGTGGGATTGAAGGACAGCACTTCATTAAGATTATGATGATCCAGCTGTTCCTTTACCACCTGCTTGATGTGACTGAAGTCTACCACCATTCCGTCCGCATTCAGCTCTTTGGAACGGCAATAGACAGTGATAATCCAGTTGTGACCGTGCAGATTCTCACACTTACTGCGATAAGAAAGTTTCAGGCTATGGGCAGCCGACACTTCCATGCGTTTGATGACTGTGTACATATTGTTAATACGCTAATTAATATAATAAGTTGCCGCATCTAATGTCACCTCGATGCGACGGCAAAATTACAAAAAACTTAAGATTTATCCATTTACTTCCCTATCTTATTCGTACACACAAAGAGAATTGGCAACCTTACGCTCTGCACTGCCACTCGGGGTATTGGCTATTCCCTTATCCGGCAACGCCCCACTCCACAGCGTAGAAGAACCGCCACCGTCCAGATTCAACGCATCCTCCCCGCCCAATATACGAATCATATGGGCAAGCTCGGGTATATTGATACCTTCCGCTTTTCCCTTCCGACGTCCGTCAACAACAATAAGCAGGATTTTTCCTTCTCTTGTCAGCGCCACAGCACTGCGAGGATGCTTGGTATCTACAAAATTCCGATTAGTCCCGGACAAGTCGCACACTTGCCCGTCCTTCAGCATCAAAGGACCGGAAGCCAGCACAGTGCCTTTTTTCAAAGTACATGCCTTTTCATCCTGCTTGCTCCAGGGAATCAGTTCCAGCCTGCCTTTCTTTATGAGTACAGCTCCATTGGACACTGTTGCCAGAACCCCGGTAGAGGTAGTATCTATCACCACCCCGTCCTTACGCAGATAGCAGACGGAATTTCCGGCTTTCATATCAAAATAGGAGCCATTGATGGCCGCCACCGCACCTGCATGCCGGGCGGCTATACTGGTCTCCTCCTTGGGATTGTGGACGAGCACATCGAAACGGTAGCGCTTCGGGGATATTTCAAAAATAGACACTTCCTGAGGAACTCCATACAAAGAACTGAATACTGCCTTTTTATAAAGCATCCCTTTCTGCAGGGGCTCAGTCTGCCAATCGGCAGAAACGATGGCAAGAGAGTCGGCAGCAGTCTGCGCCATTGCTGCAAACATGCCGCAACAGAGAAACACTGCCAGGAATATTTTCTTTTTCATATAGATGGGATTGGTTTAAATTAATTCATAGCTGCAGATTTGAATCGGCATGTCGAGATTATGCAACACCTTTTCAAGCTGTATACCTTCACGGTTGTCGTACTCGTATCCGAAAGTAGCACGGATACCTTGCAGAATGAACTGCGTGGCACGGTCCAGGGCAATGGGCAAACTGTCGCCTTGCAACAGTGCCCCGGTGATGACACTGGTAAACGTATCCCCCGTTCCGGGATAATGGGCCGGCAGGTAAGGACACGTAACCTTCCAGTAGCGGTTACCGTTCCGGTTATAGGCATACACGGACGTCTTATGCTTATCATCCCGTACGGGCACACTGGTAATAATCACCACTTCGGGACCACAATCGGAAAGCTGGCGAAGGTATGACTTCAATTCCTCATCCGTATTCATCTCCTTATAAGGAATACCCAGCAGATAGAACAGCTCCGTCAGATTGGGGGTAACGACATCGGCCTTGGTGATGAGATGTTTCATTTCATCAATCATGGACTCGTGGAAGTTCGCATAAAGCCGTCCGTTATCGCCCAACACCGGGTCTACCACAACCAGACCGTCCGGTCGGCGGAAGTCATCAATAAAGTCAGAAACAATATGTATCTGCCGCGGAGAACCCAGATAGCCGGTATAAAAGGCATCAAACTGTACTTCCAGCTTCTTCCACTCGGAAATAATCTTCGGCATTTCATCCGTCAAGTCCAGAAAAGAGAACTCCGGATACTGGGTATGGCTCGACAATACGGCTGTAGGCAACGGACACACCTGGAAACCCATAGACGAAAGGATGGGAATGACCACCGTCAGAGACACCCGTCCGACTCCCGACAAGTCGTGGACGGCAACAACCTTCTTTACTTTATTCGCATACATATTATCTATATTATTATTTTTCCTACATTTGCCGCATGAAAACCGTCTGCATCATTTTGGGAACAGTTTCTTTGGCACTCGGCATCATCGGCATCTTCCTGCCGTTGCTGCCCACCACGCCTTTCCTGCTGCTCACGGCAGCACTCTACTTCAGAGGCTCACCCAGACTGTACCAATGGTTGCTGAACCACAAATGCCTCGGTCCCTACATCCGCAGCTTCCGCGAGAACAAAGCCATCCCACTACGTGCCAAAATCATCTCCCTACTGCTGATGTGGGGAACAATGGTTTACTGCATCTTCTTCCTGATTCCACTAACAGAAATAAAGATAGTATTGTTCCTTGTCGCTGTGGGGGTGACTTGGCATATACTGTCATTCAAGACGTTGAGATAAATGAATGTGCTAATGTGGTTAATGTGCTAATGTGCCAATGACCTGCGGTGTGAGAGTCTAATATACACATAGCGCAGCCAATTAGCACATTGGCATATTAGCACATTAATCAAACTCCTCCCAATTTTTCGAAGAATTCTCCCAACCCCTTCCGAGCATCGGCAAGCTTGTCTTCCCAATGTTTCACGGAGTTCTGCCCGATAATATCCGTCACGTACTTCACCGAAATGAAAGGAACATTCTTGGCACGGCATACCAAAGCCTGGGCATAGGCTTCCATATCCACAACATCACCGGACACATCCGAGAGTTCTGTCAAGAAAGTATCCCCCGTATTGCATACACCGCCTGCCGGCCAGTGTAAACAATATCCTTTTTGGGACAACAAATCCATTGAATCAATCTCATACTCCATACCAAGCTCCACCAGCTTCTGCATATCACGGTCCACAAAATGACGGCATACGAAAATATCTCCTACCTGGTGACGGATAGTCCCTGCCGTACCCACATTGACCACCAAGTCCGGTTGCGCATGGCTTATCGCTTCAGAAAGATAAAAAGCCGATTTCACCTTTCCCACACCGGTACGGAGATAGCCAACCTGCACCTCTTCCTCCCCTATCAGTCCGGGAAATTTCAATTCAGTAAATTCGCCTTGTACGGCATAAGTAACCAAGATTCTCATATCAATTCATTGTTTGTAGTTCCTACCTATTCAAAAAATTACTCCTTGAAGAAAAGACAAAGGTAGAAACCTTTTTTTGAAGATTCCTACCTTTGAGGCAATTAAATGCACAGTGGTTCCAGAAGAATGATAAATTATTCGTCCAGTTTCCTTTTATATTCGCCGATAAAATAACTGTCCGGATACTCCTTCTCTGCCATCAGCAAGCAATTTTTGGCCTCATCCGTCCTATCGTTCTGCATATAGTATTGAATCAAGAGAGCATAGGCGTATTCTCTTCCCCAGGTAGGCAGGCTGGAATCATCTGTATTCTTGTCAGGAGATGAAGTAGCTTTCTTCAAATAATATTCCACCTTCTTCCCGCCACCGAAACTAGCCGGAGTGTAATAATCGTTACTGCCCAATACATACCAACCTCTTACATTGGTAGAGTCCAGTTCCAAAGCCTTCCCAGCATTTTCCCGAATGCCAGCAGATATTCTTCCTGCCTCCATACCCGAAGCAAACTGAATGGAAAAACTCTGCACAAGCGCTAATAAGGCATAGGTTTCAGAAGTTTTGTTCCCTATATCATTCAAAATAGCGGAGGCTTCCTTTATCACTTTCCCACTATCTTCCTTCTTTCCAAGTTTCAAATAGAAAACACTTTTATAGTAGGTAATATAAGCCTTCCAATACGGAACCATACCATTCCCATCTTCAAGTTTGTTCAGCTTTGTAAACAGACTATCGAGCGGAGCTGCAGTATTTTGAACAAAGCAATTGTTCATAGCCAGTTCAATTTTTTTCTGAATGCCGTCCAGTACATCATCAGATTCAGTTCTTGACAATAAGGCTCCACAAGCCGCATTGACCATACATACGCCTACTACAAATGCAGACAAGAGGACAAATAAAACAATACTCCTTTTCATAATTTCTCATTGTTTTTAATCAGACACTGCCATTTTCCATCAATCCCATCAAATTCTCAGGAAAATCATAATTTTCCCACCAGATAAGATTTCAACGCCTCTATATATTCTTCAAAGGCATCCACTCCCTGCGGAGTAATCCTACAAAGTGTACAAGGCATTTTTCCTTTAAAAGTTTTTGTTATCTCCACATAACCCGCCTTGCTGAGCTTATCCAACTGCACACTGAGGTTTCCTGCCGTAGCTTTCGTTTGTTGGCGGATATAGACAAAATCCGCTTCCTCAACACTGATGAGCAACGACATCACCGCAAGCCGCAGTTCACTGTGGAGCAAAGGGTTCAGTTCTTTAAACATATCAAATTTTATTCTTCCATTTATTTTTCAACAATGCATAGAGAGATATTCCCAACAAAGGAAGCCCCAATAAAAGCATGTCCCAACGTATAGAATACCATATTTCCAACAGATTCCCATTGAACTTCTTTTATTGCAACCGGAAATAAAATGAATAGCAAAACAATCATCCATACCATAAATTTCCAGGAGAGCAGAAATCTGTCCAAAACATTATTTATTGTCTTCATCTTATACCTCACTTTCTGTTGTGAACTTCTTTCCGGGCTTTATAGTTCAAAATATGCCCCGGAACAATCATGGCAAAGACCACCACACCGGTAAACCAAACCAAAGACACGTATGACGTTCCGGAATTCAGTGCATCAAAGAAACTCTTCATACCCCACATAAGCCCCATAGCCGGAAAGATAAAAAATGTAGTATAACGAATGATGCAACCCGTAATGATACTTCCCATCGACATGACAATAGCCCCCATAGGAAGAATAACCTCATACCGTTCAAGATCCGTAGCCATCAATACAAATATCATACAAATCAGTCCAAACATCCTCCAAACCTGAACTAAAATCTTGTCAATGTAAGATTTTACCATCTTCTGACGCTTACGCATCAAAAGAAATGTCAGTAAATACCCGATAACGGGAATTCCCCAAAATCCCCACATCCAGAGAGGATTCTTTGTAAAGTACACACCCGCCAACACCGTCAATGTCACCAATACACTCACATATCCCCACACTAAAAACATGTTTCCGCTACCTGTGTCCAAATTCCGACGCGTATTCTGTATCATCTGAGTGATGAGTTCCAAACTCTCTTTCTCGTTCAGTTTCTTGTCTTCCATAATCAATAAATATTTATTTATCCTGCTTTGCCATTCCGTTTAAGTAATGTCCCGGTATCACCATCATAAAAACAAAAGCCGATGCAAAAACCAGTATTTGGTCGAAACCGTGTACATAGATACACCCCACAGAGGCCAAAGCTCCCACCACTCCGCACACTGTCACTACCTTCATCTTTATAATCAGTCCCGTCAGTGCCGTCCCCATTCCCATCATCAGTAATATGACAAAAAGGACAGACATATTCCAGAAGAAGATGGAAACCCAGGAAACAAAAAAGCCCCCTAATCCGAATACCGCCCATACATATCCTACAATACGGTCAATATAAGTCTTAATCATCTTCGGCTGTTTGTGCTCAATCCATAAAGTAGAAGGCAGGGAAATAGCCGGCAACAAAAACCACAGCCATTGCCAATGATAATTTCCCGTTTCCTTCAACAGAAACCAAACCAATAACGACACTATTATGGTCGTATATCCCCATATCAGAAAAGGAGCTCCGGAATTCCGAGTCATCCGGGACTTCGTATTCTGTATCATTTGAGCAATGAGTTCCAAACTCTCCTTCTCATTCAACACTCTGTCATTCATAACCAATAGATTTATTATTCAACATCAAATACATTCAATATCAAGAAAAGCATCAGTAGCCAATTGGCCGTAAGCATATACACAAACCAGGTTTCCATATTCCCTCCTTTCAGAATTAAACAAGAGTATACTGAAGAATCCATAAACACAGTAGAATGCCCACTAAAACCAGCAGTACTCTCACCGTCACCACATAACATCTGGCCAACAAGCTTTTACGCAAAAAGAAAGCCTCACCCAAAGCCAGTATCACCAACCAGGCATAACCATAAAAAGTAGTGATATGCCATACATCCTTTGACTCCATGCATACTGCAAAAAACAGAAAATCCGAAAGTAAAGATATTCCCACAGCAACCAATGATACAAACAACGCCTTCTTCATCAGATTCCCGGCATTACTCCCACAAGACAAGCAAGCATAAATGCCTATCCCCCAGAAAAGAGGGTTTACAGTAAGCATCAGCAACATACCCAACCGGGGGCTATGACTCCAGGGAACCCACAACACGATATTGGAAAGCCAATACAAACACATCACCGTTAGTACAGTAAATATCCACCAAAGCTGATGCTGCCAACTATCCCGTACCACTCCAGCAACCGGCTTCTGCTTCCCCATATCAAATATCTTATCTTCCATAATCTTTAATCAGTTAAATTCTTATTCATTTCAGCACATATTCCCCGATTGACAATCTAAGATGTTGCAAATATAATTAGTTTATTTTATAAACCAAACTATTATATAAATTATTTTATTTATTTCTTTGCATCCTCCTTTACTGTAGGTTATTCCAATCATTCCCAAGCAGTAGTTCCGAAAACAGCAAAAAGTAATTCCTGCCTTACTAACTGTTAATCGTCCGATAACCGTTTTATTATCGTCCGACATATGTCTAATTATCGTCCGACAGTTGTTGGACGATAATTCAACAACTGTCGGACGATTAATAGTTAGCAACAGAAATACTAAGCGTTTGAAAAGAAAGGAAGAGAATCCTTGCAGAAAACCAATAGTCCCACACCTATCCACATATCCTATCTTTTGATAAACAGTCCGCCCCTTTTCAATCCCCCGAAACCAAGCTTTCATAGGCCATTTCGGTTATTTCGGCACTTCTACAACACATTTTCTCCGAAAAGTTTTTGTAATCTCCAAGTAAATCGTATTTTTGTGTACAATTTTGGTGTAGTGATGACAGACGAAGAAAAGAAGCTATTAAGTACCTTTGAAGCCAGACTGCGGCATTTAATCTATCTGCACGATGAATTAAAACGCGAAAATGCTGAGCTAAAGCAACTTCTTGAAGCCAAAGAGGAGGAATACGGGAAGGTACAAGCTGAATACCGGGAACTGGAACTTAACTACACGAACCTAAAAACAGCTACGACAATCAGCCTTAACGGCAGTGACGTGAAAGAGACGAAACTGCGATTGTCCAAATTAGTGCGTGAAGTCGATAAATGCATCGCTTTGTTGAATGAATAAAGAGAAGAGGATGTATGAACGATAAGATAAAGATAAACCTGCAGATGGCAGGAGCCTCCTACCCTCTCACAATCAACCGTGAGGACGAGGAAATGGTAAGAGAAGCCGCCAAGCAGGTAGATATCAGGCTCAATGCGTATCGGGAGCATTATCAGAATGTGTCTCTAGAGAGAATTATAGCCATGGTGGCCTATCAGTTCGCTTTAGAAAACCTTCAGTTGAAGGACCGTAATGATACTGAACCCTATACCGCTAAAATAAAGGAACTGACAGAGGTATTGGAGACTTATTTCAAGGAACAATAAGCTGCAATCCCTCCGTCGGGTCGGTAAAAGAGAGAAATTCGCGCACTGTACAAAAGTTTGCCCTTCATCAAAGCAAGCTTTTATGCAGTGCTTTTTTATTTATACACTAAAAACAAATTAATAAAATGACAGTAGTTACAATAGTATTATCCATTGCCTGCTTCATTGTCGGAGGGTTTGCCTCGTACTTGTTCTTCAAGCACGGGCTGAAAAACAAATACGACGGTATCCTGAGAGATGCGGAAGCGGAAGCGGAAGTGATTAAGAAGAATAAGTTGCTGGAAGTAAAGGAAAAATTCCTGAACAAGAAGGCGGACTTGGAAAAAGAAGTGGCCCAACGTAACCAAAAGATACAGCAGGCAGAAAACAAGCTGAAACAACGTGAATTGGTACTGAACCAACGCCAGGAAGAAATCCAGCGCAAGAAGATGGAAGCAGAAGCCGTGAAAGAAAATCTGGAAGCCCAGCTGTCCATCGTAGACAAGAAGAAAGAAGAACTGGAGCACATGCAGCGCCAGGAAATAGAAAAACTGGAAGCTATCTCCGGACTTTCTGCCGAAGAAGCCAAAGAGCGCATGGTAGAATCCCTAAAGGAAGAAGCCAAAACGCAGGCCCAGTCCTACATTAACGACATCATGGACGACGCCAAGCTGACGGCAAGCAAAGAGGCCAAGCGCATCGTGATACAGAGCATCCAGCGCGTGGCTACGGAAACAGCCATTGAAAACTCAGTAACCGTATTCCACATCGAATCAGATGAAATAAAGGGACGTATCATCGGTCGCGAAGGCCGCAACATCCGCGCCCTGGAAGCTGCCACCGGTGTGGAAATTGTGGTAGACGATACTCCGGAAGCTATCGTATTGTCAGCTTTCGACCCGGTTCGCCGTGAGATTGCACGTCTGGCATTGCACCAGTTGGTAACAGACGGACGTATCCACCCGGCACGTATCGAAGAGGTAGTTGCCAAAGTACGCAAGCAGGTAGAAGAGGAAATCATCGAAACCGGTAAACGCACTACTATCGACCTGGGCATCCACGGTCTGCATCCGGAACTTATCCGCATTATCGGTAAGATGAAATACCGTTCTTCATACGGCCAGAACCTTTTGCAGCATGCACGCGAGACAGCCAATCTTTGCGCTGTGATGGCATCAGAGCTGGGACTCAACCCGAAGAAAGCAAAACGTGCCGGACTGCTGCATGATATAGGCAAGGTACCCGATGAGGAACCGGAATTGCCGCATGCACTCTATGGTATGAAGCTGGCAGAAAAGTTCAAGGAAAAGCCGGACATCTGCAACGCCATCGGTGCCCACCACGACGAAGTGGAAATGACCAGCCTGCTGGCCCCCATCGTACAAGTATGCGATGCCATTTCAGGAGCACGCCCGGGAGCACGCCGCGAAATTGTAGAAGCATACATCAAGCGCCTGAACGACCTTGAGCAACTGGCCATGTCCTATCCGGGAGTGACAAAGACATATGCCATCCAGGCAGGCCGTGAGTTGCGTGTCATTGTCGGTGCAGACAAGATTGACGACAAGCAGACGGAGAACCTTTCCGGTGAAATCGCCAAGAAGATTCAGGACGAAATGACTTATCCGGGTCAGGTGAAAATTACCGTTATCCGTGAGACACGTGCGGTGAGCTACGCAAAGTAACATCGGAAAAGAAAATAAATGCAGAAAAGGGTGAATTCGTATTCACCCTTTTCTTATTTTTGCACCACAACCATAACTTTACAAAATGAAAGATTATCAGTTTGAAGTTTGTGCCAACTCCGTAGAGAGTTGTATTGCCGCACAAGCCGGCGGAGCAGACCGGGTAGAATTGTGCGCAGGCATCCCCGAGGGAGGGACAACCCCCTCATACGGCGATATCCTCATCGCACGGGAAGTATTGCAGCAGACCAAATTGCATATCATTGTCCGTCCCCGTGGAGGAGACTTCCTTTACTCCTCCACCGAACAGCGCATCATGCTGAAAGACATAGAGAATGCCCGCCGCCTAGGCGCTGACGGAGTCGTGTTCGGTTGCTTGACGGCAGAGGGAAATGTAGACATTCCATTGATGGAGCAGCTTATGAAAGCCTCACAAGGGATGTCCGTCACCTTCCACCGTGCTTTCGATGTATGCAGAAATCCACAAAAAGCAATAGAAGATATTATCGCATTAGGATGCAACCGCATCCTAACTTCCGGACAGCAACCTACAGCAGAGCGAGGCATTCCCCTTCTGAAAGAACTCCAACAACAAGCATCAGACCGAATCATCCTATTGGCAGGCTGTGGGGTGAATGAAGCCAACATAGCCCACATTGCCCGAGAAACCGGCATCCGCGAATTTCATTTCTCCGCCAGGGAAAATATCGAGAGCTCCATGCTCTATCATAATTCCGCCGTCTCTATGGGAGGAACGGTACATATTGATGAATATACACATACCGTCACTACTGCGGAGCGGGTAAAGCGTACAATCGGAGCATTAAAAGCCTCTCCCCTAGCCCCTCCCCCGTAGGGAGGGGGACAGAGATAGTCCTACAAAATACAAACAAGAGCAACTTCAAAACTCCCCTCCCTACGGGGGAGGGGTCGGGGGAGAGACCTATAAAAAAAGGATGTACCGAAAGTACATCCTTTTTTTATATCATAGGATAAATATTATTTCTTCACCGGAGAAGAGTATCTTGCATTCAGACCATCCAGAATCTCACGGGTGATGTTATAGACACTGTCTGCATAGAGCAGGTTGTCAAAACCCGTATTGCTGATAATCATGCTGTAACCTTTTGTCTTATTGTACTCCTTCAGGAAAGCATTGATAGAATCACGCAGTTGCAGGCTGTTCTTTTCATTCTCACTCATCAGCTCAGACTGCAGCTTGTTGCTCAGGTTCTGCAAATCCTGCTCCAACTTTGCAATGCGGTTGTATTCCTGCTGCGCTCTCTCCTGAGAAAGATAAGCGTTGTTCTGATACTTTGTCTGGAATTCCTGCTTCTGCTTCTCCAGTTCGCTGGCTTTCTGGTTCAATGTCAGACGGACATTCTCGCCCTTCTTCACCATAGCCTCATTCAAGTCTATGCAATAGTTGTATTTTGCCAAAAGCGTATCTATTTCAACATAAGCAATTTTCATTTCCGATAATCCGCCGGCTTGTGCAGGAGCGCTTGTTGTCTGTTTATCAGTATTGCCGGCACATTGAGCAAATAAAACGATCAGTGCGAGAGCTGCCAGACCGTTCATGAGGTAGTTTAATCTCTTCATAATTGATAAATATTGTTTTTTAAAATTAGTTCATACTATCGTTTAAGGCTTTTTCCAGTTCATCAATGGAAAAACGGGACTTGCGTTGTGCTTCTCTGTCCTGCGACTGCACACAGCCGATACCTCTATCGCGCATTGCCTTATTGCCACTGACATGCCCGTTAGGGAACCTGCCGCCTTTCACAAAAAAGACCTTTACACCCAATAAAACAATGCAAATAGCAACTATTAACAGAGTTATCAATATTGTATCAAGCATTTCCATTAATTTTGTTACATGAAAATAGTGTTTTTACTATTTTTGTGGGTGCAAATATAGGGCTTTGGTTGGACTAACTCGCCTTTTTTACTCTAAAAAAAGAGAAAGGGGAATAAAATAGTCAATCAATTTAACCATATTTAGCAATAAGTGGTTAATTTAATGGAGAATTGATATTTGACAATTGATAATGAAGGCTGCATAAACACATGTAAGGCAGCCGCTAATTCAGATAATTATGGAAAAAAAAGACTTGAAACCGGCTGGTGTATTTCACTATTTCGAGGAAATCTGCCAAGTGCCGCGCCCTTCGAAGAAGGAAGAGAAAATCATTGCTTACTTAAAAGCATTCGGAGAAAAACATAAGTTGGAAACGAAGGTGGACGAAGCCGGAAACGTTCTGATAAAGAAACCCGCTACTCCGGGTATGGAAAACCGCAAGACTGTCGTACTTCAATCGCACATCGACATGGTATGTGAAAAGAACAACGACGTGAAGCACGACTTCCTGACCGACCCTATCGAAACCGAAATTGACGGTGAATGGCTGAAAGCCAAAGGTACAACCTTGGGAGCCGACAACGGCATCGGTGTAGCCACCGAACTGGCTATCCTTGCCGACGACAGCATCGAGCACGGTCCTATCGAATGCCTCTTCACCGTGGACGAGGAGACCGGACTGACCGGTGCCTTCGCCCTGAAAGAAGGCTTCATGAACGGAGACATTCTGTTGAACCTCGATTCCGAAGATGAAGGCGAGCTCTTCATCGGCTGTGCAGGCGGTATAGATTCCGTTGCCGAATTCACCTACCGGGAAGTGGACGTACCGGCAGGATATTTCTGCTGCAAAGTGCAGATAAAGGGGCTGAAAGGCGGACACTCCGGCGGCGACATACACCTGGGGCGCGGCAATGCCAACAAGCTGCTGAACCGCTTCCTGAGCCAGGCATCCCAGAAGTACGACATGTACCTTTGCGAAATAGACGGTGGTAACCTGCGCAACGCCATTGCCCGCGAAGCACACGCGGTAATTGCCATACCCGATGCCGACAAGCATGCCCTGCGCACAGACTTGAATGTCTTTGCCGCCGAAGTGGAGGCAGAATATGCCGTCGTTGACCCGGACCTCCAATTCGTACTCGAATCGGAAGCAGCCCGTCCCAAAGCCATTGACAAAGATACCGCCAAGCGCTTGCTGCAAACCATCTATGCCGCACCTCACGGTGTGTATGCCATGAGCCAAGACATTCCGGGGCTGGTGGAAACCTCCACCAATCTGGCCTCCGTAAAGATGAAATCCGGCCATATCATCCGTATCGAGACCAGCCAGCGCAGCTCTACCGCCTCCTCCAAACAAGACATTGCCAATATGGTGCGTACTGTATTCGAAATGGGTGGAGCAGCCGTATCTTTCGGCGACGGATATCCGGGCTGGAAGCCCAACCCGCATTCAGAAATCCTGGAAGTGGCTGTTGAGTCCTACAAACGTTTGTTCGGTGTAGATGCCAAGGTAAAAGCTATCCATGCAGGTCTGGAATGCGGACTGTTCCTTGACAAATACCCGGCACTGGACATGATTTCCTTCGGACCTACCCTGCAGGGTGTGCACTCTCCCGACGAACGGATGCTGATTCCTACCGTACAGAAGTTCTGGGACCATCTGCTGGATATACTGAAGCACATTCCGGTGAAATAAATATCCCGCGTTCCTTAAAGGGGAACGGAAATAGTTTGTATGAACGTTATCCATAAGATAGGAGTTATACTCTTCCTTCTCTGCCCGTACATCAGTCTGTACGGGCAAGAAGGAAGAGATACCCTCACGTTTCGGATAGTAAGCTACAATGTAGAAAACCTATTCGACTTCCGACATGACACACTAAAGAATGATTACGAGTTCCTGCCGGATGCCACCCGGCATTGGAACTACTCTAAATACAGAAAGAAACTGGATAATATAGCCCGCGTCATCATCGCCACCGGAGGATGGACGCCGCCCGCCCTTGTTGCCTTGTGTGAGGTGGAGAATGACAGTGTGATGCGCGACCTTACCCGCTACTCTGCCTTGCGCGAAGCAGACTACCGGTATGTGATGACACAATCTCCCGACGAACGCGGCATCGACGTAGCGCTGCTTTATCAACGTAATCTTTTCAAACTGCTTTCCTATCAGAGCCTCCCCGTAGACAAGCCCCGGAAGAATAGCCGTCCCACACGGGACATTCTTCACGTCAGCGGATTGTTGCTGAACCGGGATACGCTTGATGTACTGGTAGCTCACTTCCCATCCCGTTCGGGAGGGGCAAGAGAGTCTGAACCCTACCGGCTACTGGCTGCCCGAAAGGTGAAGCATGCCATAGACAGCCTATACACGATACGCCAACATCCGCAAATAGGCCTTTTAGGGGATTTCAACGATTATCCGGAGAATAAATCGGTAAAGGAGGTGTTGGAGGCAGCAGCACCGTCAACATTGCAAGACTCTCTACATCCACAAAAACTTTACCATCTACTGGCAAGAAAAACCAAGACACGCAAGCACTTCGGCAGCTACAAGTATCAAGGAGAATGGGGACTGCTGGACCACATCATCGTATCGGGTACGCTGCTGCAAGAACACGCACCGCTATATACAGAGGAAGCGAAGGCAGACGTATTCTGCCTGCCCTTCCTACTGACAAGAGACAAGAAATACGGAGGGCAGCAACCCTTCCGCACCTACTACGGGATGAAGTATCAAGGAGGATACAGCGACCACTTGCCTGTATATGCGGAGTTCCGGTTGATATATTAGTCGGAATACTGATACAGTTTCAAGTCAAACTTCTGTACCATCACCAGCAAGTGGTCGAAGATGTCGGACTGAATGCGCTCGTACTCTTTCCATACCTTGTTGCGAGAGAAGAAATATACCTGGATGGGTACCCCATACGTCGTGGGTTCCTTCTGGCTGATAATCAAGTCCATCTCCTGGTTCACCACCGGCAGGCTGCACAAATAGCGTTCAATGTAGATACGATAGAGCTGCGCATTGGTTGGCACCTCTCCTTCTGCAGGCTGATAGTCGGCCATCAAGGGGACTTCCTTGCGGATATTATCCAGCATTTCCGGAGTGCAGAACTTCAAGGTAGTCATATCCAGAAAGATATTCTTGTTTACCCGTCGCCCGCCACTTTCCTGCATGCCGCGCCAGTTCTGGAAGGAGTTGTTCACCAGGGTATACGGCGGTACGGTCGAGATGGTTTCGTCCCAGTTGCGTATCTTGACCGTGTTCAGCGTAATCTCCTCTACAACTCCATTGGCAACGCCACCCGGCAGCGCTATCCAGTCCCCTATCCGCAACATGTCGTTGGCAGAGAGCTGCACACCGGCCACAAACCCCAGAATGCTGTCCTTAAATACCAGCATCAGTACAGCCGCAGATGCGCCCAGACCGGCAAACAAGGTCATAGGAGACTTGCCTATCAGCACTGAAACCACTATGATGCCTCCGATAAAAAACAGTAGCACTTGCAATACCTGCACGAAGCCTTTCAGCGGACGGTTCTTCTGCTTGTCCTTCATGTTATAAACATCGAGCATCACCAGCAACAAGCCGTTGATAGTAAGCAGCACCGCCACAATGATATAGACAGCACACACCTTTTGTGAGAACTCAAGCATCTCCTTTCCACGCACAAAGGCCATGGGCAGCAGGTAGTAGATGAGGATTCCCGGCAGAATATGTATCAAATGGTGTATCACCCTGCGTTTCATCAGCAACGTATTCCACTGATGGGGAGAGCGCCGGGTATAATGCTTCATACCGCCAACGAAGATTGCCTGGCACAAATAGTCCAGCCCTATCGAAAGCCCCACCATCAGCAGTGCAATAATCGTCTCGTCAAACATATCGGCAAACTTCGGGTCTATCCCCCAACCTATCAGGACTTTATTCATCCATCCTCCTAAACTCATCATAAGCTCTCTTTTTTTTGAAGTGTCTTGTTTGTATAACAATCCAAAGATAAAGATGTTTTCAGAGAACGGCAAGCATATACCCTTTTTTCATCAACGACTCAATCCTCACGCTCGGGTCGTTTTTTAGCGACCGCCGCAGATAGGACATCTGTACATTCAAGGCAAGGGAGTTGGCATACGAGGCAGTGCCCCACACAGCATCCAGCAACGTATCGCGACTGACAGTCTTATTCACATTCAGCGCAAGCAAGCGAAGGATATCGGCTTGACGGGAAGTAATCAGCACCTTACTATTTCCCGTACGAATCTCGTTCGTACTGTAATTGAATACGGAATGGCCGAAAGCATACATCTCATCCTCCGCCACGCCGGACAACTGCGAAGTGA
The DNA here is from genome assembly GCF_003602895.1 of Bacteroides sp. AF29-11. Classification (NCBI taxonomy): domain Bacteria; kingdom Pseudomonadati; phylum Bacteroidota; class Bacteroidia; order Bacteroidales; family Bacteroidaceae; genus Bacteroides; species Bacteroides sp. AF29-11. The sequence goes on from NZ_QTLY01000008.1 coordinate 82,104, forward strand.
AACGCTCGCGGATACGCGCTGTCAGCTCTTCCGGATAGAAAGGTTTGGCAAGATAATCGTTCGCCTTCAGTTGGAATCCTTGCAGGCGGTCGGCCTTATCGCTACGGTCGGAAAGGAAAAAGATCAGGACGTGTTTATCCATCTCGCGGATGCGTTCAGCCACTTCAAAGCCATTGTAACCGGGCATATTGATATCGAGCAATACCAAATCAGGCTTTATGAGCGGAAATTGTTCCAGAGCAATTTTCCCGTTTCCGGCATAAGTCACTTCATAGCCTTCCTTCTCAAGAAAGCGCTTCAGCAGCATTGAATATTTCAAATCATCATCGGCAAAAAGTATTTTCAAGGCTTTCATATCATTGGTTATTTTAGAGTAGGGATTATGCGGGTTAGCACGGACTTATTGAGGAATATTAATTTCAATCATTGTTCCCTTGCCTACCTGACTATTTAAAGAAATGCTTCCATGATGCGCCTCTACCAGCAACTTTACATAGCTCAACCCCAGACCAATGCCGGGCAACGAATGGTCGGGAAGATTACTGCCCCGATAGAACTTATCGAATACACGGTTCTGTTCGGAAACCGGAATGCCGATGCCATCATCAGACACCCGTATCGTCAATTGGTGATCCTGCAAAAGGCAATCTACAACAATATGCACAGACTTGCCCGAATACTTTACGGCGTTCTCTATCAAATTACTGATAATATTAGAAACATGCACCGGGTCTGCCGTTACCAGAGTCTCCGAACTGAAATGGGTTTCAATAGCAACATCCTTACCCTCAGGAACATGGTAAAGCCGGACAAGCTTTTCCAAACTCGTCTTTATATCAAATGTACGGACGGAAAGCTGCGTGTGTTCATCATCGGCACGCGTCATATCACGTAGTTTTGAAAGATAGGCCGACAAGTTATCCAGCTCGGACATGGAATCGTGAATCACTTCATCCATCGCTTTCTCATCTGTTCGCATAGACTTGTCATTGAGAAAGGCTATACACATTTTCAGAGCCTGGACGGGACGTTTCAGTTCATGTATCATAGTGTTTACAAAGCTTTTTCGCAGTTCGTCTATCCGCCGTTGCTTCAAGATGGTTTTTATCTGAAACAGCAGACAAAGCCCCAGCAGAAATATCAGACATGTACTGCCCACTAACTGCCAACCCATACGCACAAGTACCACATGAGGTGAAACCTTCACGGAAACAAGCACAAACTGGCGTTTCAGGGGATTATAAGGATACATTACTTCTATATATGGATTGAACAATGTACCTTGCCGTTTCAGTTCCGCATTCCACTGGTAAATGGAATCTTCGGAAACCACCAGATGCGTAGTAAACGTTTGTTCGTCCAAACGTATGGCAAGCAAGGAATCAAATTGCTGCAACGCAAAAGGCACATCCAACTCCAAACGATAAAGATTAATAATAGAGTTCAAATTAGGAGCATCTTTATCGGACATATTGATTTTGAATGAATCCTTCGCAATGAGCCGCTCTTCCGGCAAAAGGGTGTCTAACGCCAATGCCCATTTCCTACGCTTTGCTTCTCTCTCTTTATCATCTGTACTGGCAGAGTCCTGCTGCTCTATTTTGAGAGTTTCTATATTCTTTTGGCCCAAGCTCTCCAAGTCCCGCCCTTTCAGAACACCCAAAATTAATTCGTCGATAGTGGTCCGCTTTTCCAAATCAATGGATTTGCTCAAGTGATAGAAGAACATATTGGTATTGCTAAGCACCTTTTTGGGTTGGGGAGTACGGATAGAGTCATACTGTTGGGTGGTCTGCAAGATGCAATCATAAATACCATTGATTTGTTCATCATTCATATACTGATACTGATTACGCAACCAGTAGACCTGTCCGCAGGTAATAAGCAGTATCGATGCGATGGAGAATATCCAAACGATCTTAATCCGTTGTTCCATAATTGTTCTTTTTTAGTCTCACTTAGAAAGACTTTCATTTAGTACCGACAAAGGTAGAAGTTAGCTTGCAAATATAGGTACGTGCGAGGCAGATATTATGCATTAAGTAATATTTCAGTAATAACTTTCAGCCTCTTCTGAAGCAAAATCCGCATAGTTTTGCAGTACAATAATCGCTGGAAGCAATATGTAAAACCTCTAAAAATGTAAAAACTATGAGTGCAAGAATTATTTTCCTCAATCTGTGTCTCGCTATATTGTTCGCATCACAAGCGAAGGCACAAATCATCGTTTCTGATGGAACGAAAATACAGAATGATACCATCGGTGAAGCACAAATCCTTGTGCAATATGAAACGCGCTGTATCAGTAATACGGAAAAGCCGGAAAATGTTACGGAAGAAACCATGATGCTGGAAGTCGGTAAAAATCTCTCTAAGTTCTACAGTTACACCAAGTATGTTTGCGACTCTGTACTGGCAGTAGACTTCGCCAATAAAGCCTCGCAGGAAACGATTAATGAACATCTGAAACAATACGGAACAAGCAAACTGAGCGAACGAACCTTCAGAGGTTATCCTGCCGGAAAAGTAACGACTCTCGATGAAGTGGCAGGCATATCCCGCCTGCGTTGCGAAGAAACGGATGAACGTCCGCAGTGGAAGATACTGGCAGAAAACGATAGTGTCCTCTCCTACCTTTGCAGCAAAGCCGAATGTCAATTAAAAGGCCGTACATGGACGGCATGGTTTACTGCAGAAATACCCATAAGCGAAGGTCCATGGAAGCTTTGCGGACTGCCCGGACTGATACTGAAAGCTGAAGACAGTGAAGGGCATTATTCATTCACTGCCACAGGTGTAGAGCAATGCCACACATATCGGCCGATACTTTTCGACGGAAAGAAGCACGAACCGATGAACCGCAAAGCATACAACAAAGTGCACGAACGTTATTATGCCGATCCGGTAGGATTTATCACCGGAAGCATGCCGAACGTCACCGTTAAGGTTAGTGATGAACACGGCAATGCAACCAAGAACCCGAAAAACGTTCCTTATAATCCACTGGAACGATAATATTTCTCCACACCCGTAAGCATTCGTGAAATCTATCGCATACTGAATGCATTTCAGTCGTATACTGAACCCTATTCAGTCGTATAGTGAATGCCATTCAGTCGTATACTTAAACATCCTCTTTTTACGCATTGATAATCAACAAATTACGAAATCACCACAATCGTATAAAAATTTCAACAAACTTCAATTGCCAAACAATCAATTATTGCAGTGTATGAATAAAAAAACTATCATTCTATTTTTCCTGTTTCTCTTTAGTTTCTTGTCACCTACCTACGCCCAGACGTTGAGCGGCAAGATAACAGATGCAGAAACCAATCAACCGCTGGAAGCTGTAATGATTAGTGTATTACGCGGACACACAACGATAGACTATGCATTGACCGATGCCAAAGGACAATTTTCTTTGCCGTGGAAGCATAGCGGAATGCTGCAACTCAATATTTCTTTGTTAGGCTATAAGAGAGAAATGCGGAATATCAATGCGGCAGGAATCCTGAATCTCAGCCTACAACCGGAAGCCATCGTATTAAAAGAAGTACAAATACGTCCCGGACGTATCAATACCCGAAAAGATACGGTGAGATATGACTTGGCACAGTTTGCTTCATCTAAAGATGTGCACATAAAGGATGTATTGAAGAAACTTCCGGGCGTGGATGTAGATGAAAACGGACAGGTTAAGTATAAAGGGAAAGCCATCGACCACTACTTTGTGGAAGGAATGGACGTGACAGGCGGACGTTATAACCAAATCAACAACAATCTGAGCGCCAAAGCCGTAAAGAGTGCGGAAATCATGGAGAACTATCAGTCAGTAAAGGCCTTGAAAGGAAAAATCAATTCCGATGAGGTGGCATTGAACCTGAAACTCGACCCGAAAGCACGCGATCAATGGATAGCAAACGGTACTCTGGGAACCGGATGGAGTGAGAACAACAAAATCCTGTGGGAAGGCAGACTGAATGCCCTTCAACTGGGTAAAGGAAAACAGAGTGTCTATAATTACAAGACGAATAACAATGGCAAGGACCTCAGCAACGAGCAAACCAAACTGACCGGAAATGGCCAGCAACAAGTTCCGCTTTCCGGTTTTCTCTCCCAGCCGGGCATCAGCGCACCATTAGACAAGAATCGCTTATTATTCAATGAAACCCACACCCTGAACGGCAACCGTATGTACAAATGGAATGATGACCGCAGCTTACGCCTGCAAGCCGGATATACTCATGAGCTAATCCAACAGCAACGGGGAAATACCCAAATCTATTATCAACCGACAGATACCATACAAATAGACGAAACCTACCATTATCGTCTGAGAAGTGACATCGCTAATCTGGAACTGCGTTATGAAGACAACAGCAGCCGGAATTATATATCCAACCGCTTCACCGTAGACGGAGAAATAAATCGCGGACGTTCGGAGGAACTGGGACAAACTCTGCAAACGTCACAGCTAAGTGCCGGAAACTACTTCAATCTTATCCGAAACCGGGAAAGCGGAACCTGGGAATTTCGTTCGACGACACAGTATGCTTACCAGCCTGCATCCTTACTACTCGAAGAAGGAAAAAGTAAATTCAACCAGCACAACTTCTACACAGATAACAGTGCCGCATATCTACGAAAGTATGATGGATTTACCCAACAATATAAGGCAGGAATACAAGGAGAACGGGCTACCCTGAAATATACTCCGACAAGACAGCCCAATGATTTCAATGCTTCGCATCTGTCATTGCATATTACCCCCTACTTCCAGCTGGAACGTGGAAAATGGCTGGCTACACTTTCGCTTCCTCTGAAAGCAGATCGGTATTTCTCACAACAGCGTTCGTTCCTGTTCTTCAATCCGTCCATGTATTTGCGCTATAAACTGGATTATCATTGGACGTTCTCCCTTTATGGCAGTCTGAAACGCTCGGCAGAAGACTTCTCCGACTTGTATCCGGGACTCTACCAAACTGATTACCGCACCTGGCGAGACGGCAACGGACTTTTCCCTACCAGCCTCACGCAAACCTACAATCTCTACGGAGAGTACAAAAACACTGTACAGGAATTTTTCATCACTGCCGCACTAACCTACAGCCGCAGCAACCGGAATACTCTTTTCGAACAGAGTGTTTCCGAAAATGCCATTGTCTACACTCGTCGTGAACTACCGAACCATAACGATAGCTGGAATCTCAGCAGTACTTTCTCCAAAGGTATATACGACTGGCATTTGAAAACCTCACTCACCCTACTACTCAGTCGCAGCAATGGCGAACAGCTTACCCGCCTGGCTGACAGCGAGGGTAACCGGCAAAGTCTTCTGCAGACCTATCGTTATGATTATCTGAAAGCAGAGCCTAAAATAATCTGGTCTCCCGCAGATGTTTTTGAAGCGGAATATCATGCCACATTAGGCTATGGCGGCAGTAAGATAGGAAGTGATACCCGTCTCACCCCGTTACTGGACTTCGTACAACGGCTACATCTCACATTCAGTATCGGGCAGGTAGACCTACGGCTATCCGGCGAGCATTACCGGAATGACTTAGGAGGGGACGCACATCTCAACACCGTGTTCGCAGATGCATCCCTTATCTATAAAAGAAAAAAATGGAGATTGGAAGCAAGCCTCAACAACCTGTTCAACAAAAAAGAGTATACTTACACAACGTATTCCACCACGCAAAGCTACACTTCACGACTAAATATACGTCCGAGGGAAGCAATGGTGACGATAAATCATCAGTTCTGAGCCTGCAATATCATCACCGTGGAATATATCAATATCCCAACTATCGTCAATCCGCCCACCAATATGGGAGCATAAATATGGGGGACTTTCTTCATGGTCTTATACCCGCTGACTTTCAGGAAAAGGCGATATACAATGTATGCGGCAATCAATCCAACCAATGTTCCCGCGATGAGATCGCCCGGATAATGCACTCCCAAGTAGATACGTGAATAGCAGGTCAGCAACGCCCATCCCATCATAAACACAGTGAGCCATCGTTTACGGAAAAGAAACCAGACAAAGAATGCCAGGCCAAAAGTATTGGCAGCATGACAGGAGGGGAATCCATAACGCCCTCCTCGATGTCCGTTTACGATATGCACCATGTCGGATATGGGATTTTCCAGATTGGCGGGACGAAGGCGTTCCACATACGGGCGTATCAATGTTGCCCCCGTCTGGTCGGCAATGGTAATTACGAGTGCCAGACCGACCATGCAGAACAAAGTCACTTTCCAATGGAAGTTGCGCAGCATCACATACCAAATGGCAGCATACATCGGCACCCAGACCCACTTACCGCTGTAGGCACTCATAAAGTAATCGAAAAAGGTGTTGTGCATCCCATTGATGAAAAGGAATATGTTTGTGTCTATATCTATCGCCCCTTGCAAGACATCCATAAGTGCTGTCATACTTTATACTCTTATACTTTAATTATCTTCCTTTATCTTTTTGCTATATCGTCATACAATTTCTGCAGATAGGCTTTGCCCAACGGCAAGTTCTTTCCCTTTGCCGTGCCCTCATCCACTACCACAGCACCTGCCTGGCAATTGAATATCACCTGGTTGTCCGCTGTCACCATACCGAAAGCATCGGGTACGGTAAAGAACGCGAAATGAGGGGAAGCGGGATTAAGCATATCTTTACTGAAAACAAACTCTTCATGGGGCAGCGCCAATTGGGCCAGCAACGTGGCTGCAATGTCATGTTGCGAGCCATAGACGTCAATGCGCCTCGGCTCTCGGATGGCACCGCCCACCATCAACAGAGGTATCCGGTAGCGTTCTACCGACAAATTGTCGATATGTTCGGGATAAGCTCCCAAGTGGTCTGGAACAAACACAATCACCGTATTCTTCCACTGGGGGAGCTCACGGAACTGTCTTACAAAATCGCCTGCACAACTATCCGTATAGGCAAAGGCGTTCAGCCGGTCATTCTCCAGACGACGGAAAGGTACTTCAAAAGGCTCGTGGCTGCTGGAGGTCTGCAAGACACGGAAATAAGGAGTTTTCTCTTCTGTAGTTCCTTCGGCAGCTTCGGTTTTCAAGTCTTCCAGCAGACGGTTGAATACGAGATGGTCGTGCGCCCCCCACTTACTTAAACGTTCCGTTACGGGAAAGTCCTGGTCGGAAACAATATCTTCAAAGCCCGATGACATCAGGTAGGAACGCATATTGGTAAAGTCGGCATCACCGCCATAATAATACTTGGTACCATAACCCGCCTTCCGCAAGCTGCCTGCAATGGCAGGAATGGACTGCGTTTTACGGGGATACTTCATAATACTCGTAGTGGGCTGGGCAGGATAGCCACTCAAGATAGCCACCAGTCCACGGTCCGTACGAAAACTGTTGGCGTAGAAGTTCGTAAAGAGCACCCCTTCCTTACTCAAGCTATCCAGATGGATGGCAATATTCGGCTCACCTCCCAAAGCTGTCATCAACCTAGAGGAAAAACTCTCAAGAATCACAAAGAGTACATCGGGACGCTGAGTATTGAATAAAGTATGCAGCGAATCGGCAGATTGCCGCACAGAATCCGTCTCTTCCGTTTGACCACCGGCAACTGCGGGTTCAAGCATGTCTTTAAAAAGCCGGTCGGCCTCCGCAGCTTCCATAAAACGGTATTGCTTGCTAAAGTCCTTCTGCTTGGCAAGAGATTCCATCAGACTGAATGCAGGGTTGATAGCTGCATGGTTCAGACGCTGCTCGGCACTGAAATAGACTTTCCCCACATTCATGGTAGATACTGTAAAGCCTCCACGGATAGGAATAAACAGCAGCCCCGTCATCAGCAACAATATACCTGACACCTTCAGGCGACGATAAGGCAGTTTCATCCGCAGCAACAGGTTCTTCTGCAGCAAGATGCCGTAGAAAACAGCATACAGCACGACAGCATAAACAGCCATTGCCACAATTCCCCCCAGCACCATCCAAATGCTGACACTGGCCACTGCGTCTTTAGGGGAGGAAAAGAAATAGAATAACGGAGTAGCATCCAAACGGAACCCCCAATACTCGTATAATCCTAAATCGACAGTAAAAATTATGGAGATAAGTACTGAAATGAAGAGGAAATAGCTGCACCAGATGCGATAAAGGGATTTAGAAAGTGTCCATACAGAGGTTATGAAAAGAAAACCGGGAATAGCTGTCAGATAACCAGCCAGAGATAGGTCTAAAGGTAACCCATGCCAAATGACACTGAACCAGTCCGCACACGAGGCATCCGGGTACAGCGATTTGTAAAACAGCATAAACAGTGGTTTTTGCAACACAAAAATGCAGACAAACAAGCAGTATGTCTTAATAAATCCTATGAGCCTATCTTTCATCGGTGCCTTATTGTATATCTAAATATAAGGCGCAAAAATAAATCTTTTTATTCTATTTCTCACCAATATTAGTCAATAATTACATTGAAAGATAGGCTTATAGGATATTTTAAGTTTATCCGTTCACGCGTTTGTAATCTTCAAGGAACTTCCTCAGACCGGAATCGGTCAGCGGATGATTAAGTAAACCCTTAATGGCCGAAAGCGGACAAGTAGCCACATCAGCACCCACCTCTATACACTGCATAATATGTGCCGTATGACGGATAGAGGCGGCAAGTACCTGGGTGGTATATCCATAATAACGGTACATCTCTACAATCTTCGCAACCAATGCAATGCCATCCTCACAGATATCATCGAGACGCCCCACAAACGGAGAAACATACGTTGCACCTGCCTTGGCTGCAAGCAATGCCTGACCGACAGAAAATACCAGAGTACAATTTGTACGGATACCTTTGCCCGAGAAGTATTTAACGGCCTTGATACCTTCTGCAATGCAAGGCACCTTCACTACGATATGCGGATTCAAGGCTGCCAATTCTTCACCCTCTTTAATCATGCCTTCATAGTCGGTGGCTATCACCTCGGCACTTACATCGCCTTGCACAATATTACAGATGTCCACATAGTGCTTACGCTGGTTCTCCACTCCTTTGATACCTTCTTTTGCCATAAGCGAAGGATTAGTGGTAACTCCGTCGAGTACGCCCAAGTCATAGGCCTCCCGAATCTGTTCCAAATTTGCCGTATCAATAAAAAACTTCATGATATAAATGTTTAGATGGTTGATATTACAAATATAACGATTTACATCATAAATGGTTCCCGCTAGTCCTTTATTATCTTTCCCTGACGCAATATTATTCGGTCAGCGGTTTCGCTTCAAGAATAAACGGTTAGTAATTGTTTGCGGCAATTCATTCTCATAGTGGGTTACCATAATCATCGTTTTATCCCGACGATGGCAGAATGCCTCTATTATCTTCTTGACCCGACGGCGGTTGTATGTATCGAGTCCATGAAGCGGTTCATCCAATATCAGCAGTTCCGGGTCCTTGACAAAAGCACGAGCCAATAATGCCAGACGCTGTTCTCCACTGGAGAGTTGCAGAAAAGGCTTGTCTTTCAAGGCTGCAATACCGAAAATATCCATCCACCACTCGCATACCGACATCTGTTCGGCATGAGGACGTTTATACAATCCGATGCTGTCGTGCAGACCGGAAGCGACAATCTCTATGGCAGGCAGATTCTTCAGATAAGCACGATGCATTTCCGGACTGACATAACCGATGTGTTTCTTGATTTCCCAAATACTCTCCCCCGTTCCGCGCTTCCGTCCGAAAAGACTGATATCGCAGGCGTATGACTGCGGATTATCCGCACAAACCAAACTAAGCAAGGTAGACTTGCCAGCACCGTTCTCGCCACTCAGCGCCCACTTCTCACCACGCATCACTGTCCAATCCAGCTCCTTCAGAATGGTACGGTCATCGTAACGGATGCTAACCCCGTTCAATTTCACCACTTCGTCCGAAGTGAAATTCGCATGTTCGTAGGGCAAATCGAGAATACGCCGCTGCAATTCCTCCAACGCTCCGGCCTCTTCCTGAATACGCATCTGATTGCCCGCACAGAATGCCTGCACATACTCCTCACGTTCCATCTTTTCGCCCACCTTCATCTCCTCTACCGGCACAACGTGTGTAACAAATGAAGGTATGTCATCCAACATGGAAAGCACAAGGACAATCTGCAACTCGCCCAGCCGGGTAAGCCGCTCCAGCAAATTAAAAAGCAGTTCACGGGTAGGCGCATCCAGCCCTATGAAAGGATTGTCCATGATAAGAATTCGGGGAACAGTCAGTAAAGCTTTAGTCAACTGAAACTTGCGCAGCTCCCCACTGCTGAGAAGAATGATTTTCTTGTCAAGCATCGGCTCTATGCTGAAAAGTTCAAATAGCTGCCGTCTCAAGGCATCGTCTTTTACCTCTCCCAGCACTTCGCGTACTAGCGGAGCATCCTCTTGGTCGTGGGCATTCCAACGCTGTTGATAGTAATAATTGGCATCGGCAGAACCGTAAGTATCACGGAAGGCAATGTATTTGATATTGTCATAGGCAGTTTTCGTGAGGGAGGGAGAGAAATCATAGGTAAGCTCACCATCACGCAAAGGATACTTTCCCGTCAGCATATCCACCAGGAGACTCTTTCCGGCTCCGTTCGGTCCTACAATGGCAATGTGTTCTCCTGCCAGGAAATCAAGAGTGACAGGCTCTGTCAAACGAACAAGCGGGTTGCGTACTACGCCCCCCGCTATGTGTATTGTATGTTGCTGCATCATCCAATCATCATTTATACATAATCAGTGCCGATTGGGCCGGAACAACAACTTCGGGGCCGTACAGTGTGCCCAAACCTTGTTCATTGATAAAGCCATCCTTGCAGACCACTGTATATTTACCTTCGGGTACGGTAAGTTTGGCAGGCTCCTTACGGGCATTCAAGACTACTATAATATCTCCCCATGCATCACCGTTGGCATTTTCTTTCAGACGGTAAACCACCACATTGCTGCCGTCAACCGGTAGAAATTCCAAATGCTTACGCACCAAATCCGCATCACCCATACGGAAAGCCGGATGCTTCTTACGAAGCTGTATCAAACCTTTATAATAAGCAAATACATCTGCATGCTCCGCCTTTCGTCTCCAATCAATCGCATTGATGGAATCGGGACTCTCAAAACTATTGTGTACTCCCTTCTTGTCACGCATCACTTCCTCACCGGCATAAATAAACGGTACACCTTGGGAAGTGAATACGGCTGTTTGCGCCAGTTTGTCAAGCTTTGCCAATTCTACGGGAGTAATACCCGGGATACTTGCTTTCAGCCTATCCACCAAGCACATATCATCATGGCAGGAAACATAGCTGATCATCTGCGTAGGTTGTTCCGCCCACGGAGCCTTACTATAATTCACAGAGTCATTATTTACTTGCGGATGCCTGATGGCTCCTACAATACCAAACTTTATGCTCTCCTCTCCTCCCGGCAATCCGGCAAGGAAAGCACCTTGATGATTGTCATTGAACGGACCGCGCAAAGCATCACGCATTTCGTCAGAGAAAGCAGCAACACCCGGCATCTTATAAGTATTGGCTTTCATTGCCAGAGAATCTTCCGCCATCTGTGGAGCCGATGCCGCCCATCCTTCACCATATATAAATATAGTCGGATCTACAGACGTTGCCGCCTTACGGATTTCGTTCATTGTCTCGATGTCATGGATACCCATCAAGTCAAAACGGAATCCGTCAATGTGATATTCATTAATCCAATGTAATACAGACTCTATCATGTATTTACGCATCATCGGACGGTTGCTGGCAGTTTCATTGCCACAAGCCGAACCGTCTGCATACGTTCCGTCCGGTCGCTGACGGTAAAAGTATCCCGGCACTGTACGTTCAAAATTACTGTCGGATGTATTGAAAGTATGGTTATACACCACATCCAGAACAACACGGATACCTGCTTTGTGCAAAGCCTGCACCATCTGCTTGAATTCCCGGATACGAACATCCGGTTTGTAGGGGTCGGTAGAATAAGAGCCGTCAGGCACATTGTAGTTCTGCGGATCATATCCCCAATTATACTTGTTCTCGTCCAGCCTTGTCTCATCAACGGAGGCATAGTCATAAGACGGAAGGAGATGTACATGTGTCACTCCCAATTCTTTCAGATGGTCAATGCCGGTTGCCAGCTTGTCGGGACTTACCGTTCCTTGTTCTGTCAATGCCAGGAACTTTCCTTTATGCTCAATACCCGACGACGGGTCGATGGACATATCACGATGGTGCATTTCATAAAGAATCACATCGGCAGGAGAGGCCAATGCCGGACGTTTATCATCTGCCCATCCTTCGGGGTCCGTGGATTTCATGTCGATGATGGCGGCACGCTTTCCATTCACCCCTACAGCTTTGGCATTGATACCCGGAGTGTCCCCCAACCACTTATCATTGATTTTCACATTGAATGTGTAGAATTTACCTATCAAGTCCTTTTCAACTTTAGTTTTCCAAGTTCCTTCTTCAGAGGATTCCATTGAAATAGTTTCATAGGCATGCCCTCCGTCTCCTGCTTCGAACAACATCAGGCGAACTTCATCCGCCGTAGGTGCCCACAATGTGAATTGCGTGGCAGCAGGTGTATATTCCATCTCTGTCAGACTACCCGAACGGACAGGGTAAAGTTCGTACGAAGCATACTCCGTCTTCGCGGGAGTGCAGCTTACAACCGTCGTTGCGGCCACTCCAATGATAGCAAGTTCATTCAATTTCATGATATTATTTTTAGATTCTACATTTTCAATTCTTATCACTTCTTCACCTTATCCGGATTTTTGGCAATAAAGTCTTTCCAGCCATGATAGCCTTTCTCCACCGTGGGACGCCCCATCTGCAGAAAGTGACAATAGGCAGCAGCAAGCCCGTCCGTTGCATCCATAAAAGTAGGCATATCCTCTTTAGGAAAATGCAGCATACGCTGCAACATGTCCGCCACCTGTTCCTTGGATGCCTGTCCGTTTCCGGTGATGGCCATCTTTATTTTTAAAGGAGCATATTCCGTAATGGGAATATCCCTGCTCAAAGCAGCTGCCATTGCTACGCCTTGCGCACGCCCCAACTTCAACATGGACTGTACATTCTTTCCGAAGAAAGGGGCCTCAATAGCGAGCTCGTCAGGCAAATAACTCTCTATGATACTCAGTACCCGTTCATGAATATGGCGTAACTTCAGATAGTGGTCTCCAAATTTGCGGAGGTCGATAATTCCCATGGCTATCATTTCCGGCTTGACACCTGCCACACGCAATACTCCATACCCCATAATGGTGGTACCAGGGTCTATACCCAATATTATTTTCTCTTTGACCGGTTGTATCACACTATTACCTCCATCAATGTAGGAAAGCCAATCACTTTATCTTTAAAGATATTCAGTAATTCCTCGTTCAGTTTCACTCCTTGCTCTTGATGCCAACGATGCAGTTTGGCAGAGTTTTCTACCTCAAACTGAACAGAATAGCAGATGCTTCCTTCTTCAATATGACTCAAGATACGGGCTATACGTGGAGCATACAATGTTCCGTTCTTTTCTACCTCGGGAAGATAGTGTTCCTGCATCCATATCAGGAAGTTTTTGTCTTCTCCTTCCTCTACATGATAAGTGGTATTATATATCAGCATAACTTATTTTTTCAAATTCTTTCGCAAACATAGCAATTATTTCAGAATAATGCATTATATTTGCACCATCAAAAACGAAAGCAAGCCTGCAAACGTTGGCAACGGGGCGTTAGCTCATCTGGCTAGAGCGCGACACTGGCAGTGTCGAGGTGATGAGTTCGAGTCTCATACGCTCCACGAAAATTAAAACGGTTAGATTAGTCTAATCGTTTTTTTTGTACGCATTAACGAGCTATAAATTTACATATAGTCCATTTTCATTCGACAACTCATGAAAGAAGCTTTTACACGCAAGTCATTACTTATTTTAGGACGTGGCATAGGGCAAGTCATGTTCCAAAACAATGCATTGTCCGGATTATTGATGTTGATTGGAATCTTTTTGAATTCATGGCAAATGGGCCTATTGGCTGTAAGTGGCAACATAATAAGTACGTTGACAGCCCGTATCTCAGGATATGACTGTGATGATATAAAAAATGGATTATATGGTTTTAACGGTACACTGGTAGGAATAGCCGTAGGGGTCTTTATGCTTCTGACTGTAAGTTCCTTGATGCTGATGGCTATTGCCTCGTGTGCATCTACCTACATTGCACGGTTTTTCAACATGCAACGCGTGTTGCCCGGATTCACTACCCCTTTTATCCTTTCTGTATGGATGCTGCTGGGATTGTGCAGTTGGCTGATGCCTGACATGCTACTCGTCTCTGATACAGAAACACCCGCTTCTTCCTCCATAAATTACTTACAATGTTTCAGTATGGGCATAGGCCAGGTGATGTTTCAAGGAAACATGATGACCGGACTATTTTTCCTTGCAGGCATTCTCGTGAATTCCCGGAATGCAGCAGTATATACCATATTGGGAGCACTTCTCCCCCTCCTCCTAGCCACATTATTGGGAGTGGATTCCGAAGCTTTGAATATGGGTCTGATGGGATATAATGGCGTATTGTGTGCCCTTGCTTTAGGAGGTAAAAGCTGGATGAGCTGTATATGGGCTGCATGTTCCGTTTTACTCTCTGTTGTATTGCAAATTGTGGGAATGAATTGGGGAATTATTACATTGACCGCACCTTTCGTTCTCTCCGTATGGCTGACAATGGGAATAAAAAATCTCTATCTCTTTTTCAAATTAGGCAGAAGGCAAGCCACCAACCCCAACAAAGGCATAAAGGCACATACATTATAAACAGCCTCGATACCATATTTATCAGCCATGCCTCCCAATACAGCCGAAGCAATACCGGCAATTCCAAAAGCAAAACCAAAGAACAACCCGGAAATCAAACCCAGCTTATTGGGTAGCAATTCCTGGGCGTACAGCAATATGGCAGGAAAAGCGGAAGAAAGCATCAGACCGACACAGAAGCTCAGCACTACTGTCCATGCAAGCCCTACGTGAGGCATCATCATACTAAATGGAGCCGTTCCAAGAATGGAAGCCCAGATGACATATTTACGTCCTACCCTGTCACCTACGGGACCTCCCACCAATGTTCCGATGGCAGTAGCTACCAGGAAGACAAACAAGAAGAGCTGTGAATCCTGAACAGTAACACCAAATTTATGGATCAGATAGAATGTATAGTAGCTCGTCAAACTTGCCATATAGATATATTTGGAGAAGATAAGTATCAGCAGAATACTTATGGCAAACACCGTCATTCTTGAAGAAAGGGGACGTTCTATCTTTCCTGCCACAAGCATCGGGCGTTTCTTGATATGATTCAAGTAGGAACGGAACCAACGACATATAGGAATCATCACCACGATGGCAATCAAGGCAAAAACCGTGAAAAAGGCAATGTATCTCCTCCCGTAAGGAGCTACCAGCAAAGCCACCAGTAACGGTCCAAGCGAGCCTCCCAAATTCCCGCCCACCTGAAATAGAGACTGCGCCAGTCCGCGTTTTCCGCCGGAAGCCAGAAAAGCAATACGTGACGCCTCCGGATGGAGTACAGACGAACCGATACCCACAATGAATACCGAAGCCAGCAACCAATACAGATTAGTAGCAAAAGCCAGATTCATGATACCGACCAAAGTAAAGCTCATACCTATCGGCAATGACCAGGCAATGGGGCGCTTATCAAAGAACAATCCCATTAGAGGCTGAAACACGGACGCCGACATCTGATACACTAACGTAATCAGACCAATCTGGGCAAAACTCAAGGATAAATCCTCCTTGAACAAAGGGTATACTGCCGAAATAACCGATTGCAGCATATCGTTCAAACAATGCGAAATACTCAATGCTATAAGAATAGGAAAAGCAATTCTACGGATAGGAGGTCTCTGATTCTGTATCATCTTATACTGTCTATTACAAAAAACGGTGCAAAGGTACGTAAAAAATACATATCCAATCCACATAAAGACAAAACTCCCCGATTCTCGTCAATACAGAATCGGGGAGTTTTATCTTTATCAGTTCAGCAATCCCGGATTGGCTTCTATGGCTTCTTTCGGAATGGCCAATGTATAGCGGGCATCATTCTCTTCGAGTACATAACGCGTACCATCAAGCACTTTCTCCAAACGCGGACGGGTGGAACGACGAAGGTCAAACCAGCGATGTCCTTCAAAAGCAAGTTCACGGGCACGTTCATCTAATATTTCCTGTACCAACGCTTCCTTATCCATGGCATTGACAACAACGGATTTCGCTTCGTAGGCCTCCGGTGCATAACGTTTCCGCATCAGTTCCAGCAGGCGAGTACGTGCTTGAGACAGTTCTCCAAGTCGGGCAGCAGCCTCAGCAGCCGTCAGATATATTTCACCCACACGGAAAGTACACAAGTAGTTATTGCTTCCCGCCTTCTTATTCTTCCGGAAACCTTTTTCATCCGTTTCAGCAAAATATTTGTCCAGCCGAAGGTCGTTCTCAGCATAAAG
Organism: Bacteroides sp. AF29-11; assembly: GCF_003602895.1. Lineage (NCBI taxonomy): Bacteria > Pseudomonadati > Bacteroidota > Bacteroidia > Bacteroidales > Bacteroidaceae > Bacteroides > Bacteroides sp. AF29-11. Next base: position 98,648 of record NZ_QTLY01000008.1, read on the forward strand.
GGAGAGAAAAACCGGAGTAGCCAGAGCAGCCCCATTGATTGTACTGCTCAGAGGTGTCTCCAGTGGAGTAATATTTTCCACGGAATTATAACTGTTAGGAAGAGTTGCAGCGGCATCATTCAAATCTACCAATACAGACTTCACGGCAAGCACTGCCTCAGCAGCATCCCAAGCCGCCTGCCACTCGCCCTTATAAAGGGATACGCGTGATTGAAACGCCTCTACCGAAGCCGCATTGAAACGATATGAATATCTCTGTTCCCATTCTGCCTTCATGACCAGTTTGCGTGCCTCGTCAATATCTGCTTGGATGGAAGTATAAACTTCTTCCACCGTATTGCGTTTCAGGACTTTCTCTAAATCCGTATCCAATTTCAGCGGTACCGATTTGGTATCCAAAGCTCCCTCCTTAGTATAGGGCTGTCCATAAAGATTTACCAATAAGAAATGTACATAAGCACGGAGCATATACGCTTCTCCTACAAGCTGATTTATCTCTTCCTCAGTGCCTTCCTTAATATCACTTCTGCTCTCAATAACGTGATTGGCAATAAAAAGCACATTGTAATACTTGGCCCATTCAAACGATGAGGTATAGGCATTGGGAGCAAGGTCGTTCCAGCGCTCTATATCCATATAATAATTTTGGTCATATTCATTATCCCGAACCTGCATCTCGTCGGAACGGAAACAAGCCATTCCCCGGTCACTGAATTTACTCACGTCCTTATAAGAACGGGCAAGCAACGCTCTATACTCAGCCAAAGAATTGGGAATGACACTACCGGTAGGCTGTATATCCAGATAGTTGTCGCATGCCGCAAGCAGAAGCATGCAGGCCATTATCATCAGACTTATTGTTTTCTTCATTTTCTTTCTGCTTTTGAAGTTAGAAATTCAAGTTCAAACTGAATGTAACCGACTTGGGTACGGGAGTTGCATAAGGATTGTACATCGACTCCGGATCCATGTAGTTATTATATCCCGAACCAAACACGAAGAGATTACGTCCTTCAATAGATACCGTTGCCGAGTTCATTCCCAAACGCTTTGTCAGGAGCTCAGGGATACGGTAACCCAGACGCAGATTCTGCAAACGTACGTAGTTCAGCTTCTTCACCCAGATATCCAAATCTCTCCAGATGGTTTTAGAATCATACCAGGAGTACTCTTCCGGGTTGGAAGCACTCAGCATAAATGCCGGAAGCTCCGCATTCGGGTTTTCCGGAGTCCAGCGGTTCAGCACATCCGCATTATAGTTCTTGCCATAATCCGGATTGATGATGTCATAAGAGGGTTGCGTACGTACGTACCCGCCAAACGTCAAAGAGAAATTGACATTCAGCTCCCAGTTTTTATAGCTGAAGGTATTAATCAAACCTCCCGTATAAGGAGCATCGCTACTCCCGATATACGAATAAAAGGTTCTCTCTTCGGCTGCAGTTACATCGGAAGAGGCAATACCTATCCCCCACTCGTCCTTCAGGCGGTAAAGCTCCTTCAAGGTCACTTTCTCTCCCTCCGGATTATAGAACATCATATTACCGGTTTCCTTATTCACTCCCGCAGTCTTCAGTGCGAAAATTGCCCCTACAGGATAGCCTTCACGTCCCGGAGTGGTCTGCTGCTCCGGTATGTTTTCCTGCAATACCTTATTACCGTTATAGGCAAAATTGAAATTTGTGTACCAGGAGAAGTTTTTTGTCGTTATGTTACGGGTAGACAAGCTGATTTCCACACCTTTGTTCTCCATACTTGCCCAGTTGACGTTCATTGAAGTAAAGCCCGTCTCCAGAGGAAGCATGCGCAAAGCTATCAAATCGGTACCCTTACGGTAATAATAGTCCACGCTCAGATTGATAGCCTGGTTCAATACAGAAAAATCAAAGCCGGCATTGACAGACTGCGTCTTTTCCCAACGCAACTTCTTGTTGGGAGCGGAATTAATGATAATTACATCTTCCGATACTCCGGGCAAAATACTCTCCGACCGATATGTACCCAACAGGAACGGAGAAGTATTCTTGTCAATATTTCCCTGCAGACCGTAAGATGCACGGAACACCAGGTTATCTACCCACTTGGCCTGCTGCATAAACGGTTCTTGTGACAGACGCCACAAGGCACTGACAGAATAAAGAGGAAGATAGCGGTACTTCTTATCCACACCGAAAAGATCGGAACCGTCAAAACGGATACTTCCTCCCACCGTGTAGCGATTCAATAAAGAGTAGGAGGCCGTAGAGTAGAAAGACACATAAGCATTCTCCTTATACGTCGTCTGATGGAGCGGGAAAGACGTGGCGTAACTTTCGTTGGGGAAAATCACCGGCTTGGTGGTCAACGTCTTGCGGTCGAAGCCATACCCTGCCGAGAACAAGGTTTCGTACCAAGTCTTGCGCAGTTCGGTACCTGCCATCACTTCCAGTTCATGAATATCATTGAAGCTGTCGCGATATTCTCCCATCGCCTTCCAAGTAATCTGTGAATTGGAGTTTTCATAAGACTTCTGCATACCTCCTTCGGGCAGAAAGTGTTTGGTTTCTCCACCTTGGGAGTATTCGCTCAACTTATAGTAATAGCGCATGGCATAGCTTTCCCAGTCCGCTATTTCTTCTCTGGAAGTTTTTTCCAACTGATAGCCAAACTGGGAAGTCAGCTTCCACTTGTCATTGAACCGTAACTCCGCATCAAATATAGATGAAAAAGAATTCACCACGCTTTCATTAGACGTGTTCTGCCGTTCTTCAAAGATGTTGAATCCTAAATCCTTATCAGTGTTGTTCTGAATATCGTAGTCGTAATTATAGTTGCCATTCTTGTCATAAAGTTCAAAATACGGATTAGCCTTGCGTGAATAGAACACGGGATTCGACATACCGTATGCATCTGTCAGATAATTGGTATTTTTGCGACGGTTGGCAAACATGGAGGCACCCACTTTCAGTATACTGTTCACCTTATAGGAAGTCTTTCCTACCAAGTTGAAACGGTCCATACCCACACCGTCCACATTTCCATCCTCTTTATAATAGCCGAAAGAGGTATAATACGTAACCCTTTCCGTACCGCCGGAAAGGCTCAAGTTATATTCCTGGCTGAAAGCATCGCGGAAAAGGATATCTCCCCAGTTTGTATTAACACTCTTCAAACGGTTGATGGCAGCTTGTGTATCACTGCTCAAGGCATCCCATCCTCCATTCTGAAAAGCAGACAACTCATTGTAATTGGAAAGAATATTATATACGCCTCCTTTATGATTGTCCGGAGAATAGTTATTACGGATCATATCCATTTCCAATCCTACTTTCTCCGCTGAGTTCAGCAAGTTCAACCGGTCAAGGCTCAATGTAGGAGTATAGGTAAACCGGGACGAGAAATTGATAACCGGTTTACCGACCTTACCCTTCTTTGTTGTAATCACAATGACGCCATTGGCTGCCCTCGCACCATAGATGGCAGTGGCTGCCGCATCCTTCAGGATGGTGATATTCTCAATATCTGCCGGATTCAGGCCTGCAATGGAAGATTGCTTCATGTTGGTGATGTCATTCAGCTCATCCGGTTCGGGAACATCCGTTCCCTCCAAAGGAATGCCGTCCAGCACCCACAAAGGGTCTTGTGTACCATTCAATGAAGCAGTACCGCGAATGCGTATCTTTGCCGGAGCACCCGGAGCACCGGAAGTCGGGCTGACAGAAAGTCCGGCAATTTGTCCGGCAAGTGCCTGGTCGATACTTTTTACTGCACCGATGGTCTCGTCCGATATATCCAGTTTGGATACCGCTGCCGTCAGCTTGCGGCGCTCCACTGTCTGGTAACCCGTCACAACAACGGCATCGAGCATTTGGGAAGATGCATGAAGTGTTATTTCATAATGTTCCTTTCCCGGAACAAGCTTCACTTCCAATACGTCATATCCCACGTAGCTACAAAAGAAACGGGTTATCCCCGCAGGTATAGCGATAGAGAACTGACCATCCACATCAGTGATGACCCCCATTGTAGTCTGAGCACTCCCCGCCTTTTTCAAGTCTTCCGCAGTCACATAAACGGAAGCACCGATAAGCGGTAGGTTATCCTCTGAAGATATTACTACGCCCTGGACTTTTTTCTCTGCAGCAAAAGCAGATGACAAAGCTCCTACAAAGCATAGCAAAACGATTAATACACGTTTTTTCATGCGTTACATATAAAATTAATTAATACTCTATTGAAAAGAAAAATCACTTTACTCCTAATGCAGTATTGATACGCAAAATCAAATCCTTATAATGATATTTAGTGGCTATATCCGATGCACCCAGACGATTTTGGAGCAATTCTTTGATGCGAAGCAACTCACCACGCTTCACGGAGATGACATCAGATACGCGGTTTATCTGCGAACCGTAGAAGTTCAGTTCGCGGTGTGCACCCATACGGTCGGCATCCAAAGTCTTACCGGCATGCTCGTCACAGCTGCAAAGGGCAGTCTGATGGTCCAGCAAGAAGTGGTTGTCCATCAGTTTTTTGTTTATTTTCACTCCTTCGCTTTCGGCAGCTGCTGTAATCAGTGCATCTACGAAGTTCTTCTGCAAGGCACGTGTCATGACGTCCGGCAAGGCACCGCGTTCCGTAGTGGCAAAGATGTTGCGATGCAGGCCATCCATCAGCTCTACCACCGTGAAAGCCTTTTTGCCGTTCACCGATTCGTTCTCCAACATACGCATCAGGCGGTTGTTGCCCAGCAAATCCCAAAGGATATAGGATTGGGCATTCTTCAACACTTGTGTCGGTGCATTCTCCACTACGCCCAGTGGAGTGTTGCGCAGCAAGTAAGTGTACTCTCCAACTTCCGTGTCGAACAGCCATTTGGGATAGGTCAGCACTTCGTCCAGCAGAAACTTCAGGGCGGCTTGCTGCTTTTCTTTTTCTACGAAAGTATAGGTTTTCTGTCCGTCGCCCACAACGGTGTTTTCTATATAGATACCACCGATGTTTGCCAATACATGATAGAGGTAATTGTTCCATTGGTTGATAACCGCATAGTATAGGCGGGAAGCTTCTTCATAAGTCTGTCCTTTCTCGCCAGTAGTAGTCCATTGGATGATTTGAGGAACAATACGCTTCAAGTTCTCAATACCCAGCAGAGATGAGCGGACAGCATCATCGCCCAAATCTTCATTCTGCGCACGCGGGTCTACGGCATCACGTACATCCTGCGCCTCACTATATTTATATAAACGGTCTGTATGACGGCTCAGGAAGTCGGCAAGCAAGTCCTTCTCTGCCTCTGGGGTTTCTTTACCATACCAACGATAGCCGTATTCTATGGCAAACATATCATACGGACCGATATGGGGAGAAAGCGCCGTAACACCGTCACCCGGCTGTGCCACATAGTTGAAACGTGCATAGTCCATGATAGAGGAGGAAGTGGTATTCATACGATCCGTAAATGTTTTGGAACGCAGGGAATCTGTCGGAAAAGTCCAGGAAGCAATCATATTGTGGCGCAAGCCCAACGAGTGCCCCACCTCGTGGCATGCCACAAAGCGCATGGCATCGCCCATCAGCTCATCCGGCAGCCTTACTCCTCTTGCTTCGGGACGTACGACACCGGTTTGCACTGTAATCCATTCCTGGAGCATGCCCAGCACATTATGCCACCACATGATGTCCGCTTCCAATATCTCGCCCGAACGGGGGTCGAGGATAGAGGGGCCCATGGCATTGGCTTTGGTGGAGGCGGCGTAGGTCAGCACGGAGTAGTTCACGTCATCCTTATCCACATTCATGCTGTCCGTCAGTTCCTTGGCTATGATAGCATTCTTGAATCCGGCACGTTCAAAAGCAGCCTGCCAATCCTCGATTCCCTGCTTGATATATTTCCGCCAACGACGGGGAGTGGAGTTCTCGATGTAGAACACAATCGGCTTGGCCGGTTCCACCAATTCACCGCGAAGGTAACGCTCCCGGTCTTCCGGTTTCGGTTCCAGACGCCAGCGGGTGATGAAGGGTTTCTTGTCTACACGCTGCTGACCGTCACTGTAATTCAACAACGGATTGGTAAAGTAACCTACGCGCGGACTATCCAGACGTCCCATCATAGGTTTCTCCGGCAACAGCAACAGAGAGGAACTGACTTCGACCGTAACAAACACAGTCGTTGTTCCCTCGGTCACCTTAGTTGTCAACTCGGAAGTGGCTACCACATTGTTCTCAAAAGCTTTGATAGATAAAATGCGGGAGAGATTCTTGATGGCCGAAGTTCCCAGGTTGATATTCGTAAAGACATTATTGATACTCGTCTCTGTACCATCATAAATATCGTTGACCTTGACCACTATCATGGTAGAGTCATTATTGAATGCCTCAATCTTGAAACCGGCTATCAGCGGAGAAATATAATTATCCAGTACGGACTGCCGTATGGCATCCTCATCCGGCGCCAACGGAAGAGGACGGCTCTGACGTACCAACAGCTTGTTGGCAGCCTTGTCCAATTCAAAACGCACCATCTGATTTTCGTAATTCGTACCACGGTTCACACCTGCCTCATTCAGTTCGGAAGGAACACGCTGTAATTTATTTACTACCAGCATATCACGTCCCAGCAGCCTTGCCGGCACTTCAAAGTAATAATCGCTCTTCTTCTGGTAAACATTGAACATTCCCTTGCGGGCAATAGCACCGGAACCTGTCAATTTCTCGTAGTCGCTCTTGGATTGAACGCTGTCCTTGGTTTCACTCTTCTTTTTCTTACGGAACCATCCCATAGCTTCGGGAGAAGCAAAATCAGATGTACCGGCATGCAACAATACGGCAGGCTCACACATGAGTACTCCCGCAACTGCCACGACTGGCAGGATTGTCTTCAATTTCATCAATTCAAACTCTAACTTTAATGCAACAATTACTCCGTTAACTCTCTCTCTTTGACGTATGTTAATAAATACCAACCGCCAGTTTGTTCTACCTCCATAGAACGGTAAACGGGGCGCAAAGATACGAAAAGTATATTTTAAAAGTCACTAAACAACGCTCATTTATGTTTTTTCCATAAACAATATGAAGACTTTTACATATATATCATTTTTTCTCCCATCCTCTATCATTTCTTCTTCACATGAAATTTTGTACCACTGACACCAAATAATCTTCCCCAATTGGCGGCAAAACAATGATAATATTGTATCTTTGCACCGTTTTTAACTTAGAAAATAAATAAGATAACAACGATATGATAGCTAAAATCAATCAGCTTCTGCAGGAAGTAGAGGCGCTGAAAGCCGCTAACGCCGAGGAATTAGAGGCACTCCGCATCAAATACCTCAGTAAAAAAGGAGCCATCAATGACTTAATGGCAGATTTCCGCAATGTAGCCGCCGAACAGAAAAAAGAGGTGGGAATGCGCTTGAACGAACTGAAAAACAAAGCACAAGAAAAGATTGCCGCCTTGAAGGAACAATTCGAAAGCCAGGATACCGGCTGTGACGATATTGACTTGACCCGTTCAGCCTACCCGGTAGAATTAGGAACCCGCCATCCGCTTTCCATCGTGAGAAACGAAATCATCGATATATTTGCCCGTATGGGATTCAACATCGCCGACGGACCGGAAATGGAAGACGACTGGCACGTATTCTCCTCCATGAATTTTGCCGAAGACCATCCGGCACGCGACATGCAGGATACATTCTTCATCGAAAATGATACAGAAAACGTATCGCACAGCATCATTCTTCGCACACACACATCCAGCGTGCAAAGCCGTGTTATGGAGACCACGCAGCCTCCTATCCGCGTACTTTGTCCGGGACGTGTATACCGTAATGAGGCCATCAGCTACCGCGCACACGCATTCTTCCATCAGGTAGAAGCCTTGTACGTAGACCGCAATGTATCTTTCACCGACCTGAAGCAGGCTTTATTGCTCTTTGCGCAAGAGATGTTCGGCAGTGACACCAAGATTCGTCTGCGTCCTTCCTACTTCCCCTTCACCGAGCCAAGTGCCGAAATGGACATCAGCTGCAACATCTGCGGCGGCAAGGGCTGCCCCTTCTGCAAGCACACGGGTTGGGTAGAAATTTTGGGATGCGGTATGGTAGATCCGAATGTATTGGAGCTGAACGGAATAGACAGCAAAGTGTATAGCGGATATGCCCTGGGTATGGGTATCGAACGCATCACCAACTTAAAATACCAAGTGAAAGACCTTCGTATGTTCTCTGAAAATGACACACGCTTCTTGAAAGAATTCGAGAGCGCTTACTAAATATAGTGAATAACGGTTAGTGATTAGTGATTAATAAGTTGCGCATTTTCAGCATATCATTAATCACCCATCACTAACCACTCATCGCTAACCACTATTTTTCGCTATGGCAAAAGACAAACTTGTAACCTCCGGCTATTGCCTTATCCTGGCTGCCAATTTCCTTTTGTATTTTGCCTTTTATCTGATACTACCGGTTCTTCCATTCTACCTAACTGAGGTATTCCATACCGGAAATGCAGCAGTAGGTGTCATCTTGTCATGCTACACCATTGCCTCGCTCTGCATACGCCCATTTTCGGGATACCTGCTCGACACACTGGCCCGCAAGCCTCTTTATCTGGTGGCATATTTCATCTTTATCACCATTTTCGCAGGTTACATGTTAGCGGGAGTCCTATCTTTATTCATCATGTTGCGGGTTGTCCACGGCCTTGCATTTGGAATGGTGACCGTAGCGGGAAATACAATTGTGATTGACATTACCCCTTCGTCCCGTCGCGGTGAAGCCGTAGGATATTATGGACTGATGAACAATACAGCCATGAGCTTCGGCCCGATGATTGGTCTTTTCATGCATGACATATATTCCTTTGAAACGATTTTTGCCTGCTCGCTCATATCAGGAACTATCGGTTTTGTTGCCGCATGCCTCGTCAAGACCCCACCCAAACAACCAGTCAAACGAGAACCTATCTCATTGGACCGCTTTGTGCTGCTGAAAGGTATCCCGGCAGGAATCGCACTGCTATTGCTCTCCATACCATATGGCATGACAAGCACTTATGTAGCCATGTATGCCAAAGAAATAGGAATTACCTTGAATTCCGGATTGTTTTTTACTTTTATGGCCGTCGGCATGGCAGTGTCCCGTATGTTCTCCGGCAAACAAGTGGATAAAGGACGTATCACCCAAGTCATAACTTTAGGACTATATCTGGTATGTAGCTGTTTCTTCATATTGTCCGCTTGCGGACTACTGATGAAGACCGTCCCGGAACTGACAAACATATTGTTTTTTATGGTTGCCCTCCTATTGGGAGTAGGCTTCGGGACGATGTTCCCCGCCTTCAATACGCTGTTCGTAAACCTGGCCCCCAACAACCAGCGCGGAACAGCCACCTCTACCTACCTGACTTCATGGGATGTAGGCATTGGTATAGGTCTGACAGCAGGAGGTTATATCGCACAGATTACCTCATTCGATATGGCATATTTTTTCGGAGCCTGCCTCACGGTTATCTCCATCTTCTATTTCAATCTGAAAGTATCTCCTCACTATCATAAAAACAAATTAAGATGAGAAAGAAAGAGCGTTATGAAAAAATCCTTGCTTGGTTTAGGGAGAACGTTCCCGTAGCCGAAACAGAGTTGCATTATGACAATCCGTTCGAGCTGTTGATAGCAGTTATTCTCTCTGCACAATGTACGGACAAACGCGTCAATATGATTACCCCCGCCCTTTACCGGGACTTCCCTACTCCCGAAGCACTCGCCGCTACTACTCCCGACGTGGTATACGAGTATATCCGCAGCGTCTCCTATCCCAACAACAAAGCTAAACATCTTGTAGGCATGGCACAGATGTTGGTGAAAGAATTCAACAGTGAGGTACCCGATACCCTTGAAGAACTGGTAAAACTGCCCGGCGTAGGCCGCAAAACAGCCAATGTCATCCAATCCGTTGTTTTCAATAAAGCGGCTATGGCAGTAGACACACACGTGTTCCGCGTCAGCCATCGCCTGGGTCTCGTATCAGATAAATGTACAACTCCGTTCAGTGTCGAAAAAGAATTGGTAAAACATATACCGGAAACAGACATCCCCATAGCTCACCACTGGCTTATCCTGCACGGTCGCTATGTATGCCAGGCACGTACTCCACAATGTGATACCTGCGGTTTGCAATTAATGTGCAAATATTACTGCCAGAAATATAAAGTTAGCAAAGAGAGCGGCAAAGACAAAGAATAAACAACGGTTTCATAGCAAAAAAAAGAAATAAATGCTAACTTTGCGCTCACTAAAAAGAAATTAGTAACACTTTTAAATAAAATAGAGTATTATGACAATTGATCAATTTAACTTTGCCGGAAAAAAGGCATTCGTTCGTGTGGACTTCAACGTACCCTTGGACGAAAACTTCAACATTACAGATGATACCCGTATGCGTGCCGCTCTTCCTACATTGAAGAAGATTTTGGCCGATGGCGGTAGTGTAATTATCGGTTCTCACCTCGGTCGTCCGAAAGGCCCGGCTGACAAGTTCTCCTTGAAGCACATTCTGAAGCATCTCGAAGAGTTGTTGGGTGTTGAGGTGCAATTTGCTAACGACTGTATGGGCGAAGAAGCTGCCGTAAAGGCTGCTGCTCTGCAACCGGGTGAAGTGTTGTTGCTCGAGAACCTCCGTTTCTACGCTGAAGAGGAAGGCAAACCCCGCGGTTTGGCTGAAGATGCTACAGACGAAGAAAAGAAGGCTGCCAAAGCTGCTGTTAAGGAAAGCCAGAAAGAATTCACCAAGAAATTGGCTTCTTATGCAGATTGCTATGTAAACGACGCTTTCGGTACCGCTCACCGTGCACACGCTTCTACTGCATTGATCGCTAAATATTTCGACAAGGACAACAAGATGTTCGGTTACCTGATGGAAAAAGAAGTAAAGGCTGTTGATAAAGTTTTGAACGATATCCAACGTCCGTTTACTGCCATCATGGGTGGTTCCAAAGTTTCTTCCAAGATTGAAATCATTGAAAACCTGCTGAACAAGGTAGACAACCTGATTATTGCCGGCGGTATGACTTATACTTTCACCAAAGCCATGGGCGGCAAAATCGGTATTTCTATCTGCGAAGATGACAAACTGGATTTGGCTCTTGACCTGGTGAAGAAAGCAAAAGAAAAAGGCGTAAACCTTGTTTTGGCTGTTGATGCCAAGATTGCCGATTCTTTCTCCAACGATGCCAACACCAAGTTCTGCCCGGTTGACGAAATTCCTGATGGCTGGGAAGGTCTTGATATCGGTCCTGAGACTGAAAAGATCTTTGCAGATGTCATCAAGAACTCCAAGACTATCCTTTGGAACGGTCCGACGGGTGTATTCGAATTTGAGAACTTCACTCACGGTTCACGCGCTGTAGGCGAAGCTATCGTAGAAGCTACCAAGAACGGTGCTTTCTCACTCGTAGGTGGCGGTGACTCTGTAGCTTGTGTCAACAAGTTCGGCTTGGCAAGCGGCGTGTCTTACGTATCTACCGGTGGCGGTGCATTGCTTGAAGCAATCGAAGGAAAAATCCTTCCGGGTATCGCTGCTATCAACGAATAAAAACAAGCAAAATAACACCCAAAGGCAGCTCTTTGAAAAAAGGGTTGCCTTTTTTACTACTATCCTTATCCCTATAATGAGACGAATTCTACTATCCTGCATCCTTTTATCAGCCACATGCATCCTGAAAGCACAAGATGCTTGTCTGAATGATGTAGTCAACACTTTAAAAGACCGCATTTCACTCTCCGGCTATGCCCAAGTGGGATATACATACGATGATGCGGGCGAAGGTACCAGCAATACTTTCGATATAAAGAGAGTTATCTTTATGGCGCGCGGTAAAATCACCGATAAATGGTCGGCTTACTTCATGTACAGCTTTGCCAATACCGGAAAAATTCTGGAAGCCTACACGGAATACCGCTTTCTCCCTCAACTCACAGCACGTATCGGACAGTTCAAAACCATGTATACCATTGAGAACCCGATGTCTCCCTGCTTTGTCGAATTAATAAACTGTTATTCTCAAGCCGTCAATTACCTGGCCGGTATCAATGGCAGTGATCCGTTGTATGGCTCTGCAAGCGGTCGTGATATGGGATTGTTAATTTATGGAGACTTGTTCGACTCTTTGATGACTTATAACCTTGCCATCATGAACGGACAAGGCATCAACCTAAAAGATAAAAACAATCAGAAAGATATTGTAGGCAGCCTTATGGTACATCCATTGAAATGGTTGTCCGTCGGCGGTTCCTTTGTTAAAGGGAAAGGATGCGCCGTAGCCGTTTCTTCCATTAATCCAGACATAGCCATAGGAGAGAATTACACCCGAAACCGCTGGTCGGCAGGTGCCACCATCAAAACAAAATCCGTAGATGTACGTACAGAATACTTGGCCGGAAAAGACGGACACGTTAAAAGTGACGGTTACTATGCAACCGTATCTGCCCATGTGCTTCCCAAATTTGACGTAATAGCCTCTTATGACTATTTCAACAAAAATAAAACTATTTCCGATAAACAGACCAATTATGTAGCAGGTGTACAGTATTGGTTCTATCCCAAATGCCGTCTGCAAGCCCAGTATACATACTGTAACCGCCATAAAGGAGAAAACTCAAACCTGCTTCAAGCACAGTTGCAAGTTCGTTTCTGAGCTGGGGAAATGGAAATTTATGAACTTTTTGGCATCCTTTTTGTAGTTTTATAAGATACATACCCAAAAAGAGACTGATTTATGAACGAACAAGCCATACAAGAACAATATCAGCATATCGTTACTCTACTCAAGCAGCAACGGCTGAAGGAAGCACAATCCCAACTGGAAGCCTTTCTTTGGAACAGCGGTGACTGGACACTCCGCAACCGCTTGGAACAAGCTCAGACATCCTATCAGTACATGCTGCAATACATGCGCCAGGGAATCGACGATCCTGAACGACAGAAACTATATCGCCAGATTCTGACCGAAACTTGGGAAGTCGCTGACCAGGCACGTCTGTCTCTCCTTGACGGAGTTTCCACGCACTATTACCATTCCCTGCGCAATAACCGGGAACGCCTCCCCAAAGAATACAATATTGCCGCACTGCAGAAGGTATTGGAATCTTTCCCTGATGACCTGGCCGTTTGTCAGCTGATGCCGGATAACCAAGGCATGGACGCCGTACTGCAACGGCACGAACAAACCGCCCAGGTTCTTTTCCTTTCCACATGGAGTAACAGTGACTGGTCTGCAGAAGACGAACAGCAAGCCAAAGGATTACTGGAATCAGAAATGCTTCCCGTCAATGATTTGTGCCTGTTCACCAGTGCCGTCATGCTCAGTCTGATGGAATGCTTCGATACCCGCAAATTCTCATGGTTGCTAGACGCCGTAACGCATGCAAATACGCAAGTAAACCAACGGGCTTTGGTAGGTATCGCTTTCGCACTTCTTTTTCATCCCACCCGTCTGTCGCTTTATCCCGAATTGACAGCCCGCCTTTCCCTGCTCAACGAAGACGGCAGTTTCGGCAAGCAACTGAACCGTATTTACATCGAGCTGCTCCGTAGCCAGGAAACGGAAAAGATAGACAAGAAGATGCGTGAAGAAATCATTCCGGAGATGATGAGGAATGTGAACATCATGCGCAACATGAAGTTCGGTTTTGAAGAGAACCCTGAGGAAAACGATCTTAATCCGGATTGGGAGAAAGCTTTTGAAAGTTCCGGACTGGGAGACAAGATACGGGAGATGAACGAATTACAGCTGGAAGGCGCTGACGTCTATATGAGTACGTTTGCACAACTCAAGACTTATCCGTTCTTTAAGGAACCGTACAACTGGTTCTATCCGTTCGACATGCATCACTCCAGCATCATCAAGGAATTCGGATTCAAGCCTACCGGAGACAATGCCATCCTCTCCCTTATCCTCCAATCCGGTTTCTTCTGCAATAGTGACAAGTATTCCCTTTGCTTTACAATGGCACATATACCACAGTCACAGCGTACGATGATGCTCAGCCAGATGACTTCCCAGGATTTGGATGCACTCATGGACGAAAGCAAATCTTCCGCTTTACGGCAGTATGCCGAACGACCGGATGTCATCAGCAACCAGTATGTCCACGACTTATACCGTTTCTTCAAGTTAAGCCAGCGCAGACACGAGTTCCGTGACATCTTCAAGGAAGAGATTGCCCTGCACCGTATCCCGGCACTCAAAGATATTCTGTGCAAACCCGAGCTGCTGATTACCATCGCCGATTTCCACTTCCGCAAAGAACACCCGGCAGAAGCATTGGAGCTTTATAAGGAATTGATAGCCTTGAACCATGCAAATGCAGACATTTTCCAAAAGGCTGGCTATTGCCTGCAAAAGGGAAAGAGGTATAAGGAAGCGATAGACGCCTACCTGAAAGCCGATGTACTAAAGCCCGACCATGTCTGGACAATCCGCCATCTCGCTACGTGCTACAGGCAGATAAGGGACTTTGCCTCTGCACTGGAATACTACAAGAAAGTGGAGGCAATCCAGCCGGAAAACCATAATATCCTTTTCTACGCCGGAAGCTGCCTTGCCGAACTGGAAAGATATGAAGAGGCTCTGCAATATTTCTTCAAGCTTGATTTCATCGAAAGCAATTGTATCAAAGCATGGCGTGCTATAGGCTGGTGTTCGTTTGTCAACGGCAAGTATGAGCAAGCAATGAAGTATTACGAAAAGATACTCGCCTCCAAACCACTCGCAGCAGACTATCTCAATGCCGGACATGTTGCTTGGAGAACGGGCAAAATAGAAAAAGCTGCAGAACTTTACAGTAAAGCAGCTTTGGAATATGGCGGGCAGGAGATTTTTAGAGAAATGTTCGGTAAAGACAAAGAAACACTTGTCAGACAAGGAATCAGTGAAAAAGATATCCCTCTAATGATGGATCTGGTTTAGACCTCCAACAACTCCCTGTACAGCCTCTGTACGGGGAGCCCCATTATATTATAGTAACTCCCGGATATGTTTTCCACCCCGATGAATCCAATCCACTCTTGTACACCATAAGCTCCGGCTTTATCCATGGGGTGGTATTTGTCCACATAATAGGCAATTTCCTCTTCGTTCAGTTTGGCAAAACGCACTTCTGTTGCCGCCGCAAAACTGCGTTGCCACTCAGTGGTAGTGATGCATACACCGGTAAACACTTCATGGGTACGTCCGGACATGTCGCGCAACATCTGCATAGCTTCTTCCCTATTCTTGGGTTTTCCGAGAACTTGTCCATCCAGCCAGACAATGGTATCTGCTGTAATCATCAATTCGTCCGGATGCATCATATCACGGTAGGCATCTGCCTTTTCCCTGGATATGTAGAGAGGAATATCCGCTCCCCGCAACGTTTCGGGATAAGACTCGTCCACATCGGGCAAAGTTCTTACTTCATATTCCACTCCCAAACCAGCCAGCAATTCTTTCCTTCGCGGAGAGTTAGAGGCAAGAATCACCTTATATTTCTTCAGATTATCCAACATCAGCCTACTATATTACAAAAGCGAGCCGCCTCACTTTAATTATTAATTTTTAATTATTAATTTGCCTGCCATCCTACCAACCAAAAGCTTTTTCATCTGCCATCCAAAGCCCTTGCACTTTCAATACCTGTTCCACAATGTCGCGACCACAGCCATAACCGCCTTCTGCATACGAAATATAGCGAGCCACAGCCTTTACCTCAGGCACAGCATCCTTAGGACAACATGGCAAACCACACTCACGCATCACCTCCAAGTCGGGAATATCATCACCTACATACAATATTTCCTCGTCCTTCAAGCCATGACGGTCACGGAAGTCATGGTAATCATGGATTTTAACAGAAGAACCCATATAGATATTTCCATCCTCAAAACCTAAAGAAGTAAAACGCTTGCGGACTGCTTCTGTACGTCCACCCGTAATTATACCCAGCAACACACCTTGCTTAGCGGCCAGATGCAGGGAATAACCATCCTTTATGTTGACCGTACGCAGAGGTTCACCCTCCGAACTCATAGGGATAACATTGGCACTCAGCACACCGTCCACATCAAAAACAAGGGCTTTTATCTTTTTCAAATCATAGTTTATGGTACTCATTGCACTTTTTTCTTGTTCATTATAATATACCTATATGCAGCAAAACATTAGTTCAAAAGAGGCAAGCATCGGCATCCGGTTATCTTATTGCCAACCGATGTATATTCTCGCTAATCTCCCGATACAGTTCCAGCATTTGCGGCTCATCGGCAAGCATCCGCAGATGCTCGTCAATGACATTCTCATCATAGCGCACAGCCGGTCCTGTCTGTGCGGCAAGCGGTTCCAGCTCATGCACCTTGCGGGCCGTCTCGTCTATCAAGGGGAGCATTGCCTCGAACGGCAACCCGTACTTTTTCAGCAGTTCAGCAGCCAACACATACATGTGATTGGTAAAATTGCACGTAAACACAGCCGCCAGATGCAAACTTTTGCGCTGCTCAGAACTTGCTTCATACACTTTTTCCGATAGGGCAGAAGCAATGTCCTTCAGAAGCTGCACATCCTCTTCCGAGTTGCTTTCCACAAAACACGGTATCTGTCCAAAATCCACTTCACGCTGCTTACTGAAAGTCTGCATCGGATAAAGCACTCCATAACGCGCAACATGCCCCTGCCAAATATTCATAGGAATACTGCCGGCTGTATGCACCCATAAAGCATTCTCCTTTCCAGAAACAATCTGGGGTAATAATTCTACAAAAGCCGCGTCCTTCAGCGAAACGATATAAAGCTGCGCCTCCTTCGTAACCGCCTGCAGCTCCGTGGTATATGCAGCTTCCACCGTCTGTGCCAATCCCTGCGCCGATTCTTTTGTACGGCTGTAGACCTGCACAATACGAAACCCTTTCCGATAAAGAGCTTTTGCCAGATTAGTAGCTAGATTTCCGGCACCGATAAAGGCAATGGACGTATCTTCTATACTTCTTCCTGCCATACGCTTATCTTGTTGCCAACCAATACAGAATAGTCCCTAATACCAGCAACGCCAACGGCAGCAGATAAGCGGACATCGTACCGAGTAAGGCAGTTATCAACCCGAAGTTCAATATCAGCCACAAACCTATCAATACCAATCCCACTGACTTGTCATGCTTGAACAGCAGAAAAATCACTGCGGTATACAATAGAAAATTATCCTTATTCATCACCCACGGCAAGCCGATTGCAGAAAAATGCACCAATTTGTCCACCAAGTAAAGAATGCCGAATACAATCAGTGTGATGGCAGTGGCCTTATATGTATCACGGTTATTGTTTGCTTTTGCTGCACTCACTGTTACTTTCCTCCGTACTTATTGATATGTATCTTTTCCCACTGCAGATTGTCTTCGTTGAAAGGCTTGCGCTCCATCCCCTTATGGCCGATAGCAATAACACTAAGCACCTGCAGCTGTAAAGGAATATCCAACACCTCGTGCACATACTCGCCGGAAGGCATACCAGAAGCCGTAAAACGTTCGCGCACCTGCACCCAGCAGCTTCCCAGCCCCATATCTTCGGCTTGAAGTTGCAGGTAGATGGAAGCAATGGAGGCATCTTCTATCCACACGTCGCTTGCCAGCGGGTCGGCAACAACCACTACTGCCAATGCCGCATCGGCAATAAACTGCGATGCCTGCTCCTTGCAATAGGACAATTCCTTCAATTTATCCTTCTCGTCCACCACTATGAACTGCCATGCATTGCTGCGTTTCGACGTGGGTGCCATCAAGGCTGCTTTCATCAAAGTAACGACTTGTTCTTGTGTCAATTCTTCTTCTGTAAACTTCCGCATGCTGCGGCGTGCTTTTATCAATTCACTGAAACTTTCCATAATGATTTTATGTGCTAATATGCTAATGTGCACATCGACACATTAACAATAATTTTTGCAAAGATACGAGATTATTTTTTAAATTTGCAGACCATGCCTTTGAAACTCACTACATATTACCGTGGGAGCAAGGTTCCTGACCTGCCAGGCACCAACACCTTCCATTCCACAGAGTTGTTCCGAATCTACGAGGCAACTCCGGGGTATACCCCCATACTCATTGTGGCATCCGAAGATGACAAGCCCGTTGCGAAACTGCTTGCCGCCATACGTAAAAGTGTCCGCATGTTTCCACCCGGCATCATCAAAAGATGTGAGGTGTACGGTACGGGAGAATATTTCAATAACGAGGCAGACAAAGAGATTATCTTCAGTGACATGCTGCAAAGGCTTACCAATGAAGCATTGCGCGATTCTTTTCTCATCGAGTTCCGCAACCTGGAAAATGCCATGTTCGGATACAAATCTTTCCGGGACAACCAATACATCGCCATCAATTGGCTGCGGGTGCGCAACTCGCTGCACAGCGTCGAAAAGGTGGAAGAGCGTTTCAGCCCGTCACGTATCCGGCAAATAAAGAAAGGGCTCAAAAACGGCGCCCAAGTGCGGGAAGCACGTACCAAAGAGGAGATTCTCTGTTTTGCCCAGATGTTGCGCCACGTATATTCTTCCAAGATACGGCGCCACTTCCCCAGCATCAAGTTCTTTCAGCATCTCGAAAACCAGTTGACAAAAGGGCAGCAAAGCAAAATCTTCATCGTCACTTATAAGGAGAAGATTATCGGTGGCAGCGCATGCATTTATTCAGATGATAGCGCCTATCTATGGTTCTCTGGTGGCATGCGCAAGACTTATGCCCTGCAATATCCGGGGATTCTTGCCGTATGGAAAGCACTGGATGATGCCAAACAACGCGGATACCGCCACTTAGAGTTCATGGACGTGGGACTTCCCTTCCGCAGGCATGGCTACCGTGAGTTCGTTCTCCGCTTCGGGGGAAAACAAAGCAGCACCCGACGCTGGTTCCGTTTCCGTTGGAACTGGCTGAATCGGGTGCTGATAAAGATGTATGAATGATTTTTACCGAAATTAGAAATTAGTGTAGACTACATATCCATGAGCCGGTACATTGACCTGTGTATTTATTGTTTCACTCTTTCCGGTAAAATAATTGGTCCAGTTACCAGCTGTTGCCGGGAAAGCTACATCAACCGCATTATGCGTAAAGTTGCCCATAACAACCAGCTGCTTGCCCGTTACACTTTCTACCAACAATGAACGACCGTTGTCCCAATCAGAAACTCCGACCTTCCATGTCAAGATGGCACTTGAATCGAACAATTCCGGATGGGCGTTACGCAATTTCATTAAATCCGCATAAACATCGTGCAGCTCCTTGCGGTTAGTATTCTCCAGATACTCCCAATGCAACGGTTTCCTGCCCGTACGTCCATTCTCCTCAATGGAAATGTCATATCCCATCTCTCCAAATTGCCAAACCATCTTAGGACCTGGAACAGTAAGGAAGAATGTAGTGTTCAGCGCCAACTGATTCATGCGAGCATCAAGGTCGGTTTTCAGTATACCTTCACCCCATTGCGACTGTTTGTAAGCTGCGCGTTCTTCATCATGACTTTCCATAAAACCTACCCATGCAGGTGTTTTCTCATAAAGGCTGCTAAAAGAACTATTTTCAGCATATCCCATAGCCGACTGACAATAGGCATTATTCAGGTTGCGCCATAAGTGCATGCCATCTGCAGCCAGTTCATTTTCTTCCTTTGAATCACAGAAATGCTCCAGGATAACATAAGAGCCCTCTTTCACTTCCTTGATGGCAGCATTATAATCCTTTAGGATAGCAATGCGACTTGCATCGTAATTGGATGCCGTGCTTTCAGTACAAGAAGTCTGTGTGAATCCTTTCGTCAGGTCAAAGCGGAACCCATCCACCTTATATTCCTTCAACAAGAATTGCAGATTGCGCTTCACAAACTTACGCACTAACGGGCTTTCATGATTGAAGTCATGGAACACACTATAAGGATGAGGTGCTTCCACATTGAAATATGGATTATTCTTTGCAGTCTTATCACCATCCCAATAAAGTTTAGCCAGCGGATTGTTTCCTGTAGCGTGATTATAGACCACATCCAGAATAACTGCCATACCCGCCTCATGGCAAGCGTCAATAAACTGCTTATACATGGCCTTTGTGCCATAAGCCTTATCCATCGCAAAAAAGAAGCAAGGATTATACCCCCAACTGTCGTTTCCGTCAAACTCCTGCACCGGCATCAGTTCGATGGCATTGACTCCCATAGCCTTCAGATAAGAAAGCTTGCCCATTGCACCATTGATGTCGCTGGAGGCGGTAAAGTCACGTAGATGCAATTCGTATATCACCAATTGCTCAGGATTTGCTATTTTAAAGTCATTGACCTTCCAGTTATAACTGTCTTTCTGTATCTTGAAGGTCGAAACGATTCCTACTCCTCCCTCAGGATAAGCCATACTTTCGTTATAGGTAGAAGCCGGAATATATTTATCATTATCAGGATCAAGAATCTTTTCCGTATAGGCATCAGCCAGGCGAACCACTTCACCCGCCTTCGTACCTACATAATATTGGAAAGCATACTCTTTGCCAGCATCCAGCCCCGCCAACGTAATCCACCAACATCCGGAAGCATCATCACGATACATCTGCGATTTTTCGTCATTGCCCAATGTCCAGTTATTGAAGTCGCCCACTACATGGGCAAAGTCCTTATGATTCCCATTCGCATCTTTGTCATAAAGTACCAGTGTCACCGTAGAATTATCCACTACATTGATACCCTCGACCATACCGGCCGGCACTGCTGCAGTTTTAATTTCACCAGGAACAAAACCTTCATATTTTGTGTCGGTCACCTCAACAAAGGAATCCGATTCTATCCCTTTCTTATTGCCGTCTGCACTGCGAATCACTATTCCGAGCCGGTTCACCGGTGTCTTCCCGCTTCCAAACCATTCCCGGATATTCGGGCTCAGCGTAATGCTCCATACGTTGGCTTCGGTTGAAGTCATCTTACATTTATCCTTGTTTTCCGTCCACTCTGCCGGAACGAACAGCCAAGTTCCTTCACTGACCACACCAATATGCACATACACATCTCCTTTATGCCCATAGAGAGCAGACTTTGCATCCGCTTTAAAAGTAATTACAAGGGACTGGTCGGCATCCGGTGCTGCCGGTGTAAAACTCAAACCATCCGGAGCTACAATCGCATTGGCAGCCTGAGTGACAGATATTTCTTTCTTCTTCGAACCGGATACAATATTCAATTGTGCCGTCCGCGCTTTCCCTGTCTCATTCTTGCCGACAGAAACCATAATCGTAGCTTTCCCGGACGTACCTTTTGCCGGACTGATGTTGCACCAACCGGTATCTTCACCACTCAGCTCGGCTGTCCACTGCTGCCCGGCCTCAAAACTGACGCTTTGCGAAGAAGCAGCTTCACCAAAGCTAAAACCTTGCTCAAAGATTGATTCACTACCAGAAGCAGGGGTCAAATACTCCTGTAACTCCTCTTTATCGTCACTACATGCCGTGAATGCCAGCACTAAACTGAAGCATATTAAATGCCATAAAACAGAAATCTTACGTTGATTGATAATTTTCATAATATGAAGTATTCAAAGTTATCACTTCACAAATATAGCCGGAAAAGAAAGGGCAAACCGATTAACGCAAGAGAAAAGTAGCAGCAAGCTTACGGAAACGTTTGCATGGCAAGCAAATGTTCCCGTACCACCATGTTTTATGAAAGCTGAATGACAAACTTTTGTAGCCAATCAACCTACTTCCTCGCAGATACGCATTTCCATACCTTTATACACCACCACAATCTTATGCAACCGGGTGGCGCCGATGCCACGCTTCACCGTTTCCGTATCGGCATAGCGGTCGGCCTGGGCGATGGCTTCCCGGCGAAGTTCCTCCACACGGGTTTCGGAATCCTTATACTTGGCATATTTCAGTTCTACGATGTAGCTGTGCTTCATGTCGGAGTAGATTTCCAGCATCGGGCAGAGGAAAATATCTACATAACCTTCCTGCGTGTCCTGCTCGGAGACGGGACGGTAGAAACGGTTCTGCGCAGTCATGGCAAGGGTGAAGCCGTGGACGAAGGACTCGCCTTTCTGCTTGTCGCGCTGCGAGGCATAGCGGTGCAGGCAGTCGGCAATGTAGCCGAAGTAGGATTGCCAGTCGCCGTCGTAAGCCAGAGCCGAGGAAAGTTCGCTCTTTTCGTAACTGCTGAAACTCAGGTCGGCATCGTCGTAAGTATTCAGCAGATAGGTATAGAGCTGTTCCTGCACCACCATGTTGGGGATGGTGAGCCTTGCCTTTCCCTTATACGTGCCGCTGATGGTGAGCATTCCGAAGTAGTAGAGCAGACTGATGAAGTTGTCGGGATTGGTGATGCTGACGGCAGGGAAGCTGTCTTTCAGTTCACCGGTGATGAAGCCTTGACTCACGAGAGTCTGTATGACGGAAGCATCGTGGGCAAACTCCTTGTCCTTGCGGATGAGCATACGCAGTTTCTCGTAGTCAATGCGGATGTTGCTCTCTATCATGTTGCGTGGTGCTTTGCCATCATCAATGTAGTTCTTGACGAAGTAAAGCACCATATTGGAGTTGTACATCGTGGTTTCACCGTAGCATTCCTGCGCGAAGCAGTAGTTGTCGTACCACGGTTTCATCATCTCTATCAACTCGTCCACGCTGTGGTGGAAGGGGCTGTTTGCTGAATAATAGGCCAACATTCCGCGCACCTCCTCCTCGGTGAATCCCATCATCTGGTTGAACTTCGGCGCGAGGGAGTAGTTGGTGCCGATGTTGAAACCGCTGGTCAGGTCGTCCATCGTCACGGGGCTTACGCCGGTAATGAAGCAACGCTTGATGCTGGAATAAGTTCCTGCTTTCACCTTGTTGAAAAAAGAGCGCAGATAGCCTTCGCCATGCGTCTCATCCGTATAGCGGTGCAGGCTTTCGGGACTGGAAAGGATGGCGTTGGTGAAGTGGTCGTACTCGTCGATGAAGAGATACATATCCTGTCCGGCACGTGCGCAAGCCTGATAGAGGTAATCCAACTGCTCCACGGCTCCGCTCACCGCACGCAGTCCTTCCAGAGTATCTTGCGGAAGGAGGTCGGCGTATATCTTGCAGAAGTTCTCGAAAGTAATGCCGCAATGCGCGTCCAGCCCCTTGCGGTAGTCGTTCAGCTCGCCGCTGATGCCCGAGAAG
Source organism: Bacteroides sp. AF29-11 (assembly GCF_003602895.1). Lineage (NCBI taxonomy): Bacteria > Pseudomonadati > Bacteroidota > Bacteroidia > Bacteroidales > Bacteroidaceae > Bacteroides > Bacteroides sp. AF29-11. Next base: position 121,837 of record NZ_QTLY01000008.1, read on the forward strand.
TTGAGATAGAGCACCAGATAGCTATTGCGGCTCGGCGTGGGGTGTTGCCCGATGTACAGGTCACCGAAAAGGGCTTCGAACTTGTCGCGGGTGCGCACGTCGTAGTAGTGTTGCAGCATATTCAGCGTGAGGCTCTTGCCGAAGCGGCGCGGACGGATGAAGAAGAAGAAGCGGTCCGCCTCCTCTATCATGGGGATGAAGCGGGTCTTGTCCACATAATAATAATTGTCTTGGCGGATATCCGCGAAGTTCATCATGCCGTAGGGAAGTCTCTTTCTGCCGGGTACTATGTATTTCAATGGGTCCATCTGCTGTCCTCCTGCTATTTTTTCTATTTAATCCGTCCTTTTCTGCCGTTAACGACACAAAGATAACAAAAGAAATAAACTTTATCTTCTTCATGCCATCAGATTTTCGAGTCATTGCCCTGCTCAAGGATTACATAGGGCTATAAACAAGATGGAAAACAGCAGTAAGGTTACGGAAAATTTGCATGGCAAGCAGTTCTTTCGTTTTGTCTGCCAAGAATAACGGAATATTCAGCAGATTCGTTGTCTGTGAATTGATTCTTTTTCCATGCAAAAAAGATAATTGCCGGATAATTCGTTAGGAATCTTTCGTCGTTCTAAAGATGTCACAAAGTCTGCTTTCCATGCTGACAGATGCTTAAATACTTCTCTTCCAAACATAGCATTTCACGTTTTTGATATCAGAAACGTGAACTTTCTCACATTTCTGATATGAGTTTTGTGCAAAAACACACATTTTCGGCAGTAAGCCGAACTATTCATTTACGTGAACAATAACGCTCACTATAGTGAACTGTTGACATACAAGGTGTTTTAATACAACAAACATCTGTAATCAAGCATAGTAACGCCTTGCCCTCATGGTTACTCTCATAGCTATATGCCCGATGAATAAAGGGATGCAGTACATTATGAGAGCATGAGGGTAAAACTGCATTCAACTCTTAGCTGGCCCTGAAAATGTCTTCTGAAGCAAGACAAACAAAGTATTTGATCCGCAACGCAATCATAATTCAAGCATAAGCACTTCTTTCGGTTGTAGTCGGATAATTGCTCCTAACTTCACATCAGTATCTGTCAGCACATTCCTTGCATCGGTTTTATTTCCTATTACCTCCTTATAATGAGCCAAATCCCAATCGACCTCTTTATTTACCCCATTCATCACGACCAATATACTTTTCCCATTGTACGAACGTTCATATACATATATATTGTTGCGAGGCATAAAGTGCTTCATCTTGCCTTTGGAAATAACATCATTCCCCTTACGCCAATGCAGTAACTTTTTCATAAAACCGAAAGCTTCTTGCTGTATAGCCGTTCTCCCACTCTCTTCGAAAACACTGAGTGCATCTTCTTTCCATCCTCCCGACATATCCGGACGTATATATCCAAAATCAATTTTTGTAGTACCAGTCATCAACAGTTCCTGCCCATAATACAATTGCGGAATGCCAGGAATTGTCAATAACAAGACAACTGCCTGCTTATAGGCATCCAAAGAACTCGGAGTTTCCAATAAGAAACGATCAGAATCATGGTTCTCAAGCAAACGCATCACATTATTAATATCAGAATAGCAAAAGTCATAAGCCAAATGTTCAAAAACGAGTTGCAGACCGGTATTCCAGGAGGTTTCTTCATGAAAAGCCTTACTTGCCACTTCCCTTAAACGGAAATCCATCACAGACTTTAGTCCCGTATCGGCCTTCTCATTAACCAAACTGCCTTGTTGCCAATATGCAGCACCAACCGTATTATTAGGAATCATCACTTCGCCCACAATATTGAAATTGGGATACTCCTCAAACACTTCTCGACACCAACGTACCATCATGTCCGGATCGGGATATACATATGTATCTTGACGTACACCATCCAAATTGGCATATTCAATCCACCATATTGAATTCTGAATTAAATAATCAGCCACAAAATGATTCCTCTGATTCAAGTCGGGCATTGTGGGAACGAACCAGCCATCTGTCATCTCCTCCTTATCTATATCCGAGGCGTAAGGATCAAAAAAGACGGTTTTATCATGATTGGTCTCAACATATTTGTCCTTATCCCAATTATTAAACCAATTATGCATTGGCGGGTCAAGCAACCAAGGATGCTTGCTTCCACAATGATTGAAGACCATGTCCATTATCAATTTCATTCCACGCCGATGCAGGCACTCTGCCAACCGGACATAATCTTCATTTGTCCCCAACCGAGGGTCTATTTTATAATAATCAGTTGCGGCATAACCGTGATAAGAACCTTCTCCCATATCATTTTCCAACACGGGTGTTGTCCAGATGGCAGTAACTCCCAAACTATCCAAATAATCAAGATGTTGCATAATACCCGCCAAATCACCGCCATGCCGGGCATTGACATCTTTACGATTTACAGCATAGGGATAATTCATTTTTATTTGGTCATTGCTTTCATCGCCATTAGCAAAGCGATCCGGCATCAATAGATAAACAACATCAGAAGAATTAAATCCAACCTTTTCATCACCATTTCCTTGACGTTGTTTCAATTCATAAGAGCAGTTCAGTTTCTTCTTTCCTTTCACAAACTCAATATCGAACTTCCCCGGCATTGCCTCTTCCACATCTAAGTATAATACCAGATAGTTGGGGCTTTCCATTGGATGCACACTTTTCAGCACAACTCCCGGATAATTAATGACAGGTTTGTAAGCGCCTATATCATCACCATAAACCATCAATTGCAGTTGGGGATTTTTCATACCGCACCACCAAAAGGCCGGTTCTACTTTTATTGAAGATGTGGATTTTACTTCCACCAAATCAGCAGAAGATAAACCTTGCCATGCAGCGCTCCATTGGCACAAGCATAAAGCGAATAATGCAATAAAATATCTGGTTTTCATATCTATTTTAGATTTGCGCGTTCATTATAATTAGAATACAATTCAATCCATTGACGACTTTGGATGAAGTTAACGGATAAACCCACTGAATTCCTTCATCGCCGGAAGCGATTTACCAGTGCGATTATCAAAAAGCCCCCGATTCAGCCAACCTTCCGTCACCGTATTTCCGCAGGCATTTTCTTCGGGAAACCACCAGAATAGGCCGGTCACGTTGGCATGACGGCGCAATTCGGCTACCAGTTCGTGAGTAAAGATACGTTGCCCTTCAGTGCTGATGGGATAAAACTCAGAATACTGGTCCGCACTCTTTGCCCATTGGTCTTTCTCATGCGAATAATAGGCGGCAGTTTCCACAATCATGACTTCCTTATCGGGAAAATTTACAGCGAGAGAATCGAGCGTAGCACCAAGAACTCCCACCGCTTTGTGCCACATAGGATAATAACTAAGTCCGATAACATCATAATCGAGCTGTCGCAAATGGTTATAATAAGATTTCGTCTTGTCCCATTCGCCCGCCTTCTCTGTATGAATAATAATCTTTGCCCGTGGACATACTTCACGGCAGGCCTTGGCACCACTCTCCAATAGTTTTACAAGTATGTCCCAGTTATCCTTTCCAAGCGGCTCCACCTTCGCCGCAGGCCACATCATCCCGTTGGTTATCTCATTCCCCACTTGTATCAAGTCGGGGCATGCACCGGCTTTCACCATCACTTCAAGGCTTTTTCTGGTATATTGATAGACACTGTCGGGAAGCGATGCTACACCGCTATTTTTCCAACGATACGGCATGAACTGCTTGCCAGGGTCGGCCCACGTATCAGAATAGTGGAAGTCAAGCATAAACTGATACCCGGCTTTTTTTATTCTTTGCCCCAGTTTCATCACATAATCCAAATCTTGACACACGCCTTCTCCCTTATGCTCTGCCGAAGCCCTGTCCGGTTCCACAAACAAACGTACACGAATGGCATTCCAACCTTCTTCCTTGAAATATTCGAGGGGAGCGACAGCTTTTCCTGCTTCGTCACGATATACGGTTCCTGCTTCTTCGTAACTTGGCAACAAAGAGATGTCCCCACCAAGAAGACGCTGCTGTGCATGAATTCCCAAGCACAATACAAACAGAAAAAACAAAGTGGACATTAATCTAAAAGTCTTCATATCAATATCTGTAAATGATTGCTTAACGAAAACATAAAAGCCCTCTTCCTCGTATTTTCCATTGCGAGAAAAAGGGCTTTATTCTTATTTAAAAAAAAGATTATTTGAAAGAACCTATGCCGTCAGTAAAGTTCAAGTAAGCTTTCTGACCGGCAGCAACCTTTACTCGTTCTTGATCATTACCACTACCACGATATACAATCTTTCCATCGAGAACGATGAATTCAGTCTTCCACCAGTCGTAACCGCCAAAGTTCACACACATACGCACTTCATCGGCAGCGCCAAAGGCGGGAGAAACGAATTCGCCGTCTTTTCCCGTAGGAACGGTGAACTTGTTAACGTCTGCAACCTCCCATTTACCATCAGCAGCAGTACCGCCAATCAGATAAATATTCGGAGCAAGCACATTGACTATGCGGTCGGTTGTGTTCACTACGTGCAGTAAGTACCAACCGGCATTCTTAGCTAACAGATTGGTGCCATCAGCAGTCAAGCCGGCACCGGCTTCGTCATTAATCGTTGCCTCGCCACCAAAGTCATTTCCCCAACCGGCTTGCGGAGCAAATTTAATCTGTTCGCCAGCTTCCAGATATACAATAGTCCAGAATTCGCCTTCGGCACTATGAATCGGAGTTAACTGTTTCCATGTATCACCCCAACCATAGTTGCTGCCGGTCATAAAGAGGTCGATTGTCTTGATGGCAACTTTAAAGCTCATGTTGACAACATCCAGCGTAACTATAAAATCATTGATGCCGCTAATGGCAGGTGCTTGTGGGCTGGGGCAAGAAGGATCGCCAACCCACGTCAGGAAGTTTTCAGTCGCCACATCGCCATCTTCGAAAGTTCCCAATACACCGGGATTGATGTCGTCGTCCCAAGAAGGATTCGTTGTATCGTAAGCACGATAGAACTTGAACCAAGACTTCTCGGCAGTAGTTGTCACAACTGCCTTGTAAAGACCATCCCCAATCTTCTCCATCACAATAGGTTCATTTGCATTCCATTTCTGGAAATCACCCATCATGCAATATCCCTTCTCACTGATAGCGGGAGTAGTAACCGGAGTCAACTTCACCTGTGCAGTACCCGATGTAGATACAGCCTCACCGGTAGTCAATTTGGCTGCGGCATCCACATTTACATCCAGAGTACGCTCCACGTGGGCACGGCTGTTAAAAGCTTTTCGAACAGCCAAGTCAAGTTCCAACGTGTTTACCTTAACCTTCCCGTCTTTAAACGCTGCATCAATGGCGACGCCATTCACATTTACGCTTTTGAAGGCAATGGAAGCTATATTCGCATTGCTGCTTGACAATGAAGCAATCACAACCGAATCTACTTTAAGACCTTCTGCATCATCAGCGTATTTGGCATATACATCGTCCATCACAATGGCAGCGTCAGTACCCGCCGCATAATTAATCTCATATTTGGCAGCAGCATCCTCCGGAGAATTGGATTGGGGGTTAGCCCAATCCGTATAATCATCCGTACAAGCACCTAAGGTAATTCCGGCAAGGAACATACCTGCGAGTATTTGATTTTTCTTCATAATGTTTTTCTTTTAAAATAGATTATCATTCAGGTTATTTCACCTCACCCGTTTCGTTGGCATCTACACCCGGAGTACCGAACTTGACGTACAGCTTCTGGCCTGCAGCAGGAACCACACTGTAATCAGAGCCCTTGTCGTTGGCCCAGCTGTCAGGAATGTTGAGATTACGCCAGAATACATTACCTTCGAAGAGTGTAAACTCTGTGCGCCACCACTCGAACGTACCAGCTTTTACGTAAGCGCGCATTTCGCCTCCGCCTACAAATGCCGGAGACACCCAAATGCCACTACCATCGGCAGGAGCCGTCAACTGCAAGGCAGGACTTGCTTCATCCCATCCACCGGTAGCATTACCAATGATATAAAGAGCCGCAGGATATACGGTCAGAGTATAGTCAATGGCTTCACCGTTAATCTTAGCCTTGAAGCAAAGTGTATACCAGCCACCTTTTGCAAACTTGATGTTACCACCATCATCCGAGATTCCGGCTCCGGCCTCGTCAGCGTAAGTCTTCACATCGGCATAGCCCAACCATTGTTCAGCGAAAGTACCCCATTTGAAAGCGCCTCCGTCGGCAATATATACCACTGTAAAATAATTACCGTCCAGACCGAACACACCGGCAAACGGCTTCCAAGTCTTCCAAGCTTCACCAATGTCAGAACCTGCAATGAACAACTTTTCGGGCAACGTGATGCTCGGGGCCTGATAGGTAGCCTTCACTTGCAGTTTGATTACGTTAGAGTAGCAACTGCCCAACTCCAACTTATTCACGTTAGCATGCAAACGCACATAAAGGTCTTTCACCTCGTTAGAAGGATATTCCACACCTTCATTAGCATCCTGGAACATAGTAACTACAGCATCGTTCATTCTCTTGCCCGACACTTTGATGGAAGTAGAAGTGGAACTTGTCACTACCTTATACACAGGTTCTTCTGCGCTAAAATCGTCAAAGGAAATCTCCACATCATAGTTAACGCTCAAAGGTATACCACCATAATCCGGCTGGCTGGTAGTAAAAGTGAGTTCATCGGCAGTCAGCAAGTCCAATACATTATTGGCTGCGTTGGCAGGCATATTCAATACAAATCCTGTAGTATTTTCGTGGAATGTAGGATTGCTATCTATATCCTTCTCACAAGAGGTGACCAACACCAATGCAAGGACGGGAAGCAACATTCTTAACAATATTTTTTTCATATTATTGTTTCGATTTTAATAAATTCGACAATTATTCTATTAGTAACGCGGGTTTTGAGTCAAGTTCTTATTACCATTGATGTCATCAGCCGGAATAGGATACACGTTGAAGAAATCTTCCACGCTCTTGCCTTCGGCTACACCACCCTTGAAATCCCAGAGGTACCCATCACCTGTGAAAAGGCCAAAACGAATCAAGTCACTGCGACGACGGCCTTCCATATAGAACTCACGGCACCATTCGTCAATGATATATTGTTCGGTGATGGTGGCTGGAGTAGAAGCGCCTGCACGGTCGCGCAAAACTTTAATATCATCGCGAGCCTGCTGTGGGTCACCGCTCAAACGGAACTTAGCCTCGGCACGGGTCAGATACATTTCGGCATAACGAATCAAAGGAATGTCCACATCAGGGAATTCATTGTGTGAGGTGGCTGCACCATCTGTGCGGATATTGCTCCATTTCACGATAGAAAGACCGGAATTGAAGCCTGCAATCTGATCGGCCTGCAATTTGCGGAGTCCGCCACCGCAACCGGAATAGAACAATGCACGGTCATCATTCGCTTTCGCCTGCACATCTTTGGTTGTAGTACCTGCCGCCTTATCAAGCGCAATAATATCAGCTTCGGTAGCATCTTTGGGAGCAGCCTCAGTAGCAAGCGGACAATCCTCGATAGTAGAGAAGAATTTCTTAACCAAAGCAGCACGAGAGAAGTTACAACTCCAGCCGTTGGAAGTACCTATATAGGGCATTCCGGGGATACGAGTGGAACTTACCAAATAGTTGGCACCACTATAACACTTTGTCTTGGCACCATCTTGGCGAATGGGTAGAATGATTTCTTTCATGGCTTGTACGTTCTGATCGTTGTCGGCCATAAATACCTGTTCGTAGCCGGTATAGCCATTCTTCTCTGCTTTAGAAAGCTCGTATTTTCCATCAAGCAAGTTACAATAGTCGATAGCCTTCTGGTAATCTTTCACGGCACCTTTAGTATAAACCTCCGAGTTCAAGGCCAAACGGGCGTGAAGCATATAAGCAGCTCCCTTGTCGGCACGGCCAAAATTGGCGGAATTATTGAACTCACCCACTTCAGCAAGCTGCGGTTCTATATCGGTCAATTCCTGGTCAATCCAGTCGTAAAGGTCTTTACCGGCCTTCTCTACCGGCAACTCGTAAATGTCGTATGTAGTCTTGAAAGGAGCTTTGCCCCAAAGGTCAAGGAAATACCACAGATGAAGAGCACGCAGGAAACGAACCTCAGCACGATAAAGTTTGTAATTGGGGTCATCAGCCTTATCTTCAGTGTTAGTAAGATAGAAGTTGCAAAGTGTCACATCAAATGCCAAACGTTGGAATGTCCATTGCACACGAGGAGATGAAGCCGTCCAGTCGATATTGGTGATTTGAGGAATATCGGTGTCAGTCTGCCAAGCCCAAAGACATTCATCAGTACAGAGTTCCTGCAAATTGAATGTAGTACGGTAAAATCCACTTTCACCTTCATCACTACTGATATCGCCACTACCGGCAGGACCTTTTTGCCCTGTCAGGCCCAGCGTACTGTAAACTTTCGCCAGCAATTCCATATCTTCATAAGACGAACTGGATTGCGGGTCGATGGACGAAATATTCAAGTCGTTGATACACGACGTTGCCACTCCACCTATCAGAAGGGCGGCAAGGGCTGTTTTCAAAAATATATGTTTCATCTTTATATACATTTAACGGATTAGAAATTCAGGCTCAAGCCAATTTGAATACTGAAAGGACGTGGATAAGGATTGGAGTCGATACCGCTTGCCACTTCAGGGTCGATACCTTTGTACTTGGATATAATGAATGGATTTTGAGTAGTAACGAATGCACGGCCGGAACATGTTTCATGACCTGCGACCTTGAACAGTGCGGGGAAAGAATATCCCAAAGTAATGTTGGAGCACTTCAAGTAGGAAGCATTACGTACGAAATAGTCACTCAAATAGTTGTCGTTGCCGGCTCCTACACCTGTAAAGCCCAATGCCACAGCTTCGGGAGTAGAGTTGTGCAGAGCACTGTTGGAATACAGACCAGACTGGCTGACCACTGCACGGTTGGACAAAAAGTCATAGTAAACATAGTTACCGAGGGAAGCACGGAAAGACATGCTCAAATCCCAATTCTTATAGAGGAATTTAGTGGTAAAGCCCATGATGACATCGGCAGAGGGTTTCTTGTAGAAATAGCGGTCACCATTGTCAATACGTCCGTTACCGTCACGGTCCACATACATACCTTCAATGGGTTTGCCATTCTCGTCATATACTTGCTGATATACAAAGAATGAGTTAGTAGATTCACCTACCGTATTGGCCTGGATCAAAGTATTGTTACCACGACCGATTTTATCTCCGGCCCATGCATAATAGCCTACTTCACCATCTACCAAGTCGGTAATCTCATTGTGATTCCAAGCGACATTATAGCTTACATCCCAAGTGAAATCTTTTGTAACAATGGGTTTTGCATTGATGGAGAATTCCACACCATAATTCTTCAACGAACCGATATTCTTGGTCAACTGAGAACCGAACTGCATACCAACAGGAATAGTGATGGAGTTCAGCAAATCCTTCGTTTCACGATAGTAACCATCAATATTAGCAGTGATACGGTTGTTCAAAAAGCCGAGGTCGAAACCAGCATTATAAGTAGTAGTAGTCTCCCACTTCAAGTCGGGGTTATAAGCCGATGGACGCATTGTACCATAGTAAGTATCACCAAAGGGATACTGGGCAAAAGAGTCGCTTGAAGTATAATGAGTTTCATAACCGAAGTCAGTTTTGATATCCTGCTGACCGGTCATACCCCAACCCAGACGAAGCTTAAACTCGTTCCACCAGGTAAGCTTTTTCATAAATGCCTCTTCATTGATTTTCCATGCCAATGCCACTGAAGGGAAGTAACCCCATCTGTTGTCATCAGAGAAACGAGAGGAACCGTCGGCACGGAACGTAGCCGTAAGCATGTATCTGTTGAGTAAAGTATAGTTCAAACGGCCGAAGTAAGAAACCAAAGAACTGTGAGTGGCCCATGCCTGTTCTTCTCTCAGCTTAGCGTCATGAGGTTCACCATTGTAAGGGTCGGTACCCTGCCCGTAGTCATAACCACTGCGGTGGAAATGGCTCTCTTCACCACCAACCATAATGTCAAAGTTATGTGCACCGATTTCTTTCACATACTGGGCATAAGCATTGGCAGTGATACTATATTTATAAGTCTGAGTCACGCCGTTCCAACCGTAGTAGTTGGGGCTATAAGCATATTTAGAAGTTATATCGTCCTGCTTGCTCTCTGTGTACTGACCTCCATAACTTGCATGCAGACGCAAATCCTCAAAGCCATGTACCTTATAATCCACATCAAAATTACCCGTAAAGTCATTGGCTACAGCTTTCGTTTCTTTGAGCATCAGCAGAGCCAAGGGATTCTGGGGAGCGTTGGGGTTATTAGTATATTTCCACTCGGGATTGAGGTCCTTGGGTGCCTGCGTATGCTGGAAATAGCCGCCAAAGAAAGGAGCACGCTCATCATCAGCGTCGAAATAAACAGGCTGCGTAGGATCCATTGAGAGGGCTGCTCCTATCGCACCGCCTGCATCAGCATAACGGTCTTTTTCGTACATATACTTGGCATTAATCTTCAAATTGAGATGATTGTCAAAGAAAGAGGGAGAAAGGCTCAAGCCGACATTGGCACGACGCATCCAAGAGGTTTCGACGATACCGTCAGAAGAATTATATCCCACACTCAAACGGTAAGGCATGTTCTTCAAACCGCCGGACACCGATACATTGTGGCTGTGAGAGATGGCTGTACGGAAAATCAAGTCCTGCCAGTCGGTATTGGCCTTGCCCATACCGACTTCACCGGCTTTGTCGCCCCACATGTTATTAATAAGATCGCGGAATTCATCGCCATCAAGCACATCATACTTTTTCTGGACCATAGAGATGGTCATGTCACCATTGTAGGATACTTTGGGAGCAGATCCGCTCTTACCTTTCTTCGTAGTAATGATGATAACGCCATTGGATGCACGGCTACCATAGATGGCAGTGGCCGAAGCATCCTTCAAAACGGTGAAAGTCTCGATATCGTTCGGATTGACCATCGCCAAAGGATTACTCATGCCTTTCGGAGTTTCGTTATCGATAGTCAAACCATCGATTACAATCAGCGGGTCATTAGAAGCATTCAGAGAAGAACCGCCACGTACACGAATCTGCGCACCGGCGCCCGGGGTACCTCCCGCAGTGATAACGTCCACACCGGCAACTTTACCGACCAACATATCCTGCGCATTGTTGGTGATACCTTTACTGAGTTCATCCGGTTTAATAGCAGTAACCGAACCAGTCAAGTCATCTTTCTTAGTGCGGCCATAGCCCACAACAACAACTTCGTCCAGCAATTCGCTATCTTCTACTAAAGTTACGATGATACTGGGAGCCGCAGCCACTTCCTGAGTTTTATAACCGATGAAAGAAATAACCAAAGTGGAACCCTTCGGAACATTTAATGAGAAATTACCATCCAAATCGGTAATAGTACCATTTGTAGCATTCCCTTTTTCCACTATACTCGCGCCTATCACGCCACCCAAGGCATCTTTCACATGCCCTTTCACAGTGATGTTCTGTGCATAAGCGCCTACAGACAAGAATAGCCCTAAGATTAGGGTAAGAATCGTTTGACAGATTCTAAGATTAACTTGCTTCATGCATTTAATAAATTAAAGTTAACAATATTAATTACCTATATATATTATTCGAAAAATAATTTTCGTACTTTCGCTTTCCAACGTCTTTCAAGTACCCAAAGCATGACGCAACAAAAATATGCTTTATTACTTTAGTAAAGTATAAAGAGAGTGTAAAATGTGGGAAACGAACAGTGCAAACGATTGCATGCGGTTGCACAAGATAGAAAAATCACTTGATATATCATAATACAGCGCTTCTCTCCACTCTACATGTGGTATTCTTGCACATAACATATATGTTTATTCTGCTGAAGTACAGAGATTTTCACCGCCTAACGGCCGTTAGGCGATTTGTTGATGGCCGTTGGCAGATCGCTTTACGGCCGTCAACAAATCGCTTTACGACCGTTAAGCACTACACAACATCAAGACAAAACAAAAGAAACACAAAGCTTTTACTGAAGAAATGCCATGCATGTATAAACCAAGCAACATACTTTCAGGATATGAATAACGTGTCTGCACAATATTAATATGCCATTAACACGATATTAACAAAATGGCCGACATGATATTAACTTGTTACATTACAACAAGTTAACATCATGTCGGCCCTAAAAACAGAGGTGGAAGCAAAATTTGCTTCCACCTTTTTCTGTTGCTTCCACCGCACTTCAAATACCGATGAACAAAGAGTTACAGAGCAGGTGTGGTAGAGTGGAAGCAAATAGTGCTATTTATTTCTCTGAAGTATAAAGTACCAGCTTTCCGGACTTCAATCCTTTAGCCCTTGCCTCAAACACAATCTCACCGGCTTGCTCGCCACTCTGCACAATAGCCGTCAGCTGACCGCTGAAAGCCGGCATCTTGGGCAGATGGAACAAATCGAGGCTGGTAGCATCTCCATTGGCAGCAGCACGATATTTTCCGGCACCCTTCACCGAGAAGTTTACCATGCGGCTGTCTGCCGGACAAAGGTTACCGTCCTTATCCACGACACGGACTGTGATATATGCCAGGTCCTTACCATCGGCAGACAAGCGGGTGCGGTCGGCAACCAGCTCCAGATGATGGGGCTTGCCAGCGGTACGAATCACCTTTTCTTCTGCAGGCTTACCGGAAGCATCATAAGCTACCACTTTCACTTCGCCCGGTTCATAAGGAACATCCATCCACATCAAGCGATAGCGACGCTGCAAAGCAAGGGAGTCCTGACCTTCCAAAGCACGGCTTTCATCAGCAGTAAGTTTCCGCTGTTTGCCATAACTCTTTCCGTTGACGAACAGTTCGGCACTGGGATAGCTGGTGTAAACAAAAACCGGAGTATTCTCCCCTTCCCTGCCCGGCCACGTCCAGTGCGGAAGGACATGCAGGGTATTTGCCTGCTTGTTCCATAGGCTGCGGTACAGATAGAAACGGTCTTTGGGGAGGCTTGCCAAGTCTATGATACCGAAAACGGAGCTGTGGCTGGGCCAGGAATCCGTACTATAAGGAGAAGGTTCACCCAAATAATCAAAGCCCGTCCAGACGAACTGTCCGATTGTCCAGTCATAATCATCAGCCAAAGCAAAATCCTCATCGGGAAGATTCGACCAGGAACAACACTCCACATCATAACCGGAGCACTGATGGTCATCGTACATCACACTGGCACCCTTCTGTACGGGAAATTTATAGACACCACGAGAACTTACAGTGGAAGCCGTCTCCGAACCGAGCACAATATTCTGTGGAAGAGTCTCATAAGACTCCACATAACGGTGAGCCCGATAATTAAGACCGGGTACATCAATCATTGCCGCAAACCCGTTGGCAAGCACACAAGTCACCTGGTCCATACCGCAAGTAACGGGGCGTGTAGGGTCTTCGCGATGGCAAATATCCTGCAGGAAAGAAGCCACTTTGTAGCCCTCGGGACTACATTGGGTAGGAACCTCATTTCCTATACTCCACATTACCACACAAGGATTGTTCCGATAATGATGCAGCATGTTTACCATATCCTTTTCTGCCCATTCGTTGAAATAGCGGTGATAACCATTCTCACATTTGGCAATATCCCATTCATCGAAAGGTTCCAACATCATCATAAAGCCCATCTCGTCACAGAGTTCCACCAATTCGGGTGTAGGCATATTGTGGGAGGTACGGACTGCATCACATCCCATATCCTTCAATAATGTCAACTGACGGCGAAGAGCAGCCACATTGACAGCCGCACCCAACGGGCCCAAATCGTGGTGATTGCATACCCCCTGGAATTTACGGTGCTTACCATTCAGGAAGAATCCCTTATCAGCTATAATCTCAATGCTGCGGATACCAAAACGCGTGGTATATTCGTCAGTCTGTTTGCCATCTACATAAATCTTAGATACTGCCTTATATAAATAAGGTGTCTCAGGGGACCACAGAGACGGAGCATTTATCAGAAAATTCTGCTCAAATGGCTGTCCGTGATTAATTTTCCGGCTATTATCCTTACGGGCTACTATCTTACCGTCCGGCGCAATAATATCAGTAGAAATACGAACATCCGCATCACCGGCATTCCGTATTGTAGTACGCAGACGCACGGAAGCGTATTCAGCAGAAACATGCGGTGTGGTGAGCTGTGTACCCCAAACTGGAACATGGACACGTTCCGTAGTAACTAGGCGGACATTGCGATACAATCCCGCCCCCGGATACCAACGGGAGGACTGGGGCCTGTTTTCCAGACGGACAGCCAGCACATTGTTTTTACCGTCGGCATTCAGCAAACCGGTAACATCGCAATGAAAAGAGTTATATCCGAAAGGCCAGAAACAAGCTTCTTTCCCATTGACATAGACCCGAGCCTCACTCATAGCACCATCGAAAACCAGAGTGACCTGCTTGTCGGCAGGAGCATCAAAAGCCGTACGATACCAACCGACACCCACATAAGGCAACCCTCCGGTACGCCCGGTCTTTACGGAAGCTTGCTTTTCAAGGTCTTGCGTAACCGCTACCTCCTGCAAATCGTTGTTGCGGTCGAACGGACCAAAGATGGCCCAATCATGAGGAATGGTCACTGTTTCCCACTTACTGTCGTCGAAATTTGTTTGTGTTGCTTCGGGAACATCTCCCTTGGTGAACTTCCAGTTCTTTTCCAACAATGCTTCTGTACGCTGCGCCATTGCCGCCAAGGCAAAAAAGGCGCAGCAGGAAAAGATAAGTATTGTCTTTCTCATTCTTCTTTAAAAGATTTTGTTAATATAATTATTTAAAAGCATCCATTATCACAGTGGGGCGGCCGTCTTCAGTGAATGCCCCCAGCCGATATTGGTTCGGCCTGCATTCCGGTTCCCAGTAGAACACACCCTTGCAGCGTCCGTCAGTATTCTCTTTGCACTCTTTCAGGACACGGGCCAGTTGGCGTTTCCCTTCTGCCAGTACGGAAGCACTTGCCAGGTTCCCTTTGTCGTCGGCACACTCCATACCGGTTTCCACCACCATCACATCACAGTTATACTTCGCACTTACCGCTTTGATATTTTTGATGCAGTCCGTAATAACGGCATCAGCCGCTGTATATTCCGGCTTGGCATCGCGCGACCAGTAAGGATAGAGTGACATACCTATCATATCCCACTTGCCTCCGTTCTTCTTCAGTTCGTCGAAAAACCAGTTGAACAAACCATTGTCCCATCCGTTGTCCAGGTGAACAATGACGATGGCATCGGGGCAGACCGACTTCACGGCATCATATCCGGTAGTGATAAATGCGCCGAGATTGGCCCAATTCATGGGATATACCACCTCGGAAGAAGCGTTTGCCGGAGCATCTTTCAAGTCGGATTCCTTCACGTCATAGGATGCGCCGCTCAAAGCCTTGTCTTTATCCCACAGCATGCCCGGACGGATTTCATTGCCCACTTGCACCCATTTGGGAGTGACACCGACCGCCTTCAGTTCCCGAAGCACACTCACCGTATGGTCGCTGAGAGCTTTCTTCAAGTCCGCCAGATTCTTACCAACCCATGCGGCAGGTTTATTCTGCTGGGCGGGGTCTACCCACCAGTCACTGTAGTGGAAATCTATCATCACATCCATATTCAGCGCTTTGGCTCTTTGGGCCTTCACCACCACGTCGGCAGTATTGCACCAGTTGTCGCTCGGGTCTACCCATACACGGATGCGGATGGCATTGAGTCCCAGCTCCTTCATCAAAGCCGTGCATTCACGCTTCTCGCCTTTAGCATTGTAGAAGTCGTATCCTTTGGATTCATATTCGGTGCACCAGCCTATGTCGGCACCTTTAGCAAAGTCCGTAGTAAGAGGCTCTTCCTTATCGGGAAGTCCACCTGCGTTGGGGTCTGTCTCATTATTGCTGCTGCATGCAAATACAGCAAAGGCAATACAAAAAAAGAAAGTCAAAAACTTCATGTGTTTCATGGCGTTATCTTAATTATTTCCGCAAATATAATAATTTAGCACATTTACTAAGGGATGAGGTTCCCAATAATTTGAAATCAACGGTCAATCGGCTGTACAAACCGTCTGAGCTCTTCCATTGCCGGAAGCACCTTTCCCGTATGGTTATCAAAGAGTCCACGGTTCAACCATCCCTCCGTCACAGTATTGCCACTGGCATTCTCCTCGGGAAACCACCAGAACAGCCCGGTTACATTGGCATGACGGCGCAGTTCAGCTACCAGCTCACGAGTGAAGATACGTTGCCCTTCTGCACTGACCGGATAAAACTCGGAATATTCGTCCGCACTTTTTGCCCATCTGTCATTCTCGTGCGAATAATAAGCTGCAGTCTCCACTATCATCACCTCCTTATTCGGGAAGTGGACTGCCAAAGAATCGAGCGTAGCGGCAAGTACCCCCACCGCCTTGTGCCACATAGGATAATAACTGAGTCCGATAATATCATAATCAAGCTGCTGCAGACGATTGTAGTAGGTCTTGGTTTTATTCCATTCGCCGGCTTTCTCGGTATGGATAATTATCTTTGCTTTGGGACAGACTTCACGGCAAGCCCTGGCGCCACTTTCCAAAAGTCTCACTAACAAATCCCAGTTATCACTTCCCAACGGATCGACTTTGGCAGCAGGCCACATCATCCCATTCGTTATCTCATTTCCTACTTGTATCAAATCGGGACATGCACCGGCTTCCACCATAGACCGAAGGGTGTTTTTAGTGTATCGGTACACACTGTCAGGCAATGAGGCCGTTTCGGCATCCAGCCAACAGTCCGGCATGAACTGTTTCCCCGGGTCAGCCCATGTATCGGAATAATGAAAGTCGAGCATGAACTGATAACCCATATCCTTTATCCGTTGTCCGAATTTGGTTACGTAATCCAAATCCTGGCATACTCCTTCTCCCTTATGCTCCGCGGAGGCTTTGGAAGGCTCAACGAAAAGCCGTACACGAACAGCATTCCAACCTTGTTCCTTGAAAAAGTCAAGGGGAGCAACCGGCTCTCCAACTGCATTTCTATATACAGTTCCTGCCGCCTCGTAAGAGGGGAGCAAAGAAATATCTCCCCCCAAAAGACGCTGCTGGGCATGCCCCAACAAAACTTGGAAAGCCAGCAGAATTCCTGAAAACAATACTTTTTTCTTCATATCGAATCTTACCTTATTATTTCATTAATTATTTGCTGAAGAAATGATAATAACCGTCAATGTCATTCAGGATAGCTACGTATTTGCCGGCAACTACCGGAATATTGGCACCTCCGTTCACTCCGAATCCATATGGGAAAGTGGAAGCTCCCCAGTTGGGGGTCCATCCAGCATATAAGAATTTTGCCGTGGTATCTCCACTTGTCGCATCCAACTCATACTTCCAGACATGATTGACCACACCTTCAACCGTATTTACGGGAATCATCTTCGTATCAGTACCCCAACCGTTGAAGTCACCGGAAATCAATAATCCATCATAAACATTTTTCGGTTCATCAGTGGCAACGATGGAGAGAGTGTTCTCTTTCGTGTTCAAGGAAATCTTATAATATCCACTGGCAGGAACATAAAAATCACTTCCCTCACCATCGGCATCCTTGAGACGCGGTTTGTTGAAGTCACCTCCATCAGCTCCCCACTGGTCATCCCACTCACCGGGCACCCTTACAATCTTGAAACCTTTGTCGGACGGGAAGTAACCGGTATAGGTCAATTCTCCCTTACCCGTAACATCATCATACTTGGCACCTTCCACCGGTGACAATGGAATGACTCCCGTACCTACTTCGCTTCCCCAAGAACCATCACCGATACAGCTTCCAATCAAGTACCACAGTTCCGGAGCAGCTGATACCAAAGCTACATAATAGGGAGCAACAGAAAGTTCTATGACATTTGAATAGCACTCGTAACCGGCATTCAGCCTTGCCCTCATTCTCACGTACAAGGATATCCCTTCAGCAGGCAGTTGGCTCGGGTCAGTATAATTGCCCAATTTCATGATAGCTTTGTTCACCAAATCAGCCGCCGCACCAAACTCACATACTGTGACAGAGCCGTCCATTTCGATATATGTAGCGTCATCCGCTTCTGCAGAAGTGGCGTCATTCCAGGTACCGGAGACAGAAATCTGCGCATAATACTTGACGGGAGCCGTATAACCATAGTCTGGTTGTTCATAGGTCAACCTAATGGAGTCTGTGTTAGCCAAGTCATATACACCGCCTCCTAAGGCAGGCATATTCAGTTCGAAAGTACTGGGTTGCTGTACTGTCGGATTGGAGTCTCTATCATCTGTACATGCAGTGAACATCGCCAATCCCGCCAACAACAAAGTGAATAAATATCTTTTCATATTCTGTTCTTTTTTTGATTAATAACCCGGATTCTGAATTAAGTTGGAATTGTTCGCCAAATCGTTTTCAGGAAGCGCAAAAATCGCTCTGATATTGCTGAATTGCGCACCTTCATAAGTGCCTCCCATCCATTCCCATTTATAGGATGCCTGACCGGCATATTTATTGAACCGTATCAAATCCATGCGGCGGCGGCCTTCAAACCAGAATTCTCTCGCCCACTCATCACAAATATCATCCAACGTATATAGATTCTTCTGGGCAGCATTGGCACGGGAACGAAGTTCATTGATTTTCTCCTTTGCATCCGTATTAGACCCGTTCAAACGGGTAGAAGCTTCTGCATAAATCAAATAAGCCTCAGCAACACGGAAAAAAGGAAGGTCCGCATTTACATAATCGACCACCTGATTGGATTGTCCATCCGAACGGACATTACGAAACTTCACACATGCAAAACCTGCAGTCGCATCCGTTTCGTCTTTAATGGAAGCGGAAAAGCCGTCACCATAGAAAAGAGCACGGTCATCATTGGCCGGAGCTGTCATTTCCGCAACCGTCTTTCCCGAAGGAGGAGTTGCCGTATAGAACTTGTCAAGCAATTGCTTGCGGACCCGGGCGCACTTTCCCCAGCTGCAATTCGTGCCGGAAGGAATCGTAACATCCATTGTTGAATTATAAGTGGCAAGAACCAGAAAATTCATCCCACCATAGCTTTTTGTAGTAACCCCGTCAAAGAGTATCGGAAAAATGTTTTCATACTGTGCCCCATTCGTATTGTTGTCTGCCAGGAAAAGCATCTGATAGGCGGAATAAACCTCACCAGTCACCGGATTGGTAGCTCCCTCCGTACACAGATGATAATACCCGTTGTTTATCACCTTTTCTGCGTAATCCATGGCATTCTGCCACTGGGCAGTACCGGTATAAACCTCAGCATTCAAGTAGAGACGGGCCAGCAAATTCCATGCAGCTACCTTGTCAACACGCCCATAAGTATTCTGTCCCGGTTCTGCCATATCAGCCTCACACTCTTTCAGTTCTTTCTCAATATAATCGAAATACTGGGTACGTGTATAGCGTTCTGCCAATTCAGAAGAGACTTCTTCCGTAAATGCTGCGTTACCATACAAGTCCATGATGTAATAATACTGTAAAGCACGGATAAAACGGACTTCCGCACGTTGCATGGAAGACGTCCCGCCATCATCCGGAATCTGCTCCAAGAAAAAGTTACACAACGTGACAGTAAAATAAAGACGATAATATAGTCCGATAGAGAATGCGGCACTCGCTCCATAAGAATTGTGGAGCATTTCATCCATACCGGTATCTGTGAGCCATATCCAGTGTGCCTCATCCGTAGTGAGCTCATTCAGGTTCCATGCCATGCGGAAAAACTCTGAACGTCCTTCGTCCATGTCGTCAATATCCGCATTACCGCTCGGGCCGGTCTGTCCGGTCAAACAGAAACTTGCATATATCTTGTTAAAAAGAGCATTTTGATCCAAAGTCATGGTTTGCTGCGGATTGATAGGCTTTACATCCAAATCTCCCACACAAGACGAAAACCCTATCATAAGTGTAAAGGCAGCAACCGGAATTAATGATTTCATATTGTTGAATTTCATACTATTCTTAGTTTTAAAGGATTAAAAATTAAGGCTGAGTCCGAAAATTCCCACCAGAGGACGAGGATAGATACTGCCATCATATCCACCGTTGATTTCAGGATCCAGACCTTTGTACTTGGTTATCGTAAACACATTCTGGGCCGTGAGATAAGCACGCCCGCTGATTTTCTGCCCGAACAATTTGTCGAAAGAATAGCCCAGCGTAATGTTGTCACACTTCAAGAAAGAGGCATTCTGGATGAAATAATCAGAAAGGGCATCCAGGGCATCCACTTTCTTCCAGTTCTTGGCCAGTGACATCTGAGGCACATTGTGCCATGCATTGCCCGAATAAATACCGGTAACCGACAAATCAGAACGGCTACATTCAACAGCATTATAAGCATAATTACCCAGACTAGCACGCAGCGAGAAACTAAAATCCCAATTTTTATAAATCAATTTCGAGGAAAGTCCCATCAATACGTCCGGGTCTGATTTCTTATAGAAATAACGGTCGTTGTCATTGATGATGCCATTATTGTCACGGTCTACGAATTCGCCCTCTATCGGCTGGCCTTTCTCATCATAGACTTGCTGATAGGTGTAGAAGGCAGAGACAGCTTCGCCTACGGAATATCCCTTGATTCCATTGGAACCACTATCACCAACGGCAATTCCTCCATGACGAATGATGTATTTGTCACCTGTACTCTTCACCAGCTCGTCTATTTCATTAGTGTTGTGTGTCAGATTGAATCCCAACTCCCAACGCCAATCCTTCTGCTGAATGGCTCTCCATGTCACTGCAAATTCAAAACCCTTATTATGCAGTGAACCGATATTGCTCGTCACCTTATTCTTGAAATTGGAACCGGCAGCTACATAAACATCATTAATCAAATCCTTCGTCTTGCGATAGTAATAATCAAAATTGGCAGTGATTCTGTTGTCCAGGAATCCCAAATCAACCCCAATGTTATAAGTAGTGGTCTTTTCCCAGGTCAAGTCATTATTATAGGCATCCGGACGGTAAGTGATGCCATTACCCAAAACTGGATAATATGCTCCTTCCGAATTGGGGGTATATGAAGCAAAATAGGTATAATCGCCAATGCCTTCCTGCTGTCCGGTGATACCATAACCTGCACGAAACTTGAAATCGGAAACAGCATCCACATCTTTCAAGAAACCCTCCTCTTTCACCTTCCATGCCAATGCAACGGACGGGAACAATCCCCAACGGTTCTTTTTAGAGAAACGGGAAGAGCCATCATCACGCAAGGTGAAGGTCAGCAGATAACGGTCGAGTAAAGAATAGTTCATACGGCCAAAGAAAGAAACCAGATAGTTCTCCGTCTTGTAGAGTGTATTTTCTGACGGATTATAGATTTCACCGGCATGTTCAAGGTTCGTATCAGGGTAAGTTCCATAATAATAGTAATCTGTCTCTTTGTGGAAATGCTGCCATTCATAACCGGCCATGATATCAAAATGGTGCGCTTTCCCGAAGTCCTTCATGTACTGTGCATACATGTTCAATGACAAATTGTATGTATCTTGTGTATTCCAACCGACACGTCCATAATAATAATTGTCAAGGTCAAAACGGTTGTAATTCTTGTTGGACTTGCCGCTTGCCACATCCATACCACCATTAACATGCAAATGCAAATCCTCGAAACCATGAATCTTATAATCCAGTTCAATGTTCCCCATCAGCACTTTTGACTTTCCTTTATCCGAACGGTTATTCAGCATCCCGACGGGATTGGCCGTAGCCAAAGTATTGATGTTGTATCCCCATTCAGAATCTTTCCAGTCTACTGCTTCGGGCCATTCCCAATATCCACCAAAGTTTTTATCATAAAATTCCGTCCCGCCATAAACCGGCTTGGTAGGGTCCATTGAAGTGGCAGCTCCAATGGCATCGGTATTGGCATAGCTTGTCACAGAATACATGCCCTTTGCGTTGAAGTTAACCTTCAAATGCTCATCAAAAAGAGAAGGGGAAAGATTCACACTGGCCGTATAACGCTCAAAACTTGATGTTTTCAGGATACCTTGCTGATTGGTGTAGCCCAGGGAAACACGATAAGGCATATTTTTCAATCCACCGGAAACAGTGATATTATGGTCGGTACTGACTGCCGTACGATAAATCTCGTCCTGCCAGTCGGTATCGGCAAAAAGATGCTCGCCCTGAGCATTCATATATCCTAATGCCTGATATTCCGCACTCGCCAGAAACTCTTCATCAGAATAACCATATGTGTTCTGTACAAGTTTCATGAACTCTTTGGCATTCAGTACATCCAGTTTGTCCGTAACCATGCTGACGGACACATTACCATTATAAGAAATACGGGGTTTAGAGTTACTCTGTCCTTTCTTAGTAGTAATCAGGATAACGCCATTGGAGGCACGGGAACCATAAATAGCTGTAGCCGAAGCATCTTTCAACACAGTAAAACTCTCTATATCAGCCGGATTCACCAAAGCCAATGGATTGGACATTCCTTGCACTCCATAATTATCCATGGCAAGTCCGTCAATTACAATCAACGGGTCATTACTGGCATTCAATGAAGAACCGCCACGGATACGAATAGTGGCACTGCCACCCGGCTCACCACCATTGTTAACAACACTGACACCGGCAATCTTGCCTTGCATCATGTCTTGGGCAGATGTCGTCAGCCCCTTGTTCATTTCATCCGGTTTAATTGCCGTTACAGACCCGGTCAAATCATTTTTCCTAGCCACACCGTAACCGATGACCACAACCTCATCCAACAATTCACTGTCTTCCTGCAGGGTCACGACTACACTGGAAGCTGCAACCACCTCCTGAGTCTTATAACCGATAAAAGAAACTACCAAAGTAGAACCTTTGGGTACATTCAGTGAAAAATTACCGTCAAGATCGGTGATAGTCCCGTTTGTGGTATTTCCTTTTTCTACTACACTTGCACCTATCACTCCACCCAGGGCATCTTTAACATGCCCTTTCACAGTGATGCTTTGTGCATAAGTGCCTACTGACAAGAATAGCCCTAGGATTAAGGGCAGAATCATCCGATAGATTCTAAGATTAACTTGCTTCATGCATTCAATAAATTAAAGTTAACAATATCAATTATCTGTATATTTGTACGTAAGAAAGTATCTGTAACCAGGAGTCTATTCTTCCGCTATCAAATTCAAGTCTTGCCTTTCACCGGCAAATTTAGAGCAACATCATTTTCCCCGAAAGCAGATATCGGACATAAGAGGATAAAAAAAGGACAAACCCTCACCAGATATATTCTGATGAGGGTTTGTCCTTGTAAAAGCGGCATTATTCTGCCGCGTATTGTTTAGGGGGAAGTCCGAACTCTGCCTGAAAACATTTAGAAAAATAAGAGTGATTGGAAAAGCCTACCATATACATTACCTCTGCCACTGTAAACTTTTTCTGCTGCAACAACATGGCTGCTTTTTTCATGCGGATGGACTTGATATATTCCACAGGGGTCATTCCCGTCAGCTGTTTCAGTTTGCGGTACATCTGCTTGTTGTTGGTCGCCGCCCAGTCACAAAGAGTATTCACATTCAGCTCGGAATCCGAAATATGCTCTTCTATCAAGCGGGTGACATTTGCCAGAAATTTCTCGTCATACGAAACGGCCTCTATCGCTTTCGGAGTAGCAAGTACCTCCATACGCGCCTTGGCCTCATGAGTCTGCTTGCTGGAGAGTAACTGCTCTACCCGCAAGAGCAGGATATCCGGCTCGAAAGGTTTGGCTATGAAGGTATCAACGTGTAACTGTATACTCTCAAGTTCTGTCTCCTTATCACTCTTAGCCGTCAGCAGAATGATCGGGATGGTGGATGTAGGGATATGTTTTTTCAAACGCCGTACCATCTCTAACCCATCCATTACAGGCATCATTACATCCGAAACAATCAAATCGGGCAGCAATTCCATGACAAGCTCCAATCCGGATTTGCCATTTTCTGCCACACGACAGCGATATTTGGCATGCAGAATCTGGTAAATGAATTCCGCCACTTCCGCATTATCATCTACAATCAATACAAGAGGAGCATCCGGTGAAAGAATATCCGGTGATGAATCAGGTACCCCTACCGGAGCTGTCTGCTCTTGATTCACAACCGGCAAAGTCAGGGTTACCGTAGTACCAACATTCTCCTCTGACATCAGCCGAACATTGCCACCATGCAATTCCGTATAGGTTTTCACCAAATAAAGTCCGATTCCAGTTCCCTCATTTTTTCCCGCAGTCTTGGATGATTGGAAGAAACGCTGGAAAATATACGGTTGGTCCTGAACTGGTATTCCGGTACCGGTATCTGCCACAGAAATATACACCTCCCTCCCACCTTCGGGAGCATCCAAAGAAAGAGTAACGGTTCCGCCTTCCGGCGTATATTTTACAGCATTGGAAAGCAGATTATCCAAAACAGACTCCAACTTGATGGCATCCATCTGAATGTATAGTTGTTCCCGATTCGTCCGAAATTCACAAGCGAGCTGTTTTTCCTTCATTTTTCCTTCTGTATAGAGTGCAAGCAAATCACGTGCAAAAGAGACCAGTTCTATCTGTGATAAAATCAATAAAGTCCTATTGCCGCTATCCACCCGGTTCAAGTCCAGCCCTTGATGAATCAATGAATTCAGTTTCATGGCATTGCGCTGAACCAATTCGAGCTGCTTCTTCTCCTGCTGATTCCTAATTTCCGGCAACATCCTGCTGATAGGGGCAATAATCATACTTAAAGGTGTCTTGAGGTCATGGGAAAGATTGGTAAAGAATTCCAGTTTGGCACGCGACTGTTCCAAAATCTTCTCCTTTTCCAAATGTTCCAGCTTCAAGCGGTTTTTCACACGGAAAAAGTGAATGGTCCAAACAATCAAAGCGCAGCATAACAGCATATAAAATGCCTTCGCCCACGAAGTATAGTACCATGGTGGAAGGATATGGACATCCAGACTATATATTTGTTCAAAGGGTTTGCCATAGGAATCCAGCTTACTTGCCATTAACCGATAGTTTCCATAATCCAGATTATTATAAATGATGCGGTTGGTATTGGGAGCCAGAAGAGTCCACTCACGCTCTACCCCTTCCAGACGATATACAATCCTGCTTTTCTCCTCCAGCGAGTAAGGCAAATCCGACAGTTCAAAAGCAAGATTATTCTGGTTGTACTCCAAGTTTATCTGTTCCATAAGACGGATGCTCCGGCAGTTTTTCTCCGAACCGGGCAAATAAAGCCGGTTATTCACATAAAGGGCTGTCAGCAATAACGGGCGTTCCGGATGTTCCGCCAGCAATGCATCCGGGGAGGAAATGGCAAAGCCATCCGCTGTGCCCAAGTATAGTTCACCCTCTTTCCTATCAAAGAACAAGCTGGTAAAACGTTTGTCGGCAATACTCAGGCGTCGCACTTCCAATGTCCGCTGGTCTGCCACCCAAAATCCGTCAGTAGTGGATATCCATATCTTTCCTTCAGCCTCTATCATGGAAAGCACTTCATAATGATTGAAAGCATCGAACGGCAAAACCTTTACCCTATTATCCGAAGGCTCCACACGCATTACTCCACCGGGAAAGCCAATCCAAATACAACCATCCTCGGCACACAAGACAAAATTGGGCCTTTGCCCCTCCTTGAACTCTCCTGAAGCAATATGGGTAATATTATTGGTAGAAGAATTTATTTTCTCAACACTGTTGGCACTACTGAGCAGGGCCAGTGCATTTCCTTCACTGTCGGGAACCATCTGGTTGATGAACATACCCGACAAACCATTGTGTATGGAATAGGTTCCTTCGGCTACATATGGGTGTGTAGAGGCATGCAGCAGTTTATGTTTGTCCACGACAAAAATACCGCCCAAACAAGTAGCTACCCATAACTTTCCATTCTTGTCTTCGAAAAGACCATATGCCCAGTTAGTATTGTAGCGACGGGTACTGTCTACTATACTATAAGGTATAAACTGGCGGCTTTCCTCATCATAGCGGCTGATGCTCCCGTCTGTTGCCACCCAAAGGTATCCGTCCCGGTCTTCATACAACTGTCGTACCCGGTTATGGGTCAAAGGAAAATTCTTATCTCCCATCTTGTACCAGGTAACATCCCTGCCCTTTCCCGGCACCCGGCCTTCCGGCCTTTCCTTCTCAGAAAACGTGAAACGGATAAGTCCATTTGTTCCCCCAAACCAAAAATTACCATGCACATCACGCAACATGGAATAAAACTGGTTTCCTTCCCCCGTCCCGGTAATCCGCGATATGGGAACATAGCGTAATGTCTCTTTACAACGTGCCATGGATATGCCATAGTCCGTCCCCAGCCAGATATTCCGTTCACAATCCGCATAAACAGTCCATACAATGTTGTTGGACAGTGACTGGAGGTTCCGCGAATCATGCACGATATGCTGTAAAGGTGAATCTTCTCCGTATATGTACAGTCCATTGTCTGTCCCCACCAACAATTGCCCATATCCATCCAAAGCCATTGATTTGACAGAATTGTCATGAAAAGCATCAATTCTCTGTATTTGCCCGTCGGCAGGAGTATATTTGAAAAGACATCCTTCCGTACCTATCCAAATACATTTCCTCACCGCATCTTCCAACAAAGAGTTTACAAACAGATTACTTTTATTCCTGCTAGCAGGTAGTTCTATCATTTCAAAACGTCCGGTAACGGATGTATAGCGGCAACAGCCATTATAGGTACCAATGTAAAGCTGATGGTCTGAAGAATGGATAAGAGAGTAAATTGTCTGATGAGGGATACCTTCTTTTACGGAAGAAATCTCACGGGTCTGTGGATGATACGTATACAGCCCGTTCAGTGTGCCCAACCACAGCAACCCATCGTACATCACCAGTGTACGGATGTCCGTCGGAAAATCAATTCCCGGTTCCTCATAAGTATCTGTCCGGTAATTGTATATCAATAACCCGTTGTCTGCTCCCAGATAAAGATAGGTACTGTCTACTACTTCTCCGCAATAAATACGCGTATTGCTACGTTCGCCAAAAATGAAATGCGGTTGGGTGGAATAGCCGTCATAGCTGAACAGACCTTTATCCGAACCTATCCATATCAGTCCTTGTGTATCTTGCAGAAAACAGCTGATGACAGATGCCTCTGTCCCTAAACTGATATTCTGAAACAACCGGTAATCGGGCTTCTGTGCCCACATATGGCAAGGAAGGACAGTCTGTAAAAGTATAAAAACAAAAAGAATATATTTGTACATACTCAAGGTTATATTCATTAAAGGTCCGGACAAAGATAAGAAACCGCAATCGTTTGCACAAACTTACAACCCGATAAACCTCAACGAATAAGCACAATTTACCATATTACGTTATTTTTGCAATCGGATTAGGGAAGTTTACCTTATCTTTGTCCTCAAAACTATACCATGAATAAACCGCAGATTACCATCAAGGATATTGCCCGGGCGCTGAATGTCTCCCCTTCCACCGTGTCAAGAGCGCTGAAAGACAATCCGGACATCAGCAAGGAAACTCGTGACCTTGTCCATGCCTATGCGCGCGAACATAACTACAAGCCCAATGTACTGGCCGTAAATCTCCGCGCAAGCCGCAGCAATACCATCGGCGTCATTGTCCCCCAACTGGTACACCACTTCTTTTCCTGCGTATTGAGCGGAATTGAGAAAGCGGCGGCAAATGCCGGATATAATATCATAGTGGCGCAGAGCAGCGAATCGTACGAGCAGGAAGTGAAGATTGTGCATTCTTTCCTTGCCGCCCGTGTCTGCGGAGTCATCGCTTCACTTGCCAAGGACACTTCCCAATACGACCATTACCAGGAGCTACTGAACAACGATATTCCCATCGTCTTTTACGATCGTATCTGCACGGGGCTGAAAACCGAGCGAGTGGTGGTGGACGATTATGCCGGCTCCTTTGCCGCCGTGGAATACATGATACAGACCGGATGCAAGCGTATCCTTTTCTATGGTGCGGCTCCCCACCTGGAGATTACCAAAAATCGCCGGAACGGCTACCTGGATGCCATGAAGAAGTATAAAATTCCGGTGGACGACAGCATGATTCTGTTGTGCGACACCCGTGAACGTGCCATCTCCATCACTCCCGACCTGCTGGAAAGCGAAGACCGCCCTGACGGTTTCTTTGCCATCAACGACGAGACAGCTTCGGGCATACTGTATGCCTGCAAACTGGTCGGCGTAAAAGTTCCCGATGAAGTATCCATCTGCGGATTCACCGACGGAGCCATTGCGCAAAGCACCGACCCGAAGCTGACTACCGTGGAGCAGCATGGCGAGGAAGTAGGTAAAAGCGCTTTCAGCATTCTGACCGGAAAGCTGGAGGGAGAAGAGAAAAGCAACAACAAGATAGTACGTACCAATCTGGTGATAAGAGGAACTACGAAATAATAAAACATATTAAACCATCATGAAAGTAAAACCCGATTTAAGTTTCTGGAAGCTGTGGAACATCAGCTTTGGTTTTTTCGGCGTACAGATTGCATATGCTTTGCAGAGTGCAAACATCAGCCGTATCTTTTCCACTTTGGGTGCAGACCCGCATAATTTGAGTTATTTCTGGATATTACCGCCGTTGGCAGGTATCATTGTACAACCCATTGTGGGAGCCGCCAGTGACAAGACCTGGACACGCTTCGGACGGCGCATCCCTTATCTGTTTATAGGTTCGTTGGTGGCCGTACTCGTCATGTGCCTGCTACCCAATGCCGGAAGCTTCGGCATGGCAGTAAGTACAGCCATGATTTTCGGACTGGTATCGCTGATGTTCCTCGACACCTCCATCAATATGGCCATGCAACCCTTCAAAATGATGGTGGGTGACATGGTGAATGAGAAACAAAAAGGGCTCGCCTACTCCATCCAGAGTTTTCTCTGCAATGCAGGCAGCCTGGTAGGCTATCTCTTCCCGTTCATCTTTGCATGGATTGGCATCAGCAATACAGCTCCCCAAGGAGTAATCCCCGACTCGGTGATTTACTCATTCTACATCGGAGCAGCCATCCTTATCTTCTGCGTTATCTACACTTCGGTCAAAGTAAAAGAGATGCCGCCTGCCGAATATGCAGAGTATCACGGCATCACCGAAGAAGAGGAACATGAAAAGACCAACATGCTGAA
The DNA here is from genome assembly GCF_003602895.1 of Bacteroides sp. AF29-11. NCBI lineage: Bacteria > Pseudomonadati > Bacteroidota > Bacteroidia > Bacteroidales > Bacteroidaceae > Bacteroides > Bacteroides sp. AF29-11. The sequence continues at coordinate 151,053 of NZ_QTLY01000008.1, forward strand.
GCTGCTCATCAAGGCTCCGAAAGCATTCTGGACTATCGGACTGGTACAATTCTTCTGCTGGTTTGCCTTTATGTTCATGTGGACCTATACCAACGGCAGCATCGCTGCCAATGCTTTTGACGCTCCTACAGTAGAGCACCTGGTAGATGGTGTGACCAAAGTAGTACTCGACACCAAGAGCCTGCAATATCAGAATGCCGCCGACTGGGTAGGCGTACTGTTTGCCGTGCAAGCCATCGGCTCTGTGCTTTGGGCCATCTGCATACCGATGTTCAAGGACCGCCGCCGCGTCTACTCACTCAGCCTTGTTCTGGGAGGTATAGGTTTCATTTCCACCTATTTTATGCACAATCCGTATATGTTGTTCATTTCCTTCCTGCTGATAGGTTGTGCATGGGCTGCCATGCTGGCACTGCCGTTCACCATCTTGACCAATGCACTGAGCGGAGGACATATGGGTACCTACTTAGGTCTTTTCAATGGTACCATCTGTATTCCACAGATTATTGCGGCAGCTTTGGGCGGCAGTATTCTGTCCTTGTTTACTCCCAAAGGAGTACTGCCCCCCGAAATCAATATGCTTGTATTGGCAGGAGTGATGCTGATAATAGGTGCTTTCTGTGTATATTTAATTAAAGAGACTAAGGGAGAGAAATAGAACCAAGCTCCTACTTCTGCACACAGATGACACAGATAAGGCAGATGAACATGGATTATTAGACAAACTTATCCATGTTCATCTGCCTTATCTGTGTCATCTGTGTGCTATATTATCTTTTTTAATCCCCTCCCTTCCCCTTTCACTATTTTTGTCCTCACTCTTCTCTTTTATTTCCGCATATTGCGTATCTTTACGGCGATAACTACAGAAAACACGTCGCCATGAAAAAATACCTCAAGACCGATGAATGGAACATCATCGAAGACCAATTCCACCCCGACCGTCAACGGATGTCGGAAAGTATATTCAGCCTCGGAAACGGACGTTTCGGGCAACGAGGGTATTTTGAGGAGCCTTACAGCAGTGACAGTTACCGTGGTTCATTTGTGGCCGGCATCACTTTCCTGGACAAAACCCGCGTAGGATGGTGGAAGAACGGATTTCCACCATATTACACCCGTATACCCAAGGCTGCCGACTGGAGCCGCATCAACCTGCGCCTCATCGATGAGGAACTCGATTTGGCAGGCTGGGATGTCGACAGCTTCAACCGCCGCCTGGATATGAAGGAAGGTATCTCCTACCGGGACATGGAGGTGACGTCTCCTCGTGGAAACCAGCTCCGCATCCATGTAGAGCATATCACAAATATGGCAAGACCCAACCTCTGTCTCATCAAGTACAGCGTGTCTTCCATCAACTATACCGGCAGAATCTCACTCGTGCCCATCCTTGACGGGAATATAGTAGACGATGCCGACCTGCCAAACCTGAAAATATGGAACATACTGCGTTCCGGTTCTACCAGCAGCTGTGCCTATCTCTGGACACAGACCCGCCGGGAAGATGCACAAGTGTGCTACGCCATGACTTACCAATTCTTCAAAAACAACAAGGAAACCACTGCCAACCCCATACGGATAGAAAAGGAAAAGCAGACCGGTTTCAGCGTAGGTGCCGACGTAAAACCCGGAGACAACGTGACACTCATCAAATACACCGCCATCGCTTCTTCTCTTTACCACGAACGGAGTGAATTGGTGGAGCACTCCATGACCGAGGCACGCGAAGCCAAGAGCATAGGCTGGAATACGCTGGTAGAAGAGCATCGAAGGGCCTGGCAGGAAATCTGGGACGAAACGGATGTCGTCATCGAAGGGGACCCGGAAGCGCAACAAGGTATCCGGTACAACATATTCCAGCTGTATCAGACTTACCGGGGAGATGATCCGCGCCTGAACATCGGCCCCAAAGGATTCACCGGAGAAAAATATGGCGGAAATACTTATTGGAACACGGAACTGTGTTGTGTACCGTTTTTTCTGCTCTCCACTCCCAAAGAGATTGCAAAGAACTTGCTGGCATATCGGTACAACCAGCTTCCCAAAGCCATCGAAAACGCCCGTAAACTGGGTTTCAAGGACGGTGCAGCGTTGTTTCCGCAGGTAACCAACAATGGAGAGGAATGCCACAGTGAGTGGGAAATAACCTTCGAGGAAATCCACCGTAACAATATCATTGTCTATGCCATCGTTCAGCATGCAGCGCTGACGGGCAATATGGACTATATCGCTAAATATGGCCTGGAAGTAATGATTGCCGTCAGCCGTTTCTGGAGCCAACGGGTATCCTTCTCCCAACCCAAACAGAAATATGTCATACTGGGGGTTACCGGCCCGGATGAATACGAAAACAATGTGGACAACAACTGGTACACTAACTATTCCTGTATACAGTGCCTCAAGATGACCCTCCGTTTTCTGGAAATGGTGGCACAGCAATATCCAGATGAATATGCCCACATACGCCGCATCACCAATCTCGACCAAGTGAAGGAAAGTGCCCGGTGGAGAGACATCATCGAACACATGTATCTGCCGGAAGACAAGGAACGGGGTATTTTTATCCAAAATGACGGCTATATGGATAAAGTACTGGAAAGTACAGATAACATTCCTGCCGAAGAACGCCCCATCAACCAACATTGGTCATGGGACCGCATTCTGCGCTCTTGCTACATCAAGCAGAGTGACGTGTTGCTCGGACTTTACCTCTATTATTTCTATTTTGACACGGAAACCGTCCGCCGCAATTTCGAGTTCTATGAGCCGATGACCGTACACGAATCCTCCCTTTCTCCCCACATCCATTCCATCCTGGCTGCACGCATCGGCAAAGTGGAAAAAGCTTACCAGCTTTTCCTGCATGCCACACGGCTTGACCTGGACGACTACAACAACGAAGCAGACCAAGGTCTGCACATAACCAGTATGCCCGGCAGCTGGCTGGCCATTGTACGCGGATTTGCAGGTATGCAGGTGCTGAAGGAGACGTTGTGTTTCTCCCCTGTCATACCGCAAAAATGGGACAGCTATTCATTCAAGGTGAATTATCTGAAAAACACACTTCACATACGGGTAGGAAAAGAAATCGAAATCTCGCTTACAGCAGGCAGCAAAGTGGACATACAAGTCTACGGACACCCATATACGCTGGAACGGGGGACGGAATTGAAAATTAATATGCCAATGTGCCAATGACCTGCGGCGTGATAGCGCAGCATAAACATTGCGCAGCCAATTAGCACATTGGCACATTAAATCATCATTTATCCTATAACCGGGAGAACATTTGGTTGTTTTCCCGGTTTTATGTTTTTATATATACCTGAACGAATAACTATATACTTGTTTACCAATGAAAAAAATGTTTCTTTTCGCCCTGGTCATGGCGTTGCTCATCACGTCGTGCGGGCAAAAACAAAAGGGTAGCAATACCCTTATCCGACCGGTGAAGACTGCGCAAGTCAGTTCACAGTCGGTTATCCGCAAAGACTTCTCCGGAATAGTGGAAGCCGTGGAATATGTGAGACTTGCCTTCCGCGTCAGCGGACAAATCATCAGCCTCCCGGTTGTAGAGGGACAGCGGGTAAAAAAGGGGCAACTGATTGCCGCCATCGACCCACGCGACATCTCCCTGCAATATGCAGCCGACAAGGCTGCCTACGAAACAGCTGCCGCACAAGTGGAACGTAACAAACGGCTGCTTGGCCGCCAGGCTATCTCCGTGCAGGAATACGAAATCAGCGTAGCCAACTATCAGAAAGCAAAATCCACTTACGAGTTGTCCGGCAACAATATGCGGGATACGCGGCTGACAGCCCCTTTCGAGGGTTCCATCGAAAAACGGCTGGTAGAGAACTATCAGCGTGTCAATGCAGGAGAAGGGGTTGTACAGCTGGTAAATACACAGAAGCTACGAATCAAGTTCACCGTACCGGATGATTATCTCTATCTGCTCCGTGCCAAGGACGTAAAGTTCAAGGTGGTGTTCGACAGCTACCCCACAGAGGCTTTCGATGCCAGACTGGAAGAGTATCTTGACATCTCCACAGCAGGGACGGGTATTCCGGTGACAATAACAATTGACGACCCGCACTTTGACCGTACACGTTATGACGTAAAACCGGGATTCACATGCAAAATAAAGCTGGCATCGGATGTCGCTCCCTTTCTGGAAGAAAAGCTGATGAATGTACCGTTAAGCGCCGTATTTGGCGACAGTGAAAACCGGAAAACGTATGTATGGGGGGTGGAAGGTAATAAAGTCAGTCGCCGCGAAGTGACCGTTTATTCTCCAACGGGAGAGGCAAACCTGCTTATTTCTAAAGGGTTGGAACCGGGAGAAACCGTTGTGACGGCCGGAGTATACCAGCTGACAGAAGGAGAAGCAATAAAGGTACTAATGTGATTAATCACATTGGCACATTACATTCCCCATTTATCTAAAAAATATTCATTATGAATCTAGCCCAATATTCATTAGACAACACGAAGATAGTCTACTTCTTTCTGGCTGTGCTGCTTATCGGCGGTATACTGTCATTCGGCAGGTTGGGAAAGAAGGAAGACGCACCTTTCGTCATCAAGTCGGCAGTCATCATGACACGCTACCCGGGAGCGGAGCCGGCAGAAGTGGAACGGCTCGTCACCGAACCCATCTCCCGAGAAATACAGTCGATGAGCGGCGTCTACAAGATAAAGTCAGAGTCTATGTACGGACTCTCCAAGATAACCTTCGAACTGCAACCGTCACTCTCTGCCGCATCCATTCCGCAGAAGTGGGACGAACTGCGGCGTAAAGTGCTCAATATACAGCCCCAACTGCCCGCAGGCTCTTCTGTACCGACCGTCTCGGATGATTTTGGAGACGTTTTCGGCATCTATTACGGCCTGGTGGGTGACGACGGTTTCTCTTATGAAGAAATGAGAAACTGGGCGGAACGAATCAAGACACAAGTCATCACGGCAGACGGTGTGATGAAGGTAGCCCTTTTCGGTACACAGACAGAGGTCATCCATATATTCATCTCCGTAAACAAGCTGGCAGGAATGGGTATCGACCCCAAGCAGCTGGCCAGCCTGCTACAATCGCAGAACCAGATTATCAATACGGGTGAAATCAGCGCCGGAGAACAACAGTTACGCATTGTGGCCAACGGTACCTACACGACTGTCGATGATATCCGCAACCAGGTTATCACTACCTCCGGCGGACAAGTCAAGCTGGGTGACATCGCCATCATTGAAAAGGGATACATGGAACCTCCCGGCAATATCATGCACGTCAACGGAAAGCGCGCCATCGGTATCGGCATCTCCACCGACCCGACAAAGGATGTGGTAAAAACCGGTGAACTGGTAGACCGGAGGCTTGCCGAACTCATGCCCCTCATCCCCGTGGGGCTGGAACTGGAAAGTCTGTATCCCGAAAACGTGATTGCCAAAGAAGCCAACAACGGGTTCATCATCAATCTGATAGAATCCATCCTGATTGTGATTGTAATCATCATGCTGGTGATGGGCATGCGTGCAGGAGTACTGATTGGCTCTTCCCTTATATTCTCTATCGGAGGCACACTGCTCATTATGTCGTTTCTTGGCGTAGGTCTGAACCGGACCTCCCTCGCCGGATTCATCATAGCCATGGGAATGCTGGTGGACAATGCCATCGTGGTGACAGATAATGCCCAAATTGCCATTGCCCGCGGCATCGACCGCCGAAAAGCGCTGATAGACGGTGCCACCGGTCCCCAATGGGGATTGCTGGGAGCAACGTTCATTGCCATCTGTTCGTTTCTGCCACTGTATCTGGCTCCCTCTTCCGTAGCCGAAATCGTGAAACCGCTATTCGTAGTGTTGGCCATTTCCCTGGGATTAAGTTGGGTGCTGGCGTTGACACAAACCACTACATTTGGCAACTTCATACTGAAAGCAAAGGCTAAAGATGGTAGCAAGGACCCATACGACAAGCCTTTCTACCATAAATTCGCCTCCATCCTCAGCACACTGATACGCAAGAAGGCGTTGACCCTTGGAAGCATTACAGCACTGTTCATCCTCTCCCTCATCGTCATGGGGCTGATGCCCCAGAACTTCTTCCCTTCTCTGGACAAGCCCTACTTTCGGGCAGATGTATTCTATCCGGACGGGTACAGCATCCGCGAAGTAGAAACCGAAATGAAAAAGGTGGAAGCGCATCTGATGCAGCAGCCGGAAGTGAAACGGGTATCCGTCACATTCGGCAGCACACCGTTGCGTTACTATCTGGCCTCCACTTCCGTCGGTCCCAAACCTAACTTCGCCAATATCCTGGTGGAAGTAACGGACAGCAAATATACCAAGAAGCAGGAAGAGAACCTTGATGCCTACATGAAGGCCAACTATCCCAATGCCATCACCCGTACCATGTTGTTCAAACTCTCTCCTGCTGTAGATGCCGCCATTGAAATCGGGTTCATCGGCAATAACACGGATACGCTGGTCATGTTGACCAACAAGGCTCTGGACATCATGCACCGTGACGGCGAACTTATCAACGTGCGCAACTCCTGGGGCAATAAGATACCGGTATGGCATCCCGTTTACAGTCAGGAGCGTGCACAACCGTTGGGTATCTCCCGTCAAAGCATGGCACAGAGTATCCAGATCGGTACGAACGGCATGACACTTGGGGAATACAGGGAAGGAGACCAGGTACTTCCCGTTCTGTTGAAGGATAAAACTATCGACTCTTTCCGCATCAACGACTTGCGTACACTCCCCGTATTCGGCACTGCACGCGAAACAACCACTCTGGAACAAGTCGTCAGCCGGTTCGACTTCCAGTACAAGTTCTCCAATGTGAAAGACTACAACCGGCAGATGGTGATGATGGCGCAGGCCGACCCACGCCGCGGTGTGAATGCCATTGCCGCCTTCAACCGTATATGGAAGCAAGTGCAAGAAGAGATTGATGTGCCCGAAGGTTACACCATGAAATACTTCGGAGAGCAGGAAAGCCAGGCAGAAAGCAATGCCGCACTGGCAGCTAACCTGCCGCTGACATTCTTCCTTATGTTCGTCACCTTGCTGTTTCTGTTCCGCAGCTACCGGAAGCCGATTGTTATCCTGCTGATGCTGCCGCTTATCTTTATAGGTATTGTACTGGGACTGGTGGTATTGGGGAAATCATTCGACTTCTTCTCCATCCTCGGCTTGCTGGGGCTGATTGGAATGAATATCAAGAATGCCATCGTGCTGGTGGACCAGATTGATACGGAAACCGCTGCCGGAAAAGCACCGCGTGAAGCCGTTATCAGTGCAACGACCACCCGTATTGTCCCGGTGGCTATGGCATCGGGTACCACTATCCTGGGAATGTTGCCGTTATTGTTCGACGCCATGTTCGGCGGCATGGCGGCAACCATCATGGGTGGTTTGCTGGTAGCCTCGGCATTGACACTATTCGTGCTGCCGGTGGCTTATTGCGCCATTCATAAAATCAAGTGAGAGAACATTCAACAATTTACAGTTTACCAATTGAATGATGAAAACAAATATACTTATTCTATCATTACTGTGCTCAGGACTGAATGCCGGGGCACAACAAGCATATCTGAGCCGCGAAGAATACCGCGACAAGGTAGAAGCATACAGCCAGATTCTGAAACAACAGCATCTGAAAACATTCGCCAGTACCGAGGCACGCAAGATTGCCTCCACCGGTTTCCTGCCCCAGATTGACATCACTGCCGAGGGTACCGCCAATCTCAATCATCTGGACCAATGGAACAGTCCGAAAGGAGACTACCACCCTTATACCTATCAGGCACTTGCCACCTTGACGCAGCCGCTTTATACCGGAGGTTCCCTAATAGCCCAAAAGAAAGTGGCGCAAGCCGAAGAGGCACTGGACCAACTTACCACAGAGCTGACCCTCGACCAGATACACTATCAAAGTGACGCCGTCTATTGGAATGCCTCTGCCGCCCGTGCCGGTCTGAAAGCCGCGGCTACCTTTCAGGATATTGTACAACAGCAGTACGACATCATCCAAGACCGCTTTGATGACGGTGCCATCAGCCGCACAGACTTGCTGATGATTTCCACCCGACGTAAGGAAGCCGAATTGCAGTACATCAAGGCACGCCAAAACCATACCCTTGCCCTGCAAAAACTGAATATCCTTATGGGCTCGGAACCGGACGCTCCCATAGACAGCATAGCCGAAATAGATATACCGACTGCCTCCATCATACCTCTGGGCCTGGACGATGTGCTGCTTCGCCGGGCAGAATATGCCAGTACCTCCGTGAACATCGCCCGCAGTGAAGCGCAACGGCATGCCGCCCTCAGCCGCTACAACCCACAAGTCAACATGTTCCTCGCTACCGGTTGGGATACGGGAATCACCTATATGGGGCAGGATGTACCTCATACTCCCGTCGTAGGAGTCAATGTCAGCATCCCCATCTTCCGTTGGGGAGCCCGCTTCAAGACAAACCGCCAACAGAAAGCCTATATCGGCATACAGAAGCTGCAACAAAGCTATGTAACGGACAATATTCTGGAAGAGCTCTCCGCAGCCACCACAAAACTGACGGAAACTGAACAGCAAGTCAAGACGGCCCAGGAGAATATGATACTCGCCGAAGAGAATCTGGGCCTTGTCACCTTCTCTTATAATGAAGGAAAAGCCAGCATGGCAGATGTGTTGTCCGCACAACTCTCGTGGACGCAGGCACACACCAACCTGATTGATGCGTATCTGGCGGAGAAGATGGCGATGGCTGAATATTGGAAGGTGGTTAGTGAATGAAATGCCCCTCAAAGAAAAACATACAAAAAACTCCGGCATAGCTTTACAAAGCCATACCAGAGTTTCTTTATATTTGTGATAGTTTTGGGAATTTTATTTGACTATCAACGAATTATATTCAACTCGCATGAGAACGGGCAACGGATAAGAAAATGCCAGACTGTTCAGAATCACTATATTCCTCATGCTTTCAAATAACTCTTTATCTTGATGCAAAGATAGCATTTTTTCCGAGAATACCGGAATTTTCCGGGCATAATCTCGTTATAAATCTATGAAATAATCCATATCGGACAGAACAGCCATACCGCAGCCGAGTCCCCCTAACTCACAGGCAAAGGTAATCCGTGTCCTGCTCGTACAATGCAAGGTCAAGCCCTCCGGGTGTCGTGGAAAAATCATCCTCGCCCGGAGGGCTTTCGGTATTTTTCCCGCCAACCTTGCATGTACGGGACACGACCTTTTATAGCCTGTAGTTACGGGAACTCCGGCCCCGAAAAGCCGGACTAACAAAAATCAATTGTCATGTTACAGCAGGCAACAAAAGAAAAGTACAGTATCGAAACACTCAAAGAATGGAATGTTTCATACGACAACGAGCACGGGCTGACGCAGGAAGATGTGGATATGGCCAACAACTATGTTGAGCTCATCGAACGGACACGTTCGGAGATTACACCGCAAATCGGAGACAGGTTGGTCTATGTGACCGAAGACGGGGATTATTACGGAAACGCCCTCATTGAGAATTTACACCATACAAAGGATGGGCATCTTTCCATATGCGAACAGCCGTATGTGCCTTTCGTGTGGGAACAAGACGGGAATATCCGTCTGAGCGTCAGCGGAGGGGCATTCCACGGAGTGAATCCGGAAGATATGAAGTTCCTGCGATGGACGGAAGGCGCGTTCAAGGACTGGGGACATTGCGGCGCGTGTGGCAATGGTGCAGTGACATTCATAGCCAAAGTGCCGTTATGGTTCTATGCCGAACCCAGTCCCAAATATGGGAGCTTCACTACCGAAACTTACCGGAAATTCTACCTCACCAAAGACACAAGCGGCTCCGCAAGAAATCTCTATCAAGGTTTTGATGCAGCTTTCAGTAATGAAAAAGAGTTCCAGCAATTCCTGAAGGACTACGAGGGAACGGTATTCAAAGGCAACTGGGAAAACAACATCGTGGTATGGTGCTTCCGTCGGGAATATATCTTCCTTCCTCTCGCCGAATGGGAAAAGATTGATGCTCCGGCCGAAGAACGGAGGCTCAACTTTTATCCCGAACAGGTGAAGATTGTCAAGGACATGGAAAAACACATCACCTGCTTCTACCGAATCAAATCACAGAACTTCTAACACTTAAAAATCCAACTGATATGCAAACGACAACAGCAACTAAGGCCGGCAACGCTCCCGACCTGCTTTCCGGTATCCTGAGCGTGCAGGTGAAAAACGAGGACAAGATTACGGAGCAAGACCGGATCTATTGTCAGAACCAACAGGACATGCTTTACAAAACACTCGACCGGATAGACCGCTGGTACGCCATCTTCAAAGAGGAAGCGGAACAGTACCGGGAGGAACGCAAGTTCCACTACGAGGAGAACGGCAAGGTATCCATGCGTGATTTCTATTCCTACCATAACGACAGGGACGACTATTCGCACAACGAGTTCAAACCGTTTGACATCCTCAATGATATGGTTGACAAGAACTGTAATGCCAACGCTAATTTCGCCAGCCGTATCATCTCCTATTTCAACAAGACATATAATGTCTCTGTCCCCGTACCGGAAATTGAGAAAAATACCCTTCCGATGGGCTTCCGTCCAATCTATGAAACCTACGTGGATGCTGTCATAGAACATCTTGGCGGCAAAAGTTTCAGGGAAACAGCAGAGGAGGAACTGTTGAACAGGTTCTTGAAAGTAGTCCGTCCATCATGCTGGAGCAAGGTCAAGCCGGAACTGAAGAAAGATAAAATCACATTCCCTGAAATTCTGAGATTTGATGAGTTCTATCTGTCATACAACCGTAACCAGATTCATTACAACTATCGGGGCGACATAGAAACCTTCTGTGAAGGCATCGCGTTCGGTGCCGATGACACCATTCATGGTTCAAGCAATATGATTACCGGCTTCCAGGCTGACAATGTTGATGTTTCCGGCTGGTACGACCTCACGACGATCAACGCCGAGCAAATCCGGTTTTACAAGAACGGACGCATAGATGTCAAGTTCAAGGACAGCACGACTGCCGAAAACTGTTTCAAGCGTCTCCGCCTTGATGAAATCACGCTAAGAGAGAACTGATCATGAAGAAAAAACTCACAGCACCCCGTAAGACGATTCTTGCGGGGTGTTTTCATTTTCAACCGTAAACAACCGACAGAATATGTATGCCATCATTCCCCAACAGATACCGCAAGGTATGCGTGCCGAGGTCAACGAGAAGATACTTTTCGCCATAGACTCCGGCAAGGACCTCATTCCGGCGGAGAGCATCTATAACTGCTACACTGGCATCGGAGGGCTTCACAACCTCAGGCAATCCGATTTCGCCAATTACAACGAGTACGCCGAAGCGAAGAAGGAGTTTGAGATGGGACAGTTCTTCACCCCGCATGAAGTGTGCAGGGATATGGTGGAGATGCTTTCTCCCAACACTTCCGAAATGATACTTGACATGTGTTGCGGTATGGGCAATTTCTTCAATCATCTGCCCAACCAGCACAACACCTACGGCTTCGACATAGACGGGAAAGCCGTCAGCGTGGCGCGATACCTCTATCCGGACGCGCATATCGAAAAATGTGACATCCGGCAGTATTATCCGGAACAACGCTTCGATGTAGTCATCGGCAATCCACCTTTCAACCTGAAGTTCGATTACAAGCTGTCACAGGAATACTACATAGACAAGGCATACGACGTGCTCAACCCGGCAGGAATCCTGATGGCCATAGTACCCGGCTCGTTTATGCAGAGTGAATTTTGGGAGAAAACACGGGTTGCCAGTATCAATAACAACTTTTCTTTTGTCGGACAGACAAAACTGTCTCCGTCAGCCTTTGCCTCCGTCGGAGTCCGCGATTTCAATACGAAAATCATGGTATTCCTGCGCAAATCGGTTCATATCGAGATGCAGGCTTACAACGCGGAGGAATTCATAACGGCGGAAGAATTGAAGAACCGTATCAGCGAAGCAAGGACGATGAAACACAGGCTGCGTTTCGACCTGATGCGCGAGACAAACAGGATAGACAAGGAAGAGCTTGAAGTGTTCGAGTATAGGCTCGCCAAGTACATGTACGAACTGAAGGCACACGCCAAGTTGAACAAACATATCGGCAAGGCGGAAGCACTGGTCACGAAGTTCCGCAACCAGAAACCGCCGGAGAACGCCACACGGGAACAAGTCGCGCAATGGGAAAAGAACAAGCTTACCCCGAAGAAAGTGCTTGCCGTCATCCGTAGGTACATCACCTCGCAGAATGTCGTGCCACGCAAGGAAGTGGCATTGGTAAAGACCTCCTACGGGTTCAAACTGAAACAGTACGCCCCACGACTGTTAGACAAGGTTTCGCACAAGGCGGCAGGCATCAACGACCTCGTGTTGGGGCGCACCGAACTGCCCATGCCGGAAATCCTGACAGAAAAGAACATGCGTGAAATCCATGTGGCAGAGAAGCTGATCCGTAGGAAACGCAGGCAATATGAAATCCAGAACCGGCAGTTTCCCGACATGAAGCCGGACACCCAACTGGCGGAATACCTTGACAGGGTGACATTCATCAACAAGGACGGTGACGTATGCGAGTTCACCGCACTCCAGAAGCACGACCTGAACCTCGTTTTGCAGAAACGCTACGCGCTGCTTAACTGGCAGCAGGGATCGGGCAAGACAGCGGCGGTCTATCACCGTGCCAAATACCTGCTCAAATTCCGCAAGGTACGGAACGTCATCATACAGGCCCCCGCCATTGCCACCAACATGACATGGATACCATTTCTCTCCATAAACAGGGAAAGGTTCAGGATTATACGGAACAATGCCGACCTTGAAACCGTACCGGAAGGCGTGTTCATTGTGCTCTCCACCTCCATGCTCGGCAAACTGAAACGGGGGCTGACGAAATTTGTCAAACGCTCCTCAAGAAAACTATGCCTCGTTTTTGACGAATCGGACGAGATAACCAACCCTTCGTCACAGCGCACAAGGCATATCCTCGGACTCTTCCGCAGGTTCAAGTACAAAATACTCGATACCGGAACGACCACCCGAAACAACATCGCAGAACTGTACAGCCAGTTCGAGCTGCTGTACAACAACTCCGTAAATATGATCTGCTGGAGCAGCCGGGTGTACCACGAGAACAGGGACAAGGAGATAGAGGAAGAAAACAACCCGCATTACGGTGAGCCGTTCCCTGCTTTCAGGGGGCATGTACTTTTCCGCGCCTGCCACTGTCCGGGAAAATCCACCGTGTTCGGAATAGAGAAACAGAACCAGGATGTCTATAACAAAGAGGAACTTGCAGAGCTTATCGGGAAGACCGTCATCACCCGCAAGTTCAGGGACTTTGCCGGCGAGAAGTACAAGATACGGACACACACCGTCAGCCCTGCCGATGGCGAACGCGAGGTTTACCGTGTCATCATCGAGGAGTTCTGCCGTATCTGCGAGTTGTATTACAACAGCACGGGTGACACGAAGAAGGATGCCGGACTACGTCTTATGCGGCAGATCAAGCTACTCATCAAGGCCTGTTCCGTCCCCCACCTGATAGAGGGCTATTCCGGTGACGGGATTCCGAAAAAAACAAGGTACATCGAGAGACTGATACGGAAGATTCCCGGCAAAGTGGCCGTCGGCTGCACGTCCATAGCCGCATTCGACCTCTACGGGAACCGTCTCCGCGAATGTTTTCCCGACAGGCCGGTATTCGTGGTCAAGGGAGACGTGGCTTTCAAGAAACGGCAAAGCATCGTGACGGAGTTCGACTCCACCGTAAACGGCATACTGGTCTGCACGCAGCAGAGCCTGAGCAGCTCGGTGAACATCCCCACCTGCAACGACGTGATACTTGAATCGCTCCAATGGAACATCCCGAAGATGGAACAGTTCTATTTCCGCTTCATACGTCTTGACTCTAAAGAGCTGAAGGACGTGCATTATGTCACCTACAAGGATTCTGTGGAGCAGAACCTGATGGCCCTGGTATTGACCAAAGAACGGCTGAACGAGTTCATCAAGACCGGAGAAGTGAAGGAGCAGTCCGAGATTTTCGAGGAGTTCGACGTCACCATGTCCGTCATCGAGAGCCTGCTGGTCAGGGAACGCGACAGCGAGGGAAAGATACACATCAGCTGGGGAAGCCAGCGAATAATGAGTTGAAACAATGGAGAAACTTATGAGAACCGCAGATTACATTCCACAGGCAAAGGTAGCCCGCACCCTTTTCCGGCAGAGCAAGGTCAGGCCGCAGGCGGTTTTCGGGCAAATCATCCTCGCCGGAGGCTCCGGTATTTCCCCGAAAAACCCTGCACTGCCGGGGCGCGGACCTTTATACGCCTGTGGAATGAAATCCCCGGTTCCGCATCATAAACCGTAATGAAAAATATCATGGACTTGAATCAGGCAGAAGTGGCAGTGACCACGCAGCATCTCATAGACACGAGGCAGGAAAAAGACAGCCTGCTGCAAATGGCCGACTTCGGCGACATGGGGGAATTCCTGTGTACCTGCTCCGAGCTGTTTCCGGAAGAGGAAACCCCGGAATACAGGTACACGAGATGGGAGGACATTCCGGACTCGCTCATCAACAGGGAATGGCTGTGTCCCAACTTTTTTGAAATAAGGGAAGCGATGGAACAACTGGAGGAACCCGACAAGGATTGCTTCTTCGACTGGTGTGACCGTTACGGGCACGACATCGGCACGGAAGACCCTCACCTGCTGGTGGCGCATTATATCGAACTTTTCGGGAACGCGACCTATATAAATGACGAACCTTGCCCGGACAGCGGGGATGATAGTTTGCTGTACTACCCGGGCATATCGGGCAACTATTTCGAGCCGGGCATTCCCCGCTTCGAGATATTCGATGACAATTACGACTAAAAAAAACACGCTTATGAATATCAATTTTCTCGGGCCGGTCCTGCCGACAGACCGATTCGTACAGATGGCCTTCGTGGAAATCCTGAACATCATCCTGACAGCGAACAACATCATGGACGTGAACAGGATGCTCGTCGGACTGAATGCCAATCCCGCTTTCGGTTCCCTGTCAGGACATTTCCGGTGGTCCTACTCGGACAACCATTTCACGTTGTGGCAACGGATGGAGTACAACTCGCCGCTCTGTTTCAAACAGCGCATATTCAGCATCCATTTCGGAACGCTGGCAAGCCGTGACAGGGAAAGGGATAATACGATAATGAACTAAAACATATCAATATGAGTCACCAGATAATAACAAGAATGGCATACAATGCTAAAACCAAGCAGATAGAAACTTGGCAGCATTCCAACAACGTGTGGCCAAGAACCGATTATTACTATGCTTTGGATGTCAGGACGGACGAACAAATGTTCGGATTCATAACATTGGTGGCAGAAGGTGCATGGCAAGGACGCAAATGGGAAAAAGCGTTCAAGACCCTTTTCTGCGAATATCCCGAACTGGTTATGGATTCATACAAACATGAACTTAACAAATCCTATGAGGAGAATTGTGCCATCCGTCGGAAATATAAAGAACTTGCCCGAAGCAAACGCGATGAAATAGTTGCGCGATTCAAGCAACTGGCCGGAATTGTCTGACTCTAAAAGTGAAAGCATATGGAAATAATGAAGATTTCAAACCGCCAGATTGCGATGATGGCTTTCGACAGGCTCCGCAAGGAAGACAAGAAAGATTCCGCGTTGAAACTTGCCCGGTGCCTGCTATATGGCGCAAGCATATCACTTGGCATAGGTGATATTGACTGGGACATAGACTTGGCGATACAGCAGTGCGGAGGAGAGCCGAGGATTGGATACCGGTACACGGCGCATTTCCACTTCAACCGGAATACGGAAATGGAAAAGGACAAGTATGACGGGATAGTAAAGGAACTGTATGGGTAATGAAACGAACACGGAGGCGGCCGGAAGGTCGCTTCTGTCATTTATAACGGTATGTACGGGAAAACAAACCCTGCCGTACACAGGTAACAGAAATGGATGAACAGAAAACATTGACATTGGATTTCATCAAATCCCTGATGGAACCGTCCTATACACTGATTTGGACGGATTATGATGACAATCTTGACAACCATCGGTGGCTGGTTCAAAAATGTCTTGACAGCAAAAGCCCCGAACATTTGTGGGAAAAGGCGGACGAGTGGTACAGCGATGCCGAATGGGAGGCTGTCCGTGAGATAATCGCCAAATTGAAAGAGGAATGTACAGTTTTCAATGATTTCGGTGAAGAGGATGTGGATACCTTCTTCGATGAGCACGAGGATGAAATCCGGGACGAGGTTTACAGCCGCAACGACTCGGATGTGATAAAGGACCTGATAAGGCACACGGACAACATTCCCATCCGAGTGGAGATGCTCTCCAACTACGACTGCATCAACTCCAACTGGTTTGAATCACAGGGCGGTTACAGGTACGAGGAATCCTACTTCGGGGACATGGTAGACTGCCTGAACCTCAATCCGGCGAGAGTGAAGAGACTCCTGACGGAACACGGCTACAAGACATACGGACGTTTCCCGAACCGCAGAAGCCGGAACGGCAAGGAGCAGGTTTCATACGAGCAGTTCTACGAGGAGTTGATAAATTCCTGTTGCGGCGCGAACCTGCTGGTCTATATCGGACGTGTGAACTTGAACGAACTGTACAATGCAGAGTTCTCGCTGAGTGAAGTTATCATCCCGAAGGGCAACTGTTGCGGGCTGTTCAGTTCTACATTCGGCGGCGGAAGCCTGCTTGAAATGGAACTTAAACAGGATATACGCCTGAAGTTGGAAGTCAAGGGCTGTAACGGCTTCCGTTTCCGACTGGATGACGAAAAATCCAAGTATGACTATTCAGTCCAACATGTATATGGGGTGGATAATTCCTTTTTCGGGGATGCGGTACGCATTGTATCCTGACAAGAATCAAATCGTTAACAATCAAACAATAGAAGATTATGACAAAGTACAATGTACAAGTAAGGTACATCTTCGAGGGTACCTACACAGTGGCGGCGGAGGACCGCGAAGAAGCGGAAAGAATGGTATCGGAAGACTGCGGGCTGGTATTGGGCGGCAACATCCACACGACACGCGATGACGATGAGGTGACGGACTGGGACTTCGACTGCCATCCGGACTTGCAGATCCTCTCCGTAAGGCAGAAAGGCGGGAAATCCCCCAAGCTGGTGTTTGAAGACAGGATCGAGAAGTTGCGGGAGGACATCATCGGGGCGATACGGCAGTTGCTCCATGACCATGCCATGAACGCGATACGGTTTCCCGAAGAGGAGGATTATGATCCGGTCTGGGTGGTATGGTTCAACAAGAACGGAGATCCATACGAGTGCAAGGAGACAGGACTCCGGGTCACAGACAACAGCCTGACCGTCATTGCCGAAGAGAAGGAAAGCGGAGATGAGGTGGAGTGTTACAGCCCGTTTGAACTCGGCGCAAAGAACATAGACTGGCTTCACGAGATGTATGATGCCGTATGGCACCAGTTGGAAGAAACAAAGGATGTTGAACCACAAACGGAAAAATCATGAACTATCCAGCAGAAAACGCGGTCTCCAGTTTCTTTTACTATATGTGGAATGCCTGGAGCAAGGAGGAATGCGAAATCGTATTCGGCGGAATGAGCAAACATTTCTGGGAAAAATGGAACTCTCTTGCCAACGATTCTATCTTCGGTGCGGCGGAACGATTCTATGCCGCCCTGTCGGAAAACAATCGCAAGTTATTGGTGGAGCGTGCCGTCTCCATTTATGACGGCCAACGCTTCAGGAACAAAAGTATAAACATTGAAAATCAAATATTATGCAGACAAACATCATTAATCTGATTTGCAGTTCATGCAACTGTGGCCAGGCAGAAGCACAGGAGTATCTGGACTCCGAAATCCGGGACCTGCGTGAGTTGCAGGAACTGGACGATCTAAGGGAAGATGATATTGATATGGCGTGTAGCAACCTCGGTCTTGACTTTGACTACAGGGAATATTTTATCAACCGCCTCGCAGGGGCATAAAAACTTACAGCTATGACTTATTTTCAGAACATACACTCTTTGGCGGACTTGAAAAAGGAGTACCGCCGTCTGGCATTGCAGCACCATCCCGACAAGGGTGGTGATACTGCAATCATGCAACAGGTGAACACCGAGTTTGAAAGGCTTTTTGAGGTCTGGAAGGACAGACCGGATGTTTCCGCGACTTCGACCGGGTATGAACACGACTATTCGGGAGCCACGGCAAAGGAATACACCGAGTACGTGTATAACGAATACCGTTGGAAAGGCCGCAATTACAAGGGGCAGCACGCCCCTGAAATCGTGGAACTGGTACGGTCATGGCTCAAGGAGACCTATCCGAGATACAAATTCTCGGTCAAACGTGAGAACTACCATTCCATCTACATCCGGCTGATGAAAGCGGATTTCGAGGCTTTTACCAAAGAATCCGGGAAGGTTCATGATGATATCAACCATTACAATATCTCATCCGACAAGTCCTTGACTGATCGTGCGAAAGAGGTGATGCTGAATGTCTGCGATTTCGTGATGTCGTACAACTTCGATGACAGCGACCCGATGACGGACTATTTCCACACCAATTTTTACCTGACTCTCGGAATAGGCAGCTACAAACAACCGTATAAAGTGGAGTTGCCAAAACTTGCCTGCAAGGAGAAGGACAGACCTGAAGAGTTCAAGCATCCGGAAGGGGCTGCGCACAAGGCTATCAGACAGGCATTGGGCAAAGCCCGTTTTGACTTTATCGAACACAGGAGGCATTCCGGTGAAATGATACTCGGTGAAGACCATTACGGCTCACATGGCGAGCATTACTTTTGGCCGAAGGATTATTCAAGTGCGAAACTGGCGCAGAAACGGATGGACAAATTGGAGAAAGCCGGCATCCAATGCAAGCTTACAGGGTATAACGGCGGTTATATCCGTTTTCTCGGCTATACTCCCGAAACGGAAGCGTTGCTGGAGCAGGAACGGCAGGAAGTCATCGTTGCACACAAGATGTGGCAGGCAAGACAATCTGCAATTAAACAAAACTGATTATGGCACAGAAAAGGATGGATGACTGGATAGAGTATGCCAGGGAACACGCGAAAGCGGAACGAGAACTTAAAATCGAAAAATGGGTGTATATTTCCATCGAGTACCGCACTCAGGCACGCGACCGTATTGTGCTGCACACATATGACCTTCTACGTGAATTGTATGAACGTCGCAGTTGGATTGTCCGCTGGCGTGTGTCGCGGTTACAATGCCTGCATCCCAAGGAGGACATCCATCCTTACTTTTCCTATTATGACAAACGAACCGGCTTGAGCACCGGATTTGATTCCGCCCTGTCTAAGTTGTCCGCAGCCAAAGCGCAGATAACCATTACAGAACGGAAATAGAAGGAATACATTGAATACCAACGTGCAAACAATATTTCCTTTAGCAAGACTGAAAAGGAGATACTTGCAAACATTTACAATATATAATGAAAATATCCTGACTTAAAAATAGAATATGTCAACAAATACCATATCCGATAGTTTATTATTTATCGGGATATGTCATTACTAATTCTGGGGCATCAAAAGAAGAGTATCCAATCCAATGATTAGCTTGTATATCTTTTTCATATTGAGACATTTCATTTCGAGGTTTATAATTTAATAAAATCTCTTTCGCTCGTATATCATCTATAATTGTAATATTTGACGGCCGTTTCAATGTTTTTCTAAAACGTAAAACAAAGTCTTTAAGAGAATGTTTGTCTTTATTTTCAGAACCATATAAAATCATATAATTATCTACTAACAATCGCTTGTTGACATTAACGATTTCAAATGAATCAAAATCAAACTTTAGTTTTGTTGCCTTTAATCTATAGAGATTGTCTATTCGTTCTATTTGATAAATGTCAATTCCACAAGAATGAAAAGTTTTAATTATCTCTTGACGATTCTCGAAACTAATATTTAAACCTAAGTATATTGCTGTTACGGCATTTTTCGCAATAGGTTTTACTCCATTCTTATCGAAAACAAGTCTGACCTCATTCTCATATTCCCAAGGTGTTGACTTTGTGCCAAATACTTTTTGCTGTACTTGAAATAAGTTATCTGTTTCTACCACAGTAGGTCTTTCCCTATCATATACTACATTAATTTTATTTCTAATGTCAAATTTTGGGGATGTATTTTCCATAAGAAGATCTAAATCATACTCAATGCAAAAACCTTGATGTGAGTTGGCATAATGAGCCCATAGCAGTTCATTACAAGGAAATTTCTCATCATCTTTAGGCTTAGAAAGAGAGTATATTCCCACATTATACGTATCTTGAATCAACGGAGTCACCCACTTTTCATGAATATCAGATTTTGGTAATTCTACAGAACCTTCAAAAGGATCATTTAATTCCCGAAAAGTTGCAGCATAGAAAAGATTATTATGTAACTGAGATATATCTCTTTTCTTTCCATTATCTGATAAAGCAATATTGGCTCTATATTTATACACCTTGTTCATTGTCTCTTTTTGAGTACAAAGTTACTCATTTTAAGTAATAAATATCCTTTGAAGAATCCAAAATTGGATATTCAAAGGATATTATTAGAAAGTTATGGGATAAAGAATAGAGCAAATTCTGCTTTTCGGCGTTTCAGCAGGCCTGCATGACGTTTACCATTAAACCAGCAATAACTGATATATTCCTGATAGATATCGCGGTCGCCAGCTTCCAGTTTTCGAATAAGGGTACTCTTTGGTATCTTTTTAGAACCTAAAAGCCTGTATTCTCCCACATTGTAAGACAAGACAGCAAGCAGCAATGCATCTTTTTTGAAATATCGGAAAGTATGGCATCGCCTTATCAGATCCGCCCTCAACAAAGAATCCGCCTGCGCCTCGCTCATGTCCGGCGTGAATGTCTCGCCCGGCAACAGCTTATGGCCATATCCTACATAAGGCAAATGATTTCCATGCCATCCTTCATGTTCCTTGATACAGGCGATTGCCTTTTCGAAGAGTGAAGCCGGAATCTGTAAGGCGGTGGGAGGCGAAGAACCGCCTCCCCGTGGTTGTGCCACCATACCGCTATAAGTCATAATCAGGCATAAAGCCGCTACAATCATTCGCATACGGAATCCTTTTCAGATTTCGACACAGGCGGTCCTACAATGACAAGCGAATCCCTGATCCAAGGTCTTCCGGGACCGACCACCGTCCCTTCCGTATCCTCTTCAGTCTCATCCTTCCTCTCGTTGTTGAAATCAAAGCTGAGCAGGAACAGTTGTACCGGTTCGCTGTTGTCCTCAAAATAGATGTCAATTGACTGCTGGTCCTCGCATGCGGAAGTGTAGTACAGCCGGAACACCTCCCTGTCGAGCGGATAGCGGTCATTCGGCAGCAGCACCATCCCGTCATCCATGCGGAGCGTGCCCTTGCCGTCCGGCTGGAAATAGCGTATGGTGTAACGTGCATCGGAGAAACGCCCTTCCCGCTTGAGTTCACAGCGTATCTCCACGGTCTCGCCCTTCACTATGCGCGTGGGGACAGGCATCGTTTCCACCGTGAAGGGATAAGCCTGTTGCACGTCCATATCGTCATTGCAGGCGGTAAACAGAAAAGCCGTAAGGCTCAGGAACAGGACGGACAACAGTCCCGTCAGTCCTCTTTTTTGGTTCAATGTATTCATATCCGATCTGATTTTTAATTTGTTATACTTCATTGTCTTAATCCTGCGGCAACCTGTTTTGCAGGTACTCGTTCAAATCCTTGAACCCCTTGTACAAGGCAGAACGGTCCTCTATCCTGTTGCCGTAGCGTTTTCGGAGTGCTTCCAGCGTTCGCCGTCCGGCTTCGTCCCGGTCCAGATAGCAGTTTATCGTCTCATACCTGTCAAGGACAGGAAACGAGCGTTCCAGCAACGCCACCGAGTTCAGCACGAGGCAGTCATCACCGCACCCCAATCCCAACACCATCCACGAGAGGTAGTCGATAAACCCTTCAAAGAGGTTGCAGATATCTGATCCGTTGTTTGTCAGCGAAAAGTCCTTCGGGGACAGGCTTCCCTTGAAGAAACGGTTGCGCAGTTCATATCCGCCGCTTCGGTTCCGGAACCCGATGGCGAAATACTGTTTCCCGTGCAAGGAATACCTGACCTCCTTGCAGTTCGGTAATGCCACATCGCTGCAAATGCCCCGTCCCTCCAGATAGCGGAGCAGAACCTTATTGTAAAGCGGTCCGAAACGGATATCCGTCATACATTCCCTTTCCTCTGGATTATCCTTGCCGTTCTCTTTCGGACGAAAGACCGTCTTCCTTTCCGGAGCCAGCCCGCCATAAATCCTTGTGATGAAATCCGCCTGCTCCTTGAAACCGTTACTGCCGATGAATTCCCCGGCAAGGGTGAAAATATCACCGCCATGTCCGGTCCCGAAGTCGTGCCATATATTTTTGCGGCTGTTCACCTGGAACGAGGCTGTCCGCTCCTCACGGTAAGGGGCGAGATACCAGCATTCATCCCCGCGCTGTCTTTTCGGCCCGTATCCCAATCTCGCGAGGAAATCGGTAATGGGAACAGCCCTTATGTCTTCTATATTCATAAGCGGTGATTTTTAGTTGATGATGAATTTCAGTCCTATCCCGAACTGGGTCGTGAACACCCCGAGCGAACTGCCCCACAGGGCACGCTCACGGACACTTGCCAACAGCACGATACGGTCAGTGACATAGGTCTCCAGTTCCAGCGTTACTGAGCCTCCATAGACAAAGGCATCCTTGACAAGCAGTCTGGAACCGTCATACAATATCCTGTCACCCCAGTTCACAGTTTCATAACCGACCATTGCCGAGCCACCGATAGAAAGGAACAATGTCTTGGAAGGATCGGACAGGAACTTCAGGTAATATCCGCCTTCGGCCGTGAACTGCGTACGGGGAAGGGACACATTACGGTATCCGTAATTCTTTTGCAGGTATTCCGCACCGACCACCCAACGGTTGGCTCTCTTGGTATATCCCGACACCGCAAATCCGGTATAATAATTCAACGGACTCTTTGAACCGTTGGCAAAACCTCCGCGAAGTTCCACTCCCGTCATGCCGGGGAGGCAGCGCTGGGCGTGCGCCCGCCCTGAGAACAGGGCAAGCGACACGACCGTTACTATGATACAAACGACTTTACGCATGGTCACTTCACTTTAAGTTCATTGATTACCCTGGCTCTCACGATGTCCTCGTTCTCCACGATGAACGACTGGTGGCGACCGCCGCTTTTCTCGTTCAGTTCCACCACCAGCACCTTGTCGGCCGGAATGGTGAACTTGTCAAGAGTGAATACGGTACGTTCTTCCTTGTTGTCGGCAACCACAGTGGCGTAGTTATAGGCACGGAGAGGAAAGATGACCTGCTCCTGGATGGCTGTACGCTTCATCACTTTCTTATCCACAATCTTGAACGTCACGAAATCCACCTCGAAAGGCACATTGGAAGAGTTCCTGATCTGCGTATGGAAATAAAGCAGCCCGTTGTGGGTGTAAATTCCGCGCAAGAGGTACTGGATGCCGAAAGCCTTGCTGCCGATGTGCTTGACATGGCGTCTGTTTTCCTTGTGGATGCTTTTGTTGATAAGCTGCACTAATTTGGGCGATTCACAGCCCAGCTCCTCTAAATAGATGTCAAGCGCGTTGTTCGGGCGGTTCACCTTGTTGCCGTCATGGATAAAGTCCTTCATCTCCACATTCAAAAGCAGCGGCTCATCGGCGTACTTGACATTGAAAGTGTAAAAGCTGCCGCTTTCAGTGATGACCGACATATTCGTCTCGTCACGAAAGTTCTTCACCACCGCCTTCACACGGATGACATTCTCCGCGCCGTCAGCCTTGCCTGCCACGAGATTCGGGGAACCGAGATCCACATAACGTACAGCCGACGGGAAGATGATGTGGGTCGTCTTGTCGTAGGTCACTTCCAACCCATACGGAGGTACCATCCTGTCAAAGGTGAGTTTCCGGGTCAGGCCATGATAGAGGTCGCCGTTTTCCTGCTGCGGATAGACATCCTTGGCCAGTGTCACATTGTTTTTTTCTGCCGATACGGTATCGGACTCATTCTGTGCGAAAGCACTTGTTACGCCCAATGCAAGGGCAAGCATTACAAAAATCTTTTTCATACTTCTTGAATTTTAATGGGTTGTTATTGATTCTCTTTCTGGTAAAGCATCAGGGTATAGCCGGATTTGAGATGCACCTTCTCCTCACGCATTTTCCGTGATATGTATTGCGACACTCCCTGTATGGCACCCCTTCCGAGTTCGGACAGCAGCTGGTCCTTTGCCGACTGGTTGGTGATGGAGATGCTCGTGCCGAGGTTCTGTCCCAGGTTGGCGGCCACCTCCCTGACCGCATTCGCCTCCATGGAACCCGGAATGAAAATTCCGTCCTGTCCGTCGTTGTCATACACGGTGAGTTCCACCGGGATAATGACTCCGCCATGCTCTACCTGGATGATTTCGATGCCGAGCCGTTCCCCCTGTATACGCCCTTCACCGGTAACTATGGAATTACGCGGGAGCGTGTACCTGCCGATACGCATAGGTTCTAAAAGTCTCAGCCTCACGCCCTGCCCGCTGGTGACGGTCTGGTCGCCATGCACACAGGCGCGGATGGTATTCCGGCTATACTTCTCTCCGGAGTTTCCCACAGCGGTATGGAAGCCCATGTTTCCGGATTGCTCCAGCCTTGCAAACAACACGGAGTCACTGATTGGCTGATGAAGTGACGATACCACCGGCGTGGATACCTGCCCCACGGGAACGGCTTTCGGTTTCCTGCTGTTGGAAACAGGTTCCGTTTCTTCCCGGCTCTCCGTCCTCGCGCCATCCTTTCCCGGCGTATATCTGGCAGCCAGTTCGTATGATTTCTCCAACAGAGCCACCTGCTCCTCGTAGGTCATCTGCGCGGGCTGCTGCATAGCGGCAGCCTGCCTCAGTTGCTCGACTTCGGCTTTCAACGCCTCCTTCTCGGGGTCTTCTTTCGGGGTCTCGTAGAAACTGCCGAGCGTGGCGTTGATGTCGTTGTAGGCTGCCGTGGACGATGAGAAAGAGCCGCTTCTCCGGTAACTTCCGCCGTTACGGTTGGATGTGCCGCTGCTTGGATAGTCCGTATCCGGTGAAAGTTCAATGACAGGTTCCGTGGTCACCTCCTGTCTGCCCCCGTCAGCCATAGCCGAGAATTCCTCCAATGTGCGCATCTTCTCTTCCTGCCTGCGTCTCATGTCCGCCTGCTCATAAGCCGTAATCTTGTCCGCCTCGATACCCGCCCCTCTCGGGTCGGGCAGTTCGGTGTTGAATCCGGCATTCTTCTCCTTTTCCAGCCTGTCCTTTTCCGACGGGGCGAAAATCCACCACATGCAGCCAATGAACAGCAGGAACATCCCGGCAAAGACCAGGTACTTCCTGATTTCCCGCCGTTTTTTCAATTTGTTTGCGTCATTACTCATTGTCTTATTTGTTGAATTGGTTAAAAAACTCTTCCATCTCGCGGATTTTCCTGTCTGAAAGCGTGTCTGCCGGAACAAAGCCCGGAATGTTCAAAGGCTCTATCTTGATAATCTCCTGTTTTGCATCCTCCCGTCCGATGTCATAAATGGCACGGAAAATCATATAGAAATTCCCGACGGCGAACAGGACTGCCAGCACCACGATGGTTATCACTCTCTTTTCCGGACTCAGCCCAGCGCACAAGCCGCACAGTTTTCCTTCGGCCAAGTCCCGGATTTTTACAAAAATCTTTTTCATACATTCTGAATTTTAACGGTCATACACTCTTATATCCCTGTTCTCCACCACGCGGAAGGCTTCGAGGATGAAGCCGTGCGGGTTGTTGTCGCTGCGCGTGGAATTGAGCAGCCTGCCCCGCGTGACGAGGCTGCGCTCCGTCACGCTTTTCTCGCGGATGATGGAAAGGCGTGCGTACGTCACGACTTCGTAGGGATAGGTGTTGAAGTCGCATTTCACGCTGTCGATTCCGATACGCTGGTTCATGTTGCCGGAGATGACACGGTTGTAATAGCCCTGCTCCGCCAAGTCCCGGTAATGGGCGTATGCGGAACGGTCGCTCAGGAACATGGCGCGTTGGATGTTGCCCTCGATGGCACTCTTGTCAGGCGAAAGCGTGAAGAACAGCTCGTGGAAACGCCTGACATGCTCCCTCGCCTCCACTGGGCGGTTCTGCTCCAAGTCTTGCGAGAGGGCGAGCATAAGCGATTTCCCCTCGTCCAGCACATAGATTTTCTGCCGTTGCGCCTCGGCAAAGCCATAAGCCTTCCACACGGAGAATCCCACGAGCAGAGTGCAGGCGCAGAGATAGACGATACCGAACAGACGCAGCTGCCTGAAACTGGTCTCGATGTTTTTCAATGATTTGAATTCCATTTCAATGTCGTTTTAATGTGATTACTTGATAAGCCTTCCGGCGATATTGCCCACCGCCGCACCGGCCGTACCCGCCACGATCGACCCGGTCCTGGATGCCGTCTGGCTCACGTTCTTGCCGTAATTGCCCGCACCGCCGCCTGCCTGGATGATCCAGTTGGCCACTGTCGGGATGGTGAAGTACCCGATGATGCCGATAATCAGGAAGGTGATATACACACCGTTCGAGCCGTCGGGGATGAAATTGGGATCAGCAAGTAATTCTATGTCCTGCTTGAGCATCAGCACCTGTATTCTTGCCAGCACGCTGCTGAACAGGTCGCTGACCGGAAGCCACAGGTAGATGCTGATATAGCGGACGAACCACTGGCTGAGGGAAGCCTGGAAGCCGTCCCAGCAGGAGATGGCAAAGGAAATCGGCCCGAGTATCGAAAGGACGACAAGGAAGAATGTCCTGAGCGTATCGACGACAAGGGCGGCGGCGTTGAACATGAGTTCCAGCAGTTCACGGAAAAAGTTCTGTACCGCCTTCTTCATGTTGTACATCGCGCGGTCCACGTACATCCCGCAGGCTTCTATTGCGTCCAATACACCCAGTTCATCCAACTTGTTGTCAAAGGCTTCCTTATCCACTAAGTAGGCCGTCTCGGGATTGCGTTTCATCGCCTCCAGCTCCAGCCTGTCCTTCTGTGCCCTGTACTCGTTCATATCGAAGGTCTGGGTTTCCAGAATCGTGTGCGTACCCTTTACTATGGGTGACATGACACTGTTCAGCGTACCCAGCACAAGGGTCGGAAAGAACATGATGCAGAGCCCCAGTGCGAAAGGACGGAGGAGCGGGAACACATCGACCGGCTCGGCTCTTGCCAGGGACTGCCATACACGATATGCTACATAAAACAAAGCTCCCAATCCGGCAAGACCTTTGGCCACGCCCGTCATCTGCGAACAGAGCGGCATCATATCCGTGTACAGGTTTTGCAGGATCTGGTGCAGGTTGTCAAAATTTGCTGCCAACAATACCATAAGCATTCGGATTTAGGATTACCAGTAACGTTCGTTAGGAGAACCGTAAAGGGCCATCACGCGGTCAAGGTCGTTCCGTTTCTTGGCACGCAGGTAGGAAACGCCGATGTTCTTGTTGGTGTAATACTGCACGAGACTGCGGTATTGCAGCATGTCGTTGTAGCAGCGGTCGATTATATCCATCCGTTCCTTGTCGTTCATCGACAGGCCGTTCTCGTTGACCACCGTCTTCAGGTCGTTCAGCAAATGCGCACTCTCTTCCAGCAGTTTGGTGTAACCCAAAGCGATTGCACTCAGTTCCTCCGGCGTGAAGTAAGGGTCGCTGAGCATACGCTCGAAGCTGTTCACGTAAATGTCCGTGATGTCACCGACCATAAGGATGGTCTGCTGCACCTTACGCGCGTCACGGACGAGGTTCTTGACCTTGCGGAGCCCGTCATAGAACTCCTTTCCCTGTTTGTAAATCTTTACGGTTTCCTGAAAATTGTTGATCATATTGGTCGCCGTCGTGGATGTCTGCACGATGTTTTTCGCGGCATTGATGATACCTTGGGCAAGATTGGTCGGGTCGGTCACCACCCATTGCGCTTTCGCCGTGAGGCTGACAAAGAAACAGCCCATACACAGCATGATAATTTTCTTTTTCATGATGTTTCTGTTTTTAATTGTGAATAGAATGTTGGATTTCAGAATGACATTTTCCGTCCCTTGGACGGCGGGTTACGCAGGATGGTCCGATGAACCTGCTTTGGACGGTTCTCCTTTGCAGCCTTTTCCGTTTCACGTCTAAGCGATGAAAAGAACTCATCGGCATACGGTCTGCGACCGGTCATCCTGACAAAACGGACATCCAGTTCCCGGTATGCCTTTTCCGCCTGACACGAGCGTTCCGCAGCGGAAGCGTTTTTGTCTATGCCGTACTTGACAAGAAAAGAGGGACTGATATGGATAATGTCGTGGACGGTATCCGGTGAAGCAGCAATCCATCCCAATCTTTCCAGTTCCCCGTTTAGTTTGTCAAGGTAATCGGCCGGAGGACGGGGACAAAGCCTCTCGAAAAGTGCTTCCGCCCGGTGGGTCAGCCGGGCATCGACCTCCAGACTGTCCGGTACTTCTCCCGTCAGCCTTTTCTGCCGGTATTCATCGGGACTCATCTCCTCAAGCCGATGGAACAGCCTGTAGTCCTCCGTAAACCCGTAACAGTCCTGTATCGACCGCGGAATGTTCCAGTTCTGCATCAGGGACCAGTAGAGGCATGACACGACCTCGTCGCGTTTCCTTTCGTCAGATTCCAAATTACTGTACATGATTTCTAATGTTTAATGGTTGATAAATGATTTCACTTTTCCCGCTTGCTCTCGGCAAGTTGTTTTATGGCAAGTTCGATATTGCCACCCAGTTTTTCCGTAAGCCGCATAAGCTCAAGTTTCTCGGTCTCTTCTGTGGTGTAGCATACATATTCCTCAAGCGACACTTCTGTGGCATAGACCGCCGACTGCGTTCCGCCCAGGCCGATCCAGACTTCCTTGTATTTCCGGGAAGGGTTGTTCGCCATGTTGATGGAGAGTATCTGCGCCCGTTCCTTGTCCGTCAGACCGAGCAGTGCCTGTATCTCATCGAACTTGTTGACGTATTTCCTTTGGTCAAGGAGAATCTTGCAGTCGCTGTTGTTGATGATGGTGCCTTTGACTATGGAAGAGGAAATGATGTCCTCCACTTCCTGAGTGACGACCACCGCCTCGCCGAAGAACTTCCTGACGGTTTTGAACAGATACTTCAGATATTCCGCCATGCCTTCCTTGCTGATGGCTTTCCAGGCTTCTTCCAACAATATCATCTTGCGGACACCCTTCAGCTTCCTCATCTTGTTGATGAAGGTTTCCATGATGATAATGGTCACAATCGGGAACAAGACCTTGTTGTCCTTGATATTATCCAACTCAAAGACAATGAAGCGTTTATGCAGCAAATCAAGTTCCTTGTCGGAGTTGAGCAGGTAGTCATATTCGCCGCCACGGTAATAGGGTTCCAGCACGTTCAGGAAATTGAACACGTCGAAATCTTTCTCACGGGTGCGCTTCTGTTTCAGGATGTCCCGGTACTCGTCCCGGATGAACTCGTAGAAGGTGTTGAAAGTGGGATTGGACTGCTTTTCCTGCCGTATCTTCTCTAAAAAGAGATTGACGGCATTGGAGAGTGCCACTTCCTCGGCACGTGTCGGCGGTTCATCGTCACGTTTCCACAGGGTAAGGATAAGGGTTTTGATGGACTCCTTCTTCTCAATGTCGAAAACACCGTCTTCCACATAAAAGGGATTGAAGGCTATCGGGTCTTCCTCCTTGTAGGTAAAATAGATGCCGTCCTCCCCATGCGTCCGCGCGTGGATAAGGTTGCACAGCCCTTGATAGGAGTTTCCCGTATCCACCAATAGCACGTGTGTACCCTGTTCGTAATACTGGCGTACCATGTGGTTGGTGAAGAAGGATTTTCCGCTGCCTGAAGGCCCGAGTATGAACTTGTTACGGTTCGTAATCGTGCCGTTCTTCATCGGAAGGTCGGAAATGTCCAGATGGACGGGTTTTCCGGTCAGACGGTCCACCATGCGGATGCCGAACGGGGAGAGCGAGTCCTTGTAGGAGGTTTCCCCGATGAGCAGGCACAGGGCCTGTTCGATAAAGGTGTAGAAACTCTCCTCGGACGGAAAATCACCGGCGTTGCCGGGTATCGCCGCCCAGAACAGGGTCGGCACGTCCACCGTGTTGTGGCGCGGCTTCGCTTCCATCAATGCCAGCTGGCTGCCCACGTCGTTCTTGATGCGCTTGAGTTTTTCCCGGTCATCGCTCCACGCCATGACATTGCAATGCGCACGGATGGAGGTCAACCCCTTGCTGTGCGCCTCGTTCAGGTATTCTTCGATCCATTCGCGGTTAATCTGGTTGGAACGGCTGTAACGGGAAAGCGAGTGCATGTTCCTCGCGGTCTGCTCGAACTTCCGCAGGTTCTCCGCCGAATCGTCGATGAACAGGTACTGGTTCACCACGTGGTTGCAGGTGAGCAGGATGCCTATCGGTGCGGCAAATGACAGGCGGCAGTCGCTCCGGTCGGTGGAGAGCCGTTCATAACGGCAGTCCGTGGCCACGCCTGACGGCAGGTCTTCCGGATCGGAAAGGGTGTGCAGGCAGAGGTAGTTGTCGCCCACCTTCATTTCTCCGGCCCCGAGCGAGAGGTCCTGCAAGCAGGCGGTGTCCTCCTGCGAGAGCGAGAAGTATTTCTCGATGATGCCCGCCGAACTCTCCATTCCGGTTATCTCCCCGTCCGTAAGGCGCGTGATGCGGAGCAGGCCGCTGTCGTTCACGATACGCTCGAACTGGCCGCAGCATTCCATGAAACGGGTGACGGTCTCCCTGTCCTGCATTTCCT
This sequence comes from Bacteroides sp. AF29-11, assembly GCF_003602895.1. NCBI lineage: Bacteria > Pseudomonadati > Bacteroidota > Bacteroidia > Bacteroidales > Bacteroidaceae > Bacteroides > Bacteroides sp. AF29-11. The sequence continues at coordinate 181,990 of NZ_QTLY01000008.1, forward strand.
TGGGGATGATGAACCCTCGTGTCAGGGCGTTGAAGCTGCTCGTCGTGCGGCTGCGCTCCTTTGTGGTCTTGGTCAGAAACAGGTAGCAGGTGTGCTGCAAGTACGGACGCTCGTTGAAGTGCCGCTCGAAACTGCGGCTGAGGAAACTGATGCCGTCCTTGCAGATGTCCGGCTTGTAGCTCTCCTCCACGAAGAAGTCCTGCTTGTGCACGATGCTGTAGTTCGGCAGTACCTTGACCGCTTTCGCCCAGGTGGAGTGCATCGCCTCGTACTCGGCACTGGTCAGCGTGAAAAGTTCGGGCAGTTCCACCTTGTAGGCTACGGTGATGTCCGCGTCCTTGCTGATGATGCAGCCATTCTCCACGGCCAGCAACGGGAACTTGCTTTCCAGCGTAGCTGTTTTCATTACATTTCTCATGCTTTTCTGTTTTTGATGGTTGAAGAGAACAACCGAAGGAACTTTCTCCGGTTGATGATGTAGCGGGGATGTCTGCGCAACGCCTGGAGCTTCATCAGACCCCATTCGCCGTACTTCGTGTTCATGCGAAAGGTCGCCCAGACCAGCACCGATGCGGAAATGACCCCGAAACCGATGCATATCCACTGGTCAATGCCTGCCATGTACATGATGACGAACACCACGAACAGGGCGAGCAGCCCTCCGGCGAAGATGAACAGGTACTGGCTCTTGAGCCCCTTGAACTCTGGGCTGCGGCCGATTCCCTTGTTAATCGGATACTTCACCATATTACAGGAAGAATGAGCGTAAGATAGTTGCCGCCACGATAAGGAAGATACACGCCCCGAACCAGCTCGCGGCGGTCTTGGAGGTGTCCGGGTCGCCGGACGAGAACTTTGAATACACCTTCACGCCACCGATAAGGCCGACCACGGCACCGATTGCGTAAATCAACTTGGTGCCGGGATCAAAATACGAAGTGACCATATTGGTTGCTTCGGTAATGCCACCGATACCGTTACCCTGGGCGAAAGCCCCCATTGAAACCAGCAGCGTCATGGCTGCCAAAAAGAATCTTTTTTTCATGTGTCGAAACATTTAATTAGTGAGACAAAAAATCATTTCGACAGCGAATATATAGTGTTTAATTCATTGATTTACAAACCTTACGACCTATGACACCGTATGTCATCACGTTACACCGGGAGGGGATTTTGAAGGGTATATTTACGGTTCGGAAGACTGATTTCACAAAGCGATATACAATCAAAAAAGGCACGCCGATATCACATCGACATGCCCCTGAAAATATGACTACAAAAAGAAACAATTAAACGAATTTACCTATATCGAAAGCCTCCTTTTTCTTGGATGTGGACTTTCGTTTTGCCAACGGTTTGCCTGTATCATCCAAACATTCACTGAGCAATTGATTTACTTTTTCCTGGTTGCTCAATTTGTCTGTAAGAAAAGAGAGTATAACCGTGTCCTGCATTTTATAATGTATGGTACTGGCAGCACGGATGGCTTTTTGTTCATCAGGATTTTCTGACATCAGCACCTCAGCCACATTGTTTATATCTTCAAAGGTCATGGCCGTGTCAAAATCCGGGTCAGGTTCGGCGTCCACCGGTGCCATCAATTCTTCCCTTTCCTTTTCGGTCAGCCCCTTGTCCTCCTGAGCCACGTCATCCGGATTGATTTCCTCATCTTCTTCTATGGGTTCTTTTTTCATGGGTTCGGAACGTGTGGGAGTTTTCCTTGCCACTTCCGGATCTTCCAGATAGACAATCTTTGTTTTGCCGATTACATCATCGTCTTTGGCAGGAGAGGATGATTCCATTTTAGTTCCTGGTCCAACTGTATCTGACAACGGTTTCCGGGACTGTTTTTTGCCGTGCCTCGTCTTACGGCTGGCACTCCGTATTTTTTCGGCCATACGCTTTTTACGATATTTCCATAACCTGATACGGACAATACGCATATGATGATAAAGCCTGTCCCATACCTCGTACATTTTTTGACCGAAAATGAATAACCACAAATGCCACAATATAAAAATCGCGCAGGCGATCTTTACAAGGAAATAAAGTGTCGCTTCCATAATTATAAAGGTTTAGTGATACACTCGGTATATAATGCAGACATTTCTTTCTCATGCTTTTTCAGATGCTCATCTATAATCCTGCTTATAAAACCTGACATGGATGTATCCGGAGCGACAACAGACAAAAACCGTTTGATATAGGCATAGCTGTCCCTGTTTATATAAACCTGTATTCGGTTACTGAGCGGATAATTTATCAGATATGTAACCTGATACGATGCCTTTTCCGGATATTCGCTTGGAAAAATATCGGAATACTCTTCAGTGACGGACGAAGCACTTCGTGCCGGTTCTCTTGCAGTTTTCATGTTGCCTGAAGTTTCATACGAGGTGACCTGAACGGCTTTCGCTGTCTTGTTGTTCTTACGCAGTTTCTTGTAAATGAACAATCCCAATCCGTAGGCTGTGTAAATGCAGCAACCTATGGATACTACTTGAAAAATAATCTGTGTCATGACTAAAACGGTTTTAATGGTTTGTAATATTCGTTGTTGTACAATTCATTGATCTCCTCCCAATGCTGTCGGATATGCTCCACGAGGATATTGCTTATATACCCGGATATACTCATGTTCGGGGCAATAACCGGAAGGAAACGCTTGATACATTCGGCTACCTCACGGTTTATATAGACATGGGAACGGTTGGATGCCGGAATATTGACCAGATACCTTTCCCTATAGCTACCCGTTTCCTCTTTCTTTTTCCGGGGCTTTGCAGCAACCGTTTTCTCTGAAGGGGCTTCGGCAGGTTCTGTAGCGAGAGGCACTTCCGTTCCCGGCTGTTCCGTACTTTCTTCTTTGGGCTTCTCTCTTCCGAAGACGGGTATGTCCCCGACAATGATATTCTTGAGGACGTCCTCGTTCACTTCAACTTTTTTCTTTGTCATGACTGTACCAGTTTAAGTTTGACGATAAGTTCTTCCGCCAGTTCCGCGATACCGCTTCCTTCCAGCTGCCTGGCAGGAGGCGGCAGCAGGGTACAGCGGAAAAAGGCGCGTTTGGAATGGGTGATTTCTTTCTCGTAACGGCACAGGTCGGGAAGCGTGCTGTCAAGAACGGTCAGGTGCAGTTCCTTCATGACTTCCGAGTATGACTTGAAAATTTCCACGTTGGAACGTTTTTTCAATCTGTTCCAAAAGAATAGGATATCCTTGAGCGGCACATCCTTCATATTCCGAACATAATCGAGTACCGTAGTGGAAAAAGCGAGCGTACTCTGCATGATGATAAGATCCGGCGTGGTAGGTGTCAGGACATAATCCATGTTGACGATGGTGCGGAATACCCCTGTGGATTCCACCGTTCCGGGCAGATCCACGAAAATCAGGTCATAATCCCCGCTCGCTGCAAGTTTGTCCGCGGCTTCCCTTGCTTTTTCCGCGGTGGAACCGACAATGGGATACGCTTTCTTTTGCACGCGCTCCCATTGTTGTAGCAGCAGTTGCTGGTAATAGGCACTGTTTGCGGCGGCCTTCTTGTCACGTTCCCTCATACGCACAAGGCTGTGCTGGGGTGAATCACAATCAATGATTGCCACGTTCAAGTTTTTCTCGAAATGGAAGTAGCTGGCAAGGACTACTGTAAGGGCAGATTTCCCGACCCCTCCTTTCTGGTTGCTGACGGCAACGAATAAAGGTTCTTTGCTCATGATTTTTCTTTTTAAATGGTTATTGAATAATTGTCAGTTTCATCCATCCGTCAATCCGTGAACGCTTCTTTCCAACCAACCGCCGGATGCTGCATCCGTTATCGGGTTTATCCATCATTCCAACCGATAGTGTATCCGTTATCGTATCCGACTTTCCGTCGATGGCCGGTCTGTTGGTCATGACATTTCGATAACCGTCATATCCGACATTGTTTCCACTATTCCGACCGCTAACGGAAGCATCCGACAATATGACCATTATTCCATTATCGGAAGCTCGGTTTCATCCGTTCACGCTGCAAATAAAAGGGTATTTTTTCATACCGCCACCATGTTTCAAAGGTGGTGACGACCTGTGTCATCAAATGTCATCGCGTTGCATATAACGCACTATTTCACAGCAATATAAACCGCCATAACTTTGCACCGACAACGGAACGGATACCGCAAAGGAGCATTTCCCGAAGACGAAGAATGGGGATGAAAGATCAAACACAATTTGACGAAGGAAAATTCATGTTCAAGCGAACATAGCAAGTTGTGTTTTGAGGCACCCGAAATGAATTCGGGCACTCAAAACAACTTGCCGCTCGCCTGACGGCTCGGGAGGGATTCACTCCAAAGTCGTGAATCCGGGACGGAAGATCAGAAACAGGAAAATATCAATGCGTATGGATGAAAACAGAAAGAAAAAATCGACAAAGAGCGTGGGGCGTAAACCTAAAAATGACCCTGCCGTACACCGTTATGTAGTGCGGTTGAACTCGGAAGAGAACGGGCGTTTCGACATCCAATTCCAGAAATCCGGATTGAAAGAACGTTCAAAATTTATCAAGACAATGATTTTCGGTCGTGAAATCAAGGTCGTGAAAATCGACAAGGCGACGATGGACTACTACATACGTCTGACCAATTTCTACCACCAGTTCCAGAGTATCGGCAACAACTACAACCAGACGGTAAAGGCAGTCAAGACCAATTTCGGGGAGAAACGGGCATACGCCCTGCTTCGGAATCTGGAAAAGGCGACCATTGATTTGGTCGTACTGAGCAAGCGGATCATCATGCTGACCCGTGAGTTTGAAGAAACCTACCTTACCAAAAGGAAAAGTGAGGAGGAATGACATGGTAGCGAAAATCAACAGGGGCGTTTCCCTTTACGGGGCTATCATCTACAACCAGCAGAAAGTGGACGACAACACTGCCCGCATCATTTACGGGAACCGCATGATTGCCGATGTCACCGGCAATCCGGAGCAGGTCATGCGACAGACGATGTGGGCGTTCGAGAACTATCTGCTTGCCAACAGAAACACAGAAAAGCCCATACTGCACATCTCGCTGAACCCCTCTTTGGATGACCGTCTGACAGACGGACAGTTTGCAGAACTGGCAAAAGAGTATATGCAGAAAATGGGATATGGCGACCAGCCCTACATTGTATATGTACATGAAGACATAGACCGCAGGCATATCCATATTGTATCCACCTGCGTGAACGAGAAAGGGGAAAAGATTGATGATGCCTACGAGTGGAACCGTTCGATGAAAGCCTGCCGGGAACTGGAACGGAAGTTCGGCTTGAAACAGATCGAGGACAAGCGGAAAGAACTGCTGGAGCCATACCTCAAGAAAGCGGACTACCGCAACGGGGATGTGAAGGAACAGGTTTCCAACATTGTAAAAAGTATATTCGGCAGCTACCGTTTTCAGTCTTTCGGCGAGTACAGCGCATTGCTTTCCTGCTTCAATATCGAGGCGAAACAGGTCAGGGGCGATTTCGAGGGTACTCCCTATAACGGCATTGTCTATACCATGACGGATGATGCAGGCAAACCGCTGTGCACTCCCATCAAGTCCTCCCTTATCGGGAAACGCTACGGCTACGAGGGTTTGGAAAAACGTATCGGTTACAACGCCCGCGAGTACAAAGCCAGGAAATGGCAGCCGAAGATACGGAACGATGTGGCCCTTGCCATGCACGGTTGCCGTGGCGACAGGGAGGAGTTCATCCGTCTGCTCGGAGGAAAAGGAATAGACGTGGTATTTCGCGAGAACGACGAGGGACGCATCTATGGCGCGACCTTCATCGACAACAAGAACCGGGAGGTCTGTAACGGCTCGCGGCTCGGCAAGGAGTTCTCGGCGAATGCCTTTGAACGGCTCTTCAACAGCCCGGACGACATCCCGAATCCCGATGCTCCCATGCCGGAGCATGGTCTGCAAAGCGGATTCTATTCCGATATGGAAAGCGGCATCGAACAGGCTTTCGGGATATTCAACATGGAAGCGAACGGTCCTGACCCGCAGGAGGAGGCACTTGCCCGAAGGCTGCAACGCAAAAAGAAGAAGAAACGCCGCTCTCGCGGAATATCATAATTACTAATTTATCAACAACATTAAAATCAGTTCATTATGCAACAGGAAGATGATTTGAGAGGATTGGCAAAAGTCATGGAGTTCATGCGTGCCATATCCATCGTGTTTATTGTCATCCACGTCTATTGGTTCTGCTACCGGTCATTCGTGGATATGGGTATCAATATCGGAGTGGTCGATAAGATACTACTCAATTTCCAGCGGACGGCGGGACTGTTCGGCAACCTGCTGACAACAAAAGTATTTGCCGTCATATTCCTTGCCCTTTCCTGCTTGGGAACAAAGGGCGTAAAAAATCAGGAAATGACATGGAACAGGATATACGCAGCTTTCCTATCCGGGTTGGTATTGTTCTTCATGAACTGGTGGATGCTTGACCTGCCGTTCAGTCCGATAGCGGATGCCGCCATATATACGGTAACGCTTACCATAGGGTATATCCTTCTCCTGATGTCGGGTGTATGGATAAGCCGTATGCTGAAACACAATCTGATGGAGGACGTGTTCAACACCGCCAACGAGAGTTTCATGCAGGAGACGCGGCTTATGGAAAACGAGTATTCCGTCAACCTGCCCACGAAGTTCGTGTATCAGGGCAAGGAATGGGACGGCTGGATAAATATCGTCAATCCGTTCCGTGCCTCCATCGTGCTCGGTACACCCGGTTCTGGAAAGAGTTACGCGGTGGTAAACAACTACATCAAACAGCAAATCGAGAAATCTTTCGCGATGTACATTTATGATTACAAATTTCCGGATTTGTCGGAGATAGCGTATAATCATCTGCTTAAACACAGGGAGCGTTACAAGGTGAAACCGGAGTTCTATGTAATCAACTTCGATGACCCACGCCGCAGCCACCGGTGCAATCCCATCAACCCCAAATTCATGGTGGATATATCGGATGCCTACGAAAGTGCCTACACGATAATGCTCAATCTGAACAAGACCTGGATACAGAAACAGGGTGATTTCTTCGTGGAGTCACCGATTATCCTGCTTGCTGCCATCATCTGGTATTTGCGGATTTACAAAGATGGCAAGTACTGCACATTCCCTCACGCGATAGAATTTCTGAACAAGCCGTATGCTGACATTTTCACGATTCTGACCTCGTATCCTTCGCTGGAAAACTACCTTTCTCCCTTCATGGATGCCTGGCAAGGGGGCGCACAAGACCAGTTACAGGGTCAGATAGCTTCGGCGAAAATCCCGCTTTCAAGGATGATTTCACCGCAGCTTTACTGGGTTATGACGGGCGATGATTTTACGCTTGATTTGAACAATCCCGAACACCCGAAAATACTTTGTGTGGGCAATAATCCGGACCGCCAGAACATCTATTCTGCGGCATTGGGACTATACAATTCCCGTATCGTGAAGTTGGTGAACAAGAAGGGACAGCTGAAGAGTTCCATTATCATAGACGAGCTTCCGACCATTTATTTTCGCGGCATCGACAATCTTATTGCCACCGCCCGAAGCAACAAGGTGGCGGTCTGTCTCGGTTTTCAGGACTTCTCGCAGTTGGCCCGTGACTACGGTGACAAGGAGGCGAAGGTAATCCAAAATACGGTCGGTAACATCTTCAGCGGCCAGGTGGTCGGTGAAACCGCCAAGAAGCTTTCTGAGCGTTTCGGAAAGATACTCCAACAGCGGCAGTCCATATCCATCAACCGACAGGATACATCCACCTCCATCAACACGCAACTGGATTCCCTGATTCCCGCTTCCAAGATAGCCAACCTCTCGCAGGGCACATTCGTGGGCAGCGTGGCGGACAACTTCGGGGAGGAGATAGACCAGAAGATTTTCCATTCACGGATTATTGTTGATAGCGAAAAGGTGGCGGCGGAAACGAAAGCCTACAAGAAAATCCCGGTCATCAACGAGTTCAAGGATGCGGACGGCAACGACATCATGCGGCAGCAGATAGACCGGAACTATTCGCGCATCAAAGCGGATGTGATGCAGATAATAGAAGATGAAATGGAGCGTATCAAAAATGACCCTGATTTGCAGCACCTGATTCCGCAGGAGGATGACGACAAGGAATAATATCCGACAGACCGCTTTTTTATTTCAGCCTGCAAAGTTCGTCCCGTGCCATCTGGATTGAGCAAGGCCGAGCCCTTACGGGTTTCCGCAAAAATCATCCTCGCTTCGCTTGCGGTATTTTTTCGTAAAGCCTTGCACAATCCGGCACGGAACGGTATGGCAGGCAAGAAATAAAATATCGGCTCACGAGCCGGTAAGTGTTCAACTGAAAAAAAACAGATGGTCATGTGTACAACAAATGTGAACAATGCTACAAAAGGACTGTTGAGTCAAATTTCCGGGGATATGGAAAATATAGTCATCGGACAGATTCATTGGAAAGGATGTGCCTATCCCGTCAGGAAAATAGATACCGAAAGACAGACATTCAGGGTATCCGTGGAGAGCCTACGGGATGAACTTATAAACGATATGCGTAACGGCATATATGAGGCAATGGAAGCGTGTGAAGAAATTGACGGCTTTTGTACAGAAGAAGAACTGAGAACACTGTCTGATAGCGAATTGTACAGAATGTATTGTTAAACTATAAATATAAAAAGGCATGAAAAAGAGAAGCAACTTTACACCGATGGAAAGATTCCATGAGATTCTCGTCGGTCATGGTCTGAGCGCAATGAATGTGGGAATTAACCATATTCGTATTTTCTTCAACGGCAAGAAGCTATTTGACTACTATCCGCTGAGGATGAAACTCTTTGACTACCACAACTGGCACCAGCTGACTTATCCCTCTTTCGGGAACGGTGACGGGAAATGGGAAACCGAACTTGAAGGCATTATCAGTAGACTTACCGCATTACCCCAATAAATAAAGGAACCATGGATGACAATAAAAAGGAAACGCTCGTTTGGGACAACATTCCCGAATGGGCGATTTTTTCATTGGAATACGGCATCGAAGAAGAACTCTTCCTGACCGATGAAGACAAGGATTTGATAACCCGGTTTATCACTGAAAACTTCCCGAACGGGTACACGATGAGCGTGGACTGGGAATCATACAATGAGTTCGACCGTTATCCTGCTTTCGGGAAACCGTGCAAGACTTATACGGTCAAGTTTTGTAATTTATAAATCAGATGAATATGAGAAAGATAACATTAAGTGAATACAACGCCATTCCGGAAGACTACCGTGGAATCTGGACTGTGGAGCGTTGGGACTTGCCGGATTGGGCTGAAAAACGTGAAAGGCATATCGGCAAACGTACCATGATGGTCAATGACAACGGCACGTGCCTGTTGGTTGAAGGAATGGGCTTTGAAATCGTGGATGACAGTACATGGAAAAAGCCCGGTGAAGTCAGACAGGAAATTGGCGGCCTTTATCTGAAATTCTACAGCGGACAGGGGCGTGAACCTCATTATGCCGATTGTACAATCCGATGGAACGACACTCTGGAAACGGTAGAGGTAAGGATTGCCTTGTCTATGGACTCCAATACGAAAATGGATGACGAGATATTCTATTACTGCAACGGGGTAGATGACCTGAAATCATTGGCGGATAAAAGCATGGAGGACTTTACCATAGCAGAGTGCCTCGGTTTCGGCATATATGAAGAACTGTTACAAACAACTTAAAATTATCGGATATGAAAATCAAATGTCAGGAACACTACGATAAGGTCGTGGAGTATGCCAACAGCATTGGCGACACAACCTTTCAGAAATGTATCGAACGTCTCAAACAATGGGAGAAGAACTCCAACGGCAGGTATGAAATTGAACTCTATTGGGATTTCGCTCCGTATTCATTCGGTTTTGCTGAAGTGGCTGCGGACGGAAGCAAGGGTGTTGTCGGTGGATTGCTATACCATGGCAAACCGGATGAATCCTTTGCCGTAATCATGGAACCGTTCCACGGCTGGAGCATTCATACCTAAATTTTCATCATACTGCTTTATCTGTAACTGTGCGAAAATGGTGCAGAGGTAATCAATATCTGATTATTTTTGCACCTTTTTGGTACATTGACTCGTAAACTCAATTTACAGAATCCGGAAATTAAATCCTTGTTATGAGAATTAAGACTTAGTTTTTGCGAATTTTCTGCAAAATTCAAGGATTAAATTCTTATATGGCAAATTTAGGTAACAACAATATCTCTTTTTCCGGATTCACCTGAATAGAAATAACTTGTGTTGCTTCAAGTTTGCAAGGCAGTTGTTTTATCTCATTCGCTTGCAATAAAAACGTATCCACATTCAATTCTTTTTTGGACTTGGTTTTCCAATCATATACGACAAACAGCCCTTTGCCAAAATGCTCAAATCCGTACTTGTGATTCGTTATGGTCAAACCGTCTTCATTCAAAGTGACAGACCAATTGCATCCACGTTCTTTATACGAAAATGCGTCACCATAAGCAATTGTTACTTTTCCAATCAGTCTGCCGACAAGGATATCTACATTCGTATAAGGATTCCTGTTATAGATAGGCTCTCTTGTTTTCAAATCACTTTCCGCCCTTAGCCTACATGCGTTGACGATACCCTTCACCAAATTATCTTTGACAAGAGGGAATGTGGACTCCGAAGATTTGGTTTCCTGCCAATATCCCTTTTTCCTTGCATAACCGTTTATACAATTCTTGCCATCACAATCCTTTCCCGGATTCTTTCCTGTTCCACATTCAAATATATGCTTTTTGCCGCGCACTTTTTCACCGCATTCTGTTTCATTGAAACAATGGTAAATGTATTCAAAATGCAATAACAGGTAGTATTCAAAGCTACGGCTTGAAAAAGCTATATTGACTTTCTTGCCGTCAATTACTTTATTTGCTTCCAGATAGGCTTCTTCATGTTTCGGATGTTTGTCCTTATCATAGACCGCCCAGGATTCATCCACTCCCTCCGATAAAATTTGTCTGGCATATAGCACCCACTTTAACGGAGGTACTCCAGCTATCACTACATCCTCAACAGGGTTATTTCTGGTTTTGATTTTGCGCTTTTTACCTTTATAATTACCGCGTGCAGAATTTTCCGGCTTTTCGTCCTCCGGTATATAAGGTTGGGGAATGGTTCGCACGTCCATAGCACCTTTGTCTTTACAATACAGGTCGCACAGACTTGTGAAGAATAGTGGTTCGGTCTTATTGCCTTCGCACACTATTCTTATGACATAATTGCTATGACGCGTATTTTCGTTATTTCTCGCCATTCTCCACAAAAAGTTTTTCTAATGATTGCAATGAAGGTACACCTCCAAATTTGTTGTTCAAATACCATTTGGCAAACAAGGTATCTTCTCTTACATCATCAAAATCAGACAAGGAGAATATTTCAGACACACCGTATTTATCCTTTTCCGTAAACCACACCTGATCCTTACGAATCGTATTTTGGTCAAGAAGATTCACATCATGGGTGGTAAAGACTAACTGGGCATTGTGCTTGTTGATTCTTTCGTTCCGGAAAATATCCACTATCAATTTTGTGATATAAGAATGAAGTCCCGAATCCATTTCATCTATAAAGAATGGACTTCCGTTCTGCAATGCCTGCAATATATGACAGCCGATGATAAACAAGGCCCTTGTACCAAAAGATTCTTCTTTCAACGGCAAATCAGTAGTTTTGCCTGAATCCTCACCATCCTTATACAATCCGTGCAGACTTGTGACCTCCACGCCATCACTACGTTTTTCCAATTGAAAATCCGCCAATCCTGTATCTGCAAAGGACAAGAATTCTGCAAGCATCTTCTTGTTATCCGGATGTGAATACAGCCATCGGAGCATTTCCTTGTCCTCTCCAAGCATTGTATCTTCATGAAAGCCGTTTGATATGACAATATCCGCCAGATATCTTGCAGCGTTGGTTATCGGCTCACAAGGGGTATCTTTCAAAAATTTTGAGATCAACAACTGATTCTTGAATACCTGAAAGGGCTTGAAAGTAGAAAGACTTGCTCCGAATTTCAAAGTGTCGGATTCTTTATCTTCAGGAAGCAAGATTCTTTCAAAAAGTTGTGTCTGCTTGCCATTGGGGTATGATATCAATGACTCCGCTTCAATTTGCAGCCTGGTAAAACGGACTTCATACTTATACCTCACTTTTTGTGCTATAAACTCCATTGCAAATTCAATGGGAGCATTTACGGTTGCACTGTCAAACTTGAAAGGCTGATACAAAGTTATGTTTTCACCGACACGATTATCCAAATTCAGAACCCAACGTCTGAATCCATACAGGAACTTTATTATATTGGTCTTACCGGAAGCATTGGCACCAAAGATTAAAGATATCTTCAATGCTTTCTTGTTTCCCTCTGCAATGGTTTCCACGTCACACAGATTTTCGGCCTTTGCTTTTGAAGAGGTCGGTTCCGTTGTAAACGAACAAATGCCCTTGAACGAACGATAATTTTTGAATTCCAGATTTAATATCATAATTCCGCTGCTTTTTTGCAAAAGTAGTGTTTTAATTCCGTATGGGCAAATTTATTTCCCATTTTTTGCGAAAAATCCGCAAGGATTAAATATTAAAATTTATTTCGGTTCTTCTATGGATTTGTTTTACTAACTTTCAGCACTAATACAGGATAGTGCCAAAAGTCTGCAAAGCAAATCATTTCTTACCAAATCATTTATTGGAAAAAATCGGGAAAAGTACCAGATTCCTCCAATAGAAATACGCAAGCATCTGAATGATAGTAATATAAATCTAATGTTTGTTCATTATTTAATTGTGTTCATTTTTAATGAACAATTATCCAAGAGTGAACAAAACTACTTCTTAAGCGCATCGCTCTACAAAAGTAATCAAAAAGCAATTATCTATGGCACTCATCAACAATGCGATAGCGCCTTATTCCATATTCCTCCATAAAATTCCATCCTAAGTGCGCTTCCCTTGTCAAGTCCCATTGATAAGTTAACTCGGAGGAACGATACCTTCCACGTTCAGGCCTCCGGTTTTCGCGCAAAAAATTCCCTGCGGTAATTTTTCACCCGAAAAAACGCTCCGGTATCGCCGTCCGAGTTGAGAATGGGTCGGGACTTAGCAAGCGAAGCGACCTACGACGCATAGGACAATTCTAAAAAACAACATGACGGCTATATTTTATCGGTTAATGTTGTCCCAATGCTTTATGCCATACTATCATTTCCCAACCTTACACTGCCTCCTGTCTTATAGAGTGCCACAAGAAAGCGGGGACTAAAGACAGCTCGCTCCCAACTCTGCATAAGACAGGTTTTCTTTCTTTTTGTCACTCGTTTTTACACTTTTCGGTCTGTTTCGCGCTTTTTCTTTCCCAGCGTTCCCTTTTTATGCCTTTCCCTCTTGCGGTTGTGCGCCATTTTCGGGGCGTTTTCACGCTTTCCCCCTCCATTTTCTCTCTTTTCTCTTCCTCTGTTTTCCATCCTGCGGTGAAACGTGATGACAAGTGATGAAACGCATAGCCTAACACATTGTAAACTAATTATTTATCAAAATTCATCCTATATATTTGCACTGACAATTTTAAGTTTCAACTCTAAAAAACAAAGTTATGGCAAAGAAAAATGGAAGGGACGATCCCCCTAAACCTCAAGTCACCGAGAACGAACAGATGAGCGACATCGTGTTCATCCTCGACAAGATGGAACTGATTTTACAAGCGGTGTCCGAAATCAACAAGAACGGCCGGTTCAAGACGGTTCCGGCAGACAAGGAACACCAGAACTCCTTTCTGAAAATCGACCGCTACGCCAACCTGTTCGAGAATTTCCTGAAGAACTTCTGGAGCCAGCTCAAAGACCCGACACGGTTCGGCATCCTCACCGTCAAGGAGGACACGCTGGATAATCCGGAAGTAAGGCAGGCTGTAGATGACATGGCGGCAGGAAAGCAGACGAAAGCCGTGGAGGAATTTCTAAAGAAGTACGAGATTGTTCCACGCGACAAGGAAAACCAAAGTATCAATCAAAAAAATCAAGAAGAAATGGCAAAGAAAAATGAAACCACGCAGCAGGCAGTCCAGGAGGGCGGCCAGCAGCAACCCAAGCACCGCTACAACGAGTCCATGATCAACTGGGAGGAGCTGAAGAATTTCGGGCTGTCCCGCGAGTACCTTCAGGAACGCGGACTCCTCGACCAGATGCTCAGGGGCTACAAGACCAACCAGGTCGTGCCCATCAGCATGAACTTCGGTTCCGCCGTGTTGCGCACCGACGCGCGCCTGTCGTTCCAGCAGACCGCCGGCGGCCAGATAGCCCTCGGCATCCACGGCATCCGCCAGAAACCCGAACTTGACCGTCCGTATTTCGGGCACATCTTCTCCGAGGAAGACAAGAAGAACCTGCTTGAGACGGGCAACATGGGGCGTGTCGTGGAACTGAAGGGACGCAACGGCGAATACATCCCATCTTTCGTCAGCATAGACAAGCTCACCAACGAGGTGGTCGCCATGCGTGCGGAGAACGCTTTCATCCCGAGGGAAATAAAGGGCGTGCAGCTCACCGAACAGGAGCAGAACGACCTGCGTGAAGGCAAGAAGGTGTTCATCGAGGGGATGATTTCCAACAGCGGCAAGGAGTTCGATGCCCACATCCAGATAAATGCCGAGCGCAGGGGCGTCGAATTTATCTTCGAGAACGACAAACTCTTCAACCGCCAGTCATTAGGCGGGGTGGAGCTGACCAAGCAGCAGATTGAAGACCTCAATATGGGCAAGGCCATTTTCGTGGAGGGAATGGAACGCAAGGACGGTGAGATTTTCTCCTCGTATGTCAAGCTGGACGAAGCGACCGGCAGACCCGCCTATACCCGCTACAACCCGGATTCGCCGGAAGGAGCACGCGAAATCTATATCCCGAAGGAAATCAACGGCGTGAAAATTACCGCCGAGGAACAGCAGCAGCTCCGCGAGGGCAAGACCATCTTCCTCAATGACATGGTGAACCGCAAAGGCGAGGAGTTTTCGTCGTTCATCAAGGCTGACCTTGAAACCGGCAGGTTGAGTTACTCCCGCACCCCCGACGGCTTCGAGCAGCGTGCCGAGTTCAAGATACCGGCAAAGGTATGGGACGTGGAACTTACCCGCAAGCAGCGTGCCGACCTTCAGGACGGGAAGGCCGTTCTGGTCGAGGGGATCAAGGGGTACGACGGCAAGACCATCTCGCAGTATGTCAAGGCGAACTTCAACCAGGGCAGGCTGGACTTCTACAACGAGAACCCGGACCGGAAACGCGATGCGTCACAGCGTAATGTGGTGGCCAACGCGCAGAAGCAGGGACAGGAACAGAGCAACCGGAAATCCAAAGGTGCGGGTATAGCCTAAGCTAAAGTCAAATGAATGTAAAATATTAAAAGTCAGTAATATGAACAAGAATAATGGCAACAACACGCCTTTCAAGGCGGAAGACGTGAACTGGGACGAACTGGCAGGCATCGGTATACTGAAGGACGAGCTTGAAATGTCGGGAGAACTTGATACCCTGCTTAAAGGTGAAAAGACGAAGGTCCTGTCCCTAAGCCTGGTACTGCTCGGTGTGGACGTGGTGATGGACGCCACCCTTCAACTGGTACGCAAGGACGGCGAACCGCTGATTGAAATCCTCGGTGTAAAGCCTTCGGCATAGCCATCGGAAACAGTCAAATCAACAAATAAACAAGTAAAAATGTCAAACCGCCGTTTCCTGTTTTCCGGTTCCGGTAACGGGGAACGGCTTAATTTTTATCCGAACATGAAAGCAATCATAGCAGAAAAACCGAGTGTAGGAATGGATATAGCCCGCGTAGTCGGGGCTACAGAAAAAAAGGACGGCTATTGTATCGGCAACGGGTATATGGTCACATGGGCGTTAGGGCACCTCGTGTCGCTGGCATTGCCCGGCACATACGGCTACACGAAAACTGCCGCCGACGATCTCCCGATGATTCCCGAACCTTTCCGGCTGGTCGCCAGGCAAATAAAGACGGCCAAAGGTATGGTGACAGACATAACCGCCAACAAACAGCTCAAGACCATTGATGAGGTTTTCTCCAAGTGCGACAGCATTATCGTGGCAACGGATGCGGGTCGCGAAGGAGAACTTATATTCCGTTGGATATATGACTATTTGGGCTATACAAAGCCGTTCCAACGCCTGTGGATTTCCTCTTTGACGGACGAAGCCATCCGCGAAGGGATGGAAAACCTCAGGGACGGCAGCGACTACGACAGCCTCTATGCCGCCGCGGACGGCAGGGCGAAGGCGGACTGGCTGGTGGGCATGAACGCCAGCCGTGCGTTGGCGATAGCTTCCGGCTCGGCTAACAATTCCATCGGCCGGGTGCAGACCCCGACACTCGCCATGATATGCGCACGCTTCAAGGAGAACCGCAACTTCGTTTCCACCCCATACTGGCAGTTGCATATCACGTTGAAGCAGGGAGATGCGCACCGCCAGTTTATCCACCCGGAAGAGTTCAAGGACAAGGAAACGGCCGGGACAGCATATCGGAAAATCACTTCCGCTTCCGTCGCCACGATAAACAGAGTGGAACGCAAGAGAACATTCCAGCAGGCTCCGCTCCTCTACGACCTGACAGCCTTGCAAAAAGACTGCAATATCCATTACGACCTGACGGCGGACAAGACCCTTTCCATCGCCCAGACATTGTACGAGAAGAAGTTGATATCGTATCCGAGAACGGGAAGCCGGTATATACCGGAAGATGTCATGGCGCATATCCCCGCCTTATTGGAGAAAATAGCGGCCATGCCTGATTTCAAGGAATATGGGGACACGCCTGATTTTTCCGCTCTGAACACCCGAAGCGTGGATGACACGAAAGTGACCGACCACCATGCCCTGATTATCACGGGAATCGAGCCACAGGAATTGTCCGCAGCAGAAATGACCGTCTATACACTGATAGCCGGCAGGATGCTGGAAGCCTTCTCTCCGCCCTGTGAGAAAGAGTCACTGGTCATGGAATGCACCTGCGAGGGGATGGATTTCCGTTCCCGCTCTTCTGTCATCGTAAACCCCGGCTGGCGTGTCGTGTTCCGCAGGAAAGAGGACCGGGACAAGGACGAGCCGGAGGGTAACGAGGGAAGCGCAGAATTTGCCGAAGGAGAGAAAATCACGGTCATGGGACACGGGCTGGCGCAGAAAAAGACCATGCCCAAGCCGCTTTACACGGAGGCCACCTTGCTGGCAGCCATGGAGACGTGCGGCAAGCACATCACGGACGAACAGGCAAGGGAGGCTATAAAGGATTCCGGTATCGGCACGCCCGCCACACGTGCCGCCATCATCACCACGCTGGTGGGACGCGACTACATCGCACGATCAGGCAAAAGTGTCGTACCGACCGAAAAAGGAATGCTTGTCTACGAGGCGGTGAAGGATATGCGCGTGGCGGATGTGGAACTGACCGGCAGTTGGGAAAAAGCCCTGTTGCAGATAGAGGGGCATACCCTTGACACGGAGACATTCATGCGCTCCATCCGGGACTACACCTGCAAGGCGACCGGCGAGATACTGCGACTTAGCTTGCAGGCAATGCCGGGCAAGTTTTTTACCTGTCCCAAATGCAAGACAGGGAAGATCATCATCCGTTCCAAAGTGGCCAAGTGCGACCATGACGGGTGCGGGCTGCTGGTGTTCCGGCGTATCCTGAACAAGGAACTGACTGACCAGCATCTGGAGCAGTTGCTTTCGTCAGGCTCTACCAAGCTGATAAAGGGTTTCAAGGGCAAGAAGGGCGTATCTTTCGACGCGGCAGTCACCTTTGACGAGGGCTTCAACCTCAAACTCTCATTTCCGAAGCCTAAAAGCGGGAAAGGCAAATAACACGGTCATTCCAATTCACGGGCAAAGGTAGCGCACCGCCTTGTTCCACCTGCAAGGTCTGGCCTTTTTGGTTTCGGAGAAAATCATCCTCACTTACGTTCCGGTATTTTCCCCGAAAACCTTGCCTGTGGAGGCGGTACGCTCTCCGGCTCCGGAAATTGGAAATGACATGTTTCACCTCATAATTAATAATGTAAGGTCATGAAAGCAAGGGAATGTATCGAAAAAGCAAGGACAAGCAGATGGATACGGATAGTATCATTGGCTGTTGTCGCATTCATCGTGTTCAGTTACCTGTACACGAGAGGCATATCTCCGGTATGGACGGCAGTCGCCATCGTCTGTTTCAGGGGATTCTTCAGGTTCATCTACCGGATTGCCTGTTTCCTGTTGGCGGCAGCGATACTGTTCTGCATCCTCAGCTATCTGGTTTTCTGACAAGATGAAAATATGAAACGGATATACCATACTGATTTCTGTAAAACCTTACAGAACGGAGCTGTCCTGTCGGGCGGCTCTTTTTGTATCCTGAACTTAGTGAAACTGATAACAACACGGATAGAGAAGAAAAAGAAGTCAATACAGCCATTGACAGACCGAAGAACTACCGGGCAAAGTTGGCAAACGCTTCTTTCGGACGGCAAGGTCGCGCCTTGCGGTTTCGGAAAAAATCATCCTCACCGTTCCGGCTCCGGTATTTTCCCCGAAAACCTTGCCTTACCGGAAGCGTCCGCCGTAAAGCCCTTGTAGTTCAACGGGCTGCCAAAGCCCGAGTATTCACAAATAGAATAAATAAAGTCATGAACCAGACAATCATCACAAGACCGCCGATGGCACCGTTGCATATTCATACGCCGATGCCCGCAACAAGAAGGAAAAGGACAGTGGAACCGAAACCGGCAGTAAAGTTCCCACCGCGAGGAACGACCGGACCGGTACACATCTCCACACTGTTGAACCCGATTCTGGAAATATGCCATCATCCCGACAGGGACAGGCTGTTGGCTGAGTTCTTCAACCAATAACGGAATACGATTATTCACTTTTTAATCTATATAATTATGTTTTTTACAACAATCTACCAGATGATGACCGATGGCGTGGACTTCACGCTTGTCATCCGCAAAGCGAACGGACAGCTGACAGTATCGACACTGCCGAAGTCAAACGGGCTGAAGGACGAAGCCCAGAACCACATCGTACCGCTGACCGTCAGCGGACTGCCGCAGGAACTGGACGCCGGATTCCTGCAAGCCATCGCCCGGCCGATACAGAAAGCGGCAGGTCTGATTACCAACATGGCGCAGTTTGAGGCGCAGGCGGAAAAAGCCGCGTCTGAAAGCAAGGCGGCAAAGGATGCAAAAGCCAAAGAGACGAAAGAGGAGAAGGAAAAGCGGGAGAAGTACGAGAAGCACCTCAAGAAAGCGGAGGAGCTGATCGCTGCCAAGAATCACAAGGATGCCGTCACCGCTCTCGGGCAGACACGCCTTTATGCCAAGCCGCAAGACCTGAAGAAGATTGACGAAATGGTGGCGGAACAGAAAAAAGCGATGAATGCGGGTAGCCTGTTCGACCTTATGGAAGATTCCGCACCACAACCGCAGGTACAAGCTCAGCCACAGCAAACACAAGCGCGGCAACAACCGCAACAAGCTGCGCGGTATTCGCCACAGCCTCAAATGCAGCAACGACCGATGGCCGGGCAGCCTCAAAGCGGACAGCGTAACCTGCAGCAGACAATGTGGCCGGCACAGCGTCAGGCTTCTCCACAACCGCAATACGGTGTACAGCCACCGATGCCACCGCAACAGCCGCAACCAGCATACGGCGGACAGTATGATGCGCACTGGCAGGAGCAATCCTGTCACCAGGAGGATATGTACCCGCAATACGGACAGGAAGAGCCAACTTATCGGCCGGAGGATTACGATGAATATCCTGATTTTCCCCAATCCATGTTAGAACCACGCAATTCACATTACGCTCAAACAGTTTAAGATTATGGCACTCGAAATCAAAGGAATGACACGCTCATTCACATTCAAGAAAGGTAACGGGATGGTCACGCTCGATGACCCGAACCCGTCGGACAGCCCGGAGATGGTCATGAGTTATTACTCCAATTTCTACCCGGAACTGACAACCGCAACGGTACACGGACCGGTCATCAAGGATGACAAGGCGGTGTACGAGTTCAAGACCACCATCGGAACCAAAGGATAGGATATATGAAGAAGGACAGTAAAAAAGAGAAATCATGTGTACCATTGGACGGACTTCGGCTGGAACAGCTGGCAATGCTCATCATCGGGCAGACACAACGGGATGTACGGCACGGGGTGGACAGGGAAGAACGGATTGCGGCTCCAAGCGGGACCGTAATTCTTTTCTGAGTACACCACTGACTCCGATCGCGCAGGGAAACCTCGTCGTGGATACATACGACGGTAACGGCATCAACGTGATCACGCGGGAAAATTACGAGTTCCTGCGTGATTCCTTTTTCAATTATGCTCTTTTGTTGAAAAAGGAAGCGACGCATACTCCGGGCAACAGCATCGGGGAAAGTATCGCCAAACTGTACAATGAGATGGATGAACTTGTCGGGGACGGGATGAATCTGAATATCGAGCAGAAGAACGGCAGGCTTTATTTCAATCTGTGGAAGTGTCACAATTGGGGAGAGCTGACCTTGTATTATTTCCCGGTGAAATTTCTGGAATCCCTCAATCCCACGCTCAGGAGGATTTCCATCACATTTATCCACAACCTGATGAGGGCGAACGGAATCTCCACCATTTTGGAGGAAGATGATACGGATTATGTACTCATGTGGCTGCAAGAGGATGATCCGCAGGAGGAAGAGGAGGATACAAAAAAACGGATGAAACTGGTACAGTCATACGGAAAGGGGAAAATTGGCAGGCTGCTCAAGCGTGTGGGGGACAAGTCCTATTACAAGGATTTACCGAGGGCACTTGAAAACTATGCCCCGCAAAACGACTTCGAGCGTTCCATTGTCGGACTGATGAAAAAGGGACTGCCGTTCCTCAACCCGGAACACGGTATCATGCAATACGGCTATGATGCCTTTTACGAGGAAGAACCGGACTACCAACCGATGCGTCTGGAGCAGCAGATAAGGGTGGTCTATGACACCAGTGATATCGTATCCGAGTATCTTGTTGACTATTACAATTCAAGCAGACAGGAAACATACGATATTATCCCTATCACCACCTGTGCTCTGTCACCTGAAACCGACCGCCTGTTCATCATGGATGATTACCCGGAACGGTTCTTCAAATGGGCGGATGAATTTATAAACATTATATATTGAAAGAAATATGATAGAAACGAATGAACTTACAAGAAAACTGAGGACGCTGCTCCATCCGAGGGCGGCATTGATTGTATATACCCAAGAGAATAATAGTCATAGTATGAATGACAACAGTTATTTTATCGAGGTCAGGGACATAGACGAAAGCGGAAGAATGGGCGAAGGCCGTCCGGTGACGGTGGAGTTCATGAACGAGCTGGTACGGGGATATTCAGAAAGTCATAGCACTACACCATACGGCAGGATTCCGTCCAACCTGTTGTGGTGCGACCCGCGCAAGGGCAGTGAGAAATACATCTGGTACAATCCTCCACGGAAGAGGATGATGTTCTTCAAGGAAGCCCTCAAGATAGAGAATGCAGAGTATCACTTGCCGGGAATCATCTATGAAGCGGGAGAAAACCGTCTGAATGTCTATGCCTACAAGGATATTGAACTTACGGACAAGACGGAACTTTTTGCAGCTCCGTTCTTCAATGTGACTGGAGCAAGCGTCTGTTTAGGTTCCGCAAAAATAGAAAAGCCGAAAGACCTGACTTACATGAATCTGCTGGAGTATTGGGAGAAGAAATTCTGGCTGACGGAATTTTCCCATCTCGGCAGCGGTGGAAACCCCACGAAATCCAATCTTGTACTGGTAACGAAAGGGGCAAAGGACAAGCCTTTCGACCTTGAAGAGTTGAAACCGTTGAATAAAATGAAACTAAAGGACATATTGAAATGAAAAGAGTACATTATACAGACAGTTACCTGATGAACCCACAACATCCGGTGACGGTGAATATCATTGGTGCAGGCGGCACAGGCTCGCAAGTGCTGACCTGTATGGCAAGGCTGGACGTCACTCTCCGTGCGCTTGGGCATCCGGGATTGTTCGTGACACTTTACGACCCTGACATCGTGACGGAGGCGAATATCGGACGGCAGTTTTTCGGACCGATGGACTTGGGGCTGAACAAGGCACAATGCCTGGTAACGAGGATAAACAACTTTTTCGGCAACGACTGGAAAGCGGAGGCAAGGCTCTATCCATCGGTATTGAAAGAAGTAAAACGGAGTGAAATCACAAACATCACCATCACCTGCACGGACAATATCAAGTCAAGACTGGACCTGTGGAATGTGCTGGGGAAAGTGCCGCCATCCTCCTACACGGACAATAACACACCTCTCTACTGGATGGACTTCGGGAACACACAGACTTCCGGGCAGGTTGTGCTTGGAACCGTACCGAAGAAAATCAGGCAACCGGCTTCCACGCTATACGAAACGGTCGGTTCCCTAAAGGTCATCACCCGCTTCGTAAAATATGCGAGGGTAAAGGAAGAGGATTCCGGACCGAGTTGTTCGTTGGCGGAGGCATTGGAAAAACAGGATCTGTTCATCAACTCCACGCTGGCGCAACTCGGATGCAATATCCTTTGGAAAATGTTTCGGAATGGTATGATTGAACATCACGGGCTGTACCTGAATTTGGGTACGATGAAAGTTAATCCGATTTTAGTCTAAAAACAATTCTTCTCTTCGAGCGAATAAAAACGTTTTTTTCTTGTCTATTTCAAATAATGTTTGTAATTTTGCGAACGACAAACAACAGTGAAGATGGAAAATAAAGAATATACAACAAGACAGGAACAACTTGCACGTTTTGCCAAAGCGATGGGGCATCCGGCAAGAGTGGCTATCCTTGAGTTTTTAGCGGGGCAGAGTTGCTGTTTTTTCGGCGACATCCACGAAGTGTTGCCTATCTCGAAAGCGACAGTTTCTCAACATCTGAAAGAGTTGAAAGATGCAGGACTGATACAGGGAGAGATAGAAACACCGAAAGTAAAATATTGTATCAATCGGGAGAATTGGGAAGTAGCGTCTATGCTTTTTTCCGATTTTTTCGGGCAACGTATGTATAAAAAAGGAAATTGTTGCGAATAGCAGCAATTTTTTTGGAATCAATGTTCGTAGTTTGGCGAAATACAAATATTTATAATACAATGAAAAAGGCATTTTATTTATCAATTGGATTGGTAATGGCAACAATTACGGGAATGGCTCAAAATCACTGGCCGGAACATTCCGTACAAGATTTGAGAGGTCGTACTCATTCGCTCTCGGACTATGCTTCTGAAAAAGGAGTTACGCTATTCGTTTTTTGGGAAACCTGTTGCCCTAAGAATATCACAATGATAGATGAATTGAATGAAGTCTGGCAGGAGTATGAGAATCTGGAAAAACCAATAAAAATAGTATTGGTTTCTGTTGATGACCAACGTACTGCATCACGGGTCAGACCGATAGTCGGCAGTAATGGCTGGGTATGGGATGTTGTTATGGATAAAAATGGAGATTTAGCCAGAATATATCATATCACAATGCCGCCACAATGGGTAGCTGTTAATTCTTTTGGAAAAATCATATACCGAAGCAAGGTAACGAACGGAACATTGGATTCTGCCATATATTTTGACGAATTGATAACTGAAATGAATAAAACCAATTAAAACAAGAAAAAATGAAAAAAGTAATGTTAATGATGGCTATGTGCCTCGGAATGTTTGCCTGTGGTAACAGTAATGCAAAAAGTAACAAGGCAACAGAAGAACAACCACAAAAAGATCGTGTGGAAGTTCTCTATTTTCACGGCAAACAGCGTTGCGCTACCTGTATGGCGATAGAAAAGAATGCCAAAGAAGCGGTAGAAGCACAATTTGCCGATGAACTGAAAAACGGAACAGTCGTTTTCAAGTCAATCGACATTTCCAAAGCGGAGAATGAGAAGATTGCCGAAAAGTATGAGGTTACTTGGTCGTCTTTGTTCATCTGCAAATGGAAAAACGGAAAGGAAACGCACGAGAATCTGACCGAATACGCTTTCGCCAATGCCCGAACTGCCCCCGATACGTTCAAGAGCGGAGTGATTGAAAAAGTCAAAACGTCATTAAAATAGAACTTATGGAATGGTTACAGACATTGTTGGATAGCAGCACAACTCCTGCTTTGACTGCATTCCTATTGGGGTTGCTCACGGCAATATCTCCATGCCCTTTGGCTACGAACATAGCCGCTATCGGATTCATCAGTAAAGACATTGAAAATCGCCGCCGGATTTTCCGAAACGGACTCTTGTACACGCTCGGTCGTGTCATTGCCTATACGGTATTGGGTGTCGTGTTGATTTTGGTATTGAGAGAAGGGTCAAGCCTGTTCGGTATCCAGAAGTTTATCGGAAAATACGGAGAACTCATTCTTGGGCCGGCTTTGCTGTGTATCGGCTTGTTCATGTTGTTCGGCAGCAAACTCAAACTGCCCTCTTTCGGTTTCAAAGGGAATGGTGAGGAACTGGCCCGCAAGGGCGGCTGGGGCGCCTTATTGCTCGGAATATTGTTCGCGATGGCATTCTGTCCGACCAGCGGCGTGTTCTATTTCGGTATGCTGATTCCAATGTCCGCAACGGCAACCGCAGGCTATCTGTTGCCTGTGCTTTTCGCTGTCGCTACCGCATTGCCAGTCTTGATAGTGGCTTGGATATTGGCATTCAGTGTACAGCACATCGGTAGCTTTTACGGTAAGATGCAGACGATTCAAAAGTGGCTGAATTGGATTGTCGGAGGCGTGTTTACGGCCATCGGTGTATATTATTGTGTGGTTATGTATTTATAAAAGGTAAGAATATGGAAAACAAGAAAGAAAACAAAAAGGGATTTTGGGCATCGTTATTCTCTCCGAAACCTTGCTCTTGCTCATGCGGAGACAACCTGATTATAGAGGAAGAGGAAAAACCGACAGCCTCTTGTTGTTGCGGAGACAATGCAGCTACGACAAAAACGGGCATAAAAGAAGTAAAAATACTGGGGCCGGGCTGCGCCAAATGTAAGACAACCTATCAGGTTATCGAGAAAGTAATCAACGAGAACAATCTCGATGTGAAGCTCACGAAAATCGAGGATATTACAGAAATCATGAGCTATAATGTCATGGGAACCCCCGCAGTCGTAGTGGATGGAACCGTGAAAATAAAAGGACACGTTCCTTCAGAGAGCGAGATAAAACAAATATTTGGCATATAAGATGTGGCTATGGATACAAGGAAAGAATTGAAAATCCTCTTTTGGATGATCGCAGTTTTCGCGGCGGTCTTCTTCCTCCCGCTCGGAAGCGAACGGTTTATGACAGCCGTTGATGCTACCCTTGACCTTGCAAAATGGTATGCACAGGAACACGTCGTGTTGTGTCTGCTTCCCGCATTCTTTATTGCGGGTGTAATTGCCGTATTCGTCAGTCAAGGCTCCGTGCTTAAATACTTCGGTGCGAACGCCAAGAAATGGATCTCCTATACGGTTGCAGCCGTTTCTGGTGGTATTCTTGCTGTATGTTCATGTACCATTCTGCCGCTCTTTACGAGTATCTACAAACGGGGAGCGGGATTGGGTCCGGCTATCGCCTTTCTCTATTCCGGTCCGGCAATCAGTATCCTGTCGATTATCCTGACGGCACGGATTCTTGGCTTTGAAATGGGCGTTGCGCGAATAATCGGTGCTGTACTTTTTTCCGTCATTATAGGATTGGCAATGTCATTCATTTTCCGCAAGGAAGAGAAAGCCAAGAAAGAAGAACAGATGAATATCGTTCCGCCGCCCGAAAAACGCCCGATGTGGCAGACTTCGTTCCATTTCTTTACACTGGTTCTCATTCTCGTATTTGCGAATTGGGGCGCACCGGCGGCTTCCGATACAGGACTGTGGTACGGTATCTTCACTTATAAATGGTACATAACTGGGGCTTTATCGCTTTTGCTGTGCTGGTCGCTTGTCAAAATCTTGAAACTTCGTGTTTTGTGGGTGGCACTCGGTGCAGTAGCGACAGCTTTGTCCGCACTCCTTGCCAATCTGTTTATCGGCAATGCGAAACTGGTTCCGCTTGTACCGATGATTGTAGCGATTACCGCTCTTTCCGTCATTCTCTTGTTTGATAAGCGCGATGAAGAAAACCGGGAATGGGCGTTCGCTTCGTGGGGATTTGCCAAACAGATAATGCCGTTGCTGGCTATCGGTGTGGTAACGGCGGGCTTCCTGCTCGGTTCGACGCATGACAATACGGCTATCGCCGGTATCATCCCGAACAGTTGGATAGAATGGGCCGTCGGAGGTAATTCGTTGTTATCCAACTTCTTCGCCAGCTTTACCGGAGCATTCATGTATTTCGCCACTTTGACCGAAGTGCCTATTATTCAAGGTCTGTTGGCTTCGGGTATGGGCAAAGGTCCGGCTTTGGCTTTGCTGCTGGCAGGTCCGTCATTGTCCCTGCCGAATATGCTGGTGATCCGTGGCGTATTGGGAACAAAGAAAACGGTTGTGTATGTGGCTCTCGTTATCGTTATGGCAACAGTTTCAGGATTTGTATTTGGCAATTTCTTTTGATTTGCAATGAGAAAGATAGTTCTATTCATCATAAGTCTATTTATTGGATTCGAGGTTTGTTCCGCTCAAAAGGCGGAACAAACCTTTCCGATTACAGGAAAGCCTATCTTGACGGTATTTACCAATTATAAAGCCGGATTGGGAAATGTCAATAATGTATCCGGATTTAATCTTGACCGTGCTTTTGTCGGGTATGAAGGATTTTTTGCCAAAGGTTTTTCCGCTAAAGTTGTAATGAACGTAGAAACCCAGAGCGATGATAACGGGAATACCAAATTCAACGGATATTTGAAAAACGCACAGGTGGATTGGAGAGGATATGGTTTTTTCGTGTCAGTCGGCTTGGTAAACTTGAAACAATTTTCCGAACAGGAAAATTTCTGGGGACACCGATATGTTTTTAAGTCTTTTCAGGAAGAGTATGGAATTGCATTTTGTGAGGATATAGGTGTAGTAGCCGGATATGAATTTTCTCCGGTTATATCTGCTGATATTGCATTGACGAATGGTGAAGGTCGTAAGTTTAAGAATATGGACAATCATTACAAATATGGCGCAGGTGTAACTGTAAAGCCGATAGATGGTCTTATATTCAGATTGTACGGAGATATATACAATATACCTAAGTTTTTAACTGACGGGGATATTATTCAGAAAGATCAATATTCTCTCGCAACTTTCGTAGGTTACCAGAATCAATATTTTTCCATTGGAGCGGAGTATAACCGAGTCTTTAATTATAAATTCGATTCTAAACAGGATGCGAATGGATACTCTGCTTACACTACAATCAATATAACGCCAAAGATGCACATTTATGGTCGCTTTGACTATTTTGATACCGCCGGGAATATGAAATATGATAACGAGGGACACGCCATTATTTGTGGATTTGAATATTCTCCCATTAAGCAGATAAGAATATCACCGAACTATCAAAGCTGGAAATCCTCAAAGGGTAAACGAGAGAATTTTCTGCTTTTAAGCGTCGAGTGTAAAATTTGAAAATTATATTATTTGAACGTCATGAAAGTATTGATTCTTTGTACAGGAAATAGTTGCCGCAGCCAAATGGCACACGGTTTCTTACAATCATTTGATGAAAATATCAACGTATATTCGGGAGGAACAGCTCCGGCAACACAAGTAAATGCCAAAGCTGTGGAAGTAATGAAGGAGGTCGGAATAGATATCAGTTCGCATGTGCCAACACATGTAAACACATACCTCCATCAGGAATGGGATTATGTGATAACCGTTTGCGGTGGAGCGCATGAATCATGTCCGATGTTTACGGGAAATGTACGCCATCGTCTGCATATCGGCTTTGATGATCCGGCAACAGCCACAGGTACGGATGAACAAATAACCGACAAATTTCGTCGTGTAAGAGATGAAATCCGAGAGAAATTCGCAGAGTTTTACATTACAGAGATTCAGAAAAAGGAACTTCCGAAATGTACCTGCGGAGGAAATTGTTAATATTAGACATCCAAATATATATATGAAAAAAGAAGGTATAGGTTTTTTTGAACGTTATCTGACACTTTGGGTAGCGTTGTGCATTATAGCAGGTATTGCAGTAGGACAATGGTTCCCCGCTCTTCCCAATGTATTAGGACGCTGGGAATACGCCAATGTTTCCATTCCCATCGCCTTGTTGATATGGTTGATGATTTACCCTATGATGTTGAAAGTGGATTTTCAGAGTGTAAAGAATGTGGGTAAACGTCCCAAAGGCATCCTCGTGACATGCATCACGAATTGGTTAATAAAACCTTTCACGATGTTCGCTATTGCTTGGGTATTCTTTTTCGTCTTTTTCAAGAACTGGATACCTGCCGATCTCGCAGATCAATATCTGGCGGGAGCTGTGTTGCTTGGAGCGGCTCCTTGCACGGCGATGGTATTTGTATGGAGTTATCTGACGAAAGGAGACGCTGCCTATACGCTGGTACAGGTAGCTGTGAATGATTTGATTATATTGGTAGCTTTCGCCCCTATCGTAGCGTTGTTGCTTGGTGTGGGCGGAGTCGCTATTCCGTGGGCTACTTTGCTGCTCTCTGTCTTGTTGTTTGTAGTTATTCCGCTGGCAGCAGGTATCGTGACACGTATATGTGTAGTCCGAAAAAGAGGCATTGATTATTTCAACAATGTTTTTATTCACAAATTCAATAAAGTAACCATCATCGGACTACTGCTTACGCTTGTTATTCTTTTCTCTTTTCAGGGGGAAACAATCCTTGCCAATCCGTTACATATATTACTGATAGCCGTGCCGTTGATTGTACAGACCATATTGATTTTTTTCGTGGCATACGGATGGAGTCGGTATCTGAAATTGCCACACGATGTTGCCGCTCCTGCCGGAATGATTGGAGCAAGCAATTTCTTCGAGCTGGCGGTTGCTGTTGCGATTTCGCTGTTTGGCTTACAATCAGGAGCGGCACTGGCAACCGTAGTCGGTGTACTGGTCGAAGTTCCCGTTATGCTGTTGTTAGTTAGGATTGCGAATAATACACGTCAGTATTTCAAGTAAAAAAGATATTCCATGAGAAAATACAGTTGCTATATCCCAGTAATTCTTATCCTTATATCATTCCGTTCCATAATATTATTTCGGGGAAGTCTGACCCGATATGCTTCCTGTATCATGACGAATGGAATGGAACCGGAAGAAAAGAGTATTGTTGAAAATATCATTTCGGAACAATATGATTATAGCAAAAACACGAAAGGATACGAATGTACATTTCTCGAATTTGGTTCGGTTGGTTGTAATTCCTGCCGCCAAATGGAATCTGTTATGGCTGAAATTAAGCAAAAATACAGTAACCGGGTAAAGGTGGTATTTATAAATGTAAGCCAAAAAGAAAACAGGGAATTGGTCGATTACTTTGGAATCGTGACGATACCCACACAGGTTCTACTCGATAAGAAAGGAAAAGAATATTTCAGGCACAATGGGTATTTGTCCGCGGATGATTTATCAAAACATTTCAAGTAAAAAAGAAAAACTTGTCATGCTTAATTGTTTTTTATATGAAAGGTTTGGTCGTTTAGACGATTCATCGTATTTTTGCGATAAATTAAACGTATAGAGTAAATGGCATATAGTAAAGCAAGCGATTTTGAAGAACGGGATGTAGTAGTAGCCCGTTTTGCCAAAGCGTTGAGCCATCCGGCACGTGTAGCAATATTGCGGTTACTTGCCAAGCAGACCGCTTGTTATTGTGGCGATTTGGTGCAGGAGTTACCTATCGCGCAGGCAACTGTTTCGCAACATTTGAAGGAATTAAAAGATGCTGGGTTGATTGAAGGAGAAATCACACCTCCCAAAGTCCGGTATTGCATCAATAGAGTGAATTACGATATGGCAAAATTGTATTTTGATAATTTATTTATTTAATTTTTTATTCACAAGTATCGTATATATACGATATACAATAACAGAAAAGATGAGCGATAAGAAAACAATTTGGTCGGTTATTGCCGGGATTTTATCTTCGGTATTTGCATTTTTAGGTATAGTGAGTTGTTGCGGTATGCCTATTCTTGCAGGAGTATTGGCAGCATTGGGCATTGGAGCCTCACAACTAAGTTTTTTTGCGGAATACAAGGGATTGTTTATTGCTTTTGCAATAGTATCCCTAATTTACGGATTCTATCAAGCATACTTTAAAAAAGGGAAAAGTTGCTGTGCTTCATCTGACACAAAAGAAAAAGCAAAAAAGAAATCCGTTTTACCCAAAGTATTTCTGTGGATCGGTACAATAATCACATTATTGGTTTTGTTTATGGAGACTCCTGAAAACGCAGGACTAGAAACATCTAAATGTTGTCCTTCGCAAGTTTCAAATCCTTGCGGTTCAAGATGCAATACAGAAAATTCAGCATGTTGTTCATCTTCTTCAGAAAGCCAGCAACCCTCTGGAGGATGTTGCTCTACACAACAAGAAAAAGTTCAAGAAAGCTGCTGTGATAACTGATCTATTTAAACATAAATAATATGAATACACTAATTGAAACTTTACAGTATTTCGTACTGATAACCATCGAATTAATTGCGCTTTTCATGTTTATTAGCGCATTGGTGGAAATAATTCTCATGTATGTACCGGAAGAGAAAATACGTAAAAGGTTGTCCGGAGCTGGAGTGTTCGGAAATGTTATAGCCGCAGGATTCGGTGCCCTGACTCCTTTTTGTGCTTGCTCAACAATCCCGATGACTGTCGGATTCCTGAATGCCGGTGTGCCGTTTGGCTCAACCATGTCTTTTTTGATAGCGTCACCGTTACTTAACCCAATCATTATAGGAATGCTCGGCGCAATGGTTGGAATAAAGGCTATGGTGGCTTATTTTGTCATAGCATTCCTTTGCTCTGTCCTATTCGGTTTTATCATGGAAAAGATGGGAATGCAAAAATATGTGAAGAATGTACGCCTAAAAACAACAACTTGCTGCTCCGCAAACGGACACGAGAATATTAACAAGCGTTCACTCCCATTCAAAATGAAAATCAAACTTGCATTTTCAAGCGCATGGGAAAGTCTTCGCCCCATAATGGGATATCTACTTATCGGTGTAGCTCTTGGAGCCGGCATATACGGTTATATGCCACAGGATTTCGTAATGAAAATTGCGGGACCGAACAATCCGTTCGCTATTCCAATCGCTGCCGTTTTGGGCATTCCTCTGTATATTCGTGCAGAGACTGCAATTCCAATCGGATTAGCTCTGATGAGCAAGGGTATGAGTATAGGTGCTGTTATCTCGCTCATTATTGGAGGAGCAGGTATGGCCATACCAGAAATGACCATGCTGGCAAGTATATTCAAGAAAAAACTTGTCGCTATGATTGTACTTGTTATTTTCCTAACAGCGGTCGTATCAGGATATTTGTTTAATGTTTTGTTGTGATTCAATATGGAAGGGATGAATGAATTTTGAACCTTATTATTTCTTCCAAAATCATATTTATGTTCTTGAAGGACAAATATTTCATAAGAATTATCGGATGTTAAAGGAATAGCATCTGATAATTCTAATAGTGGCGACAAAAATTGTTTTGAAGATGTTGTAGTAATGAAAAATGTAATAAATGATATTGTAATTATTTGCAATCAATTATTTTGAATATGAAAATTCTGCTACAACATAAGATAGTTACAGGATATTTATTATTGATGGTGGTCATCGGTTGTATGGTCGCCATAGTTTTACACGAACGCAAACGTGTGGCGGAGATAGAGCAAGAGTCGATAACCATATTTCAGACTCAAAGCAATATCAACACCACGCATCGCCATATCACAGTGCTTGCGACCCTTGGGGAGTCCGTTATGATGTGGAGCGATGAAGATTGTGACATATATCACACACGCCGTTTGAAAGCGGATTCACTGCTGCAAATCCTACGTGAACAATGCAAGGAATTTGTACGACCGGAACAGGTGGATTCCCTCAGTACCCTGCTGCTCAACAAAGAGGAACATTTGTTTCAGATGAACAGGATATACCGGGAACAGAAGCACATCGACAGCCTGTTGGCCAACCAGTATTCACTCGTTACATCACAAGCTAACGAACCCCGTACAATAATCCGGAAAAAGAAAGGGATAGCCGGATGGTTCGGAGGCAAGGAAACCGTACAACTGCCGCCTGCCAATACAAGAATGAAAGCACGGGGTAACGAGCTTATTTCCTTGCAGGAAGAACGTAGAAAAAACATAGAGACCTACACGGACAGTTTGCGGTTACACAACCGTGAACTCAACCGGAAATTACGCTCGTTGCTTATAAGTTTGGACGAGCAGGCATTGATCGCACTCCAGAACAAGGAGATCCGTTTGAAGGACTCATACGAACATTCCACCCTTGTAATAACTGGTCTGATAATCTTCTCCATCATCCTGTTGATTGTCTCGTACCTGATTATTCAGCGCGATATACGGGAAAAGGCGAGAAATAAAGAACGTCTGGAAGAAACGATAGGGCAGAATACAGCATTGCTGGAAATGCGCAAAAACATTATCCTGACCATATCCCATGATATCCGGGCCCCGCTGAACATCATCAGCGGCAGTGCCGAGCTGGCCATGGATACCCGTGAGAAGAAACGCAGGAACTCCCACCTGAATAATATCAGGATTGTCTGCAAGCACGTGGTACACCTGCTCAACAACCTGTTGGACGTGTACCGTCTGAACGAGGCAAAAGAAACCCGGAATGATGTCCCGTTCAGCCTTAATGACTTGCTCGAACGTGTCGCATCGGGCTTTTCCCATGTAGTCACTAACAAGGGAATCCTGTTCAGGCCGGATTTCAAAGATACCGATGTCAATCTGTATGGAGATGTGGACCGCATCGAACAAATAATGGATAACCTGCTGACCAATGCAGTCAAGTTTACTGAATCCGGAGCCATCGAACTGAATGCCTGCTATCATGACGGTGTATTGTTATTAGAGGTAAAGGATTCAGGCATCGGTATGAGCCCGGAAACGCTTTCACGCATATTCCGACCGTTTGAACGCCTGACTTCCGCAACGAACGTGGATGGTGTCGGGCTTGGATTGCCTATCACGAAAGGGATTGTCAGACTGCTCGGCGGGGAAATAAACGTAACGAGTGATATAGGACAAGGTACAACTTTCCGCGTGACCCTTCCTCTCAATATAACAGATGAACCGGTGGAGAGCGAGAACAAGATACTTCCGCACCCGGAACATCTGCCCCAAAATGTGCTTGTAATCGACGATGACACGATGTTTCTTGACGTGATAAAGGAAATGCTGGAGCGTAACGGCATAACCTGTACTTTATGCCGGACAGCCAAAGAGGTAGTCAAAGCAATACGAAGCAAAGATTATGACCTATTGTTGTCTGATATACTGATGCCAGGAACCAGCGGTTTCGATTTGCTGGACCTGCTCCGTAACTCGAATGTCGGGAACTCCCGTGAGATACCGGTCATAGCCATGACCGCACGGGGCGACAGGGAAAAAGATGCGTTCCTTAATGCTGGTTTTACAGAGTGCATCTACAAGCCGTTCTCTTCAACGGAACTGCTCAGCCTGCTTTCTACAATAAAAACAGGTCGAACGGAAGAAAAACAGAAAGCGGACTTCAGCATGATACTCGCGGAGGTCAGCGACAAACCTAAGACACTCAGGTCTTTCATTGCCCAATTGAAAAATGACCGCAAGGAACTTGAGGTTGCCATGAGACATGGTGACAGACAGAGCCTGCGTGAGCTTACACACCGGATGCAGCCGATGTGGGAGTTATTGCAAACCGAAGATGTACTGCTTGGCTTACGTTCCTTATTGAAAAAAGACGATTACAATGCCAACGAGTTGACCACTCATATCCAAAAAGTAATAGATACCGCCTCTGTACTTATCACAGAGACAGAGGATGAGATAAAAAAGCTGACGAATGAAACGGAAGATATTAATAGTTGAAGACAACATAGGCCTGTCGCAGATGCAGAAAGACTGGTTCGGACAGGCCGGATATGATGCCATAACGGCGATGAATGAACCCATCGCCAGGTCGCTTATACGCAAAAACAATTTTGACCTCATCATATCGGATGTGAGATTGCCCGAAGGGGACGGAATTTCCCTTCTGAAATGGCTGAAAAAGGAAAAGATGGATATACCGTTCATCATCACGACGGAATATGTCTCTGTGCCCGATGTGGTACGCACCATCAAATTGGGTGCAAGGGATTATCTGCCCAAGCCTGTACACAGGGAACACCTGCTGGAACTGGCTGAGGATATATTCCGTCCAATCGCGACCAGATGGGAGCAGAAAAGGGAATTGCTCAAACGTACATGCCCCAAGATGCTTGAAGTGGAACGGTGCGCAAAATTGGTTGCCCCATCCGATATGTCAGTACTGATACTCGGTGCAAATGGGACGGGAAAGGAATCCGTGGCACAGAGCATTCACGAGGGCAGCGAACGTGTAGGGATGCCTTTCGTGGCTGTCAACTGCGGTGTGCTGCCCCGTGAACTTGCGGCTTCCATGTTGTTCGGGCACTCAAAAGGAGCTTTTACCGGTGCTGACACGGCAAAAGAAGGCTTTTTCGACATGGCGAAAGGCGGTACTTTGTTTTTAGATGAAATCGGGACGATGCCTTTCGAGATACAATCCATGCTGCTTAGGGTATTGCAGGAAAATACCTATATTCCCATCGGTGGGAACAAGGAGCGTGTCGCGGACGTGCGCATTGTGGCCGCGACGAATGAAAATATTGAAAAAGCGATTTTGGAAGGCCGGTTCAGGGAAGACCTTTATCACCGTTTAAACGAGTTTGAAATCCGGCAGCCATCCTTGGCGGAATGCCCGGAAGACATCATACCTTTGGCCGAATTTTTCCGTAAACGCTTCTCGAAAGAACTGAAACGGGATACTACCGGTTTCTCTGATGCGGGTATGTGCAGGTTGCGTTCTTATTCCTGGCCTGGCAATGTCAGAGAGTTGCAGAACATAGTAAAAAGAGCCGTGCTGCTTGCCGAAGGACCGCTACTGGATTTTGCGGATTTGGAAATGAATAGACAGCCGGACAAGGTGGCCTTGGTTCCTGCTCCTGTCATATCCCCGTTGAAAGATGAGGAGAACGAAAAAGAAACTATCATCAATGCACTAAAAGCCTGCAACGGACATCGTGAACAAGCGGCACGGCTGTTGAAAATCAATCCGTCAACACTGTACCGGAAAATGAATAAGTACAGGTTAAAATGAACAAGTATTTATGATTGTGACATTTAATAGGACAAATAGAATACAATAACGATTGAAACTGTTTTCTATATGGATGAAAATTCGTAATTTTGCAAAAGATTGAACGGGTCATGGGCTCGTAAAATCTGAACATAAAAAAAATAACAGCGGAGTCTAATCGCCCTGCTGATTATATACATAAGTCGTAAAACGTCTCGGACGGGAATCTGACAAATTCAAAAATACAGAGGCTTTTGCGTGTAGCTTATGCTATGCTTTATAGCGTGAGCTCATGCAAGTTTCTGTATTGGGCTTTGTCAGAGCCTCCGTCCGAAACCGCGTGAGTTTCACGCTTTTCTTTATAACAGGAGGAAGTATGGCAAAAGTGCAAATCATAACGGCAATGACATTGGACGGCTTTCTTCCCGGTGAGGACGAGGAACTGTTCAAATGGGTAAAGACGGACAAACGGGGTTTCCCGTTCTGGCGCGGGAGAAGTACTTTCATGCTGCCCATCGGCTATCCCATGTTGGATCTGATTTGTGAAAAGGACGAAAAAGACGCTTCCTGTATCTATACAGCGGAAATCTCAGACAAGGAAAGTCTTGAATTACTGCATAGCCTTTCCATCTATCATCTCATTGACGAAATTGTAGTCTATATCCTTCCCCTGACATACGGGAAAGGGAGTGCCGTCCTCCGGCAGTTGCCCGCCACCCGTTGGCGGCTGCATGAATCCACCATCACCCGTAACGGCATCTGCCGTTTGGTTTACTGTAAATCCTCGCGATAGTCCATTGCATCCTGCAAGGAAATCTTGCAAAATGCAAGATTCTCCAAATCACCATTTTACACTATAAAAACTTTATTTCATTGATATACAATATTGTATCAGTGTTTTTTGGTGCCTATCGGTGTCATTGGTATGCTGTTAGCCCTTTAATATGATATAACCTGTTGCGCGACAAGGTGTAAGCAAACGATTATTTACACTCAAAACAGTTTAGTCATGTTACAAATAAACAATGAGACCGCCCACAAGATGTTCTTCCAGATCATGGAACGGTTTGACAAGATAGACCGGACATTGGAACGCATGAACAAGCTGAAGGATTGTCTGGACGGAGACACGCTTTTAGACAACTACGACCTGTGCCAGTTGCTTGGCATCACCAAACGCACGCTGGCGCGTTACCGCCAGAAGAAACTCGTCACCTATTACATGATTGATGGGAGGACCTACTACAAGGCCTCCGAAGTGGAAGCCTTCCTTTACCAGAAGGGTAAGTCGCTACCGGCGAAATACAGGCCCCAGGCAAATGTTTAATTAAAACAGGAACAAGGATTATGGAAATCATATGTATCGACAGACAGACTTTTGAAGAACTGCGTGTCCGCCTTTGCGAGTTCGAGGAACGGTTGACACGTGTATGCCGTCCGGATAAAGATCTCGGACTGAAAAACTGGCTGGATAACCAAGAGGTATGCGAGGTGCTGCGCATATCCAAAAAGACCCTTCAGGTGTACCGTGCCAAAGGCATCCTGCCTTTCAGCCGCATCAAGAACAAACTCTTCTACAAGCCTGAAGATATACAGAGATTATTGGAATTGAATTATCATCCTTTAATAAAGAACAAATCATGAGTTATCATTTTATAGACAAGAAAGACCCGCGCATCGACGTGATGTTTCAAGGGATGGAAAAGATGGAGAAGATGCTCGCCAGAATGGAAGATGTCCCCAAATCCCTCTTCAACGGGGAACGCTTCCTCACGGACGAGGAACTTTCCAAAATACTGCGGGTAAGCAGGCGCACATTGCAGGAATACCGTACTTTCGGGGTGATTCCCTATTACATGGTACAAGGGAAGGCTCTTTATAAAGAATCCGACATTATGAAGATTCTGGACGATGCCTACAAACGCTGCCGGGAGGAACAACGCTGGGTATAGCCACGTACATTCAGACAGAAACGGAGAAACGACTGCCCGAACTGCAAGTCGTTTCTCCGTTTTTTCATTTCATACGGTCTGTGGTTTTCTTTTCCGTTTCTTTTTTGCGGTGAAATCCTCTTCGCAAAGGTCAATCTGACTTGCAAAGCCTGTGGATCTCAATTTCTTCATGTCCTCATCCACTTTATTATCCGTTACCTGCGCATAGAGTTGAGTGGTGGAAATGGACGTGTGTCCCATCATGCGGCTGACCGTCTCTATTGGCACACCGAGCGAGAGGGTAACATGGGTGCCGAAATTATGCCTCGCCTGATGAAAGGTCAAATCAAAGCCATAGGCCTTTCCCAACTCACGCGTCAGCATGATAAAATATCCGCGTGTGTAAATGTTGAATATTTTATCCCCGGTTCTTTGGCCGCGGAATTTCTCGATGATCCGGAGGGGAATATCCAGCAGACGGACAGAAGAAAGCGTGTCGGTCTTCTGCCTGTGGATATGAATCCACCAGGTGCCGTCCTCTGCCTGCGTAATATCATTTATTGACAGTTTCTTCAAATCCGCATACGCCAGTCCGGTGAAAGTTGAGAATATGAACATATCCCTCACGAATTGCAGTTGTGGTTTCTCCACCGGTGTGGTCATCAATGTCTTGAGATCCTCCAGTTTCATGTGGCGGCTCTTTCTTTTGGGCAGTTCGGGATGCAGGCGGCAATATGGGTCACGGCGCAATGTCCCCTGGCTGACCGCCCGCATCGTGAGTTTCTTCAGACGGTACAAGTGTTCATGCACGCTCTTGGGTTTCAGGTTGCGGTCCGTGCGCAGGAACAGCTCGAAATCATCGTAAAACACACGGTCAAGGCTCCGCAAAGTCACATCCTCCACGCCTTTCTTTTTCTGAATAAAAGCGGAAAGATGCTTGTATGACCGCTGGTAGGAATCGTATGTCTCCTGTATGCGGTCTATCCCAACACGCTTCTTGAACTCCTCGTTATGTTCCCTGAACAAGGCAAGCAGCGTAAGCGGTTTCTGACCTATGCCTTTGACGGCATTCTTGACAAGTTCCGCCGTGATAAAACCCAGACTATTCTTTATCCGATGGTAATGTCCGGTTATCTCGTTTGTCAGATCATCTATGGCGCGGTTCACGATAACAGCATTTTCACTTCGCCCGATGGCATGGCCTTTATCTGGATTCCAGATGGTGGGATTGACGGAAACTTTAGTCCCTATCTGTACCCATTCCGCATCGATGCTTACCTTGCACAAGAGTTGGCACATCCCGTCCTTGCGAACTTTCGTGCGGTTGATATAAAATAATACGGCAAAAGTGCTACGCCGTTTGGTATTCTGGTTTTCTGCATTTTTTCCCATGTTCTTGTCTTTTAAGAGATAATCAAATTACTACGGTGAAGTGTTCCGATATTTTCCGGTTCAAAGTCTTTGTATCTGAATCAATCTTGTTGTCTGTCACTTTCGCGTAAATACGTGTGGTTTCAATCTGTCTGTGTCCAAGCATCTTACTTACGGTTTCAAGAGGAACCCCATGTGAAAGGGTGATTTCAGTGGCGTAGGTATGTCGGGCCGCGTGAAATACCAGCGGACGATTGATCTTACAAATGCGTGCAATCTCTTTCAGGTAAAGATTCATGTTGGAATTACAATACATCGGTAGCAGCCTGCTATCAGAGGCGGTATCGCTATACTTTTTAATAATCAGCAAAGGCAAGTCCAATAAGGGTATCTCAAATTCTATTTTGGTTTTCTGTCGGGCACTTTTAATCCACCATGTACCGTCTTCCGCAAGCGACAGGTTTTCTTTTGTCAGCGAGCACATATCCCTGTATGAAATACCGGTGAAGCAAGAAAACAGGAACATGTCACGGACAAGGTAAAGAGTCTGCTTGTGAAGCGGAGTGGTCATGAGCCGTTGCAGTTCCACATCGGTAAGGTATTTTTGTACCGCTTTCGGACGAATCGGTTCGTAACCCATGAACGGATAAGCGGTAATGATGCCGTCCGCAATGGCCTCGCCCACGATGGTTTTCAGTTGGACGGTCAGGTTAATGACTGTCCCGGGAGCAAGATGGCGTTCGGTACGGAGGTACAGGTCGTATTTGTCGATGAAGGAACGGTCCAATGCCGAAAAAGGAATATCCGTCAGCCTGTATTTTTCTTGCAGGAAGTTCTCTATATGCCTGTATGTATTGCGGTATGCTTGCAGGCTTTTGGCTGTGCGGTTGACCCCGACTCGCTTTTCAAAGTTGTTGATGAATTGCTTGAAATAGCTCAAAAGCGTTTCCTGTTCGCTTGCCATTCCAAGCAAAATGCTTTTTACTTCCTCGGCGGTCACACCGTCACGGACGGCAGACTGCTCGCTATAGATACTCAATGCCATCGCACGAATTTCATCCAGCCGGTTATTGATTTCCTTCGCCGCCACACTCTTGCCAGAGGCACGCCCCGAAGCCCACCGAGATTGCGGCACTTTCATCTTCACACTGAATGCCGCTTCGGAATATTTTCCGATGTTCAACTTGGCCATTACGGGACAATTCCCATTGGCATCCGCCTCGCTCTTTTTCAGGTAGAACGACACCTTCACATTTGCCTGATTCATAACCAATTCCTTTGTTTGCAAAATTATTATATAGCGAGCAAATGAAAGGCATGAAAAATATAGCGGAACATGGAAAAAAGCCCCTCGGTTCGCAGGCAAAGCCTGTATTTTTTCCTATACGGAAA
The DNA here is from genome assembly GCF_003602895.1 of Bacteroides sp. AF29-11. Taxonomy (NCBI): domain Bacteria; kingdom Pseudomonadati; phylum Bacteroidota; class Bacteroidia; order Bacteroidales; family Bacteroidaceae; genus Bacteroides; species Bacteroides sp. AF29-11. Next base: position 222,105 of record NZ_QTLY01000008.1, read on the forward strand.
ATTTTGACTAACTTTGCATTAGCAAAAGATAGACAGAAACAGCGTTCCTTGCGGAGGCGAACAGGAGAATAAAACAGTTTTGGAAGTAAAATCCATACCGATTTTTAATCCCGAAAAGGCAACGGATAAGTAGCGATTTGTTCTCCTGACTCCCTCAAAAACGGCTAAAAGCCGCTAAAGGAAGAATATGGTACAACGCTACATATCCCATTCGATTCCAAACACTTTGCATTATTCCTCCGAAATCCATCCGTATGTGGGCGAGTTTCTTTATATTTTTCCTACTGACCGTTTATCCCAGGAATGAAATCAGCACACCCGCCGCAACAGCCGAGCCGATTACGCCGGAGATATTACTGGACATACAGTAATTCAGCACATGGTTTTTCGGGTCATACTTCGTTGCTATTTCATTGCAGACACGGCTTGCCATGGGTACGGCACTCAGGCCGGTAGCACCAATCAGCGGATTGATCTTCTTCTTGCTGAATAGGTTGAACAGCTTCACAAAGAAAATACCTCCCGTAATGGACAATGCAAATGCCAGGAAACCACCAATCACAATACCGATAGTCGTCCAATTCAGGAATGCCTCACTGGTCATCGTGGCGCCAACGCTCAATCCTAAGAAGATGGTAGCTGCATTCATGATACTATTAGCAGCAGCATCAAACAAGCGGCTTGTATCCGAACCGATTTCCTTAATCAAGTTACCGAACATCAACATACCAATCAAAGGTACTGCTGTGGGCACAAATAAAGCAACAATCGTAGTCACTGCAATCGGGAAGATAATCTTCAATACACGCAGATTCTTAATCTCGGTTTTCGAAGGATACAGCTTCTCCTGCTCCTTCATGTTAATCATCAATTCCTTCTTGGTACAGAACAGCTTCACCACCATCGGAATGATGACCGGTACCAGCGCCATATAAGAATAAGCAGCAATGGCAATCGGTCCCAACAGATGGGGAGCCAGCTTGATGGTAGTAAAGATAGCCGTAGGACCATCGGCACCACCGATAATGCCCAACGCACCTGCTTCCTGCGGAGTGAACCCTATCATCACAGCACAAAGCAGTACGGTGAAAATACCTAACTGCGCAGCCGCACCGAATATGGAGAGACGCAAGTTACGGAGCATCGGACCGAAGTCTGTCAGCGCACCCACACCCATAAAGATAACAGGCGGCAGAAAGCCGGTCTTAATCAGCATATAATAAATGAAGTTCATCAGTCCGAGGTCGTGCGCAATCTCGTGCAACGGCATCTCCCAAATATTCTTCATCACCCCGCCTACCATGACCATTCCGTTTTCATCTGCCTGAATCACCCCCATCTCGCCGCCGGGAAAGTTGGCAATGAGCACACCGAAAGCGATGGGTACCAACAACAATGGTTCATAGTGTTTCTTGATACCTAAATAAAGCAGGATGAAAGCGATGGCATACATCACGAGGAACGACGGATCAGCAATGATGTTACTGAAGGCCGTCATATCATAGAGTTTTGCAAATATATCTTCCATTATCCTATCTTCATTAATACATCATCTTCAGAAACAGAGTCACCCGGATTGACACAGATGGCAACAACCGTTCCATCAAAGTCTGCGCGGATGGCATTGTATGTCTTCATAGCTTCGATATAGCAGAGGAGGTCGCCACTCTTCACCTTGTCACCCACTTTCAACGGGGTTTCCTGCGCATTCTTTGTCAGGAAGAACTTGCCTTCGAGCGGAGCCGGAACGTCCTGACCTTCGCCTACGGGGGGAGCTGTCACCTTTTCGGTGGCCGAAGCGGGCAGGTCGATGTCACCGTATGCCACCGTCACGCGGTAAGCCTGACCGTCCACCTGCACAGTGAGCGTCTTGGGTTTGGCATCGTCCAGCGGAGACTTGTCACGTTCGGCACGGCGTTTCTCCACATCCTCCAGGAAGTCCTGCTTGGCCTTACCACTCTTGTAAGCCTCGTATTGAGCCGGGTGCATGGCGTATTCGAAGAGCTCTTCGTCGTCCTCGCCCAGTTCCCACTTGTTCTCCTTCATCAGCTTGCGGTACTTGTCCAGAGCATCGGGATAGTTGTCCTGCGGATTGCCGGTGAAGAACTTGCGTCCTTCGCGTTCGGCCTTCTCTATGATTTCGGGAGCCAGCTGACCCGGCAGCTTACCTGCCTTGCCCAACAGCATATCCCAAATGTCATCGGCAATCATACCCCAGCGTTCCTTGCCTTTCTCCATAGCAATGACGTTCATCATGGAAAGGTTCTTGACGTACTGGCTGAACGGAGTCACCAACGGGGGATAACCCACGCGCGGCCAAACATATGCCACTTCGTTGAACAACTTGATGAGCAGTTCATCCTGCTTCATGAAGGGCAGGTTGCGTTTTGCCTTGTATTTGTTGATGGACTCCAGATTGGATTCCAAGTCTGCCATCAGACTGCCCATCATGCCACCCGGCAGTCCGGGACCAATCAGCAGGGAGTTCATCAGGCGGTTGCGCGGGCTGATGTACAAGCCAAGGAAGTCGTCCATAAACTCCTGGATGAGTGCGCGTACCTTCATATATGCCTCCATATTGACTTCGGGCACCTGGAAGCCTGCATCCTTCAGCATGGCCTGCACACTGAGCAAGTCGGCATGTCCCGTACCCCAGGAAAGCGGCTCCATGCCTACGTCGATATAGTCGCAACCCGCTTCGCACACTTCAAGAATACTTGCCATATTGAAACCGGGACCCGCATGACTATGATACTGGATAGGAATATCGGGATGCGCCGCCTTGATATTGGCCACAATCTTGCCCAAAGAAACCGGACGTCCGATACCTGCCATATCCTTGATGCAGATTTCGTCGGCACCTGCCTTGATAAGCTTCAGTGCCATCTCCGTGTAGTATTCTACGGTATGGATGGGTGAATGGGTGATGCAGAGCGAGCATTGGGAAATCATTCCGGCATCGTGTGCATAGCCAATAGAAGGGATGATATTGCGGGTATCGTTCAGACCGCAGAAGGTACGCGTGATGTCCGTACCCTGCGCTTTCTTTACCTTATAGAACAGCTTGCGCACATCGGCGGGCACGGGACTCATGCGGAGGCCATTCAGGGCACGGTCCAACATGTGAGTCTGGATACCGGCTTCATGGAACGGCTTCGTCCACTCGCGCACGGCTTTATTCGGATTCTCCCCAAACAGCAGATTTACTTGTTCAAAACCTCCGCCATTGGTTTCCACGCGCGCAAAACAACCCATCTCAATGATGGCGGGAGCTACTTTCACCAGTTGGTCAACACGGGGTACATATTTTCCGGCACTCTGCCACATGTCCCTGAATACCAAACTGAACTTAATTTCCTTTTTCATACTAAATTATTCGGTGTGTTTTTATATAAGATTATTATTTCAGATTTTTTCTACCTTAGCAACTTTACCCTTACCTTGTGTCACTACTGTTACGGCTGCACTGATAGCTGCCAGAATATTACCGGGGACAGGTGCGGGACCATTTGCCGCAGCTTTAGCCGGTGTCACCTCTTCGGGCGCATATTTATTCACCAATGCAATAAGAGCTTTTCCTAAGTTAATAACAATCAGCAGGATAGCGAAGACTGTTGCCATACCTACCACCATCAGCAGAAGTGCTGTATTCAAGTTTTCCATATTATAAATTATTAGTTATTCAGCCGAATTTACGAAAAATCGCTCGAAATTAGCGATAATCCATTAAAGAAAGGCAGAGAAGAATGATAAAAGATGCTAAAAAGTAAAGCTTCCCGCACAACCAATGAGGTGGTACGGGAAACTTTTAGCATAAAACGGTGTCAGTCATCAATTGCTTTCAAGGAAGGAGAATCAGCCCAACGGATTCTCACCCTGGTCGCCGTCGTTGCCGCCGGGGGTTCCACAGGTATTGTCGCCGGGAGTAGTACCGGTGGAGGTAGAAGTCTTGCCCCACTCTTCCCAAACAATCTTCGTATTCACCATGCTGCGGGTAATCACCTGACGGCCACTATTACGCTCCACTTCGGGCAAAAAACGGACACGTACTCCGTTAATCAGCGAAGCGCTTACCTCCGCAGCCGTCGGCACTCCTCTTTTAGTAGAGGTGGCAGTATAGTAGAAGGTGCCTACACCATTTATCTTCACAGTACGTCCCTGCCCCATGAAATTGCTCAATACACGTCCCAAGTTCTCCATCACCGCATACGTGTCACCACGGGTCACGGTAGAAAGAACAGACAGCTCGTCTGCCACTTCACGGGTAGTAACCGCCTTGCCCCAGGTTACTGATTGAGGATACCACAAATCGTTTACTTTTTTCTGAACTCTTTTAAAAAATGCCATAATCGTAATGTTTTAAATGATTAATAATAGGTATATTCTGTTTCTCTTGTCTCACCCGAGAAGCAGAAGTTTTCATCGTGAGGCCTCAACGATTCAGCCGTCTGCTTTTCTCAAATTCGATGTTGCAAAGTTAGGGTGGGAAACAAGGGAAAACAAGAAAATGGCATCTACAACCGATTTTCACAAATCACTCAAAAACAAAGGATTACAAAAACCATATCTCTACAAGAAGAAGGGGGGAAATAAAGCTTAAATAAGAGGAATAAGGTGATAATCTCTACAAGCGACACACGCAAACCCCTGATAATGAAGCCACCTGTATCTTCCTATCTCTACAAGGTAATTGTTATAAGTTATTCTTTGCAATATGACATCATTTATGAGTTTATGCCAGTGAAAAGAAAGAATAAACACATAGAGAGAATGTGCCTCTCTACGTGTTTGGCTGATTTTACTTTGTTACCGCATTATACAAATCCTGATAGGTTTTCACCACACTATACACCAAAGTTCTATCGGCAGGTTTCGAGCAGGCTGTCAGCCCCAGAAGGAGAATCAGCAGGAGAAAAAGGAAGGTATGTTTCATCTTGAAATTTTGTGTTTATAATAAGTAAGGTGTAAAATCGGTAAGGAACGAGCTTACTTCAACAGTTTTCATAATCAATGCATATTAATCGTTGCAGAAACAAAGGTAACACTTTCTTCCCACAATAAATAAAGAGGTACAAAGTTTTTCATTACTTTGTACCTCCTCTTTTTCTTCGACTTGCATCATTTATAGCCGTGAGTCAGCAAAAATCATATAGCTTAGAACTCACTCGTAAAGTGGAACTTGATATGCTTGAAGTCCATCTGCGCCATCTGCAACACATATCCGCTGTCGGCCAGGAACACATCCCTACCCTCGCGGTCTTTCGCCATGTACTGGTATTTGCGCTTCTTGAAGGCTTCCAACTCCGCCGCATCATCGCTCTCAATCCAGCAGGCCTTATACAGACTGAGCGGCTCCCAACGGCACTTCGCACTGTATTCGTTCTCCAGACGATACTGGATGACCTCGAACTGCAACTGCCCCACCGTACCGATAATCTTACGCCCGTTGAACTGGTTGACGAACAACTGCGCCACACCTTCGTCCATCAACTGGTCGATACCCTTGGCAAGCTGTTTCTGCTTCATCGGGTCGGCATTCTCAATGTACTTGAACATCTCCGGAGAGAAACTCGGAAGTCCCTTGAAGTGAAGCGCCTCGCCTTCGGTCAGCGTATCGCCAATCTTAAACGTACCGTTATCCGGCAGGCCGATAATATCTCCCGCCCAAGCCTCATCGACAGTTGTCTTGCGCTGCGCCATGAACTGCGTAGGCGACGAGAAACGCATCGTCTTGCCATGACGTACATGCAAGTACGGGGCATTGCGTACAAACTTCCCGGAGCAGATTTTGCAGAAAGCGATACATGAACGGTGATTCGGGTCGATATTGGCGGTTATCTTGAAGATGAATCCGGTAAATTTAGGTTCTTCCGGCTCCACCTCACGTTCTTCCGCCTTCACGGAACGGGGACTGGGAGCAATCTCCACAAAGCAATCCAGCAGTTCCTGCACACCGAAATTATTCAGTGCCGAACCGAAGAACACAGGAGCCAGCTCACCCTTCAGATATTCCTCCTTATCGAATTCGGGATAAACACCGTCTATCAGTTCCAGTTCGCCACGCAGCTTATCGGCCAGCTGGGCACCAATCCGGTTGTCCAATTCCTCGGTATGGATGTCCACTTCCACCTTCTCCGTCACTACCTGCTTGCTGGGCTGGTAGAGGTTGAGGTTATGCTCGTAGATATTGTAGACACCCTTGAAACGGACACCGCTCTCGATAGGCCACGTCAAGGGACGCACGTGGATGTGCAGTTCCTCCTCCAGCTCGTCCAACAGGTCGAACGGGTCTTTGGCTTCACGGTCCATCTTGTTGATGAAGATAATCACCGGCGTATTACGCATACGGCAGACCTCCATCAGCTTGCGTGTCTGCGTTTCCACACCTTTCGCACCGTCCACCACGATGATAACACTGTCCACAGCCGTCAGCGTGCGGTAGGTATCTTCAGCAAAGTCCTGGTGACCCGGAGTATCAAGGATGTTGACCTTGTAGTCATGGTAGTCGAACTCCATTACAGAAGTGGTAACGGAAATACCACGCTGTTTTTCAATATCCATCCAGTCCGACGTTGCCGTCTTCTTTATCTTATTGCTCTTTACGGCACCCGCCACCTGGATTTGTCCACCAAAAAGCAACAGCTTCTCGGTCAATGATGTCTTACCGGCATCCGGATGCGCAATAATCGCAAACGTTCTCCGTCTCTCTATTTCGTTGTTATTGGCCATATATCAATTAGTCAGTAATAATCACTCTTCCAAATTCTTCATGCAGACGGCAAGGCTCGCCTCCCAATGGGGTATATCGATGCCGAATGTCTTCTTTATCTTTGTCTTGTCCAACACAGAATAATGCGGACGCGGTGCCTTGGCAGGGAATTCGTCCGTATGCAGCGGACTTACCTTGCAGCTCTTGATACCTGCCAGACGATGGATAGCCAACGTAAAATCATACCACGAGCAGACTCCCTCGTTGCTGAAGTGATAGATGCCGGGCACGATTCCCTGGCTGATAGCCGCAAAGATGGCGCGTGCCAAATCATTGGCGTATGTCGGCGTACCTATCTGGTCGAATACAACTCCCAGCGTCTCGCGCTCGCGTCCCAAACGGAGCATCGTCTTCACAAAATTATTTCCATAAATGGAATAGAGCCACGCCGTACGGATGATCATGGCACGGCTGCAATACTTCATCACCGCCTGCTCACCCGCCAGTTTGGTAAAACCATATACTGAATTGGGACAAGTAGCCGCCTCTTCCGTATAGGGGGTGTGTCCGGTTCCGTCAAAAACATAGTCGGTAGACACTTGTATCAATGCAGCACCGCAAGCTTCGGCAGCGGCAGCCAGATAGCCCGGAGCGACATGGTTCAGCTTGTCGCAAAGCTCCTGATTGTCTTCCGCCTTGTCTACAGCCGTATAAGCGGCGCAATTCACGATTACATCTATCCGGTTGTCCTTCACAAACCCGTGCACAGCTTGTTCGTCGCAAATGTCCAATTCCTGCACGTCAGTGAAAAAATAAGCATGTTGTCCGTTTTCTTTCGACAACACTCGCATTTCATTGCCAAGTTGACCGTTGGCACCGGTTATCAGAATATTCATTTAATAAAGTTACACTTATATATAGAATGTTACGATGAACAATATTTTCCTCCATAATTATCAATTATCCATCAACTCCAATTCTCCCCGCTTCTCCTTGTCATAATAGTTGGCAAGCAACGAGACGAAACCGCTGATGGCCTCCATAGCCTTTGCCGTGCCCTGACTGATTTCCTTCTTCTGCAAGCGCAACAGCAGCACTCCATAAAGCGCCTCGAAACAAGTGTCTACCTCAGGCTCCTCTTTCCGGCCGCTCTTCTGGCGCAGCTCCACGATAAAAGGCAGTGCCTTGAAATAAGCCGCATTATAGAACGGATATTTCGTAGAAGCCAGTAATTCGCCATGCAGCTCCGTCAGGTTCAGAATGACATTCCGGTTGATTTGCAGATGTCCTTTTTCCGTTACGCCTTCCGCACGCATCATATCTGCCAGATTTCCATACCATTCTTCCAACGCAGGCCGTTCCTCCTCCGGATAGCGCAAAATGATGTTCTGGCGTATCCGGTCTATGTCACAGCCGTTGGCACGGAGCAAATCCTCCACCTGCCACATATATATAAGGTATTCGGCTATATTCTTTTCTTTCAGTTGTTGCGCAATCTTCACGATAAAATGTATGAATTATGATTTTTCACCTTCCCACTCAATACAGCGATTCACCCATCAGCGTAAACACCAATCCCACCACAGACACCACAATGACAATGCTCCCGATAATACGGTTCAGCATCCAGATGCCACGCAAGTTGAATTGTGTACGGACTTTATTGACAAAAAAGGTAATGCCAAACCACCATGCCAAAGCGCCCAATGCGATGGCCAAGTATCCGGTAACGGCCTCGAATACCAGCACTCCCTCACTTACAAAAGCGAAGCGGGCGAAAAGGCCTACAAAAAGGAATATAATCAGAGGATTGGAAAGCGTGACGGCAAACGCCGTTATGAAGTTATGAAAATAGGAACCCTTGTTGATGGATACCGGACGGATGGACTGTACCGGATTGCTGCGGAACGTATAAACGCCAAACGCCAACAGAAGAATGCTTCCGAAAAGTTGCAGGTAAAAGATGTTCTTGTTGACATAATCAAAAACGAAACTCATCCCGTAGCCCGTCAGCAAAGCATATGCAATATCGCTTAGCGAAGCTCCTATCCCCGTTACGAAACCATACCACCGTCCTTTATTCAAAGTACGCTGAATACACAATACTCCTACAGGACCCAATGGCGCGGACACAATGACGCCGATAATGAACCCCTTCCACAATATGTCAAATATGGTCTCTATCTGAATCATGGCTGCAAATATCGGACTTTTTTATGAGACGAACGAATAGTGTTAACGTTTTTTCGACGGAAAAGGATTTTAAGAAGTAAAGATTATCCATTTTACATATTATTCCGTATATTTACCTCCGAACTTAACAATACCCCCTTATGAAACGAATAAAAAAAACTCTAACACTCGTTTCCATGGCCGTCTTACTACTGACGGCATGCGAAGCCCCCAAGGAACTCGGTGTGGTTCCATATCCGCAGTATGCCCAAACAACGTCAAAAACAGTCGAACTGCCATCTACGGTAACCTTCTCGACCAATCTGGCGAAATCCGACATGAATGACCTGCTGGCCTATCTGCCGGACTTTGCCATCCCCATGAAGCTTGTCGACAAGAACCCTTTTGTAACGATAGAAATAACGGACGCAACGGATAATCCAATCGCTGCCGAAGGCTACAACCTGACAGTCAGCAAACAAGGTGTAAACATTCAGGCCTCCTCCGCTGCAGGTGCCTTCTATGGACTGCAAACCCTGGCACAACTTGCCCGTAACGGGAAGAAACTGCCAGTCACGACCATCAAGGACGAACCCAGATTCCCCTATCGTGGGCTGCACCTGGATGTTTCAAGACACTTCTTTAACACGGACTATGTCAAGAAACAAATAGACCTGGTAGCCACCTACAAAATCAACCGCCTGCATTGGCATCTGACCGACGGTGCCGGATGGCGGCTGGAGATTCCGGGCTACCCTCGCCTGACGGAATTCGCAGCCTGGAGAAAAGCCGCCAATCTGCAGGATTGGGGGAAATACGACCACCGCTTCTGCGAGAAGAATGAAGAAGGAGCCTATGGAGGCTACTATACGGAAGCAGATGTACGCGAAGTTTTAGAATACGCCCGCTTGAGGCATGTCACCGTTATCCCCGAAATAGAAATGCCGGGACACTCAGGAGAAGTGCTGGCTGCCTATCCGCAATTGTCCTGCACCGGCAAGCCTTATACATCCGGCGAAGTCTGTATCGGTAACGAAGAGACCTTCAAGTTCTTCGAAGACGTGCTGGATGAAGTGATACGGCTGTTTCCTTCCCGGTATATCCATATTGGAGGCGATGAAGCCAGCAGACGCCACTGGAAGGCATGCCCCAAATGCCAGAAGCGCATGAAGGAAGAAGGACTCAAAGATGAAAGTGAGCTGCAAAGCTATATGATAGCCCGCATAGAGAAGTACCTCAACGACAAAGGGCGTGAAATCATCGGCTGGGATGAGATACTGGATGGAGGTCTGGCCCCCAATGCAACCGTCATGTCGTGGCGAGGTACGGAGGGTGGCATTGCCGCCGCCCGCATGGGGCATTATGCCATCATGACACCGGAGAGCCACTGCTATCTGGACCACTACCAGGATGACCCTGAGACACAGCCTCTGGCGTTTGGCGCCTGCGTCCCCATCGGACAGACCTACTCCTACGACCCGGCTCCCGATTCATTAGGAACAGATATCTGCAAATATATATTAGGTGTGCAAGGCAATGTGTGGGCAGAATATCTGCCCACCTACGAGCATGCCGAATACATGATATATCCGCGTATCATCGCCCTGGCAGAAGTAGGCTGGACTCCCGTAAAGAACAAGCATCCGGAAAGTTTCAAGAGACGTATCAACAACGAAATACGCCATATCAAGGCAAAAGGCTACAACCCGTTCACCCTGTCCGAACTAGTGCAGACCAGCCAGACCGTTGACTATGCCAAGAAGAGAATCATGCTCTCCCTCACCTCCGAAAAATATCCGATTGACATCCGCTATACAACAGACGGCTCCGAACCGACCGCATCTTCCAAATTATACAAAAAGCCATTTGCCGTAAAAGATTCGATATTGCTGACAGCCCGTCTTTTCGACGGAAATAAGCCACTCGGCAAAAGCCTCGAGCTGCGCACCGACTACCACAAAGGCATAGGCAAAAAGATAACCTATGCGCCGGATGGCGGATACTACCAGAACAAAGATGTGTATAAAGGCGGTGGCGATACCGGACTACTTGACGGACTACGTGGCGGTAAAAGCTATATGGACGGACGTTGGCAGGGATTCTGCCCCAATGATTTGGATGCTACCATCGACTTGGGCGAAGTGACCGCTATACACCGGGTCATGGCCAACTTCATGCAAATCCGTACCCCACAGGTTTTTCTTCCAGCCAAAGTAGAAGTGTGGGCATCAGTGGACGGCAAAGAATTCACCCTGCTGGGCAGTGATACTTGCAGTGAGGAGGAGGCCGGAAAAGACGTGATTTTCAGAGATTTCGGCTGGACCGGCACCCCTACTGAAGCACGGTATGTACGTTTCCACGCCATACAAGGGAAGAAGCAATTCTTATTTACGGATGAAATCGTCATACAATAATACGCATCCGGCTTTATAAAACAGAACAAAAAAACGCATGCAAGTAAAATTGCATGCGTTTTTTGTTTTCTTTTTTTCTCCTCCCCACCGATTTTGCGTATCTTTGTCCCCAAGAAGAAAAGATGAAGATACTCAAAAAAGTAACTTCAATCGTAAAATCGTAAATCGTAAAATCGTAAATATAACTATGATTCTTTTTTTCAGAACCCCATCCAAGAGCGTGATTGCCGTAGAATGTAATCATGAACTCCCCCAGGCAGACAGCGACAAACTCTGCTGGCTTTTTGGAGAAGCCACCCCCGAAAGTGAAGACAACCTGAAAGGACATTTCGTCGGCCCGCGCCGTGAGATGATTACTCCTTGGAGTACAAACGCCGTAGAAATCACCCAGAATATGGGGCTGGACGGCATCATACGCATCGAAGAGTACTTCCCCGTAAAAGATGAGAACGCAGACCACGACCCGATGCTGCAACGTATGTACAAGGGGCTGGACCAGAATGTATTTACAACCAACCGGCAGCCGGAACCGATTGTACACATCGAAGACCTGGAGGCATACAATGAAAAGGAAGGTCTGGCACTTTCCAAAGAGGAAATGGATTACCTCAAGAAGGTAGAGAAAGACCTCGGGCGCCCTCTGACAGACTCCGAAGTATTCGGCTTCGCGCAAATCAACTCCGAGCACTGCCGTCACAAAATCTTCGGCGGAACATTCATCATCGATGGAGTGGAACAGGAATCTTCACTCTTCCAAATGATAAAGAAGACCACACAAGAGAATCCCAACAAGATTATCTCTGCCTACAAAGACAATGTGGCCTTTGCCGAAGGTCCGGTTATCGAACAGTTTGCTCCGGCAGACCACTCCAAGCCCGACTATTTCCAAGTAAAAGACATCAAGAGTGTCATCTCCCTAAAAGCGGAAACACATAACTTTCCCACAACAGTAGAACCGTTCAATGGTGCGTCTACCGGTACGGGCGGTGAGATTCGCGACCGTATGGGCGGCGGTAAGGGCTCTTGGCCGATTGCCGGAACAGCCGTTTACATGACCTCCTACCCCCGTACGGAAGAAGGACGTCCCTGGGAAGAGATTCTGCCGGTACGCAAATGGCTGTATCAAACTCCCGAACAAATACTAATCAAAGCCTCCAATGGTGCCAGTGATTTCGGGAACAAATTCGGCCAACCGCTAATCTGCGGTTCCGTGCTCACTTTCGAACATAAGGAAAAAGATGAAGTCTATGGTTACGACAAAGTGATTATGCTTGCCGGAGGCGTAGGCTACGGTACCCAGCGTGACTGTTTGAAAGGTACACCGGAAGCCGGCAACAAAGTGGTTGTCATCGGTGGAGACAATTATCGCATCGGTTTGGGCGGCGGCTCCGTATCTTCCGTAGATACCGGACGCTACAGCAGTGGCATCGAGCTGAATGCTGTACAACGCGCCAACGCCGAAATGCAGAAACGCGCCTACAACGTGGTACGCGCACTTTGTGAGGAAGAGACCAATCCGGTGGTTTCCATCCACGACCACGGCTCTGCCGGACATGTAAACTGTCTGTCCGAATTGGTAGAGGAATGCGGCGGTTTAATTGACATGAGCAAGTTGCCCATCGGTGACACGACTCTGTCTGCCAAGGAAATCATTGCCAACGAAAGCCAGGAACGCATGGGCTTGCTGATTCAGGAAGAGGCCATCGAACATGTACGCAAGGTAGCCGAACGTGAGCGTGCCCCGATGTACGTAGTCGGTGAAACGACCGGCGACCATCGCTTTGCCTTCCAGCAAGCTGACGGTGTACGTCCGTTCGACCTCGCCGTAGAACAGATGTTCGGCTCTTCCCCCAAGACCTATATGGTGGACAAGACCGTGGAACGTCACTACGAAATGCCCCAATACGAAGTTTCCCAACTACACGAATACCTCACCAATGTGCTCCAACTGGAAGCTGTGGCTTGTAAAGACTGGTTAACAAACAAGGTGGACCGTTCTGTAACAGGCAAGATTGCCCGCCAACAGTGCCAGGGTGAATTGCAGTTGCCTCTGAGCGATTGTGGTGTGGTAGCTTTAGACTATCGCGGCGAAAAGGGTATCGCAACCTCTCTGGGCCATGCTCCCCAGGCGGCACTTGCCGACCCGGCAGCCGGCTCCGTTCTTTCCGTCAGCGAAGCATTGACCAACTTGGTTTGGGCACCGCTTGCCGAAGGTCTGGACAGCGTTTCCCTTTCTGCCAACTGGATGTGGCCTTGCCGTTCGCAAGAAGGTGAAGATGCCCGTCTGTACACGGCAGTAAAGGCCTTGAGTGACTTCTGCTGTTCCCTGCAAATCAATGTACCGACCGGTAAAGACTCTCTTTCCATGACACAGAAATACCCCGACGGCAGCAAAGTAATTTCTCCGGGCACGGTAATTGTTTCTGCCGGTGGAGAAGTTTCCGACGTCAAGAAAGTCGTATCTCCGGTGCTGGTTAACAATGAAAAGACTACCATTTATCATATAGACTTCAGTTTCGACAACCTGAAACTCGGCGGTTCCGCCTTTGCTCAGACCCTGGGCAAGGTAGGTGACGAAGTTCCCAGCGTGCAGGATGCCGAATACTTCCGCGATGCTTTCCTTGCCGTGCAGGAACTGGTCAACAAGGGACTGATTCTTGCCGGACATGATATTTCCGCCGGTGGTCTTATCACTACACTGCTTGAAATGTGCTTTGCCAATGTGGAAGGCGGTATGGAAATCAACCTGGATAAAATCAAGGAGCAAGACCTTATCAAGATTCTGTTTGCAGAGAACCCGGGTATCGTTATCCAGGTGAGCGACAAGCACAAGGAAGCTGTAAAGCAAATACTGGAAGATGCAGGCGTAGGTTACGTGAAGCTCGGCAAACCGACAGACGAACGCCATATTCTTGTATCAAAAGGCGATGTTACTTATCAGTTTGGCATCGACTATATGCGTGATGTATGGTACTCTACTTCTTATCTCCTTGACCGTAAGCAGTCCATGAACGGCTGCGCCAAGAAGCGTTTCGAAAACTACAAGATGCAACCGGTGGAATTCGCCTTCATGCCGGACTTCAAAGGCAAGTTCTCACAATACGGCATTAATCCGGACCGCCGTACACCGTCAGGTATACGCGCCGCCATCATCCGTGAAAAAGGAACCAACGGCGAACGCGAAATGGCCTACTCACTCTATCTGGCAGGCTTCGATGTGAAGGATGTTACCATGACCGACCTTATCAGCGGCCGCGAGACGCTGGAAGATGTAAACATGATTGTTTACTGCGGTGGTTTCTCCAACTCCGACGTTCTTGGTTCTGCCAAGGGTTGGGCCGGTGCTTTCCTGTTCAATCCGAAAGCGAAAGAGGCGCTCGACAAATATTATGCACGCGAGGATACGCTTTCACTAGGTGTCTGCAACGGCTGCCAGCTCATGATGGAACTTAATCTTATCAATCCCGAGCACAAGAAAAACGGCAAGATGCTTCATAACGACTCACACAAGTTTGAATCCAGATTCCTCGGTGTTACTGTCCCCACCAACCGCAGCGTAATGCTCGGCTCACTGAGTGGAAGCAAACTGGGTATCTGGGTAGCTCACGGTGAAGGAAAATTCTCCTTGCCATACGACGAGGACAAATACAACGTCGTGCTGAAATACTCATACGACGAATACCCTTCCAACCCCAACGGCTCAGATTATTCCATAGCCGGATTGGCAAGTGCCGACGGACGTCATCTGGCCATGATGCCCCACTTGGAACGTGCCATCTTCCCCTGGCAGAACGGTTGCTACCCCGCAGACCGCGTAAACAGCGACCAAATCACTCCTTGGGTAGAAGCATTTGTCAATGCACGCAAGTGGGTGGAAGCCAATAAAAAATGAACTGAACTTCCTTTTTTATAGAAATGTAACAAGCGCGGGTTATGAATAATCCCGCGCTTGTTACATTTCTATTCTTCGCTTTCTTTTTTTGCTTTTCTCAAACAAAAGCATTATTTTTGTGTTTATTTTCAACTCTCCCTCAGTACAACATTCAAAAAAACCGCTCGACAATTATGAAAAAGTACTTCTTTTTCTGCATACTACTATTATTGCCAATTATAGGCATTGCACAAACATACAAATACATCGGTGTGGAAGACGGTTTGAGCAACAGACGGGTATATGCTATTCAAAAGGGACCCAAAGGTTACATGTGGTTTCTTACCCACGACGGCATCGACCGATACAACGGAAAAGAATTCAAGCCGTACAAACTGATGGATGGAGATGAGGAAGTGAATTCCATGATGAACCTGAACTGGCTCTATGTGGATTCCAAAGGAACCATATGGGAAATTGGCAAGAAAGGACGCGTGTTCCGCTATGATACAAAACACGACCGTTTTGTCCTGGTATACAAGCTACCCGAAAGCGAAGTGAAAGGACGTCCAACCCCTATCAGTTACGGTTTTGTGGATGCCAACAGCGTAATATGGCTTTGCAATGAAGATGCCCTATATCTGTACGACAGCAATACCCAGAAGGTGACATTCATTCAAAACGAAATAGGAGAACGAATTACTGATATCGCACAGATTGATTCGACCCACTTCTTCATCGGGACCGACATCGGCATACATTATGCTGAGCTGGCCAACAACACCCTCACCCTCAGTCCCTGCAACCAATTGGACACCTTGAAGATACAAATCAACGAACTATACTATCATAAACCGTCTCACAAGGTTTTTATCGGTACTTTCCAACGGGGAATATTTACCTATGACCTGAATGAGCACAAAGTCATGCATATCCCATCCGGACTGATGGACGTTAGTATTAACTGTATCCGTGCCTACAATAACAATGAAATCCTCATAGCTACAGACGGGGCCGGTGTCTACAAAATGAATACCGATACCTATGAATCTATACCATACATTGTTGCTGACTATAACCGGTACAACTCAATGAACGGAAATACCATCAATGATATCTACATTGACAGTGAACAACGCATCTGGATGGCTAATTATCCCATTGGTATAACTGTACGCAACAACCGATATGCCGATTATCAATGGATAAAACACTCTATCGGCAATAAACAGTCACTCATCAATGACCAGGTAAATGCCATCATTGAAGACCATGACGGCGATTTATGGTTTGCCACCAATAACGGCATCAGCCTTTATTATAGCAAGACGAAACAATGGCATTCTTTTCTCAGCAGTTTCGACACCGCAAGCCATAGTAAAAACCATATCTTCATCTCATTGTGCGAAGTGGAGCCCGGCATCATCTGGGCCGGAGGATATAGTTCCGGCATCTACCAGATCAACAAGAAACTACTGTCCACAGAGTTCTTTACTCCGTCTTTATTCAGTAATCTGAATATCCGGCCGGACAAGTATATCCGTTCCATTATGAAAGATTCTTCAGGAAACATCTGGTCCGGAGGGTATTATAACTTAAAAGAAATAGATTATTCCAGAAAAAATATACGCCATTTCCCGGGCTTGAATGGTATCACTGCCATCATAGAGAAAGACTCCACACATATGTGGATAGGCACTTCCACCGGCTTGTACCTGTTGGAAAAAGCAACCGGTAAGTATACCTATATCCAGATGCCGGTAGAATCCTACTACATCTACTCCCTATGCCAAGCTTCCGACGGAATGCTGTATATCGGTACCAACAATGCCGGTTTACTGGTATATGATACGACCAAAAACACATTCAGACATTATCATAGAGACAACTGCGCCTTGATTTCCAATAATATCTATACACTATTGTCTGATGGTAAAGGAAATATCTTTCTGAGTACAGAACACGGTCTGTCCACCTTCTATCCTGTCGAAGAGACATTCCATAACTGGACCAAAGAACAAGGACTGAAGTCTGACCATTTCAACGCAGCCTCAGGCACCTTGAGGAAAAACGGCAATTTCATTTTCGGCAGTACGGATGGAGCCATAGAATTCAACAAAGACATGATCCTGCCTCGCGACTATAAGTTCAAAATGGTATTCAGTGACCTGCGGGTATTCTATCAGACCGTTTATCCCAAGGATGAAGGTTCTCCACTTATTCTGGATATTGACGAGACAAAAACCTTGCGTTTGAAGTACAACCAGAACATCTTCTCATTGCAGGTCTCAGACATCAACTATGACTATCCTTCCCTAATTCTGTACTCCTGGAAACTGGAAGGCTTCTATGAGGGTTGGAGCCGTCCGGGAGAGGAAAACGTCATCCGTTTTACCAACCTGAGTCCGGGCAACTATACCCTCCGCGTACGTGCCATCTCCAACGAAGACCGTCGTATTGTCCTGGAGGAACGCAGTATGGACATCATTATCGAGCAACCCCTCTGGCTCAGTTTCTGGGCGCTGATACTCTATGCAGTGATTATCATATCCATTGCAAGCATCACTCTACGAATAATAGTCTTGAGAAAACAGCGGAAAGAATCCGATGAGAAAATACGCTTCTTCGTCAATACGGCGCATGATATACGTACTCCACTG
Source organism: Bacteroides sp. AF29-11 (assembly GCF_003602895.1). Taxonomy (NCBI): domain Bacteria; kingdom Pseudomonadati; phylum Bacteroidota; class Bacteroidia; order Bacteroidales; family Bacteroidaceae; genus Bacteroides; species Bacteroides sp. AF29-11. The sequence goes on from NZ_QTLY01000008.1 coordinate 239,931, forward strand.
ACGCTCATCAAAGCACCCTTGGAAGAAATCACCGAACGCGAGCAACTGACTTCCAGCGGACAGAGCAACATCAATACAGCCCTGCGAAACGTAAATGCCTTGTTGCGCCTGACCACCAACCTTATTAATTTCGAACGCGCAGACACCTATTCCGGAAGTCTATACGTATCCGAATACGAACTGAGCACATATATGGAAGAGACGATCGATGCTTTCCGTTCATACGCAAACATAAAACACATCAACCTAACCTACGAAAGCAGCTTCCGTTATCTGAACGTATGGTTAGATAAGGACAAGATGGATTCCATTTTGAAAAATATCATATCCAACGCACTGAAATATACACCGGACGGCGGCAATGTACATGTCTTTACTTCCGAGACAGAAGATACCTGGAGTATTGAGGTGAAAGATACCGGTATCGGAATTCCGGCTTCAGAACAGAAAAAGCTGTTCAAGATGCATTTCCGTGGCAGTAATGCTATCAATTCCAAAGTTACCGGCAGCGGCATCGGACTACTTCTGGTAGGGAAACTTGTACGCTTACATAAAGGAAAGCTCAACTTCAGCAGCATGGAAGGGAAAGGCTCTTGCATCAAAATCACGTTCCCCAAAGGGAACAAGCATTTCCGCAAAGCAATCCAACGCCCTCAACCCAAAAACGAACGGATTGTTTATTCGGCTTCCGGAGTGCCTATCAATGCCTCTACTACATCATCCCCTGCTTCCAGTGGAATCTACGACAAGACGCAGCAACAGTCACAAAACAACAGTAACCACCAGAAAATTCTTATTGTAGAGGACAATGACGAATTAAGGGAATATCTGCGCAGAACATTGTCTGAACAATACAACATACAAGTATGCTCCAATGGAAAAGAAGCACTGACCATTGTCAAGGAGTATATGCCCAACCTCGTCATTTCAGACATCATGATGCCGGAAATGAGAGGAGACGAATTGTGTCATATCCTGAAGAACGACATCGAGACATCACATATCCCCATCATCCTGCTCACAGCACTGAATACCGACAAGAATATCATCGAGGGACTGCAAAGCGGAGCGGATGAATATATTGTGAAACCCTTCAATATCGGTATATTGCGGGCAAACATTGCCAACCTGCTGACTAACCGGGCACTGTTGCGCCACAAATATGCCAGCCTGGACCTGAACGACGAGAAGAACAATACGGATTGCATCAACTGCTCCAACGACTTGGACTGGAAATTCATTGCAACCGTCAAAAAGAGCGTCGAAGACAATATGGACAACCCAAGTTTCAACGTCGACGTGCTCTGCAACCTGCTGAATATGAGTAGGACCAGCTTCTACAATAAGATAAAGGCACTGACCGACCAAGCTCCGGCTGACTACATCCGGCTGATTCGACTGAAACATGCTGCCCAACTTCTGAAAGAACAAAAGCATACCATCACCGAGATTTCAGAGCTGACCGGTTTCAGTGATGCGAAATATTTCCGTGAAGTATTCAAGAAACATTTCAATATGAGCCCAAGCCAGTATGCCAAGAGAGGGAAGGAAGGGAAAGATGATAAAGAAATAAAGTAAATTACAACATTTTGAATATGAATATATATCTTGAAGCATTCTCCATTTTCTTTAAGATAGGAGCCTTTACCATCGGCGGCGGTTATGCTATGGTACCGCTGATAGAAAACGAAATCGTAACCAAACGAAACTGGATAGCCAAAGAAGATTTCATTGACCTGCTTGCTATATCACAGTCCGCTCCGGGCATCCTTGCCGTCAATATATCCATTTTTATAGGGTATCGGCTACGGGGAATACGAGGGAGCATAATCACTGCATTGGGAACCATACTTCCTTCGTTTCTCATCATCCTCGCCATAGCGTTGTTCTTTCACAACTTCAAGGACAACACCATCGTGGAACGTATATTCAAAGGTATTCGCCCGGCAGTGGTTGCATTGATTGCCGCCCCTACATTCAGCATGGCAAAATCGGCCCGGATAAACCGATACAACATATGGATACCGGTGGTTTCAGCACTGCTCATCTGGCTGTTGGGCTTCTCTCCCATCTGGATTATCATTGCTGCAGGAGTGGGAGGATACTTCTTCGGACGTTTTCAACATTCCAGAAATGAAGAATCAAAGAATTAAAATTAAAGATGCAGGACAAGCACACTAACCACTAACCATTAATCACTCTGATTATGATTTTCTTACAGTTATTCTATACATTCTTTAAAATCGGCCTTTTCGGCTTTGGCGGCGGATATGCCATGCTGTCCATGATACAAGGCGAAGTAGTCACCCGTTATGGCTGGCTTTCCCCTCAAGAGTTTACTGATATCGTGGCAATCAGCCAGATGACACCCGGTCCGATAGGTATCAATTCGGCAACCTATGTAGGTTTTACTGCCACTGGTAGTGTATGGGGATCTATTGTCGCCACTTTTGCCGTAGTGCTCCCCTCTTTCCTACTGATGCTGACCATCAGCAAGTTCTTTTTGAAATATCAGAAACATCCTTCGGTAGAAGCGGTATTCAGTGGGCTTCGCCCGGCAGTGGTCGGTCTGCTGGCCTCAGCCGCGCTGGTATTGATGAATTCGGAAAACTTCAGTTCTCCCAAAGAAGACATATATTCCTTCGTCATCAGCTGCCTCATCTTCCTCGTGGCATTTATAGGTACAAAGAAATATAAACTGAACCCGATAGGAATGATTGTAGCCTGTGGAATAGCAGGGTTGATACTTTATTAGGGAGGGAAATTAAGGATTAGGGATTAATGATTAATCCCTAATCCTTAATTTCCTTTTTAAAGTTTAATCTTCTTTCCAACGGATTTCGATTCATTATGCAGACGGTCCAAGGCTGTCACCACATAACGGTACTTTGTCTTTCCGTCTTCACAAGGAAGTTTATAGAAATTATCGCGCGTGATGGCTACAATATGGGAAGGATTGTCTATATTCACTTTCTCTTTGGCATCAAAACGATAGACTACATACTGGACAGCACGATTCATCTCCTCTTTGTACTTGGGTGCTGTCCAGAAAAGAATATATCCGTCTTCCGTCCATACCGGTTTCATCTTACGCACCTTTCCTGGAGCTTCGTTATCCATAAAATCGAAAACGGGAGGCAATGCCGGATATTTATGATATTCGGCAATCAAGGCATCACGATACTTGCCCGCATTCTCAATCACCGCACTGGCGGGCCACTGGCAACTGCCGCCGATGGTTTGATAAGCCCGCTGCAAAGCCATCTTACGGGGAAGCTGATTGATTGACGGATTCTTTGGGTCGGCATTCTGCACAGTGTTCATTACGGACTGACCGATAAACAAAGGACGGTTTTCCGTATTCTTGGCCCACCATTTCACCAGTGTCTCATAGTCGGCAACCGGATGTCCTATATGCCAATAAATCTGCGGAATATTATAGTCTATCCAACCTTCACGGGCCCACAGCAGTACATCCGCATAAAGGTCATCGTAGTTTTGCAACCCTTTGGTCTTACTGCCAAGCGGGTCACTGCTTTCATTCCGGTAAATGCCAAACGGAGAAACCCCGAACTTCACCCACGGCTTGATTTCACGAATTGTTTCATGCAGTTTCTTAATCAGCACATTCACGTTGCTCCGGCGCCAGTCTCCTTTATTGCTGAAACCTCCACCAAAACGTGCAAAACTTGCATCGTCAGGGAAATCCTTTCCCTTAATGGGATAAGGATAAAAGTAATCGTCCATATGAATGGCATCCACATCATAGCGGGAAACGATGTCGCTCACCACCATGCAGATGTGCCGGCGGCTCTCAGGCAGTGCCGGGTCAAAATACAACTGGTCGCCATAAGTGACAAACCATTCCGGATGGATATTGTACACATGATTGGGAGCCAACTCACTCTTCAAGGTCGTCTTCGTGCGATACGGATTAATCCATGCATGAAACTCCATACCACGCTTATGGCATTCATCAATCATAAACTGCATAGGGTCCCAATAGGGTTCGGGCGCTTTACCCTGCACTCCGGTAAGGAAACGACTCCACGGTTCCAGTCTGGAAGCATACAGAGCATCCGCTTCGGGACGTACCTGGAAAATTATGGCATTGATTCCTGCCTTCTGCAAGGAATTCAACTGCCCAATCAGATTCTGCTTCAGCTTTTCGGTCGGCATTCCACGGAACTGTCCGTTTACTGACTGTATCCATGCTGCACGAAATTCACGTTTAGGATAGGCAGACCCGGTCTGCACTTGCGCAAATACTCCTCCCGCCATTAGCAGCAAGAAGAATACACATAAAAGGGATTTTACTCTCATTCTCTAATTACAGCTTTTTAATACTTAAAATAGTTTATAATTAAGGTTTGTCCTTCATCGGCCATTCCACAATAAAGCGGCATCCTCCGCAATAGGTGTCATCCAGATAAATCCGGCCTCCCACCAACTCCATTATCTCATTGGCTATGGCAAGCCCCAATCCGGACCCTTTGGTAAACGTGTCCACTTTATAAAAACGTTCGAAAATACGGTCCGATTCGTCCGGCCTGATGCCTATACCGGTATCCTCTATCACGAAGCGCAATACATGTCGGGACTTATCTTCCTCGCAGGAAACGCGTATATGACCTTCTTCCGTAAACTTCACCGCATTATCCAACAAAGACACCAGCACCATTTTCAGCCATTGCCGGGCTGCATAAAAGGCCATAATGCCGGAAGCAGGCACATATTCCAGTTCAACTCCCGGCTTCAGTTCCGGACGGAAGCCCTCAATACATTCCTTGCAACACGCATCCACTTCTATCTCCTCCCGCGGCATCTCCCACACTCGCGAATCCATATCCGCAATATTGAGTATGTTCTCCATCAGACTCAACAGATATGTATTGTTGCCCTCCACTTGTTCAACATACTCGCGTTTCTCCACATCATCCAGTTTCTCTTGAGCCAGCAAGGTAGAAAAGCCGACGATGGAATTCAACGGAGTACGGATTTCATGGGTGATATGCTGTATAAAGGAACTTTTGACCTGGCTCATTTTTTCCACCGCCCTGCGTGCAGCTTCCAACTTGCGGTTCATGGAGAGGGTGCGGATATACAGATAAGTAATGAGCAGCAAAAGCAACAATACCAGTCCGCCAACGGCCAAGGCTATCATCAGTCGTTCCTTGTTCAATCTGGCACTCAGCTCCAGCTTCTCCATCTTCAACCGGTCCACCTCAAACTGTGCCGTATATTTGCTTAGCTTGTCATCCATTTCTGCCGTACGCACGGAGTCACTCACGGCGGCATATCTGGCATAACTGCGGCAAGCCGCACGATAATCGCCCAACTGTTCCTGCAGTTCTCCTTTCATATAATGGTTATAAGGATAGCAAAGCCCCAGTGAATGCTGATAATCCATGAGTGAATCCACGTAAGCAATGTTACCTTTCAAATCACCGAGGATACGGCAACACATTATCTTATAGCCAAACCATGCTTCGGGCGTCGAGCTCTCCGGATGTTGACGGTAAAAGCGGTCGGTCTCCTCAATATAAGGCTCAGCAGCCTTTCTACCTTCATTGGCCAATAAGCCTATAACCCTGAATTCACAGAAACGCAGGTGCAGGGAAGGGTCTATGCTGACTTGTTTACGGTTCAGTTTGTCCTCCAGTTGCGACAATTTACTCAGATACTCGCCGGCTTCCGCATACTCACTGCGTGAAAGATAAGTCTGGATAATATTAAGCAACACCACGTATGCGTCACGATAATAGCTGCCCTCCTCGAAAAGTTTCAGTGCATTGTTGTAATTCTCTATACACAGTTTTACGTTGTTTCCAAAGACCCGATGGTTATACCCGATGCACATTTCGCCACATGCCAATCCGTATTTGTCCCGGGCTTGCTCGGCATCCTGATGGAGCCTGACGGTTTCAGCCATCGCCTCCTCCTGCATACCTTTCTCCGTCATGCGCTGAATGTACTGCCGCCACGCCATATACCGGTCTCGTGTCCGTTGGTATTTCCGGCACCAGTCCATATATTCATAGGTTGCGGCTTTCAAGTGGTCAATGTCCCCCAACTGATAATAATGAGAAATCAAGTTGTTATGGGCATCACTAATCTGTACCATATCGTTCAGTTCGCGGGCAAGTTTTATCCACCGGGCATTGATGGAAGGCAGTCGGTCTTGTCCCAACACTTTCTGCGCACTATCTGCCAGAGCTTTCATCTCTCCATAAGGGTCTTCGGCATGCAGGATTGAGGGGCATAAACCTAACACCAGCACAACAAGAAGCCATTTTATATTACGCTTTACCATGTTCGGACATTAAAAGGAGTCGGACGCGAATTTAACGCTTTTATTTAATGTAAATTAGCAGTCATCCTAAAGTATAACAAATCTTAACCTTACCTATCTGATGCGATTTTTCCAGCAGGTTCGTTTTATTCTACCCCGGTTTGCATTATCTTTGCAAATCCTAAATCACATAAGTGACTTTTATATGGCAGAAAATACATCGATTATCATAAAGGGAGCCCGTGTCAATAACCTCAAGAATATTGACGTAGAGATTCCCCGTAACAAACTCGTAGTCATCACCGGACTGTCCGGTTCCGGAAAATCCTCACTTGCTTTCGATACATTATATGCCGAGGGGCAGCGCCGCTACGTGGAGAGCTTGAGCAGTTATGCCCGCCAGTTTCTGGGACGTATGAGCAAGCCTGAATGCGATTTCATCAAAGGGATTCCACCTGCCATTGCCATTGAGCAGAAAGTAAGCAGCCGTAACCCACGGTCCACCGTAGGTACCTCCACCGAAATATACGAATATCTGCGGTTGCTCTATGCACGCGTGGGGAAAACCTTCAGCCCGGTCAGCGGACAGGAAGTGAAGAAACACTCGGCAGAAGACATCGTGAAATGCATGCTGGAGCATCCGGAAGGGACCAGGTATACCGTGCTCGCTCCGATATTACTGCGCGAAGACCGCACGCTGCAACAACAACTGGAGATAGACATGAAGCAAGGTTTCACCCGTCTGGAAGTGAACGGTGAAATGATGCGCATCGACGAATACAAGCCAAAAACCGGAGACACCGTTTTTCTGTTGATTGACCGTATGACAGCCTCTTCAGAAAAAGATTCCGTCAGCCGCCTCACCGACTCGGCCGAAACAGCCATGTACGAAGGAGACGGCGCCTGCCTGCTGCGTTTCTACCAGCCCGACGGGAGTACCTGCCTCTATCGTTTCAGTACCAAGTTCGAGGCAGACGGCATCACCTTCGAAGAACCGAACGACCAGATGTTCTCCTTCAACTCTCCCATCGGCGCATGCCCCGTATGCGAGGGATTCGGACGGGTCATCGGCATCGACGAGCATCTCGTGATACCCGACCGTTCCTTGTCCGTCTATGACGGAGCCGTCGTATGCTGGCGGGGCGAAAAGATGGGCGAATGGAGGGATATGGTGATACACGGAGCCGAGAAAGCCGGCTTCCCCATCTTCACTCCCTATTATGAACTGACCGACGAGCAACGCCGGATGCTGTGGGAAGGGACACCTTACTTTGAGGGCATCAACGCCTTCTTCAAGATGGTGCAAGAAAACCAGTACAAGATACAATACCGTGTGATGCTGGCACGCTACCGCGGAAAGACGCTCTGCCCCAAATGCCACGGTACCCGCCTGAAACCCGAAGCAAACTACGTACGCGTGGGAGGATGCAACATCTCCGAACTGGTAGATTTGCCCATCACTGAGTTGAAGCTCTTCTTCGACAACCTGCAGCTGGACCCGCATGACGCCGACATAGCCCGCCGCATCCTGACAGAAATCAACAGCCGCATCCAATTCCTATTGGATGTCGGTTTGGGATACCTCACGCTGAACCGCCTCAGCAACTCGCTCTCCGGCGGTGAAAGCCAGCGAATCAACCTTGCCACTTCATTGGGCAGCAGCCTGGTGGGCAGTCTGTATATTCTTGACGAACCGAGCATCGGCCTGCATAGCCGCGATACGGACAAACTGATACACGTGCTCCGCCAGCTGCAACAGTTGGGCAATACGGTAGTGGTAGTGGAACACGACGAAGAGATTATCCGCGCTGCCGACTATATCATCGACATCGGTCCCCGGGCAGGCCGCCTGGGAGGGGAGGTCGTCTACCAAGGAGATATGAAAGACCTTCAGAAAGACAGTGACAGCTATACCGTGCGCTATCTGCTGGGCGAAGAAACCATCCCCCTGCCGGAACACCGCCGCCCGTGGAACAACTACATAGAAATAAAAGGCGCGCGCGAAAACAACCTGAAGGGTGTAGAGGCACGGTTCCCGCTGAATGTAATGACCGTAGTCACCGGTGTCAGCGGTTCGGGCAAGAGTACGCTGGTACGCGACATCTTCTACCGCGCCTTGAAACGGGAGTTGGACGAATGCAACGAACGTCCGGGCGAGTTCACTTCCATTGGAGGAGACTTGCAGAACCTGCGCAATGTAGAGTTTGTTGACCAGAATCCTATCGGGAAGTCATCGAGAAGTAACCCCGTGACCTACATCAAGGCCTACGATGAAATCCGTAAACTATGGGCAGACCAACCGCTTGCCAAGCAGATGGGATACAGTGCCGGATACTTCAGCTTCAACAGCGAAGGCGGCCGTTGCGAGGAATGCAAGGGTGAAGGCACCATCACGGTGGAGATGCAATTCATGGCAGACCTTGTACTGGAATGCGAATCCTGCCACGGCAAACGCTTCAAGGCGGACACGCTGGAAGTGAAGTTCCACGACATGAATATCTACGACGTATTGGAGATGACCGTAAACCAAGCCATCGAATTCTTTACGCAACACGGACAGAAAAAGATTGTGAAGAAGCTGCAACCCTTGCAGGATGTAGGTTTGGGATATATCAAACTGGGGCAAGCCTCCTCCACCCTCTCCGGTGGAGAGAACCAGCGCGTGAAACTCGCCTTCTACCTCAGCCAGGAGAAAGCAGACCCGACCATGTTCATCTTCGATGAACCGACCACCGGACTACACTTCCATGACATCAAGAAACTGCTCGAAGCCTTCGATGCCCTAATACGCCGCGGGCACAGCATTGTCATCATCGAACATAATCTGGATGTGGTGAAGTGTGCGGACCATGTGATAGACCTGGGGCCCGAAGGAGGGGACAAAGGAGGAAACATCGTAGCTACCGGTACACCGGAGGAAGTGGCGAAGTGTGCGGCAAGTTATACGGGACAATTCTTGCAAGAGAAATTACACCCCTCGCTTCCTTAAATAGAACACAGAGGCACGGAGACACAGAGATATTAAATTCAAGGAAAAAGAATAAAACTCTATGCCTCCGTGTCTTTGTGCTTAATCTTACCGGGTGCTACTACTCCAATTTAAAAGTAACCGGAAAAGTAAATTCCACCTTCACGGCTTTACCCTGCTGCATCCCCGGTTTCCATTGTGGCATCAATTCTACAATCCGTAATGCTTCCTCATCCAGGGCAGGATACCTGCTGCGCATAATAACGGGGTCCGTCACACGACCATTCTCGTCAATCACCACGCTGACAGCAACTCTTCCTTGAATGCCATTCTTACGGACTTCTTCCGGATAACGGATATTCTTTTGAATAAAATCCATTAAGGCTTTCATACCTCCCGGAAACTCGGGCATCACTTCCACTACTTTATAGACAGGTTCTTCCATTGGCTCTTCCGTTATCAATTGTGGGCTCCCGCCCTTCCCTGCATCCGAAACATAAGGGGGAAGAGATGTCTTTTCCGCCGTTCTCCATTCTTCCTCATTGTCCGTCAGTCTGAACTCAGCCATCATCAAGACAGGTTTCCTCCTGATGGTTATCTCATAAAAGTAACGGTAGCGTCCCGGCTTGTTGGGATGCACATCCGGATAAAGGGAGGCTTTCATAACCCTTTCCTCCCCATCCCGCAGCACATAGGCGATGTCCCAAAAGGCAGCGTTTATCGGCAATTCCCGCCAGGTACCTTTTTCGTCTTCGAACGTCAGGTAGTAATGCTCGCCGCAGGTCAAATCTCCGCCGCTGTGATTGCTGAGGATGAATGTCGCATGGAGAGCTTTCGTTGAAAAGACCGGATATTCGGGACGGATATGGATGCCACGAATATGATTCCTGCCTACTCTCTCGTTGATGACGGGGACTTCTACACCATGAAAACAGAAAACGGGGGAGTCCATTATCTTCTCCCGGAACTCTTTCTGCCGCTCGGGAGTATTCACCATCAAATCTATATCGATGCAATGCAACCCCACCCCATATCCGGTCACATTCCTCTGAATGTGTGTATATGGTGTATTATTCAATCTTTTTCTCAGTTCTTCGTGAATGGCAAGCAATTGTCTTTGCAAGTAGTCACCATCATCCGCAATCCCTATCTTGAGGCTATCGCTCACTGTTTTTTTTCCCACCCCTTGGTCTATCCTTACTGTATCTATGGAATCTTCAGACATTTCCATGCGTTCCGTCTTATTCATTCGGCAAGATGACAAGCAGCAAAGCAATAAGGTAATACAAACTCTATTCATGGCATTTTGCTTTTAGGATTCATACTTCGAGTATAAATATAAGGATTTTTGCTATAATGTTCAAAACCAGCCTCTACTTTCATTAACATATAAAAAGTTTCACGTTATCCAGGCAACCAACAAATATCCACTTTTATAGTGGAATATTGGAGATATACATTACCTTTGCACAATGAAAACAATCTAAAAACAATGGAAATACACTTTGATAAGGAATACTTGCAACAACTATATGAGGAAGGAAAAACAAAGGATAAGAAATATCGCTTTCAGCCTCAAATGGTGAAACGATATCAGTTGCGCATAAAGACCTTGGAATACGTTCAAAATATCGAAGAGCTTTACGCCATTCGGTCGTTTCATTACGAAGTATTGAAAGGAGATAAAGCAGGTATTTCTTCCATTAGAGTAAATGACCAATACCGCATAGAATTCACAGTAAAGCAGAGTACATCTGAAACCGTAGTGACAATATGTAATATCCTGGAATTATCGAACCACTATAAATGATTATGAATATGGGAAATTATAAATGTCAACGCCCTATACATCCGGGTGAATTACTCAAAGAAGAGGTGGGAAATAGAAAATTACCCCAAACTAAGCTTGCTGCACAAACCGGCATCTCATATAAGGTACTAAACGACATCTTGAACTGTCGACGTCCCCTCACAACATCTACAGCATTGCTCTTTGAAGCAGCCTTGGGAATCAGTGCCGGCTTGCTGATGCGAATGCAGCTAGACTATAACATGCAATTGGCTGAAAGTGACCAAACACTCATGGAGCGCTTGAAACAAGTTAGAAAATATGCAGCATTGCTCTAAGCAAAACGTTACTGCAAAACCACTGCATATCTTTTGCAGTACTGCTGCAAACATTTATGCAGTGCCACTGCAACACATTTACAGCGGCACTGCAAAAAAACTTGCAGTAGCAGGAAAATAAGATTAGAAATAGAATCCGAAACCTACCTTCAGACCGAATTTAGAACGGTCGCTATTGACGTTCCAGTAAGCTGCAGGTTCGATGGTCACCGTGCGGGTCAGGAAGAACGCATAACCGGCTTCCAGACCGAAAGAGAACTTGGTATCATCCAAATCATGTCCCCAATCCCAACGGTCCACATTGACATCGGCACCCAGATACACGCCAATCTTGTCGAAATAATAACGTCCACCTACACCCAGCGTATAGACATCGAGGTCAGACCCTCCGGTATTCCAAGCAGCCCCGGCATGCACCAGCAAGGCGATGTTGTCGAGCAGGAAAGCACCTCCCTTGGCTTCAAGGCCAAAACTTGTCTTGTCGGTTCCCGTGTCATGAGAAAATTCCAAACCGGTGATGGACGGGTTCAAAATCCACTTACCTTTTTCAAACTGTGCCTGAGCTGCCACTGTGACAACAAGCAAGCAAACGAATAATGCCAGTTTTTTCATCTTGTTCTGTTTTTTGAGTAAATAATCAATGTTGTTTATTGTCTTCTTCGAATCGCTTGCGTTGCAGCGCCTCCTTCTTGCGAAGCACCAGCCACAGCACAAATACAATGAGGTACGAAGCAGCTACGGTGACATACTTCTCAGTATCGCTGATTTCCGTATTGCGGGGAAGGAAATAAGCGGCAGTAGCAGAAACGTAAATAAGCAGGGCCAACGTGAGCCCGGTAGATTTCTTGATTTTCTTCATTACCAAAGTTTTTTAGTCGTCTTAAAATACCAAATATTAAACCAAATAGCAGCCAGCACAACAGCTATCAAGGCTACGCCCAGCGCATAATTCGGACCGAGCCCGAAACCTTCGGGAGCAATGCAGATGTAAGTGGTACACACAGCCGTCATGAATAATGCCGGGAAATAGGTGACGTAATAATAACGTCCTTTCTTCTCGCGTACCAGATAGACCGTAATGGCCCACAACGTAAAGACGGACAGAGTCTGATTGGCCCAGGCAAAATAACGCCAAATCATGTCAAATCCATCCTTGTCCCGCAGGCTGTAAAGCAACAAGCTAATGGCTACCAGGAACATCGGGATGCATATATATAAACGGCGACGCATGGATTTTTGTTCCATTCCCAAGAAATCCGCCACAATGAGGCGCGCTGAACGGAAAGCCGTGTCGCCACTGGTAATAGGCGCGGCAATAACACCCAGAATGGCCAATACGCCACCTACGGCACCCAGCCAGTCTTTTGTAATGGCGTCTACAATGATAGAGGCATTCGTCTCCCCCATCCCGTTCTCGTGGAAGAAATAAGTGGCGGCGGCAGCCCATATCAGAGCTACAATGCCTTCGGTTATCATTGCCCCATAGAAAACGGGGCGTCCGTGGCGCTCGCTTGTCATGCAACGTGCCATCAGCGGACTCTGCGTGGCATGGAAGCCACTGATGGCACCGCAGGCAATGCTGACGAACATGATGGGGAAGATGGGCAATGCAACCGCATCGGGATGCGTGTTCTGCAATCCGCCCCATATCTCCGGCAATGCAGGATGGTTGACGTAAAGCATTACCAGAATACCGACCGCCATGAACAGCAGGGCAACGGCGAACAGTGGGTATATCTTACCGATAATCTTATCTACCGGCAGCAAAGTGGCAAAGATATAATAAGCGAAAACAACAATAATCCAGAAGGTGGTATCCAAGCTGTCGGGGGTCAACTTGGCAAGCAGTCCGGCCGGCCCTGCCACAAAGACAGCTCCCACCAATATCATCAGGATGACGGTAAAGCCGCGCATCACCTGCTTGGTGGTCAGCCCCAGATAGCGTCCGATGATTTCCGGCAGGCTTTCCCCGTCATGCCGCAAGGAGAGCATACCGGCAAGATAGTCGTGCACTGCACCGGCAAAGATACTGCCAAGTACAATCCACAGATAGGATGCCGTACCGAACTTAGCTCCCATGATGGCACCGAAGATAGGTCCCAACCCGGCAATATTGAGAAACTGTATCATAAAGATTTTCCAAGTAGGCAGTGGAATGTAATCCACACCATCGGCTTTGGTAAGGGCGGGTGTTTTGCGGTCATCGGGACCAAAGACGCGTTCTATGAAGCGTCCGTAGATAAAATAGCCGGCTATCAACGCCAGCAGGCAAAGCGTAAATGTAATCATGGCGTGTTAATATCTTTAATGTATGCAAATGTAACAGTTTCCAAGTAAACAGCACAAAATAATCGGGTGTTTTGCTTATCTTCGCCGAGAAATATGACAGAAATAAAGAAGAAAAGAGAAAAATGAAACGAATTATTTCCATTTTACTATATATGGCCGTCTTGCTGCCACTGGCTGCGCAACCGCCCAAGCATGAAGTGCGTGCCGCCTGGATAACTGCCGTCTATGGCCTGGACTGGCCGCAGACACGCACCACTTCGCCCGAAGGCATCCGCAAGCAACAGGCCGAACTGATTGAAATATTGGACAGACTGAAAGCCGCCAATTTCAACACAGTACTGTTCCAGACCCGTACACGGGGAGATGTCCTCTACAAATCAGCCATCGAGCCCTACAACTCCATACTGACCGGAAAGGTGGGCGGCGACCCCGGCTACGATCCGCTGGCTTTTGCCATAGCCGAATGCCACAAGCGCGGTATGGAGTGCCATGCCTGGATGGTGACCATCCCTCTGGGCAACCGCAAGCATGTAGCCGCCCTCGGTAAAGAGTCCGTCACCAAAAAGAAACGCGCCATCTGCGTACCCTACAAACGCGAATACTTCCTGAATCCCGGACATCCGCAAACCAAAGAGTACCTGATGAGCCTTGTCCGCGAAGTGGTGGAACGCTACGATGTAGACGGGATACACTTCGACTACCTGCGCTATCCGGAAAACGCCCCCCGTTTTCCCGACAGCTACGACTACCGCAAATACAGCAAAGGACGCAGCCTTGCCCAATGGCGCAGAGACAACCTGACGGAAATAGTACGCTATATATATAAAGGTGTAAAAGCCATGAAACCCTGGGTAAAGGTCAGCACCTGCCCGGTAGGAAAATACAAAGACACTTCCCGCTACCCCTCCCGTGGCTGGAATGCCTTCCACACCGTCTATCAAGACGTGCAGGGTTGGCTGGGCGAGGGCATCCAGGACCAGATTTATCCGATGCTCTATTTCCGTGGCAATCATTTCTATCCCTTTGCCCTCGACTGGCAGGAACAAAGTAACGGACGCCAAATCATTCCCGGTCTGGGCATCTACTTCCTCGACCCCAGCGAAGGGAACTGGACGCTGGACGAGATTGAACGGCAGATGCACTTTATCCGCGCCCACGGTCTGGCGGGCGAGGCACACTACCGCGTGAAGTATCTGATGGACAATACGCAAGGGCTTTATGATGCGCTGGAAGAAGACTTCTATACCGCCCCGGCCCTGCAACCCGCCATGCCGTGGATAGACAATGTAGCTCCTACACCTCCCGCCGGACTCACGGTGGAAACACCGGAAAACGGCTATTGGAAACTAAGCTGGCAACCCGCCACGGACAATGACAAGCGGAATGCTCCGATGTATGTAATCTACGGTTCGGACACCTATCCCGTAGATACCTCCAATCCGGAGAATATCCTGGCACAACGAGTACAAGGCACGGAATATACCTATGCCCCCATCCGCCCGTGGACTGCCCGAAAATATTTTGCCGTGACAGCCATAGACCGTTGCGGAAACGAAAGCGAAGCTATTCAGCAGCAGTGACACAGACAAAAGCCCGGTAACGGCTCTTCGGAGTGACCGGTACCAGAGGCAAATAGCCGGAAACAACCCTGCCGTCCTTCACCACCAGCGGATAGCTTTGCATATCCTGCTCATGCCGCTCCATCAAAGCTTCATGGGTCGGAAAACAATCAATGGAGAAACGTCCCTCCCCACCGGGGACAATGAAATGATCACTAAGCACATGGGAAACGATTCCCATATTCATCCGTAGATTTATTTCGACATGGGGGTTGATGGCATACGGATGCCCTTCCTTCTGACGGCAGACCATCATGTCCACACCCAAGAAACCCATATAAGATGTAGCATAACTCGTTTCCAATGCTTTCTGCATCATATTGCGTATGCGTACAAATGCTTCAAAGGGTACATATTGCTGAATCCATTCCTCCACTTGCTCATCCGAAGTAAGGATATTACCACGATATGCCCCTTTGTCATCCGTAACAAAACGGGAATAGCCGACAAAAAGAAGCTTTCCCCGACCATCCGAATAAAATTCCATGGCAAAGTCTTCCACTTTATCAAATATAGGCTCCATCACAAAACCTCTATTTTCTTTCAGCGCCCTACTACACCAATCGGAAACATTTTTCGTAAAGCCATGACGGCACCAACACAATCCCTTTCCACTTCCCGACCAAAGTGATTTGAACACACATCCCTCCTTGTAACGATCAACAATATCCGGAGAGATATCCGTCATTCTACCATCAGCCTCCACCAAGCAACAACCGTCACCACAAGTATAATCTATTTTATTGAAATAGAAAAGTGCGCGAAAAGCCAAAGCGTTACTACGGGCAGCCTTCATACGATATTTATCCAAAGCATCCGGCGTAGGAAGATTTTTTTCCAGAACACCGCCTTTCAACATCCGTTTACGGATAGCGGGGTTCCATCCCCAAGGCATTACCCGCACATCAGCATAATCGGGCAGCTCCGGCTCTGTCACCAAATGCACATCCAGCCGGAACAACTGTTGCATCTGTTTCAGATAATCTGCATTATAGGCGGAAGAGGCCAGTACCCCACTACCCGGCTGGGCATACCAAATCGGCAACAAAGCCAAGTCTTCAGCCATACGGCGGATGGTAGCGGGCGCCATATAATTTTCTTCATTATTTCCCAATGCCATATCTGCATCAGGATTGAACACATAAAGTTTCATCTTTCAAATGTTAACCAATTACTCACGTTTTGTATGAGAGTGCAAAGTTATATAATATTTTGCCATCTCTACTTTGCAAATCTATAAAAAAGCCGTATATTTGTCGCCCGATAAACCGAATTTAAAGCATGGAAGCATTTTACCGTACACACGCTTATCTCGTAGAGCATACCAATGCTCCCGTACGCCGCGACCTCATGGACGAAATAGACTGGAATGACCGTCTTATCGGTATCAAAGGCACAAGAGGCGTAGGTAAGACCACTTTCTTGCTGCAATATGCCAAAGAGAAATTCGGCACAGACCGCTCCTGCCTCTTCATCAACATGAACAACTTTTACTTCTCCGGACATGGCATCGTGGAGTTCGCCGCCGAATTCCAGCGCCGCGGAGGAAAAGTGCTGTTGATAGACCAGGTATTCAAGTACCCGGAATGGAGCAAGGAACTGCGTATGTGCTACGACCGCTTCCCCAACCTGAAAATCGTGTTCACCGGCTCGTCCGTGATGCGTCTGAAAGAGGAGAATATGGAGTTGCGCGACATCGTGAAGAGCTACAACCTGCGCGGCTTCTCCTTCCGCGAATACCTGAACCTGCAGACGGGCATGAAGTTCCATGCCTATCCGTTGGAAGAAATCCTGAGCAACCACGAACAGATAGCCAAAGGCATCCTCTCCAAAGTACGTCCATTGGACTACATACAAGACTATATGCACCACGGCTTCTACCCTTTCTTCCTTGAAAAGCGTAACTTTTCGGAGAATCTGCTCAAGACGATGAACATGATGGTGGAAGTGGATATCCTGCTCATCAAACAAATTGAGCTGAAATACCTTTCGAAGATAAAGAAATTACTATATTTGTTGGCCGTGGACGGGCCGAAAGCGCCGAATGTCAGCCAACTGGCAAACGACATACAGACCTCCCGCGCCACAGTAATGAATTACATCAAGTATCTGGCAGACGCACGACTCATCAATATGGTCTATCCGAAGGGAGAAGAATTCCCCAAGAAGCCGTCGAAGATAATGATGCACAATTCAAATCTGATGTATTCCATCTATCCCGTCAAGGTGGAAGAGCAAGACGTACTGGACACTTTCTTTGCCAACACAATGTGGAAGGACCACAAGGTGAACAAGGGCGACAAGAACATCTCGTTCATGGTAGATGAGGTGATGCCTTTCAAGATTTGTCCGGAAGGAACAAAGATAAAGAATAATCCGGGAGTTACTTATGTACTGCATAAGGCAGAAATAGGCCGAGGCAACCAAATACCTCTCTGGTTATTCGGTTTCTTGTATTAAGAGAGAGATTTTTTTACTTAAATAAATAATTCAATTTAGTTATGACTAAACAGAAGAAATTCATTACTTGTGATGGTAACCAGGCTGCTGCACATATCTCGTATATGTTCTCCGAAGTAGCTGCCATCTACCCCATCACCCCCTCTTCTACGATGGCTGAATACGTAGACGAATGGGCTGCCGCAGGTCGCAAGAACATCTTCGGCGAAACAGTATTGGTACAGGAAATGCAGTCAGAAGGTGGTGCTGCAGGTGCCGTCCACGGCTCTCTGCAAGCCGGTGCGCTGACTACTACTTACACAGCTTCACAAGGTCTGTTGCTGATGATCCCGAACATGTACAAGATTGCCGGTGAATTCCTGCCTTGTGTATTCCACGTATCAGCACGTACATTGGCAAGCCATGCACTGTGTATCTTCGGTGACCACCAGGACGTTATGTCTGCACGCCAGACTGGTTTTGCCATGTTGGCCGAAGGTTCTGTACAAGAAGTTATGGACTTGGCAGGTGTTGCCCACCTAGCCACCATCAAGGCCCGTGTTCCGTTTATGAACTTCTTCGACGGCTTCCGTACTTCTCACGAAATCCAGAAGATTGAAATGTTGGAGAACGAAGACCTCGCTCCGCTTATCGACCAGGAAGCTTTGGCTGAATTCCGCGCACGTGCATTGAACCCGATGAACCCGGTTGCCCGTGGTATGGCCGAAAATCCTGACCACTTCTTCCAACACCGTGAATCTTGCAACAACTACTATGAAGCAGTTCCGGCTATCGTTGAGGAATACATGAACGAGATTTCCAAAATCACAGGCCGCAAGTATGGTTTGTTCGATTACTACGGTGCAGAAGATGCAGAACGCGTTATCATCGCCATGGGTTCTGTAACGGAAGCTGCCCGCGAAGCTATCGACCACCTCGTTGCCAATGGCGAAAAGGTTGGTTTGGTTGCCGTTCACTTGTATCGTCCGTTCTCTGCCAAGCACTTCCTTGCCGCCGTTCCCAAGACTGCCAAGAAGATTGCCGTACTGGACCGTACGAAAGAACCGGGTGCTAACGGCGAACCGTTGTACCTCGACGTAAAAGACTGCTTCTACGGTGCAGAGAATGCTCCGGTTATCGTAGGCGGCCGTTATGGTTTGGGTTCCAAGGATACTACTCCTGCTCAAATCCTCGCCGTTTACAAGAATCTGGCTATGCCGATGCCGAAGAACCACTTCACTATCGGTATCGTGGACGACGTTACCTTCACTTCTCTGCCCCAGGAAGAAGAAATCGCATTGGGCGGCGAAGGTATGTTCGAAGCCAAATTTTACGGTTTGGGCGCTGACGGTACAGTAGGTGCCAACAAGAACTCCGTAAAGATTATCGGTGACAACACCGACAAGCACTGCCAGGCCTATTTCTCTTACGACTCCAAGAAATCAGGCGGTTTCACTTGCTCGCACCTGCGTTTCGGCGACACTCCTATCCGCTCTACATACCTGGTAAATACGCCTAACTTCGTGGCTTGCCACGTTCAGGCTTACCTGCACATGTACGACGTAACCCGCGGCTTGCGTAAGAACGGCTCTTTCTTGCTGAACACCATCTGGGAAGGCGAAGAGCTTGCCAAGAACCTGCCTAACAAGGTGAAGAAGTACTTTGCACAGAACAATATCACTGTTTACTATATCAATGCAACCCAGATTGCACAGGAAATCGGTTTGGGCAACCGTACCAACACCATCCTGCAATCCGCATTCTTCCGTATCACCGGCGTTATTCCGGTTGACCTGGCTGTAGAGCAGATGAAGAAGTTCATCGTTAAGTCTTACGGCAAGAAGGGTGAAGATGTTGTCAACAAGAACTATGCAGCCGTTGACCGTGGCGGCGAATACAAGCAGCTGACCGTTGACCCGGCTTGGGCCAATCTGGCAGACGACGCCAAGGCTGAAAACAACGACCCTGCATTCATCAACGAAGTGGTTCGTCCTATCAACGCACAAGACGGTGACTTATTGCCGGTATCTGCATTCAAGGGTATCGAAGACGGTACTTGGGAACAAGGCACTGCCAAATATGAGAAACGTGGTGTAGCCGCATTCGTTCCCGAATGGAACGCTGAGAACTGTATCCAGTGTAACAAGTGTGCTTACGTTTGTCCTCACGCTTCCATCCGTCCGTTCGTACTCGATGCTGAAGAGCAGAAGGGTGCCAACTTCACTCAACTGAAGGCTGTAGGTAAAGCATTCGACGGTATGACATTCCGTATTCAGGTAGACGTTCTCGACTGTCTGGGTTGTGGCAACTGTGCCGATGTCTGTCCGGGCAACCCGAAGAAGGGTGGCAAGGCTCTGACTATGAAGCACCTCGAAAGCCAATTGCCGGAAGCTGCCAACTGGACCTACTGTGCTGAAAACGTGAAGAGCAAACAACATTTGGTTGACATCAAGGCCAACGTGAAGAACTCTCAGTTCGCTACTCCGTTGTTCGAGTTCTCAGGCGCTTGCTCCGGTTGTGGTGAAACTCCGTACGTTAAACTGATTTCCCAGTTGTTCGGTGACCGCGAAATGGTAGCCAACGCAACAGGATGTTCTTCCATCTACTCCGGTTCAGTACCTTCTACTCCTTATACCAAGAACGAAAAAGGTCACGGTCCTGCTTGGGCAAACTCATTGTTCGAGGACTTCTGCGAATTCGGTCTGGGTATGGAGCTTGCCAACGAAAAGATGCGCGCACGTATCGTGAAGGCTATGGAAGATGCCATCGCAGCAGAAGGAACTCCGGCCGAATACAAAGAAGTATTCCAGGCTTGGATTGAAAACATGTACGATGCAGACAAGAGCAAGGAACTGGCTGAAAAGATTATTCCGATGGTAGAAGCTGCCAAAGACAAGTGCGACAGCTGCAAGACTATCGCCAGTCTGTCTCAATACCTGGTAAAACGCAGCCAGTGGATTATCGGTGGTGACGGTGCTTCTTACGACATCGGTTACGGTGGTCTCGACCATGTAATCGCAAGCGGTAAGGATGTCAACATCCTCGTACTGGATACTGAGGTTTACTCCAACACAGGCGGTCAGTCTTCCAAGGCTACTCCGGTAGGCGCTATCGCCAAGTTTGCCGCTGCCGGTAAGCGTGTACGCAAGAAAGACCTCGGTCTGATGGCTACTACTTACGGTTACGTATACGTTGCCCAAATCGCTATGGGTGCCGACCAGGCTCAGACCCTGAAGGCTATCCGTGAAGCAGAAGCATATCCCGGTCCGTCACTCATCATCGCTTACGCTCCGTGTATCAACCACGGTCTGAAGGCAGGTATGGGCAAGAGCCAGGCAGAGGAAGAAAAGGCCGTTAAGTGCGGTTACTGGCACTTGTGGCGTTACAACCCGGCTCTGGAGGCTGAAGGCAAGAATCCGTTCACGCTGGATAGCAAGGAACCGGATTGGAGCGGATTCCAAGACTTCCTGAAGGGTGAAGTTCGTTACGCATCCGTAATGAAGCAATATCCGCAGGAGGCCGACGAGCTGTTCAAGGCTGCTGAAGAAAACGCTAAATGGCGTTACAACAGCTACAAGCGTCTTTCCAAAGAAAATTGGGGCGCTGAAGTTACAGAGTAATTCCGATTACTAAATAAAGAATAGAGGCTGCTCCTGAATAAGGCGTAGTCTCTATTTGTTTTTAATTAACAATACTAAATATCACAGGTTATGATTGGATTTATCATTTGGATTATCGGTGTGGTTCTGTGTGTCAAAGCCGTACTTGAAATCATGAAGTGGCCGGTAGACGGCGTGAAGAAACTATTAGTTGCAATTATCATCCTGCTCACAAGCTGGATTGGAATCTGTGTTTACTACTTCTGGGGAAGGGAAAACCTGCCTCAAATACTGAAATAAGTTCCAGTATCATTTACAGAAGTAAACAGACGTGTATTAAGAACAAGGGGGATAGACAACAGCTATCCCCTTCTTTTCAGAAACTCGGTAGGACTCTCCCCAAACTGTTCCTTATAGCATTTCGTGAAATAGGAAGGTGACGAAAAGCCCACTTCATAGGCAATCTCCGCTACCGTCATGTCAGAGGAGGCAAGCAGTGAGGCAGCCTTTTTCAACCTCATCTGGCGCAGCAGCTCATTCGGCGAATAGTTGGTCAGCGATTTCAGCTTACGGTAAAGCTGCACACGGCTCATACCCATATTCCGTCCCAAATCCTCCACATTGAGTTCCGCATCTTTCATCCTCTCCTCGACAAGCGATTTGAAGCGGGAGACGAAACCCTTATCCAAATCACTGATGGCTTCCTTCTCGATAGTCTGGTTATCTCCGAAGAACTGCCTCAACTGACGGCGGTTTGCAATAAGATTGCGGACACGAGACAAGAGCAACTGCGAATTGAATGGTTTGGAAATATAAGAATCGGCACCGCCATCATAGCCCTGGATACGCTGTTCGTCCAGCGAGCAGGCCGTCAGCAGAATCACCGGGATATGGCATGTCTGCAACTCCCCCTTCAAGCGGCGGCAGCATTCCACACCATCCATACCGGGCATCATTACATCGGAGATAATCACATCCGGCACATACTTCATGGCCAGCCGGATACCCTCTGTCCCGTCCGCAGCATCCAATACACGGAACTCGTTCGACAGAAGAGACTTCACATAGTTGCGAATATCCGCATTATCGTCAATTACCAGCACAGTAGGACAATCAGCCTCAACCACCTCTTCGCATGCCTTCACTTCCGTATCTATCAGGGTGGACGACACGTCCTTCTCTTCGGCAGGCAACGTCACTATGGTGGGATGGTACTGCGAAACATCCTGCTGCGGGAAAGTAACGATGAAAGTAGTGCCTTTCTCGTCACTGCGTGCCGTAATGTTACCGCCATGCATCTCTACAAAGGCACGTACCAGCGCCAGTCCGATACCGGTACCGGCTTGATGCCCGTCCACTTGATAGAAGCGCTCGAAGATGGCTTCCACATCGGTCGAAGAAATGTAGCTGCCGGAATTGAAGACGGACAGACTGTAGTTCTGTTCCGACTTTAACAACCGTACGGTGATTTTCCCGTTCTCCGGCGTATACTTCACGGCATTGGAGAAGAGATTGAAGTAAATGCGCTCCATCTTCTCCGCATCCGCCATCATCCGGAAGTCCGTATCGGGAGATGCCTCAAAGCTGAAAGCAATATGTTTCTTCAGCAACGCCATGCGGAAAGAGTCGTTCCAGCCCCGGAAGCTGTCGAGCAAATCAAAAGGTTCGAGATGGAGCTCCATGCGCCCGTTCTCCACCTTCCGGAAATCAAGTATCTGGTTGACCAGGCGAAGCAGGATATGCACATTCTTTTTCATCAGCTCGAGGAGCTGGCGCGGCTGTCCGTCAAGGGTGCGGTTGGCAAGAAGCTGCTCTATGGGATCGGCTATCAGCGTCAGCGGAGTACGGAAATCGTGTGAAATATTCGTGAAGAACACCAGCTTGGCGTGCGTAGCCTCCTCCAGTTCATGGGAAAGCTGTTCCAACTGCGACTTCTGCACTTCCAACAGTTCCTTCTGCTGTATCAACTGAGTTTTCTGTTCTTCCAGTTTCTTTTTCTGCATGGACAGCTCACGGTTCAACCGGTTCTTGGCACGCAAGGAGAGGTAGACAGCCACCAACAAACCGACCAGCAACAATAGGGCAGACAGACTGCCGTACAAGACAACCTGCTGCGTGGCATAACTGGCCAAATACTGGTTTATCTTTCCGTTCAGGGTTTCTATCTTTCCATCCAGGGTGCCGATGTGGGCGGTCTGCATCTTCATGATGAGAGCATTGTCGCGGTCGACGACGGAAGTGCCCAGGATAGTTTCACGGGGGAAATCACGCTTGTTCAGGATATCCATGGCAATCTGCATCACGCGGTCGCCACCGGTAGGATATATAAACGTGGCATCCAGTTCGCCGGCAAGCACTTTCTCCACTCCGTAGTCTTTGCCGGGCAGGGCGTCTATGCCGATAAACCGCATTTCCTTCTCCCGCCCCTTGCGGGCAGCGGCAGCATAGGCTCCGGCCGCCATACGGTCATTCTGCGCATACACCAGGTCGATATGCGGAAAGCGGCTCAGCAGGGTATCCATTTTCTCTCCGGCCTTGAGTTGCAACCAGGCACCGTCTTCAGCGGCCAGCAACCGGATACCAGGATAATCGGATATAGCCTTCACAAATCCTTGATGACGGTCTACGGCAGGTGTGGAGCCCACCAAACCGGAGATTTCCACCACATCTCCCTGCCCATGCAGCACATTGGCCACATACTCTCCCACAGCTTTCCCTATCTCGTAGTTGTCTGCACCGACGTAGGCCGTGTATTTGTCCGAAAGGATTTTACGGTCCACTACAATCACCGGAATGCCCCGGTTGTATGCCTCCTCCACAACCGGAGTTATCGGAGTGGCTTCATTAGGGGCCACAATCAGCAGATCCACCCCTTCGGCTATCAGTTCACGAATATCTTTTGCCTGACGGTCATTATCGTCGACGGCAGTACGGATGTCCACCTCCACATCCTCGTAGAAATGGGCTTCACGGAGTATCTCACTGTTCATCTGGCGCCGCCATTCATCCTCGCTACATTGGGAAACGCCGATACGGAAACGTGCCTCGCGCCGGGAGCAGGCAACCGCCACTCCCCAAAGCACGAGCAGAAAGAATAAAATCCGAAGGTTATGCTGTCTCATCTTCACTTTCCTCTGATTTAAGATTGCAGATGAGCAAAGATAACGAAAAATGTGAAAAGAATAAGAAAAATCTATGCCAGCCTTTCTTTCAAGGCCACCGGCAATTCCGGCATGGCACCGCTCTGGGTACATACATAGGCAGAGACTTCCACCGCCAGTTTATGGGCATCGGGCACCTGCTTCCCGCTGAGAATGGCAGCGGTGAAGGCTGCCGTGAACGAGTCACCGGCTCCAACGGTGTCCGCCACCGGTACCTTGGGCGTCTCCTGGAAGGAAACCACTCCCGGAGTGAACACATAGCTGCCGTTCGTTCCGCAAGTCAAGATAAGCATCTTCAGGTTATACTTGGCCAGCAGAATCCAGCATTTGTCCTGCAAGTCGATGCCCGGGTAGCCGAAAATACGGCTGATGGTCACCAGCTCCTCATCGTTTATCTTGAGGATGTTGCAGCGGCGCATGGATTCGCAGAGTATCTCTTTGGTATAGAACCCTTGGCGGAGATTGATGTCGAATATCTTCAGTTGCCCCTCCGCATCGGGCATCGTGTCGAGAAAACGGTTGATGGTGATGCGGCTTGTTTCACTGCGTTGCGCCAAAGAGCCGAAACATACGGCACGCGTGTTCAGTGCCAGACGCTTCAGTTCGTCGGTAAAGGGAATGTTGTCCCAGGCCACGCCTTCTTTTATCTCATAGCACGGCACGCCCACGGCATCGAGCGTCACCTGCACCGTTCCCGTGGGGTAAGGCACGCGCTCAATCTGCGTGCGCAGCCCCTTCCGGGCGAACACATCCAGAATCTCGTCCCCATCCGCATCGGCACCTACGGCACTGACCACACGGCTGTCGAAACCAAACTGCGATGCATGGTAAGCAAAGTTTGCCGGAGCACCGCCTATCTTCTTTCCTTCGGGGAGGCAGTCCCACAGAGCCTCGCCCATACCTACTATTATCTTATTCATAATATTATATTGTTTAATGAATGATATATTTTATTCACGGCAAACTCAATGTCCTACCCGCTGCAAACCTAATAAAAAAGTTCCTAACTATAGAATGAAAAGTTGCCAATTATCTATTAAAAAGTCTCTAAGAACTAAGGATTATCTCTATCCCAAGGCTTGGGATAGACATCCGCAACCTTGGGACAGATATCCGCAGCCTTGGGATATGTGTCCGCAGCCTGCGAACAAAGATTACCGCTTCATACGCAGCATATAGAAGAACAAGTACACTACCCCCACCGTCATTACAGCCACGGCACCGCTTTGTCCTACAGCATCACTTGCCAAGCCCATTGCTATCGGAAATACCGTACCGCCGAAGAGCCCCATAATCATCAAGCCGGAAACCTCGTTCTTCTTTTGTGGCATAGCAAGCAACGCTTGGGAGAAGATAACCGGAAAGATGTTCGAATTGCCGAAACCGATAAGGGCAATGCAGATGTATATCATTGCCTTTTCATGGAAAACGAACAACCCTACCATCGCAGCCAACATACATAACACGCTGATGCCGAAGAAGGTTCGGGGAGCCATCTTCTGAAGGATGAAGGCTCCGAGAAAGCAACCCGCCGTGCGGAAAATGAAGTAAAGGCTGGTGGCAAAGCCGGCATCGGCCAGCGTCATGCCCAGACGCTCCATCAGGATTTTGGGCGCTGTGGTATTCGTACCTACATCAATGCCCACATGGCACATGATGCCCAGGAAGCAGAGAAAGATAAACGGCTTGCCCAGCAGGGCGAGGCACTCCCCGAAGGTGGAAGGGCGTCCCTCTTCCTTTTCCTCGCGGATGGAAGTACCGCTCAGCCAGAGAATGGCAATCACCGCAATGACCATATAGACCGGGAACAGCACCCTCCAGCCCATGCCCAGAGACGGAATGGCCTGCGTAGCTCCCCACATGGCGATGTATGGAGCCAGAAACGAAGCAATGGCTTTTACAAACTGTCCGAAGGTGAGCGAACTTGCCAGCCGCTCGCCGCTTACGATATTGGAAAGCAGCGGGTTGAGCGACGTTTGCATCAGCGCATTGCCGATGCCCAGCAATGAGAACGAGAGCAGCATCAGCACGTAGCCGTCTCCGAAAACCGGGAGAAGCAAAGAGGCAAACGTGATGACAAGGCTGAGAAGCACCGTCTTCTTGCGTCCGATGCGGTTCATCAGCATACCCGTAGGTACGGAGAAGATGAGGAACCAGAAGAACACCAGAGACGGGAATATGTTGGCTTGCGAGTCGGTCAGGTTCAAGTCGGCCTTCACGTAGTTGGAGGCGATGCCCACCAAATCCACAAAGCCCATGGCGAAGAAGCAAAGCATGACCGGAAAGAGCTTTGCCAAAGAAGAATTCTTAGTATTTTCCATGCTGAAGATTATTATCTGTTATTTTAATCCGAGTTTGTACACAGTAAACGAGGTGACATTGCAGCTTCCACCTTTAGCATAGAAACTGATGCGGTTGTAAGGTTCCGACGGGAATACGAGATTTGTCACGGCAAAACGTCCGTCGTTGCCAAACGCTTCAATGCTCGACTTGTCTACGAACAAGCGGAGTTTCATTTCATTGCCACCCTCGACAGGAGCCACGGTCACTGCAGGGAAGTCCTTGCTGAACGACACCTCACCACTCTTGGTACGGTCTATGGTGAACGTCTTTTCCGCCAGGTTATAGTACATCTCCACCTCCTCGCCTTTCGAGTTAAAGAGCTGGAATCCTATCACATCCGCATCCTTGTTCTTGATGGTCATTTCGATTTCATACGTTCCGGAATTGTCATTCAGCAGTTTGTCCAGATTATACGTGCGGTCTACCTTGAAAGCACGCTTCTTGCTGCCTTTATCCCTCAGTTTCAGCAATTCGGGAGACGGGGTTACCTTTACATAGGTTTCACCCTCCGAGGTATAGAGCGAAAGGTCACGCGGCACGGAGTTGGCACTACGGTATTGACGGGTGGGCACATCATTGGCATATTGCCAGTTGCTCATCCATGCCAATGCAATGGCACGTCCTGCAGGAGCATTGCTCCAAGTGACAGTTGCATAATGGTCTTTTCCCCAGTCCATCCATTTCGTCACTGCGGGAGACTCGTTCACGAATTTCTTACCGTCAAATGTCCCTACGAAATATTGTGTGGCAGAGCCACCGAACGGTCCGCCCGGATTGAGGTTACAGACGAGTACCCACTTCTTCAGTTCCGTACCTTCAACCGGCAGTTCAAGCAGGTCGGGACACTCCCAGACTCCGCCGTGAGCACCTTGTCCTTCACCGAATTTGCTCTCCAGCGTCCAGTTCTTCAGGTCGGCAGAAGAGTATATCTCCATTTCCTGCCCTACGGCAAGAACCATAATCCATTTCTTGGTATCTTCGTGCCAGATGACTTTAGGGTCACGGAAGTCGCGCTGCGTGGAAGTCAGGATGGGATTTCGCGCATACTTCTTGAAGGTTTTTCCGTTGTCAAGGCTATAGGCCATGCTCTGCACTTGACGGTCGCTTGCCGATGTATAGAAGGCAATGACGGCACCGGCACCGAACCCGGCCGTATTATCCTTGTCGACAACACAAGAGCCACTGAATATTGTTCCCAGCGCATCGGGCGAAATGGCATCTCCGTGATGCTCCCAAGTGACGAGGTCCGTACTGGTGGCATGTCCCCAATGCATGTTCCCCCACATGGAGCCGTAGGGATTATGCTGGTAGAACAAATGGTAAACCCCGTCTTTGTAGAACATTCCGTTAGGATCATTCATCCAACCGTAAGCCGGGCTGAAATGATACACCGGACGGAACTTCTCCCGGTTCGAAACATCGAATTCATCCGACAGTTTCATTTCTTCCCAGCATAAGGCCGAATCCGGAATAAGCTGGAAGTTGAAAGAGAGATGTTTATTATCGAAGCCAGTCAAATCGACCGGAACAAAATAGTCAACCTTATTGACTGCCAATCGCACGTTCATACTGCGTACAACATCATTGTCTGCTATCATATACAATTTTGCCTCCGGAGAAGCCTCTTCCACCGGCAGCAGCAAAAACTTCTTCTGCTCGTCAATTTGGACGATACTCTGTCCGTCACCCAGATGTTTAATCACGAAAGGAGGATTTATGGCCTGGCATGTGAAGACAGCCACGGTAGTTCCTAATATAAATACGGTAAGCGTCCTTCTGATTGTCCGCCAAAAGTCTTTTAAATGAATCATGTTTCTGTTGGTATTAAATTAATTATGTTTTTCTACCATGCAAAGATACGCCACCAAGCAGCAGGAGGCTATCTTTTTTGTTTCAAAGCATACTACAAATGTTACATTCAGTCTAAAATAATACAAATTAAATTCCTCATCTCCATATTGATTTAAGCATCCAGGCATCCAACTCCATCTTCGTCCCCTTCTTCTGCGCAAAAAGTTCGATACCGGTTTGAGCCTCGCCCGGATAGGTTAATAATGTGAATACATCCTTCCCGTCATTGGCAAAGATTTCAATACTCGATTTGTCTACAAATATATGCAAATGTATCTTATTATCTACCGGTTCCACCCTGGCATATGCCATACGGCTGAATTTAGGAATCTGCACATCGGAGCAATGGGTACGGTCAATCACCAGATTATGTGAATCCGTATCATAGCTGACCACCACTTTGCGCCCTTCACCCACACACAAATTCAAGCCAAAGGTGTTGGATACGTCAGTAGAAAACGAAGCATCGAGTTCGTAGACATTCTCATCGGGAACAAAGCCGGGTAACCTCTGTGTTCCCACCGATAAAGCACGTTTCACCGACGCAGGCTTATGGCGAAGTGTTTGCAACTGTTCCACCGGCTTCTGTACCAGCCTCACACCTTCCTTGTATGTCTTCAGTTCCAGGTTGCGGGGAATAGACCAGAAGCCCTTCCCATACCTCGATGGAGCTACCGGTGCATAGTCCCAGGTTGCAACCCAGCCCATCGAAATTTTGGAATCCAACGTTCCGTCAAAATCCTGAAATGTGCGGGATGCATAAAAGTCCAGCCCTTTGTCCACATATAGAGGCTCTGCAGGATGGTTCTCCATCAGCTTAAAAGAAGTGCCGTCGAAGTCTCCTATAAAGTATTGTTCTTGCGCCCAGTTTACAGATACGACCATCACCCACCTTTTCTTGTCAGAATTCCC
This sequence comes from Bacteroides sp. AF29-11, assembly GCF_003602895.1. Classification (NCBI taxonomy): domain Bacteria; kingdom Pseudomonadati; phylum Bacteroidota; class Bacteroidia; order Bacteroidales; family Bacteroidaceae; genus Bacteroides; species Bacteroides sp. AF29-11. Next base: position 269,531 of record NZ_QTLY01000008.1, read on the forward strand.
GTCAACCGGCAACTGGAATAAATCCGGGCACTCCCAAGACTTTTCACTGTCACCGACAGGGCCGAAATCACTGGTCCAAGTCCAGTTCTTCAAATCAGGAGAGGTATAAAACTTGATTTTCTTCTCCAGGGCCTTGGCTACAGCCATCACCCATTTTTGGGTCGGCTCGTGCCAGAAGACGGTAGGGTCCCTGAATTCCGTACTCCAAAGGTCCAGAACCGGGTTACCTTCGTAATAATGAAATGTCTTTCCGTCATGACTGAAAGAGATGCCCTGCGCTTGTTTCTTGGAGTCCTTCTCAAAAACGGTGTAAGCCGCCACATAAGCACCCTTGCCGAAGCCGGCCGTGTTGTTCTTGTCTATGACCGCAGAACCGGTGAAGTAACTGATATTGTCATCCGCTCCGGTCATGGCATAAGGGGTTATCTGCTGGTAATGTACCAAATCTGTAGATTCGACTTTGCCCCACCAGTACATATGATATTTACCCTGATAGTACATGAATCCCGAGGGGTCACCAATCCATCCCTTCTCCGGACTGAAATGATACTGAGGACGATAAGGCTCTTTGTATAAACTGTCTGAATTCATTTGTGCACCGGCAGACAATGTTCCTGCCACTAAAAGTGCACCCAATATAGTAGGTATCTTCATTTTCTGTATTTTCATTAAAAGTTCATCTTTACCCTTGCATCTTTCAGTCTCCAAACTTCGGCAGCAACTTCCGTTGTATTTCCATCAGAGAATAGTTCCAATAGCGTACTGTTTTCTTTCAGAGGAAAGATTCTTGTAGTGAATGCATCCTCATCATTAATAAATCCTTCCACCACAGAACCGTCTATAAATAGACGAATCTCCACCGGCTTGGTTGTATCCAACCGATACCAGTCCTTACGAATCTTCAAAGGAATGTGTGCACGCGAGGAAGAATGCGTCTGGTCCACAATAAGTTCCTCCTTCTCCACATCATAATAAATCAGGCTATATTCGCTATTATCCGGATTCTTACACAATGTAAATCCAAACCGTTTTGCGTCACCGGGATAAAAAGTCGCCTTGACTTCAAGCTGATGTTCCCTTCTGCTCACAATGCACGGTTTCGCAGCAGTCAATGCCTGTCTGGAATAAACCGTCGGTTGTTCACGCAATTGTTTCATCACGGGATGGGGTGTTTGGCATAGTTTCCCATCTTTCAGCTGCCATCTTCTGGGCATACTGTAGAGATGTGCCCATCCTTGTTCATAAGTGGCCTCCCCTCCTATTTCATCGGGTATAATGGCAATGGCAGCAACATCCCCTTCCGGAGTCTCCACAACAGAGGGGGACAGCAAGCGGTTGATGACCTCTAGATTTTGAGGAACCGGATTGTCCGGTATAAACTTTTCATTCTTGAAATCTCCTATCCAATACTGGCAACGCGCAGGTATGCCTTTATGAGGAACCCTATTCACCAAAAGAACATACTTGCCGCCCATCTTCTTAAAGACCGGCATTTCCCAGAAAATACCGGAGTCATCCACTTCCGGATTGCCCTCAAACAGCAAATGTACAAAATCCCATTTCTTCAAGTCTGCCGATTTATAAAGCAGCAAAGCCCCGTGGGGTGTATCGGTCTGCTCAATGCCGAAACCGATAATCATATACCAGACATCACCCTCTTTCCAGACATACTGGTCACGCATGTCCGTACGGGTATATCCGGCAGGCTTCTCGGCAATAACCGGATTACCCGCATATTTCTCCCATTCTATCAACGCAGTATCTTTTGGAAAAGCAATACCCACTCCCATCTTGTCTCCACCGGCTGTGTATATCAGCTGGGGGATATCGTCATCATTGATAACAGCATGCCCGGACCATATTCCATTCTTGTCATAAGCAGCATCAGGAGTCAAAGCCGGCTTTTCCTCCGTCCAATGAAGCATATCGGGACTGCTGAAATGTCCCCAATTTATCTGTCCCAGGAAGATTGCAGAAGCATTCTTCTGATTGAATATATGATATTTACCTTTATAAAGAAGTAAACCATGCGTCTCATTCGTCCAGTTGGCAGCCGGCAACAGATGATAGCGGGGACGGTTGAAGTCCTTCGCAAAACGGGTTTCCGGAATAGCCAAAACCGGAGTCTTCTTCAATCCTAAGGCAATCTCGTCTCTCCATGCAGACGAATCATCGGAAAAGGGAGTGAGGCTTATCCCGTCAATCAACCCGTTTATAGCCGTAACATCGTACATCCAAACCTTCTTTTCCCTGAAATCCTTACCTACCCGAAGCATCATTTCACCATCCTGCAAGTTCCGGGGCCATACCTCTGCACTCATCCTCTGCCCATTCAGGCAAACCGATTCATTACTTAAATCAAGGACCACATGCAGCCACTTGAAACGGTCGACTTTTGTCTTTAATGAACAGTAAGAGTATGAGCCATTCTGCCCCATTCCCAACAGCAACTCACCATAACGGTCTACACATACCGCTACAGATGTTCCTGCCATGTCTCTGATTCCCATAAAGGCAGCAGTATCCGTCGGATAAGATTCCAGAGCAAACCATCCGGACAACGACGAAACATCTCCTTCCGTGGTTGTATCCATCCAAGTGGAATACCCGTCTGTACGAAGGGCTTTACCTTCGACTCCGGTAACAAATTCCGGTATTTCCTTTATAGTGTACAAATTCAACAATGACTTGCCGTCACTGGAAAGTAAGGGGTCCTGCCCGTCAAACGACCATGTTTTTTGAGCAAAAGCTGCATTCAAAGAAAGCAATAGACAGCCCAATATAGAATAGGCAAAGTGTTTCATAATAAAAGATTGTTTAAAGGAAGAGGGGGAAACAAACGTTTCCCCTCCCTTGCGTTTTCATTTCAAAATATAATTAGTTGAACGGAGCATAACCGGGATTCTGTACATACTTGCCTCCAGAAAATCCGTATTGATTGTTCGGAACCGGATAATACTCATCCTTTCCACCCGTAAAGTGCGCATTGGCATAATAAATGCGATTGTCTGACTCCGCGGTAATGTACTTGTTCATGGTTGTTTCCACTATGCCCCAACGGACCAGGTCGAAGAAACGTTCACCTTCCAAAGCCTTCTCCAGACGTGTTTCCCAACGGAGGGCCTGACGGGCATAATCCTGATTCCAGACATCAGCAGGATAAGGATTGACAAGGTAGTTGGCCGCATATTTGGAATGGTCGTTGAAATCCTTTACATAGGCACTGTTCCGGGCACGATTGCGTATCTGATTAATCAAATCACGGGCAGTTTCGAGTCCATCGCCTTCATTGAGTTCAATAAGAGCCTCAGCTTTCCAAAGAAGAATATCTGCGTAACGTATAATCTGCCAGTTCAACTGTGAAGCCCCCCAAGGCCAGCCATTAAACATATCACTACTTTCCGGAGAAACCCAGAAGCGCTTCGCGCAATTATAGCCATAAGTTTCCTTATCACGCACCCATCCCTCACATGGCTTGTCTGGGTAAGTTTTCCAAGTTATAGTAGGACGGCCCACAACAAAATCGAGACGCGGGTCTACATTGGGAGTCGTGTTTTGTAAAGTATAAACCCCATTGTTCAATACCGCCCAACTATAATCAGACTTTGACTGATAATTAAAATCGGGCAGACCGTTTGCATCTGTCTGATAAGCATTAATCAGGTCTTGGCTGGGCAGGAAGAAACCGTCACCTCCGTAAGGGCTGCCTCCACCCGGAGAATTCAACAGATTGCTCCAGTTGATGCGGCCGGCACTTTCGGTACCGTCATTCATGGAATATTGAATGGCAAAAACAGACTCTTTACCGTTTTCATTAGCTACTAAATCCAATCCCTGGAAATCGTCAAGCAAACCGTAACGGTTGCTGGCAGTCACTTGGTCGCAAAGCGAAACGACTTCCCTCAGCAGCTCTTTATTGATGGAAGTTACGGCATGCGTAGTCTCATCTTGCTGATACGCTTGGTACAGCTTGATTTTAGCCGCATAGGCCAGTGCTATATATTTATGAATACGCCCTACCTCCGACTGTGATGCAGGAAGCAGTTCGGCGGCATCAAGCATCTCCTTGGCCAGCATACTCAGAATCTCGTCACGGGTAAACTCATTGTTCGGAATATCCGGATATTGGGAAATCTCAACGTTCTCATCAAAATAAGGTATCTTGTTGAAAAGGCGGCTCAATTCAAAGTAATAATGGGCACGAAGCACTTTCATCTCCGCAATACGGGATACACGTCCGTTCACCTGCTCATCTGTTGCAGCATTCAGAACGCGCAATGCAGAGTTACAACGCTGTACACTGCAATATAGATGGTACCACTTGCTGTCCAGAAATCCATTGGTTGCATCCATATCAAATGTCTCCATACGGTGCACTTCATTAAGGTCACCAACACCACCACCGCCTTTATAGGCATTATCCGAACGTACCTCACCATAGGTCCAATTGGAAGTAGGATGACACCATACACTCCAGCTCTGTCCTTCGGGACCACCCAAAGCTGCATACGCGGCATTCACCAAAAGGTCGGCACCTTCTGTAGAAGTCATAATATCTTCATTCAAGCTACCCTGGGGCTTCAAATCCAGGAAACGGTCTTCATTACAGCTTGCAGTCATCAGCGCTACTACGCCAAGCATATATAAATGTTTCAATTTCATGATAGTATAGTTTTAAAGTTTAGAAACCAAATGATAATCCCAAAGAGAACGTACGGGGCAACGGATAAGGATAACCCAGACCTTCAGGGTCGGCACCTGTATAACCGGTAATCGTAAACAAATTCTGAGCCTGGAAATAAATGCGCGCATGACGCATCTTCATCTTGTCGAGAACTGCTTTAGGAAGCGTGTAACCCAATGTCAGACTTTTCAGCTTGATATACGAACCATTTTCAATATAGAACTCAGATACTTCGTGCTCATTGTTGCTGTTAAGAGTGGTCAAAGCAGGTACACTGCTATTGTAAACACCCGTCTTTTCAAAGTTCTCATAAGCATGCATGGCATCGAGCAGGCGGGTAGAGTGATTACCGGTCCAGCATTGGAATAAATCCGTATAATATTTGGAGTTGTTATAGGCATCACGAATCATACCGTTGAAGAACATGCTGAGGTCAAAGCCTTTCCAAGATGCCCCAAGATTCAGACCTGCAATCACTTTCGGATTGTCAGAACCCAACCATACACGGTCGTTCGTATCAATCGTACCGTTACCATCAGCATCCACGTATTTGATACGTCCTACTCCGGGAGCGCCAAACTGCACATTATATTTGGATTTATACTCATCCACCTCCTGCTGGGTACGGAACACTCCATCTGTCTTGAAGCCCATCCATGAACCGAACGGTTGGCCAACCAAAGTCTTGTCAACCCCATTACCGCCACCATAAGTATAGTAAATTTCTTCCGTCAGCTCTGTCACTTCATTTTTGTAATATGAAAGGTTGAATGCTACATTATACTGGAAATCCTTTACCTTATCATTCCAGGTCAGTGCCATCTCGAAACCTTTATTGTTCATCGTACCACCATTATACCAGCAGTAACCACCCTCGCCAATGACAGCGATATACGGTTTCTCCACAAGCATATCACTTGTCTTCTTATCAAAATAATCGAGAGAAGCACTCAGACGTCCGTTCAGGAAAGCGGCGTCCACACCGATATTGAGCTGTCTTGTACTCTCCCACTTCAAATCGGGATTGGTAGACCTCACTTTGTAACCACCGGGAGCCAAAGTCGTTCCATCACCGTTCATGTTGTAGCTTGCATCCTTCAGACTAATCAAGTATTTTGTATAGGGAGCCTCATTATCAATAATATCGTTACCATTGACACCCCATGAAGCACGTAGTTTCAAATCAGCCAACCAATCCCTGGTCGCTTCCATAAACTTCTCACTTGAAATGCGCCAGCCTGCCGACACTGAAGGGAAGTAATCCACATTATTACCCTTTGCCAAGCGGGAAGAAGCATCACGGCGCACCGTAACAGAGGCCAAATACCGTCCTTCATAATCATAGTTCACTTTACCAAAGTAAGACACCATACCATAATTGGAAGCACCGGCACCTACATTCTTACCGGCAGTCACACCGTCGAGATAAATATAATCTTCATCTTCTACAGCCAGTCCCGTACCATAACCGAACATGGATTCCGAATGGTTCTTCTTGGCTTCTGTACCAAGAAGTGCAGTCAGATTGTTCTTTCCAAAAGCTTTGCTATAAGTCACGGTATTGGTCCATACCCAATCCAGTCTTTTGTTGGATGATTGAGTCAGCTTATTGACCTCATCGCGTGCCCATGCCGGCTCAAAAGTTTTGTTGGTTTCATCATAATAATTCATACCGAAATTGGTTTTCAGCACCAGGTTCTTAATCGGTTCAATTTCAAGGAATGCATTACCAAAGATACGCCAGTAATCATGTTTGTTCTGTTTTTCATTCTCCAACAAACGTGCCATATTGGGGGCATCACCCAAAACATCATTGATGGCATCGTTATAATTGCCATTCTCATCATAAACCGTCTTGGCAGGATGCTGTTTGATGGCATTCTCATCTACACCGGCCGGACTGAGGGTCTGTGTCCAACGATTGATGGCAACGTTCTCGCCGATACGCAAGCGATTGTCAAGATAATGATAGTTAGAACTGATGCGGGTATTGATACGCTGGAAATTCGTATTCTCTACCAGACCGTCATGGTCGAGATAGTTCAACGCTAACGAGAAGGCACCATTGTCAGAGCCCTTTGAAAGTGTCGCACTATAATTCTGCATCAAGGCAGTGCGATAAACCACATCGCGCCAATCCGTATCAACGGCATGTACTTTAGCTCCATTCAGGCCGATATAGTCTTGAAGTTGGGGAGTTGCACCATTACCATATATTTCGCTGCTTGGCGTAGCTCCATTATTGGCATACTTATAAGCCGACCAATAAACCTGACCCCACGCATCTGCATTCAACATATCAAAGCCACATTGATAGGTCTGCAAAGTCAACGACATATCAAAATCCACACGGGTCTCCCCTTTCTTGGCACGTTTGGTAGTAATGATAATCACACCATTGGCAGCCTGTGCACCATAAATAGAAGCGGAAGCGGCATCCTTCAATACCTGAATGGATTCTACATCATTGGAAGAAAGGATAGACGAGATGTTCTCACGGGTCATCACACCGTCAATGACATAAAGCGGGGAATTGGCATCATTTCGGAAAGATGACTTACCACGGACCAATGTAGAAGTATTTCCACCGCCCGGTGTGCCGTCAGTCGTAATGTTCATACCGGCAACACGTCCCTGCAAGCTCGACAACACATTTCCCGTAGGAATATCTGCTACATCCTTCATCTTGACCACAGCCACCGAACCAGTCAAACTGGCCTTCTTCTCGGACATATAGCCGGTCACTACTACTTCATCAATCAACTGGGAATCTTCCGTCAACTCAATGCGTAAAGTGGGCCGTGCCTTTACTGTAACGGTTTTATATCCTATATAGGATACAGACAATGTGGCACCGGAAGCTACAGACAGAGTGAAATTTCCGTCAATATCCGTAATTGTTCCATTACTGTTGGAACCTACTTCCATGACAGAAGCACCGATAATGGATTCACCACTCGATTTTTCAACGACAGTACCTTTTACCTGGACTTGCTGGGCAAAGGAATAGATGCCCGCAAAGAGAAGCACAATTAGTGTGCAAAGCCTGAGACTAATGCTTTTCAACATATCTATTAATTTAAAGTTAGTAATAAACCAATTCTGCAATTGAGTTTTGTGTCAGCAAAATTAAGCGAAACCAGGATTTGCACCTATAACAAATGTTACGAAAGGTGGTATTTTTGATACATCCCCTTTCTAAAGGTATTCTACGCGTGTTTTTTGCTAAATAAACTTTAGCTTTAGCAGCAAATTAATAGAAAAGAATGAAAACAATATGGGAGCAGATGCTAATTGCACCAGCTCTCATAGTATACTCTCTCAGAATCAAAAACGAAAAGCAAAATGTTCCGCACACCGGTATCCTTCTTCATAAAGCTCCGTCAGCTTCTTGATGTCACGCTCGATGCGGTCTACCACTACCGGCTTCTGTGGACGGATCACAACGATTTCCCCGGCGGCTTCCATCCGTTCCACCTGCTCCAACTGTTGATTATAGACAATACTGCGGCGGTTGATGGCTTCACGCAATAGCGGATATTTCTTATATATAAAAGGTGGAACCTTCGTTCCCTGAATTTCCTTACGGTACCCATGATTGCGCGTCAACACCACTACATTATTGATAAATCCATCCTGACGGGCACGCATCAAAGGGATACTGTCCACAATACCTCCATCCAGCATCGGGATGTTGTCCACGTAGGTAATGGGACAGACAAACGGCAGACTGCTCGAAGCACGCACAATATCAATGACGCGCTCTTTACTCCGCTTCTCCTCAAAATAGTTCGCTTCGCCCGTCTCGCAGTTGGTAGTTACCATCACATAACGTTCGGGACAATGAAAGTATGCCTCGTAGTCGTAGGGAAGTATGTGTTCCGGAAACTCCTGGAACAACAAGTCGAAATCCATGATATTCCGCTTCTTCAACAGATACTTCAATCCGATGTAATTGTATTTTTCCAGCAAGTCGATATTGCTGTACTTGGCACGCCCGCGCTGACCGGACATATAAGAAAGTCCGTTGCAGGCTCCGGCACTGACGCCGATGGTATAGGGAAAGCGAATGCCACGATCCATAAAGCTGTCGAGCACACCGCAAGTGAAGACGCCGCGCATACCGCCGCCCTCCAAAACAAGACCGCTATGGTCGTCGATACGTATTATTTTCTCCATAAGTGTCAGAATTAACGCTTCAAAGATAGCTTTTGTTTACGATATTCTGCCTATATTTGCAGTTGCAACTATAAATCTATAACATTTTAATTATGATGAAGAAATCAATACTGATGGCTGCATTGGGTTTATTAAGTTTAAACACAATAGCACAAGACACTCCGAAAGAGGAAGGTTTCATTTTTACAACCGTAAAAGAAAATCCTATCACTTCTGTTAAGAACCAAAACCGTGCCGGTACATGCTGGTGCTATTCCGGACTGGCATTCATCGAATCCGAACTGCTCCGCATGGGCAAAGGCGAATACGACTTTTCTGAAATGTTTATCGTACACAACACCTATCTGGACCGTGCCGACAAGGCAGTGCGTACACATGGTGACGTTTCGTTCTCACAAGGCGGTTCGTTCTACGATGTAATTTATGGTATGAAAACTTTCGGTCTGGTGCCCGAAGAGGAAATGCGTCCGGGCGTTATGTATGGCGACACGCTGAGCAACCACACCGAATTGACAGCCGTATCTGATGCCGTAGTGGCAGCCATTGCCAAGGGAAGACACCGCAGCCTGCAAGCAGACAAGGAAAATAACCCGCTTTGGAAGAAGGCCATCACTGCCATCCACGACATCTATCTGGGCGAACGTCCCGAGAAGTTCACCTACAAAGGCAAGGAATATACTCCGAAGTCTTTCTATGAATCTACCGGACTGAATGCAGATGACTATATCTCACTGACTTCCTATACCCACCATCCCTTCTACCAGCCGTTCGTCCTGGAAATACAAGACAACTGGCGTTGGGCTTCTTCCTACAACTTGCCTATCGACGAGTTGATGGAAGTGTTTGACAACGCTATCAATAAGGGTTACACCATTGCATGGGGTAGTGACGTAAGCGAACAAGGCTTCACACGCGACGGTATAGCCGTAATGCCCGATGCAGAAAAGGTGCAAGAACTGAGCGGTTCGGACATGGCACACTGGCTGAAAATGAAACCCGAAGAAAAGAAACTGAACAGCAAGCCTCAACCGCAGAAGTGGTGCACACAAGAAGAGCGCCAGCTGGCATACGACAACTGGGAAACTACTGACGACCACGGTATGCTGATTTACGGTATAGCCAAAGACCAGGAAGGCAACGAATACTATATGGTAAAGAACTCTTGGGGTGAAGCCGGAAAGTACAAAGGGCTGTGGTATGCTTCCAAAGCTTTCGTGCGCTATAAAACAATGAACATCATTGTGCACAAGGATGCACTGCCTAAGGATATTGCCAAGAAACTGGGTATTAAATAAATAAAAGAAGGAGATGCAGTTTGATGCATCTCCTTCTTCAATTCTTACCAAATCCTACAGATATCTTCCACAATCTGCGGAACCGTCAACCGATTCTTCTTCAACTGCTCCTCCACATCGTAACGGTCGATAAACTCTTTCTTCACACCATAGTTCAACACCTTCATATCCGACGGACCGTAGTAGCGGGCAATCTTCTCGCCAAAGCCACCATCCAGCACTCCGTCCTCAAGAGTAATGACCAGTGCATGGTCCTGCTTCAGGTCATCGAGCAAAGCCTCGTCCACACCCGTGATGTAGCGGGGATTGACAAGCGTGGCATCCACTCCTTTTTCTTCCTTCAACCGGGCAGCCACGGCTTCGCCCAACTGATAGAAAGAGCCCAGTCCCAATATGGCAACCTTCTCTCCACGATGGGACACCTCATAACGGTTCAGCGTCTTGCCGTAATCCTTCTCCGGTTCTACATTCCTGCGGACAACCCCATTGGCCGGCACGCGGATGGCAACCGGATGTTCCGTCTGACGGATCCCCCACTCCAGCATTGCCATATACTCCTCACGACAAGTAGGTGCCAGATAAACCATATTCGGAATATTGCCAATGACCGGAATATCGAAAAGACAAAGATGGGTAACGTCGTTCATACTCGACAAGCTTCCCCAGAAAACAAGAATCAGTGCAGGATTATTGTTGATGCAGAGGTCTTGCGACAGCTGGTCGTAGGCGCGCTGGATAAAGGTGCTGTAGACGCCGAATACCGGCTTTCCACCTCCGGCAGCAATGGCAGAAGCCATGGCAACAGCCTGTTCTTCGGCAATGCCCATATCGATGAACTGGCGACCAGCCTCCTTGCGTCGCTCCGGTGTAAAGCCGAATACCGTGGGTGTGCCTGCGGTGATGCCCACCACAGTCGGGTCTTTCTTCATCTCCTGCAACAGATAACCAGCGGTAAGGTCGGCATAGTCTTCATCCTCTCCAGGCTCACCGGTCAGATTGCCGGTCTCAAGGTCGAACGGAACACTGTAATGGAAACGTTCTTTTTGCTCTTCCGCCAATTTGTATCCTTTACCTTTCAAGGTATTGATATGTACCACAACCGGATGCTTCTTGTCCTTCACTTCACGGAAAGCCTCTATCAATTGCTCCACGTTATTGCCATCCTTCACATAGAGATAATCATATCCCATTGCCTTAAAATAGTTGCAGGGAGCCTGCCCCTCCGTTTCGCGCAACTGTTGCAGATTACGGTATAGCCCGCCATGATTCTCGGCAATGGACATCTGGTTATCGTTGACAATGACGATGAAGTTCGTGCCCAGTTCGGCACCTACATTCAATCCTTCGAAAGCTTCACCACCACTTAGCGAGCCATCGCCGATGACCGCAATCACATTACCCGTCTCACCCTTCAGGTCGCGTGCCTTGGCAAGCCCGCTTGCCAGACTGACGGAGGTAGAGGTATGCCCGATAACGAAAAAGTCATGCTCACTTTCCGACGGTTCGGAATATCCGGAGACTTCGTCATACTCGTCCGCATTCATAAACGCTGCCCGGCGGCCTGTCAATATCTTATGGGTATAACTTTGGTGAGACACGTCATAGACTATCTTGTCCGTTGGTGAATCGAACACGTAATGCAGGGCTATGGTGGCTTCTACCATTCCCAGGTTGGGACCTACGTGTCCTCCGTGAGAGCTTAACTTGTTTAACAACACCTGGCGGATTTCTCCACCTAATCCGTTCATCTCGCTGACTGATAACTTTTTCACGTCAGCAGGGGAATTTACTTTTTCAATATACATATTCTATAATAACATTTAAGTAGCGATGCTTGTTTATCCGATGCCGCCCGTCGTGCAGGCCTCATCCGGACGCTGCAAAAGTACAGAGGAAACGGGAACGGAAAGGTAGATAAATTACCGGTTTTATTACCTTTTTTACAGATATAGAGCCAACTGATATTTGCGCAAAATCCCTCAACTTGTGCATTTTTCACCCCATTTTCTTGTCAAACCCAACTCTTTCCGTAAATTTGCAGGCTGATAATGAGTTAACCGGCCAATTTCAGTAGCAGGATTCTACTACTCCTATTCCCGGTACTGACATACAAAGAAATACTAATACTAATAATTAATAGCATGAGTTTGAAAATTGTTGTATTGGCAAAACAAGTTCCCGACACACGCAACGTTGGGAAAGATGCCATGAAAGCCGACGGAACCATCAACCGCGCGGCACTCCCTGCCATCTTCAACCCCGAAGACCTGAACGCTCTTGAGCAGGCTCTCCGACTGAAAGATGAACATCCGGGCTCCACCGTTACCATCCTGACCATGGGACCGGGACGTGCAGCCGAAGTTATTCGTGAAGGACTTTACCGTGGTGCCGACAACGGCTATCTGCTGACCGACCGCGCCTTTGCAGGTGCCGATACGCTTGCCACTTCGTATGCCCTTGCCACAGCCATCAAGAAGATAGGCGACTATGACGTCATCATTGGCGGACGCCAGGCCATCGACGGCGATACCGCCCAAGTAGGCCCGCAGGTTGCCGAAAAGCTGGGGCTGACGCAAGTGACCTACGCAGAAGAGATTCTGAACGTGGACAAAGCCGCCAAGAAAATTACCGTGAAACGTCATATCGACGGGGGTGTGGAAACCGTTGAGGCTCCCCTGCCCATAGTCATCACCGTAAACGGAAGTGCCGCTCCCTGCCGCCCGCGCAATGCCAAACTGGTGCAGAAGTACAAACGCGCCCTCGGTGCCCAGGAAAAAGCTGCCATCACCAAGGAAAGCGCTGGGCTTGCCTACGCCGACCTCTACGAGAAATATCCCTATCTGAACATCACGGAATGGAGCGTTGCCGACGTGAACGGCGACCTTGCACAATGCGGTCTGAGCGGCTCGCCCACCAAGGTGAAGACCATTCAGAACATTTCATTCCAGGCCAAAGAAAGCAAAACGCTGACGGGCAGCGACAAGGATGTAGAAGATTTGATTGTTGAACTGTTAGCTAACCATACGATAGGATAAGATTATGAATAATGTATTTGTATATTTAGAGATAGAAGGCACAACAGTTGCCGACGTCAGTCTCGAACTCTTGACCAAAGGTCGTAAATTAGCCAATCAGTTGGGCTGTCAACTGGAGGCAGTTGCTGCCGGCAATAATCTGGTAGGCATTGAAAAGCAGGTATTGCCCTTCGGAGTAGACAAACTCCACGTATTCGACGCTCCGGGCTTGTTCCCCTATACTTCCCTTCCCCACTCCTCTATCCTCATCAATTTGTTCAAAGAAGAAAAGCCGCAAATCTGCCTGATGGGCGCCACCGTTATCGGTCGCGACCTCGGTCCGCGCGTTTCTTCCGCTTTGACCAGCGGACTGACTGCCGACTGTACCTCACTGGAAATCGGCAACCACGAAGACAAGAAGGAAGGCAAGGTTTACGAGAACCTGCTGTATCAAATCCGTCCCGCATTCGGCGGTAACATCGTTGCCACGATTGTGAATCCCGAGCACCGTCCGCAGATGGCAACCGTTCGCGAAGGTGTGATGAAGAAAGAGATTCTGGACGCCGACTATAAGGGCGAAGTCATCAACCACGACGTTGCCAAGTACGTGCCCGAGACGGACTATGTGGTAAAAGTCATCGACCGCCACGTAGAAAAGGCAAAACATAACCTGAAAGGCGCTCCCATCGTGATTGCCGGAGGCTACGGCATGGGAAGCAAGGAAGGCTTTGACATGTTGTTCGAGCTTGCCAAAGAACTCCATGCTGAGGTAGGCGCCAGCCGTGCTGCCGTCGATGCCGGTTATGCCGACCATGACCGCCAGATTGGCCAGACCGGTGTCACTGTCCGCCCCAAACTGTATATTGCTTGCGGCATCAGCGGACAAATCCAGCACATTGCCGGTATGCAGGAAAGTGGTATTATCATCTCCATCAACAATGACGAGAACGCTCCCATCAACACGATTGCCGACTACGTCATCAACGGTACGGTGGAAGAGGTTATCCCGAAGATGATTAAGTATTATAAATCACACAGTAAATAACAATAAAGGTAATCATGAAAGGGCTGATTCTTATATTTGTTCTTCTTTCAGGTATATCTTCCGCTATCGCTCAAGAGAAACTCTGGTTGGACAAGAATTACCAATGGACGGACGACTCCATCCAAGCAGTCAGGTATGCTCTTGTTTCCAAGATAAACAAAAAGTGCATCAAGGTGGAAGAGTATGCTTTGGAAGGACAAAAGAAGGATGTCTGGCATTTCTCCGAATACAAAAGCAATCCCCGCAAAAGGATAAGGGAAGGCTTGCATACATCATTCTATGCAAACGGCAAGGACAGCCTGACAGAAGTATATAGAGACAATCGCTTGGAGGGGCAAACCATGGTGTATTATCCCGACGGTGCCATACATCTGGCCCGGAGCTACAGTGATGGGAAACTTGACGGAACACTCCTGCAATACTATCCCGATGGAAAACTTCGTAGAAAGGAACACTATTCAGAGAATCAGTGCACCGATGGAAAGATGTTCGACAAGCACGGAACTGAAATGGCACATCAGCCGTATTTCGTATTTCCATCCTTCCCCGGAGGAATAGAGAACCTCATGAAACTGGTGGCCAATGTTACCAAATATCCGGAAGACGCCTGGAAGCAAAAGGCAGAAGGAAGGGTAATCCTGCAGTTTGTTGTAGACGAAGAAGGCAAGATGACCTATCCAAAAATCCTCCAGTCCGTGCGCTATGACATCGATAAAGAAGCCATACGTGCTTTCAAGGCCATTGCCGACGTCTACCGTTGGTCGCCCGGCTATCAGGACGGAGAGGCCAAGCGAGTGAAATTCACAATGCCCCTATACTTCAGAATACCTAAATAACCAAGAAATTATGGCAAATTTTTATACCGAAGTTCCCGAATTGAAGTATCATCTGAACAACTCGATGATGGAACGTATCTGCGAACTGAAAGAACGCGGTTACCAAGACAAAGACAAGTATGACTATGCTCCGCAGGACTATGCGGACGCTATGGACTCTTTTGACAAGGTACTTGAAATCACCGGAGAGATTACCGGAGAGATTATTGCTCCCAATGCCGAAGGCGTGGACGAAGAAGGTCCCCACTGTGCCAACGGCCGCGTGGAATATGCCAGCGGCACTAAGCAGAACCTCGACGCCATGGTAAAAGCTGGCTTGAACGGTATGACCATGCCGCGCCGTTTCGGTGGCTTGAACTTCCCGATTACTCCGTACACCATGTGTGCGGAAATCGTTGCCGCCGCCGATGCCGGTTTCGGTAACATCTGGTCACTGCAAGACTGCATCGAAACGCTCTACGAATTCGGTAACGAAGACCAGCACAGCCGTTTTATACCACGTGTCTGTGCCGGAGAAACCATGTCTATGGACCTGACAGAACCGGATGCCGGTTCCGACTTACAGAGCGTAATGCTGAAAGCGACCTATGACGAGGCCAACAACTGCTGGCGCCTGAACGGTGTGAAGCGTTTCATCACTAACGGTGATGCCAATCTCCACCTCGTACTGGCACGTTCAGAAGAAGGAACGAAAGACGGACGTGGCTTGTCCATGTTCATCTACGACAAGAATGAAGGCGGTGTAGACGTGCGCCGCATCGAGAACAAGCTGGGTATCCACGGCTCTCCCACCTGCGAACTGGTTTACAAGAATGCAAAGGCAGAGCTCTGCGGCGACCGCAAGCTTGGTTTGATTAAATACGTTATGGCTTTGATGAACGGTGCCCGTCTGGGTATTGCCGCACAGTCAGTAGGTCTTTCACAAGCTGCCTACAACGAAGGTCTGGCTTATGCCAAAGACCGCAAGCAGTTCGGCAAGGCCATCATCGAATTCCCGGCTGTATATGACATGCTGGCTATTATGAAAGCTAAGTTGGATGCAGGACGCTCCTTGCTGTACCAGACTTCCCGCTACGTGGACATCTACAAAGCGCTGGACGACATTGCTCGCGAACGCAAACTGACTCCGGAAGAACGCCAGGAACAAAAGAAGTATGCCAAACTTGCCGACGCCTTCACTCCGCTGGCAAAAGGTATGAACTCTGAATATGCCAATCAGAATGCTTACGACAGCATCCAGATTCACGGCGGTTCGGGCTTCATGCTGGAGTATGCTTGCCAACGTATCTATCGTGATGCACGTATCACTTCTATCTACGAAGGTACTACTCAGTTGCAGACCGTAGCTGCTATCCGCTATGTAACAAACGGCTCATACTCTGCCACCTTGCGCGACTACGAGCAAGTGCCGTGCAGCGAAGAAATGCAACCGTTGATGGACCGCATCAAAGAGATGACCAACAAGTTCGAAGCCTGCACCAATGCGGTGAAAGAGGCACAGAATCAGGAATTGCTGGACTTCGTGGCACGTCGCCTCTATGAGATGGCTGCGGTATGTATCATGTCGCACCTCATCATCCAGGACGCGACAAAGGCTCCCGAACTGTTCGGCAAGTCGGCTCTGGTGTATGTGAACTACGCAGAAGCTGAAGTGGAAAAACACTTTAACTTCATCCGTAAGTTCAAGGCAGAAGAGTTGGAAAGCTACCGCAAATAAATAAACGCATTGCTTGGACAAGGCAAATATAGCGGGCACCGGAGTAGCTAAACTCCGATGCCCGCTTGTTTTTTCTGAAATATTTCCTGCTTGCTCCTTCTTAAAGGGACAAAAGCTCTCAAAGAGAGAAAGGGAAATTAATACTCTCCGTGCAGCCTCAGCCTGCCGCGCAGCGAATGTATCTCCCGCTGCATCTCTTCCATCCTTGCCAGCAGATGATGGATGGCATCAATCCCTTCCATATTGATGGAAAGGTCGTAGTACATACGGCTGTACCGTTCCACATCCGGCAACTCGGAGAAAGGAAGATAACGTTCTCCACCTTCCTGCTCCACATCTATCAGCCCACTTTCGCACAACATATCAATAAAAGTGGGCTCTATATGACACTTGTCACAATATTCGCTGATGACAATCCATTCGTTCTGCATAATCCGTTCTCCTTTCATTAGTTCATACTCTGAATTTTACGGAACATCTCTTTCTGCTGTTCCGTCAGGTTTGTCGGCAACTTCACGGAATAAGTCACGATGAGATCGCCAAACTGTCCCTCCTTCTTATATATGGGGAAGCCCTTACCCTTCAGACGTACCTTAGTCCCGTTCTGAGTTTCGGGTTTCACCTTCAGCTTCACCTGACCATCCAAAGTATCCACCAACTGGTCGCCACCCAGCAGGGCTGTATAAAGGTCGACGGTCACATCCACATACAAATCATCTCCCAAACGCTTGAATACCGAGTCGTCCGGAATCACAAACGTGATGTACAAGTCACCTGCAGGACCTCCGTTGATGCCCTCGCCACCATAGCCTTTCAGTTTGATGACCTGTCCGTTGGCCACACCGGCCGGAATGGTAATACGCACTTGCTTGCCATTCACCGTCAATATCTGTTTATGGGTCTTCGCAGCCTCACGAAGCGAGAGGTTCAAATCCGCATGATAATCCTGCCCGCGGAAACCGGCATTGGCACCGCCTCCGCCGCGCGTACGATGACCGAACATCTGTTCGAAGAAGTCTGAGAAACCACCGGCATTACTGCCCGAAAATTCCTGGCCGTCGGAAGAATACCAATACGTACCGCCTCCGTCCGTACCAAATCCCGCACCGGAACCTCCAAAACCGGCACCGCCAAATCCCCCGAAGCCTCCGGCTTGCTGCTGTGCCCGCTTCTGCGCTTCAAACTCGTCGGCATGTTTCCAATGTTCACCATATTCATCATATTTCTTTCTCTTTTCAGGATCACTCAGCACCTCATTCGCCTCGTTGATAGCCTGAAACTTATCCTTGGCCGTAGCATCGTTCGGATTCAAGTCAGGATGGTACTTGCGCGCCAGCTTGCGGAACGCTTTCTTGATGTCATCCTGAGATGCCTTTTTGTCCACTCCAAGGACCTGATAGTAATCAATATAAGCCATAGTCTATTAGTTTTATTGTCTAAATACCATAAAACAAATAACACGCCAATTTGTTTTACGCATTACTAAAATAGGTAAACGAAAATTAAAAAGCATCATCAAGCATAATAATTACTTAATAAACAAACATTTAGTTTCAACCAAACACTTATTTCACGTCTATAAAATACCCAAATAGTGTAAACGACACCTAATATCGTCTAATTATTCATCCTAAATCTTCCTAAAATTGACAGAAAATGCTTTATTTGTAATAAGGAAAATTTGTTTTATATATAATCCCCAACCTTAGATTAAAAACCCCCATTATGAAAAGTAATTATTGGCTCCTAACGGTAATATTCGCTCTCGTAGCCCTGCCGGGCAAAGCAGGCGAATGGATCAGAATCAACCAACTCGGCTATTTGCCGCAATCCGTCAAAGTCGCTGTATTCATGAGCGAGGAAGGAACAAACGTAGAAAATTATTCATTGATTGACGCTTTCACCGGAAAGGTGGTGCGTACCTTCAACACGGCCAAGGCCACCGGCAAGATGGGAGGCATGAAGAGTACCTACCGGTTGAACTTCAGTGATTTCACAGAACCGGGCACGTATTATCTGAAAGCAGGCAAAGCGGTCTCCCCCCGTTTCCCCATCAATGCACAAGTCTACAACGGTACCGCAGACTACCTGCTGCACTACATGCGGCAGCAACGCTGCGGCTATAATCCGTTCCTGAAAGACAGCTGCCACGTGCACGACGGCTACATCGTCTATCACCCCACCAAAACCGGACAACATATAGACGTCCGCGGAGGCTGGCACGATGCTACGGACTATCTGCAATACACCACCACTTCCGCCAATGCCATCTACCAGATGATGTTTGCCTATCAAGAAAATCCGGAATCATTCGGTGACGCCTATGATGCAGCCGGAAATCCGGGAGCCAACGGCATTCCCGACATCGTGGACGAAATCAAGTGGGGACTGGACTGGCTGAACAGGATGAATCCTGCTCCGGGCGAGCTGTACAACCAGATAGCCGACGACCGTGACCATGCCGGAATGCGCCTACCTAACAAAGACCTGGTGAATTATGGCTACGGACCGGGTAAAGGACGCCCCGTTTACTTTTGCAGTGGCGAACCGCAAGTACGTGGAGAGTTCAAGAACGCAACGACCGGAGTGGCAAGCACTGCCGGCAAGTTTGCCTCCTGCTTCACTTTAGGCGCCAAGATATTGAAAGACTACTATCCTGAATTTGCAGCAGAAATCGAAGCCAAGGCCGATGCCGCCTATCAGGAAGGCGTCAAGAAACCGGGAGCATGCCAGACCGCCTCTGTCTTGTCTCCCTACATTTACGAAGAGGACAACTGGGTGGACGATATGGAACTGGGAGCCATTGAGCTGTACAAAGCCACCGGCGACAACAAATACCTGGCCCAAGCCCTTGAATACGGACGTCGCGAACCGGTGACTCCCTGGATGGGCGCCGACAGTGCACGCCACTACCAATGGTATCCATTCATGAATATGGGGCACTACCATCTTGCCAAAGTGGACAACAGCCGCATCAGCAAGGAATTCATCCGCAACATGCGTACGGGCATTGAACGCACGTACGAGAAAGCGGTAGAAAGCCCCTTCCTGCACGGTATACCCTACATCTGGTGTTCCAACAATCTGACTACCGCCATGCTGACCCAATGCCGGCTGTACCGTGAAACCACCGGCGATGACACATACGCCGAAATGGAAGCCTCCCTGCGCGACTGGCTGTTCGGCTGTAACCCTTGGGGAACCAGCATGATTGTGGAACTTCCCCTTTACGGAGACTATCCCTCGCAACCCCACTCCTCACTGCTGAATGCAGGCGTGGGCAATACTACCGGCGGACTGGTGGACGGTCCTGTCTATCGTACCATCTTCGAAAGCCTGCGCGGTGTCAACATGACGGGAATTCCCGGAACTCCCGGACAAGACTACGAACGCTTCCAGCCAGACCTGATGGTATATCACGACGCCATCCACGACTATTCCACCAATGAGCCTACCATGGACGGAACCGCCTGCCTCACGTACTACCTCTCTGCCATGCAGAAGGATGGAATGAAGCAAGCCGGTATCCCAAATGACAAGAATGTATATGTGGACGGAGGCATTATCCGCACCGATCCCTCAAAAAAGCAAATCACCCTCGTATTCACTGCCGCCGACAAAGCAGACGGTGCCGATGCCATCATCAGCACCTTGAAGAAGCATGGCATCAAAGGCAGCTTCTTTTTTACCGGAGAGTTCTATGAACTCTATCCCGATGTAGTGAAACACCTACTCGACGAAGGGCATTTTGTAGGCAGCCACAGTTACGGACATCTTTTGTACATGCCGTGGGAAGACCGTGATTCTCTGCTGGTCACCCGAGAAGAGTTTGAGAACGATATGATGAAAAGCTACGAGACCCTCCGCAAGGCAGGTATCGAATACAAGGACGCTCCCGTCTATATTCCTCCTTACGAATACTATAACAAGGAAATATCCGCCTGGGCAAAGAATATGGGTATTCAAGTTATCAACTATACCCCTGGTACCATGAGCAATGCCGACTACACCACTCCGGACATGGGACAGAAGTACCGGAGCAGCAAATTCATCTACGACAAGATTATGGAGGTGGAAAAGAAAGAAGGTCTGAACGGACACTTGATGCTGATACACTTCGGAACGGACGACCGCCGCACAGACAAGTTCTATAATGGCTATCTGGACAAAATGATTAAGACGCTGAAACGAAAAGGCTACACTTTTGTACCGGTCCGCGAGGCTGTCGGTATATAAGCATACTCTAACAAGGATTTATTGAAAAGGTTAGTTAAAAAGGTTATCGTACAAAGGTATTTAAGGTAAATATTCAATCGGTTTGTTTTCAGTAAACCTTCCCCTACCCCCAAGAGGGGAAAGTTTCGAAGTAAGCTCCCAGCCTGTGAAGGTTAGGAGCTTTTATATATTTCAGAGAAGCCTTTTTACCGATTGCAGCAATTGCTCGATATCTTCTTCCGTAGTATCAAAAGAGGTTACAAAACGGATTTCGTGGATGGCCTCATCCCAGAAGTAGAAGAAATACTCCTTCAACAGCTCGTCAATCACCGGACGGGGCATCGTAAGGAAAAGCTGGTTACTTTCCACCTTCTGCGTAAAATGCGCACCTGGCAATTCCTTCAATCCGTCGTAAAGAATCTTTGCCATACGATTGGCATGCGCGGCATTTTTCAACCAAAGGCTGTCTGTCAGGTAGGCAGTGAACTGGCAGGACAGATAGCGGAGCTTGGATGCGAGCTGTGCCGACTGCTTGCGCACAAAATAAGCTTCCTTCTTCAAAGCTGGGTTAAAGACAACCACGCTTTCTCCCAACATCAGTCCATTTTTCGTACCACCGAAGCTGAGGATATCTATCCCGCAATCCACTGTCAGTTCCCTAAAGCCAAGATTCAAGGCTGCACAAGCATTTGCCAGACGTGCTCCGTCCATATGGACATACATGCCATGCCGATGGGCCAAATCCGTCAAAGCCCGCAACTCGTCCGGCTTATAGACAGTGCCCAGCTCCGAACATTGCGAAATATAGATGGCTCCGGGCTGCGAATGATGCTGTTCGCCGAAATGGCACAAATAAGGACGGACTAAATCGGGCGTCAGCTTGCCGTCAGGGGTAGCTATAGGACGAATCTGACAACCTGTCATACGGGCAGGCGCACCGCACTCATCGACATAGATATGTGCGGTCTCCGCACAAATAATGGAATTATAAGGGCGGGTACACAGCTGCAAAGCCACCGCATTACTGCCCGTACCATTGAATACGAACAACGGTTCGCAATTCGGCGTAAACGCTTCCCTTATTTTACGGACAGCCTCTTCTGTCCAAGGGTCATCCCCATAACCGACAGCATGGTCACTGTTGGCCCGGTTCAGTGCCTCCATTACCAACGGATGTACGCCTGAATTATTGTCTGAAGCAAAACTTCTCATAATCTTTCTGTTTTTGTTCATTGAAAAGAATGTGCAAAGGAAAGAATATTCTGCAACATGAAAAAACAAAGGAGCACAGATTTCATCCCCCCGGCAGAAAATGCTTCCGCACTATGAAATCTGTGCCCCTCAATCAATCCATTCACTCGGTTCCCTTTATCCGATATAAACATTTACCCCTAGTGAAACATAAAGTTCATCTTCTTCCTGATGAATTTCAATCTTGTCCTCACGGGCAAGCCACCCCAATGCGGCTCCCAATTCCTTGTCCTTCAGTCCGGACTTCCTCTTTAAAGAATCGTAGCTCCATCTGGTATAATCGCTAAGCAACTGCCAAACTTTCCCAGCATTTAGTCCAATTTCGCTTTTGTTCATTTTTCTCTTTAATTAAAAAGGTTAATAGCTCTTGTTGATTAGGTTATCTTTACAAAGGGTAAAGATATGATTTTTTATTTAACTAACAACAAAAACGAACAAAAGATATAAAAATGAACCGTTTTTGCAACACTTTTGTAATATTACACTCTTTTTATTGATAATCAAGAAGGAAAATGAAACAAAAAAACCGCAGTATCTATCAAAAAGACACTGCGGTTCTTCTATTTGATTAAGCAATCAGGGGAAAAGTCTTACATCATTCCACCCATGCCGCCCATTCCGGGAGCACCCATCGGCATTTCGGGCTTATCCTCTTTCTTCTCTACGATTACACATTCTGTAGTCAAGAACATGCCTGCAATAGAAGCGGCATTCTCAAGAGCCACACGAGTAACCTTGGCAGGATCTACCACACCAGCTGCATGCAGGTTTTCATAAACATCTGTACGGGCATTGTAACCAAAGTCTGCCTTGCCTTCACGCACTTTCTGTACAACAACAGCACCTTCTTTACCAGCGTTGGCAACAATCTGGCGCAACGGTTCTTCAATAGCACGTTTGATGATGTCAATACCGGTTGTTTCATCTACATTGTCACCCTTAAAGCCTTCCAGAGCATCCAATGCACGGATATAGGCTACACCACCACCTGGAACAATACCTTCTTCGATAGCGGCACGGGTAGCACGAAGCGCATCGTCTACACGGTCTTTCTTTTCCTTCATTTCAACCTCAGAAGCAGCACCTACATAAAGAACAGCTACACCGCCAGACAACTTGGCCAGACGTTCCTGCAGTTTTTCCTTGTCATAATCAGATTTCGTAGATACAATCTGAGCCTTGATTTGCTCGCAACGTTCCTTGATGTTTTCTTTGTCACCGGCACCGTTTACAATGGTTGTATTATCCTTGGAGACAGTTACCTTGTCGGCAGTACCCAGCATTTCGATAGTAGCTTGTTCCAACTTCAGACCTTTTTCCTCGCTGATGACAACACCACCGGTCAGCACTGCAATATCTTCCAACATTTCCTTGCGACGGTCACCGAAGCCCGGAGCCTTCACTGCACAAATCTTCAACTGAGAACGCAGACGGTTTACAACCAAAGTTGTCAGCGCTTCGCTATCCACATCTTCTGCAATAACCAGCAAAGGACGACCAGTCTGTACTGCCGGTTCAAGAATGGGCAGGAAATCTTTCAAGTTGGAAATCTTCTTATCATAAATCAGGATGTACGGTTTCTCCATTTCGCACTCCATCTTCTCCGTGTTGGTAACGAAGTAAGCAGAGAGGTAGCCACGATCGAACTGCATACCTTCAACCACACCGATAGTAGTATCAGTACCCTTGGCCTCTTCGATAGTGATGACACCGTCTTTGGAAACTTTGCGCATAGCGTCTGCAATCAGCTTACCGATAACGGGGTCATTGTTGGCAGAAACAGAAGCAACTTGTTCAATCTTGTCATAGTTGTCACCCACTTTCTCTGCCTGTCCTTTGATAGAATCAACCACTTTGGCAACAGCCTTGTCGATACCGCGTTTGATATCCATCGGGCTGGCACCAGCAGTCACGTTCTTCAAGCCTTCGGCTACGATGGCCTGAGCCAAAACAGTAGCGGTTGTAGTACCATCACCTGCATCATCACCGGTCTTGGAAGCAACTTCCTTTACCAACTGTGCGCCGGTATTCTGATATGCGTCTGCCAACTCAACTTCTTTCGCTACCGTTACACCATCTTTCGTGATGTGGGGAGCACCGAATTTCTTTTCGATGATAACGTTACGACCTTTAGGGCCGAGGGTTACTTTCACTGCATTTGCCAGTGTGTCGATACCTTTCTTCAATTGGTCGCGGGCATCGATATTGAATAATATTTCTTTTGCCATAATTTTATTTACTATTTAACGGTTTACTAATTAAAAATTATCCCAAAACAGCGAGCACATCGCTTTGACGCATGATGAGATACTTGGTTCCTTCAACTTCCAGTTCAGTACCAGCATACTTGCCATACAACACTGTGTCACCAACCTTCAACACCATTTCTTCGTCTTTTGTTCCGTTGCCTACTGCAATAACTTCACCTTTCAAAGGTTTCTCTTTCGCTGTATCAGGAATAATGATACCGCCAATTGTCTTTTCTTCTGCAGGTGCAGGGAGTATCAGCACTCTGTCTGCTAATGGTTTAATGTTCATAGTCTTTTTGTTTTATATGTTATACATTTATTATAATAGTAATTTTGCTTTAAACAAGCAATAAACAACTTACGAAAACCGTGCCAAACCGACAAGCTGTTTGTTTGGCAGACAAAGACTGACAAAATGACAAAGTATAAACAAGATTTGCTATCTTTGCAGCCTCCAAAATGATTTGACTTATGAATGCAATATGGATAGTCCTCCCCATTCTTACCTTATTGATGTTTGAACTGGGACTGACATTACAAACCGAAGACTTTCAACTGTTCCGCAAACGCCCCCGCCCCATTATTGCCGGGCTGGCAGGCCAAATCATCCTACTGCCGATACTGGCATTTGCTTTAGGACATGTCTTCCATCTCGAACCTCTGTTCTTTATCGGCATCATACTCATAGCCTGCTCGCCAGGCGGCAGCTCATCCAACATCTTCTCCATGATAGCCAAAGGAGACGTAGCATTGTCCGTATCACTGACGGCATGCAGCAGCATTATTACGCTGTTCACTATCCCCGTGATTATGGAATTCGCCACACACTTTGTAGACAGCAATCTGGACATAGATATCCATCTCCCCGTAGGCAGCCTCATCATGCAGAACTTGGTCCTAATGCTTCTTCCCATTGTAGCCGGCATACTCACGAGGCGCTACCGTCCGCAAATGGCAGAAAGGCTTCATAAGATATTGTCCAAGACAGCCTTTCCTGCACTTATCCTGCTGGCAACCATCTTCTTCATACAGCACCATGCTACCATCACCGGGCAATTCGGCAAACTGGGCCTCTGCATCTCCATTCTTATCCTGCTGGCTATGGGAGGCGGCGTAGTGCTATCGAAGTCCATGCACCTCAACCGGAAAGAACAACGTACACTCATTATAGAAATCGGTATGCAGAATGCCGCACAAGCAATTGCTGTTGCCAGTAGTCCGTTTGTATTCAACAATGACATTATTGCAATACCTGCCATTATCTACGCACTGGTAATGAATGTTATTCTGCTGATTTATGTGGGAGTGGTGAAGCGGCAAAGATAATCTTCCAACCGGTATCTCCCCTTCTTCTGTGTCGCTTTTCCATACTGTATCACTTTCCGGGGGCAAAAATGCAAACAAGCCATACAATGAATGCACTGCTTTCCCCACACCGGATGCCCATCCACCAACCGGATATTACCTACCGGACAAGATTTGCCGCATATTCCGCAAGAGATACAGCCTTCATCTACATGGAAACTCCTTGTACCAATGACAAAACGGACAAACAAAGGATTCACAACATACGTTTTCAGCCAGGCAGCACTGCCCTCATGCACATTCCAGACCCTCTTCCGTGCAATGACATCTTCGGCAATCGAAGCGACAGCATGCCGTGCGTTCTCTATCTTCTTGAGGCAAAGCGCCCCATCGTCCAAATTGAACATCGGTACATAGGTATTGGGCATTGCAACAGACCAGGCTGCATCCAACGGAAAATGTTCCGCCAGGCGGTTCATTCCCTTTCCCATATCGTCCCCGCATGTACACACGGCATAACGGTAACAGCAGTCCGGCAACCGGAGCTGCGACAAAAAATCAATCAAGACACGGGGTGCATACCATGAGTGTACCGGAAAAACAATGCCCAGTCTGTCAGCTGTCGACAGCCCTGCGGGTATCGAGCCTTGCTTAAGGCAATCAACAATGCTGACGGCAGTATCATGCATAGCCTCTGCAAGCAATTCTGCAATCCAGCGTGAGTTTCCGGTTGCGGTAAAATAAAGTATCATCGGCAGTATGTTTTGCCGACAAAGGTAGTGATTTGACTTGAATTCCTTCTATTCCAGCAACTCTTCTATGGAATAATTTTCCCAGAACGCTTTTGTAGAATGTACCAATGAACTGCCCATATAGAGCAGGAACAATGCCGCTATGACAATCATCAGGAAACTGACGAGGGCATTGTGTTTTTCTTGCTTAAGCTCAACAGAAACCATAAGAACCTCCTTTTTTTGTCAGTACAAAGATAAATGCAGGATGTTTCATTTCTCCTACGCCACTATTACAAATACCTATATTCGTGCCATAAATATACAAAAAAAGGAGCAATTTTGTGCTCCTTTTTAAATGTATTTCAGTTTTTATTATTTCAGTTCGCTAACCAGCTCTTGGGGAGTGACCATTTTCTGCTCTCCGGTCTCCATGTTTTTCAATGTCACCTTACCTTCATTCATTTCATCCTCACCCACCAGGGCCACAAACGGGATGGCTTTGGAGTTCGCATACCCCATCTGTTTCTTCATCTTGCTTGCATCGGGGAAAATCTCGGCACGGATGCCTGCCGCACGCACTTCAGTCAATACATTCATTGAGAATGCGGCCTCTTTCTCACCAAAGTTGATAAACAGCAACTGAGTACCGTTCACCGCTTCTTTCGGATAAAGGTCAAGCTGGTTCAGCACATCAAAGATACGGTCTGCACCGAACGAGATACCGACACCACTGACACCGGACATACCGAATACACCCGTCAAGTTGTCATAGCGTCCTCCACCAGTAATACTGCCGATTTGCACATCCAGCGCCTTTACTTCGAAGATGGCACCGGTATAGTAATTCAAGCCACGGGCCAATGTCAAATCCAGCTCGATTTCGTTCTTCAAGCCAAGGTTCTTTAAGGTGGAAAGGATAAATTCACTTTCCTCCACGCCCTTCAGTCCGGTCTCGCTGGCAGCAAGAACTTCCTTCAGAGTTGCAAGTTTCTCTTCATTACTTCCGCTCAACAAAATGATAGGTTGCAGTTTGGCGATAGCCTCGTCACTGATGCCTTTCTCTTTCAACTCGGCATTGACATTGTCCAGACCTATCTTATCCAACTTATCAATGGCCACAGTAATATCAACAATCTTGTCAGACTCACCGATGATTTCGGCAATGCCACTCAATATCTTACGGTTGTTAATCTTGATACAAACACGGATGCCGAAGCGGGTAAATACCGTATCGACAATCTGCATCAGCTCCACCTCATTCAGCAAGGAATCACTGCCTACCACATCGGCATCGCACTGATAGAACTCACGATAGCGTCCTTTCTGCGGACGGTCGGCGCGCCACACAGGCTGTATCTGATAACGTTTGAAAGGAAAAGTTATTTCATCGCGGTGCATCACCACGTAGCGAGCAAAAGGTACTGTGAGGTCATAGCGCAAACCTTTCTCGCAAAACTTGCAGGCAAGTCTCGGAGCATTACGGCTCAACAGTTCTTCATCTGTCAGTCCGGAGAAGTAATCACCGGAATTCTGTATCTTGAACAAAAGCTTGTCGCCTTCCTCACCATACTTCCCCATCAAGGTAGAAAGCATTTCCATCGAGGGCGTTTCTATCTGCTGAAAACCATAGAGATGATATACCTCACGAATCGTATTGAATATATAGTTACGCTTCGCCATTTCTACGGGCGAGAAGTCACGGGTTCCTTTCGGAATACTTGGTTTTGCTGCCATAATCAGTTCAATTATTTTAAAAATCGGACGACAAAGTTACAGTATTTTATTGATTAAGAAAAGAGAATGTTTACCTTTGTATCATTACCGTCGCATAAAAACGACCAAAACAAACTTCAAACTTACACATTTATGAAAGAGAGACTGATTTTATTCTGCATGTTGTTGCTATGCGGCATCGGTGTTAGCCGGGCACAATCCGGCAACGCCAAAGACTTCGACCAAAAAGAAGAAGCCATCGTACAAAAGCTGCAACAAGCCGTCAATGAGAAAAACTATAAAGAAGCCGAAAAGAACGGTAAGGCTTTGATAACTCTGTTCAAAGAACAAGACGAGAACACTCAGAAAAAGTACAGCTGGCTCATACAGTCCTATTACTACAATTTAGCCTGCTTCCAATCCTTGTTAAAGAAAAAAGGTGAAGCCATCAAAAATTTAGAACTGGCCTACGACAATGGATTTCAAGATTACAACCACATGATGAATGATACCGACTTAGACAACCTGCGCAGCGATAAACGCTTCAAGGCAGTGCTTGCCAAAGTGAAGGAAGTGGGTGACTACCTCGACATACTTCAAAAAGCACCGGGATACACCCACAATGAGCGCCCTGATACACTCCCCCGCTTCGAATACATCAATCCCAACAACAAGTATTTAGTAGAGGTACGCCAATACTTCAAGTTGGACAGTGTGGCAGGCGCAGGCGACGAATTATCAAAAATAAAGAACATACTGACTTATATACACAATACCATAAAACATGACGGAAACCATGAAAGTCCGGCAGGCAGCAACATCATCAAATGGGCAGAAGCTTGCAAAGGCGGTGCGCGAGGTCTGCATTGCGGAGGTCTTGCCCATGTACTGAAGGATTGTTATCTGTCCATGGGATTTAAGGCACGCCACATCAGCGGATTACCTCAAAAATACATCGGCGAATGCCATTCCATTAACGTAGTTTATTCCAATACCTTGGATAAATGGATATGGATAGACCCCACCAACAATGCCTGGGTGATGGATGAAAACGGCATCATGCTAAGTGTGCAAGAAGTGCGCGAACGCCTGCGAGACGGTCGTCCGGTAATCCTAAATGAAGAAGCCAACTGGAACAACCAGCAGAAGATTACCAAAGAATATTATTTAGACAGCTATATGGCCAAGAATCTCTATAGCATAAAAGCAGACGATGTACTGCTTTGCCCCTCAGACCCTAATGCAGAAAACTTCTTCCAAGCCAAGTACGTGGTCAATGACGATACCTGGTTCTGGCAGTCGCCCTATCAGGAATAAAAAAACAGATGATACATCCGGCAGAGACACATCATCTGTTTTTTATGTCTGCATCATGTGTTTAATCTCTGCGTCCCAGGAATATCATGATATAATAAATCAAGGTAGCAAGCGAACCGAGAGCAGCCACTACATACGTATAGGCAGCCGAACGGAGTGCATCTTCCGCTTGCGCATGATTATATGAATTCGTAATGCCGGAGTTGCTGAGCCATACCAGCGCACGCTTACTTGCATTGATTTCCACCGGTAAGGTGATGAAGCTGAACAAAGTTGTCAATGCAAACAATATAATGCCCGCCAGCAACAGTTGTGGGAAGGAGTTCAGCATCAAGATACCTGCCAGCAGCAACCACGTCATCCATTGTGAAGCAAAAGACACCACCGGCACCAGCTTGCTGCGCATTGTCAACGGAGCATATGCGCGTGCATGCTGCACGGCGTGACCACATTCGTGGGCTGCAACGGCAGCAGCCATGATGCTGTTACTGCTATAAACACTCTCACTCAGGTTTACTGTCTTATTGGCAGGATTATAATGGTCGGTCAGATGTCCGGGAGTATGCGTCACAGTCACATCGTAGATGCCATTGTCGTGCAGCATCTTCAAGGCCACGTCTGCTCCCGTCATTCCGTTGCCGGTAGGGATTTTAGAGTACTTCTTGAATTTGTTCTGAAGATTCATCTGTACCAGCCAGCTGACGACGGCAATACCGATAAAAATAATCCATTGCATTCCTATCATTCCTGTTCCCATAATTTTCTTTCTTTAAATTGTGAATAAATCAGTCGTTTCTTATTGTATAACAAATAGTCTGCCAAAAATAAAAGGAAACGGTGAGCAATGCCAGCGTTTCCTTTATCTTTTAGGAAGAATTAAAGATTTCTGATTTATAATTTATTTTTCAATCTCCACCTCTATCACTTTATCGATATCCGTCGGAACCTCCGGCAAGTAAAGCATCACCCCTCCTTCACACTTACGGAACTTCACTGGAAGACGGTCGGCATACCCCACTGCCTTCCTCACTTTCTTGCCTTCCAACGGCAGGAAGAGAGCCTTATCCTGCAATTCGAGAATATGCACGTATAATTTATTTTCTCTTTGTGTAGTGACTCCCCAAGGATGCGGAACAATGCAGCCGCCACGGGTTCCGTAGATGGTTTTACCGTATACCTTCATCCATTCCCCTACTTCTGCCAGACGCTCCAATGCAACAGCAGGCAGCTCACCGTCCGGCTGAGGACCGATATTCATCAGCAGATTGGCATCTTTACCCGCAGCCTTCACCAGGTAATGTATCAGCGTTTTGGTGGATTTATAATCCTGGTCCGTAATCTTATATCCCCACATTCCATTCATCGTCTCGCAGGTTTCAAGGGGCAAGGCGCTGATATCCTGTCCGGAAAGACCGGCACGGTTCTCTCCCGGCAGGTCGCGCTCGAATATCTGGATGTCCTCGCCGACAAACGGTACTTGATGATGGTTGTTCCCAACCAGGCAAGCCGGTTGCAGGCGGTGTATCATGGCATATTGCCCGGGCAGTTGCCAATCAAAATCCGGATTCTGGTCCTGGTCCCACCAGCCATCAAACCAGATGGCACCTATTTTTCCATAATTGGTGAGCAACTCGGTCAGCTGGTTGTTCATGAATTTATAGTAGCTGTTCCAGTCGCCCTTCGGATTCGGCCGTCCCGTTCCACGTCCGGTGCGTCCCCACGGAGCATCTTCGCGATACCAGTCGATGTGCGAATAGTAGAGATGCAGACGAATACCTTGCTTGTGGCACTCGTCCGCCAATTCTTTCAGAATATCCCGCTTGAAAGGGGTGGCATCCACAATATTGTAATCGGAAAAGCGTGTGTGGAACATGGAAAAGCCATCGTGATGCCGGGATGTGAAGCAGATGTACTTTGCCCCGGATGCCTTGATGGACGCTACCCATTTGGCCGCATCGAACTTGGAAGGATAAAAGCCGCCCGCCAACTTGGCATACTCCTTATAATTCAGATTCTTGTTCGTCATGGTCCATTCTCCGGTAGCCAGCATGCTGTATATCCCCCAATGCAGGAAAATACCGAAACGGCCATCCCGAAACTCCTGACGGGATTTCAGATTTTCCTCCGTCGGCTGATAAGTCTGCGACTGTGCGGAGGGCACAAGGAGCAACAGCAGTAAAAAAGACAAAAGACGTGTTTTCATGGCAATAAATAAAAAAGGCACGGATTATCCGGACACCCACGGTTCTTCAGATGAAGCCGCGAAATCCGTGTAATCCGTGCCTAAGGTTATCTGTTTGTTTTATTATTCCTCTGTATAGCGTTCGATGGTCTGCTCACGGTCCGGTCCCAGGGAAACAATCTTGATGGGCACACCAAGCTGTTCTTCCAGGAATGACAAGTATGCATTGAATTCTTCCGGGAACTCATCTTCACTCTGCATCTTGGTCATATCCGTCTGCCAACCGGGTAGCTCTACATAAACCGGTTCAATAGTCTCGTTGATATCGAACGGGAAGTAATCAATCTCTTCCCCATCCATCTTGTAAGCTACACAAGCCTTAATGGTTTCAAAAGAATCGAGCACATCGCTCTTCATCATAATCAGTTTGGTAACCCCGTCTACCATAATGGCATATTTCAATGCTACCAGGTCAATCCAGCCACAACGGCGCTTACGTCCTGTCACAGAACCGAACTCATGACCCAGCGTGCAAATCTGGTCACCGGTCTTGTCGAAGAGTTCCGTCGGGAACGGACCGGCACCTACACGCGTACAATAGGCTTTGAAAATCCCATATACCTCACCAATCTTGTTGGGAGCAATACCCAGACCGGTACAAGCACCTGCACAGACCGTATTAGAAGACGTTACAAACGGATAAGAACCGAAATCAATGTCCAGCATTGTCCCCTGTGCACCTTCGCACAATACAGACTTGCCGGCAGCCAGCAGATTGTTCATCTCGTGTTCGCTATCCACCAACTGGAACTGTTTCAAGTATTCGATACCTTCGAACCATGCCTTCTCCATTTCGGTAATGTCATACTCATAGTTCAAGCCTTTCAAGATTTGCTCATGACGGGCCTTGGCCGCTGCATACTTCTTGTCAAAGTCATGCAGAATGTCGCCTACACGCACACCGTTACGGCTGATTTTATCCGTGTAAGTCGGTCCGATGCCTTTTCCGGTCGTTCCTACCTTTGCATCGCCTTTGGCAGCTTCGTATGCAGCATCCAGTATGCGGTGAGTCGGCAGAATGAGGTGCGCTTTCTTGGAAATGTGCAAGCGTTCCTTCAAGTTATGGCCAGACGCTTCCAAAGATTCGGCTTCCGCTTTGAAGAGAGCCGGGTCAAGCACTACACCGTTACCGATGATATTCACCTTGTCCCCCTGGAATATTCCAGACGGAATGGAACGGAGCACATACTTCTGCCCTTCAAACTCGAGTGTATGTCCGGCATTCGGTCCGCCCTGGAAACGAGCTACGACATCGTATCTCGGAGTTAACACATCAACGACTTTGCCTTTGCCTTCGTCGCCCCATTGTAATCCTAATAATACGTCTACTTTCATTTTTCTTTTTTATGGTTATTATTCTTTTTCTTCCGTTTATTGGCCCGGTCACACTTGCTGCACAACCCATACATATATAAGGAATAGTGCGTAAGATTAAAACGGCTCAGTTTGGTATTCTCAATGGCATGCTGCAACTCCTCGTTCTGAAACTCGGTCACCTTTCCGCACTGGGTGCATATCTGGTGATGGTGCGTATCGCGATTATAAGATTTTTCGTATTGGGAAGAGTTGCCGAACTGATGCTTGATGACCAGACGAGCATTTATAAGCAAAATGATGGTATTGTAAAGCGTTGCACGGCTGACGCGGAAGTTCTCCTGGTCGGCCATCAGTGAATAGAGCGTGTCGATATCAAAATGACCGTCTATGGAGTAAATGGTGTCAAGTATAGCATAACGTTCGGGAGTCTTCCGATGCCCGTTCGCATTCAGATATTCAGTGAATATCTGCCTAACTGTATCTTTCACATTCTGACTTTCCATTTGACGGCGCAGTTTTACAGCCAACAAAGTTAATCCTTTTTTGTGGAAAGCAAACGAGAAAGAGATAAAAATTGCGATAAGGGAAATATTCCCTTACCGCATCAGTCTCTATAACCATAGAACTAATCTAACAAACCTCCTCTTTTACAAGATTGTATAGTAATTGTTCTACATCAGAAGAAGAATTGTCCATACCCTCCACCCTGCGGCAAACTTGAAAAGAATTTTCCTCATTTTGCTGCATAAAGCGGCGGATGGCAGTCATGGCTGCATTGCGTACATGGTAGGAGCCCGACAAAAAAGCCGTTATTGCCTGGTCGAGGAACTCATTTTCAACCCGTTCGTTCATATCCCCTTTCTTCATCAATAGACGGGCTATGGTGAGGAAGCCGCAAACCTGCGTGTATTCGTCCTCGCTTGCAATCCAATGGAAGGACTTGGCAGGCGCATAAGGAAGATGTTGGAATAAATTCATGCTGGTAAGTTCTGCAATCTCGATATTACGGATATCTTCCACCCAGATATCGGCTATCTCGGGCAGGAAACTCTCTACCGGCTGTAAAAGTCCCGCCAATATTTTGCACTCTCTGATATCTTCTTTCCACAAAGCCTGAGCCAGAGAGTGGTCCTTCTCGTAACCGGTAGCAATACCCTTGATACGGGGCAGCTCCACGCCAAAGTTCAGCTTATATACCAGCCCTTTCTCACGCATACTTTGGGACACAGCCCCGTTCATTGAGAGACGGAGCTGTGTCTTTATATCTTTCAGCCGCTGATGCAGCTGCTCTTTAGTATCTATCATAGTTCATCATTTATTGACAGAAGGCAATGTAGAATAGTCTTTGCTATAACGCAACATCTGTTCCGCATAACCTTCATCATAAGTCACTGTCACATCTGTTATAGTACCGTCGGCATCCGTCACCGCTTCATACTTGGGATTGACGAAACCCTTATACGGCGCAAGATTCAGCTTCTTGTAGCGTTCCAGCACTTCGGCATGCAAAGCGGGATCGACTTTCACGGCATAGGCTTCCACCAAATCATGGGCACCGGCATAGTCACCGGTGGACTTGATACGCTGTATCTCGGCAAGCAACCGGCCAAACAAGTCACGCACTTTCTCATAATCGTTTATCACGACGTACGTCTTCCCATCCTTCTTTACCAATTCCACAACCTTCTCCGCCGCACCTTTCTCGTACACCCAGCGGGCTATGAGCTGACGGTTGCGCATATGGGCTTCTTCTACATTGTTACCAGGCTCGATACGTACAAGCTGTGTCATCAAACCATTCATCAGATAGGTGTAGTATTGAGCCTTATAAGCATCCGCACTTGGAGTAAGCCCCAGTTCCACCAGCTTCGGGTCGGCCACGTAGTAGAGTCCGAACAAGTCGGCGCGCGCTTCTTCGATAGTAGAACCATATGCCTTCAACGCATCCGGGTCCACACCCGGGAGCAATTTACCGGAACCATGTCCCAAACATTCATGCAGGTCAGTATGCAGTTCATCTGTCACATCTGCGTACTTATCAATCAGTTGAAGCTCTGCATCACTGTACACAAACTTCTCATTGAACCCGTTGCCATGAGCTGCCTTGTTATAAGCATCTGTAATGTTACCGATTGTAACGGATTTCGAACCATGATGGCTACGTATCCAGTTGGCATTGGGCAGGTTGATGCCGATAGCAGTTGCAGGATACAAGTCACCGGCCAGAATAGCCGCCGTGATTACCTTGGCAGACACCCCTTTCACTTTCTCCTTCTTGAATTGTCCGTCTACCGGCGAATGGTCCTCAAACCACTGTGCATTGCCGCTTATCAACTCTGTACGCTGGGTAGCTTCCAAATCTTTAAAATTCACCAGAGATTCCCAGCTTGCCTTCATGCCGAGCGGGTCACCATAACTTTCGGTAAAACCGTTCACAAAGTCAATGCGTGAGTTCAAATCCTTCACCCACAAAATGGCATATTCATCGAATGTCTTCAAATCGCCGGTTTCATAGAATTCCATCAGTTTGGCTATCACCGCCTTCTGCTCGGGAGTCTCGGCAACTCCTTCTGCCTTCTTCAGCCAGTAGACAATCTTTTCAAGTGCCTGTCCATACAAGCCCCCCACTTTCCATACTTTCTCCTGAATCTTGCCATCCTCTTTCACCAAACGGCTATTCAAACCATAGGAAACGGGAGTTTCATCCTGCGGATTCTTCAAGGCATTATAGAAATCTTCGGCCTCCTGCTGCGTCACGCCATCGTAATAATTGCATGCGGAAGTCAAAACCAAATCTTCACCGGCAGCTTGGTTCACCCGTTTGGGCATCACCGTGGGGTCGAAAATAACGGGGAACACTTCCTCGCACAGTTGTTCCACAGTCTGTCCTTCGGCAAGCGGCAATGTAGCTGCATCCACACTCTGTACAGCCTGCCTGAAGAATTCGGGAGTAAATCCCGGAACGAACTTTTCGCTACCATAGTGATGATGAATGCCGTTAGAGAACCATACCCGCTTGAGGTACACTTCCATAGCCTTGAAATCAGGAGTATTCTTATCTCCCTTATAGCCGGTATAGACAGCTTCCAGCATCCGGCGAATCGTCAGGTTATACTTGCCATTCTGGTCGAAAAGAATGTCTCTGCCCTGCAAAGCCGCTTCCGTCAAATAATAAACCAATTCTTTTTGTTTGAGGGACAAATCCTCAAAACCTGGTACGCGGTAACGTAAAATCTGTAAATCTGCAAATTGTTCCACTGTATAGTCAATTTTTTCTGCCTCAGCAGTTGTTTTCGGATTTCCGCCACAAGCCGTCAATAGAGAAAGGGCAGTCACCATAGAAATTAGTTGTTTCTTCATGTGTCGGGAGTATATAGATTGGTATTAAAAAAGAAGAAAAGGAAGTATCCCGAAACAACTGTTCCGGAATATTTCCTTTTTATTCATTCAGTCATACAGAATTATTTCTTCTTAGCTTCTTTTTCTGCGTGTCTTTTACGATATCCATTAGGAGTCTCACCTACATTTTTATAGAAAGCAGCATAAAAAGACTGACGGTTTGCAAAGCCGACCATCGTACTGATCTCCTCTACATTCTTGTCAGCATATCTTTTGTCTGTCAACAAATGCTGCGCTTCTTTTACTCTATATTCATTCAGCAGGCAAGAATAGTTCATGCCGAAGCGTGAATTCACCACTGCAGACAAATAGCGAGTATTGGTCTGCAATTCTTTCGCCAAATCCTTAGCGGAATAATCAGCATCTCTGTACTTCTTTTGTACAACAACGATATTCAATATCTTGTCATACAACTCATCTGCCAATTCCGGCCTTATCAAAGAACGGTAGGCAGCATCCTTTTCTTTCTTTTCGCGCAGGTTATAAGGACGTTTCTTCGTTCCTTTTTCCTGGGCATTGTTTTCTAAATCACTCATTGAATTAACTGGTTAGGGTTGTTTAAAATCGGAAAAGCCAAAGGGTTAGCCCCTTAGACTTTACAAAAGTCAGACATTTTTTTTTAATACACAACTTTTCCCGTATATATTTTTGATAAATAAACAACGAAAAAGGTTGAAAAGTAGGTCAATTCAGCCATTAATAAGAAACTTTAACCTTTTGCAGAAACTCATATGATACAAAATCTTGATGACTTTCCATTTGTAGTATATGCAATAATTAGTGTACCTTTGCCGGAAGAAATCCATACTGCCAGATTATGCTACAAACGCTCAAGACATATTTCGGTTACGACAGTTTCCGCCCCTTACAAGAAGACATCATACGCCATCTGATGGACCGTAAAGACGCATTGGTACTGATGCCTACGGGAGGTGGAAAATCCATCTGCTACCAACTTCCCGCCCTATTGAGTGAAGGCACGGCGGTAGTGGTTTCTCCGCTCATTTCCTTGATGAAGGACCAAGTGGAAACGCTCTGTGCAAACGGTATCGCGGCCGGTGCACTGAACAGCAATAATGATGAAACAGAGAATGCTTCCCTACGACGTGCATGCATGGAAGGCAAGCTGAAACTGCTATATATTTCTCCTGAAAAATTATTGGCGGAAGCCAACTATCTGTTAAGGGATATGCATATTTCCCTTTTCGCCATTGATGAAGCTCACTGCATCTCACAATGGGGACACGATTTCCGTCCGGAATATACACAGATGGACATCCTTCACCAACTGTTTCCCCAGGTTCCCATCATTGCACTTACTGCCACAGCCGATAAAATAACCCGTGAAGATATTATTAAACAGCTACACCTCAACCAACCGAGAATTTTCATTTCATCTTTCGACCGTCCCAACCTGAGTCTCACCGTAAAAAGAGGTTACCAGCAGAAGGAAAAAAGCAAAGCCATCCTCGACTTCATCGCCCGCCATCCGGGAGAGAGCGGCATCATTTATTGCATGAGCCGCAGCAAGACTGAAACAGTGGCACAAATGCTTCAAAAACAAGGGATAAAGTCAGCAGTCTATCATGCCGGACTGTCGTCGGCACGAAGAGATGAAGCACAAGACGACTTCATCAACGACCGCGTGCAAGCGGTATGCGCCACCATTGCCTTTGGAATGGGAATTGACAAAAGCAATGTGCGCTGGGTAATTCATTACAATTTGCCCAAAAGCATTGAAAGTTTCTATCAAGAAATAGGACGTGCCGGACGAGACGGAATGCCCAGTGACACCCTTTTGTTCTATTCACTGGCCGACCTCATTCTGCTCACTAAATTCGCAACGGACAGCGGACAACAAAGCATCAACCTGGAAAAACTGCAACGCATGCAGCAATATGCGGAAGCAGATATCTGCCGCCGCCGCATTCTGTTAAGCTATTTCGGTGAAAATACGACCTGCGACTGTGGAAACTGTGATGTATGCAAAAATCCCCCCGAACGTTTCGATGGTACAATAATCGTACAAAAGGCACTTAGTGCAATCGCGCGTTCCGAGCAACAGATAGGAACCGGTATTTTAGTGGACATCCTCCGAGGAAACATGAGTTCTGAAGTTACAGAAAGGGGATACCATCGCCTTAAGACCTTTGGAGCCGGGCGTGAAGTACCTGCCAGAGATTGGCATGACTACCTGCTGCAAATGTTGCAACTCGGCTATTTCGAAATAGCCTACAATGAAAACGACCATCTGAAAATTACTCAAAGCGGAACAGATGTCTTGTTTGGCAGAGCACGCGCCCTGCTTGTCACCATCCGCCGCGAGGAAGCTGTACAAGCTACAAGAGGCCGTAAACGCAAGGCTACAGTTCCAACCAAAGAATTGCCATTGGGATTGCCCAATACAGAAAGTGGGGAACTTTTCGAGGCTCTCCGCACTCTCCGCAAACGCCTTGCCGACCAGGAAGCACTTCCTGCCTATATCGTACTGTCCGACAAAGTGCTCCACCTACTCAGCGCCTCCCGCCCCACTACCATAGAAGAATTTGGTAATATCAGCGGTATCGGTGAATATAAAAAGAAGAAATACGGAAAAGAGTTTGTGGAACTGATACGGAAATACAGTTGAATATTATTTACACTGTAACAGTAAATCCCTAAGGTCACCTTGCGGCACGCCAAGCGAAATGGCTTTTTCGAAGTCACGTTTTGCCAACTCCTTTTTCTTTTGAGAAAGGTAAATTTGCCCCCGTATCAAGTAGGCTTCTGTCTGCGAAGCATCCAGCTTGATGGCTTCTTCCAAGTCCATCATGGCCAGGTCCACATGTTTCATATCCTGCTCTACACCCGCACGTGCTACGTAAAGTACGGCATATTGCTGGGTAGTCAGCCGGGTAGCTTCTCCTCCTTTTTCTGCAATCATGGCATTCAATATCGAAAGCGCCGCTTCATATTTGCCCTCCTTCTGCTCCAGTGTAGCCAACCCCAGACGGCCATTGTAACTCTGGGGGGCAAGTTTCAGCAGACGTTCATAATCAGACTTTGCAAAATTATAGTTGCGCTGCCGCATATAGATATAGGCACGCATCAGCAAGGCTTCCTGATTATCGCTCTCTATATCCAGCACCAAAGAATAGTCTATCCGGGCCAAGTCATCCTTTCCCAACTCTAGATAAAGAGCGGCACGATTCATCAGGGCGGGTATGGCACGCGGAGCAATGTTCAATGCCAGAGTATACGAGTCAAGAGCCTGCTCATACCGGTGCTGCCGACGTTGTATCGTACCCAAGTTGGAGAACAGCAAAGCGTTATGAGGATTGGCGGGCTCCATTTTCAAAGCTTGTTCAATGTATTTTTCGGCCAATGACAAGCTGTCTTGCTCCGTGGCTGCAACCGCACGTTCGCTCAGTTCCTGATAGGTTTGTGAAAAGGCAGGGAACATCGTGGCTCCACACAAGAAGAAAGAAAAAATAAGTTTCTTCATATAATAGTTCAGTATTTATTCCAAAGGATAGGTATCGAAAGCGAACAGTTCTGTTGACAAATAGCGTTCCCCCGTATCGGGCAGTAGGGCAACAATCATTTTATCCGCAAATTCAGGGCGTTCGGCCAGCAACCGTGCCGCATATACCGCCGCACCGGATGAGATGCCCGCCAGCAAGCCTTCCGTAGAAGCCAGCTCTCGTCCTCCACGAATGGCCTCGTCATCGGGCACCGGAATAATCTCGTCTACTACAGAAGCATCATAAATGGAAGGAATAAAATTGGCCCCAATCCCCTGGATGCGGTGCGGTGCGTCTTCCCCTCCTTCCAGAACCGGAGAGGAGGCCGGTTCTACAGCCACAACATAGACATCCGGATTATGTTTCTTCAAGGCACGCGCCACTCCACAGACCGTACCGCCCGTACCCACACCGGCAACAAAAACAGTCACTTTACCATCCGTGTCCGTCCAGATTTCTTCCCCCGTAGTATGTTCATGAGCCTTGGCATTGGAGGGATTCTCAAACTGCTGCAGAATAACCGCACCAGGTATCGCATCCCGCAATTCTTTCGCTTTGGCAATGGAGCCGGCCATACCTGCCAGTCCGTCGGTCAGTACAATCTCCGCACCCAAGGCTTTCAACAGATTACGGCGTTCCACACTCATGGTCTCCGGCATGGTCAATATCAAATGATATCCCTTGATGGTTGCTACCATCGCCAGTCCCACGCCGGTATTGCCACTGGTAGGTTCAATAATCGTGGCTCCGGGTTTCAAAGCCCCACGTGCCTCGGCATCCTCAATCATGGCAAATGCCACACGGTCCTTCACGCTTCCCGCCGGATTAAAAGATTCCAGCTTAGCCACAATATTTCTTTTCAATCCGTATTTACGACTGTATTCAGCCAATTCCATCAAAGGAGTATGCCCAATCAACTCCGTCAGGTTCTTTGCAATTTTCGCCATAATCTCACTGTCTAATACATTCTTCCCGTACACACTTATGTAACATGGATATGCTGACAAAGATATGGAAATTCCAAGAAATAAACCGTGCGGGAAAGGAAAGATTATACTGCCATCTATCAAAGCTTAACACGAATAAAGAGGATGAAAGGATATGAAACGATTGAAGAAGGCAGGATGAGGAGGAAGAACCATATCTGACAATCAGCGACTTCCCACTGCAAAGATGGTGCATGCTTTTTGCAGTAGTACTGCAAACGAGCTGCAGCGTTACTGCAAATAGGTTTGCAGTGGTACTGCAACTGCTTTGCAGCGCAACTGTAACAGCTTTGCAGTGACACTGCAAAAGGTTTGCAGAACTTTGCAGTGAGAAGTTACTGATGAACAGAACGGTAATGAGACACTGTTATCAAGACTTCTTAAGATAGTCTACAATCCACGCGCCCACTTCCTTGGTACCGTATTTGTCGCCACCTTCTACTTGAATCTCCGGTGTACGTACATTCGCATCGAGTGAAGCATCAACTGCCTTACGAATCAACGCCCCCTCCTCTTTCAGGTCGAAGTATTCGAAAAGCATGGCTACAGACAAAATTTGCGCCAGCGGATTGGCTATATTCAAGCCTTTCGCCTGCGGCCAGGAACCATGGATAGGTTCGAATACCGGCGTGCTCTCTCCCGTAGAAGCAGAAGGCAGCAATCCCATAGAGCCACTGATGCAGGAACCCTCGTCCGTCAAAATATCACCAAACGTATTTTCCGTAACCATTACGTCAAAGAATTTCGGCTCTTGAATCATCTTCATGGCGGCGTTGTCCACAAACATATAGTCGGTTGTCACCTCGGGGTACTGCGGTGCCATCTCCTGGGCAATCTGTCTCCAAAGACGGGAAGAGGCAAGCACATTGGCTTTATCCACCACCGTAAGATGTTTACTGCGTTTCATGGCATATTCAAATCCGACTTTCAGGATACGCTCAATCTCAGGACGGGTATACATGTTCGTATCATACGCCTTGTCATTGTCCTGGTATTTCTCACCGAAGTACATGCCACCGGTCAATTCGCGGATGCAAAGGAAATCGGCGCCATCCACCAGTTCCGCACGAAGGGGAGACTTATGGAGCAGACATTTGAAGGTCTGCACGGGACGGATGTTGGCAAACAGTCCCAGTTTCTTGCGCATAGCCAGCAAGCCCTGCTCGGGACGCACTTTGGCAGTAGGGTCATTGTCGAATTTCGGGTCACCTACGGCAGAGAACAATACAGCATCCGCATTTTTACAAGCCTCATAAGTGGCTTCGGGAAACGGGTCACCCACCTTGTCTATCGCGTCTGCACCGCAGATGGCATATTCATAGTTCACTTTATGTCCGAACTTCTCACACACGGCAGTCATCACATCCACGCCTACGGTAGAGATTTCGGGGCCGATACCGTCACCGGCCAACACTGCAATTTTAAAATCCATTGTTTTCTTTATTATTTAAAAGTTCATCTATCTTCTTTTTGTTTGCAAGATTCTTGCGGCGATACCGGTCACCCCACACAAAACCAGCTGTCAATATAAGGGTATTGATGGCTGACATAAGATACTCGTCCGCATCCAACTCGCCGCTCCACCAACGCAGAAAGAGGTTGAAAGCAAAAAGCAAGCCTGCATACAACGCATAGCATACATAAGGACGCCTCTCAAAAAACGATTTCTTTTTCTCCATGAGATCCATTTTTTATGATTCGTATTCGTCTTCTATGATATTCAGCATCTTCACCGTCGCCTTGATGGCTGCTTCCGTCTGGTCTGCGTCCAATCCGCGTGTACGGAATATCGTATCTTCAAAACTCCAGGTAATAACCGTCTGCACAAAGGCATCGGTACGCCCACCGGGAGGAATGGTCACGGCATAGTTCGTCAGCATCGGGAACTTACGACCCAGTGTCACTTTATATATCTTGCGCAAGGCGCGCACAAAAGCATCATACTGGCCATCTCCACTGGAACTTTCCTCATATTCCTTTCCGTTAATTTCTATCTTCAACGTAGCCATCGGCTTCAATCCATACGCCAGATTCACAATATAGCTCTTAAGGCTGACGCGTTCTTCTGCCATTCCGTGCTTCAGTACGTCCGAAACGATATAGGGCAGGTCTTCTTGCGTCACCAGCTCTTTCTTGTCGCCCAACTCAATGATGCGTTCGGTCACTTTGCGCATGGCATCTTCATCCAGTTGTAACCCCAAGTCCTCCAGATTCTTCCGGATATTGGCTTTACCGCTGTTCTTGCCCAGGGCATACTCTCGCTTGCGACCAAAGCGTTCGGGCAGGAGGTCGTTGCAGTAGAGGTTACTTTTATTGTCACCGTCGGCATGGACGCCTGCCACTTGGGTAAATACATTCTCGCCAACAATCGGTTTATTGGCGGGAATGACGATGCCCGAGTAGGACTCCACCACACGGCTTACGTCGTTCAGGCGGCTTTCGTCAATGTTGGTAATGGCATTGAAGTGGTCTTTCAGGATAGCCTGCACACTGGCAAGCGGAGCATTGCCGGCGCGTTCGCCCAGGCCGTTAATGGTAGTATGCAGTCCCTTGCAACCGCTAAGTACGGCGGCAAGCACATTGCTCACGGCAAGGTCATAGTCATTGTGGGCATGGAAGTCAAAATGGGCATGCGGATAGCGTTTCACCATCTTGCGCATGAACTCGATGACCTGCAGCGGGTTCAATACGCCCAACGTGTCAGGCAACATATAGCGGCGGATATTGGTCTGCTTCAAGGCGTCCATCAGACGGAACACATATTCCGGAGAATCTTTCATGCCGTTGCTCCAGTCTTCCAGATAGACATTCACTACCATATCCTGCTCGTTGGCGTAATCCACTACGGACAGAATATCCTCGATATGCTCTTCGGGAGTCTTCTTCAACTGGTAGGTGCAATGCTTCAGCGAGCCTTTGCACAGCAGATTGATGACACGGCAACCGGTCGCATGTATCCAGTCCACCGACGTGTGGCCATCTACAAAGCCAAGCACTTCTACTCTTGGCAACAGATTACGGCGTGCCGCCCAGTCACAAATCATTTTTACGGCATCAAACTCTCCTTCGGATACCCGCGCAGAAGCCACCTCCACCCGGTCTACCTTCAATTCCTCCAGTAACAAACGGGCAATCATCAGCTTCTCATGGGGCACAAAGGAGACTCCGCTGGTCTGTTCACCGTCGCGGAGCGTAGTGTCCATGATTTCTATCTTCGGATGATTATGCTTCATTTTTATTCTCCCAAGCTTCTATCTTATCTTTATTCTCAACCAGAAAATCGATGTCATCCAAGCCATTCATCAGGCAATGTTTCTTGTAGGCATTGATTTCAAAATGTTCGATCTTGCCCGTAGCTTTGTTGGTGATGGTCTGTTCGGGCAGATTCACTTCCACTTCCATCTTCGGATTGGCAGAGATAGAGTCGAACAACTCTTTCAGGAACGGCTCACTTACCACCACCGGAAGCACAAAGTTGTTCAGTTCATTGTTCTTGTGTATATCGGCAAAGAAACTCGATACCACCACGCG
Organism: Bacteroides sp. AF29-11; assembly: GCF_003602895.1. Lineage (NCBI taxonomy): Bacteria > Pseudomonadati > Bacteroidota > Bacteroidia > Bacteroidales > Bacteroidaceae > Bacteroides > Bacteroides sp. AF29-11. Next base: position 314,063 of record NZ_QTLY01000008.1, read on the forward strand.
GAAACCGTAACCGGCAATGGCCCATGCAGCATGCTCACGGCTGGAACCGGAACCGAAGTTCTTTCCCGCCACCAGAATCTGCCCGCCGTAAGTGGGGTCGTTCAAAACAAAGTCCTTGTTCAGAGAACCGTCCGGATGATAGCGCCAATCGCGGAATAAATTATCTCCGAAGAACTTTTCCTCACGGGTAGTAGCTTTCAGGAAACGTGCAGGGATTATCTGGTCTGTATCCACATTCTCTAATGGAAGAGGCACACAGGTACTGGTTAATCTATCAAATTTTGTCTTCATCTTTTTATTTACGATTTTACGATTGAAAATACTCTTGATTTACCTTTGTTGAACGATGTTTGATTTACGAAGTAATTTTAATCGTAAATCGTCCAATCGTACATCAAATCAGCGTTCTCGGGTCAGTAATTACTCCAGTCACTGCCGCTGCTGCAGCTACAAGCGGGCTGGCAAGCAGTGTTCGGGAACCCGGTCCTTGGCGTCCTTCAAAATTACGGTTACTGGTAGACACTGCATACTTTCCGGCAGGCACCTTATCGTCGTTCATTGCCAGGCAAGCAGAACAACCCGGTTGGCGAATGGCAAAACCGGCCTCTTCCAAAATCTTGTCCAGTCCCTCTTCGCGAATCTGTGCATCTACCATCCAGGAGCCCGGAACCAGCCATGCCACTACATTCTCGGCTTTCCGACGGCCTTTCACAATGGAGGCAAATGCACGGAAATCCTCAATGCGTCCATTGGTGCAGGCACCCAAAAACACATAGTCAACCTTCTTACCCAGCAAAGGTTCTCCCGGTTGGAAACCCATATAGCTAATAGACTTCATGAAAGAGGTCCGGGCAGCTTCTCCCATGCCTTCGGTAGTAGGAATATGTTGTGTGATACCCATACCCATGCCCGGGTTGGTACCGTATGTAATCATCGGTTCAATATCTTCGGCAGCAAAACGGACTTCCTTGTCGAACACTGCATCCTCATCACTCTTCAATGTTTTCCAATAGGCCAATGCCTTGTCCCATGCCTCACCCTTCGGAGCATATTCGCGTCCTTTAATATACTCGAAAGTGGTCTCATCCGGAGCAACCATACCGCCGCGGGCACCCATCTCTATACTCAGATTGCACAAGGTCAGACGCCCTTCCATAGTCAGACCACGCACAGCTTCTCCGGCATATTCCACGAAATATCCCGTAGCGCCGCTGGTCGTCATCTTCGACATCATATACAATGCTACATCTTTTGCCGTCACTCCCTTGCCAAGTTTGCCGTCGACAGTGATGCGCATTGTCTTAGGACGGGTCTGAAGGATACATTGCGAGGCCATTACCATTTCCACTTCACTCGTACCGATACCGAAAGCCACTGCTCCCATCGCCCCGTGGGTGGAAGTATGCGAGTCACCGCAGACAATGGTCATGCCAGGCAGGGTCAGCCCGCGTTCCGGGCCTACTACATGGATAATTCCGTTCTTCTTGTCCATCATGCCGAAATGGGCCAATCCAAACTCTTCCGCATTCTTGGCCAGTGTATCTACCTGAGTCTTTGAAACCGGGTCTTCAATCGGCTTGTCCTGGTCATGCGTCGGCGTGTTATGGTCGGGCATACAGAAAATCTTTTCCGGACGGAAACACTTGATTCCACGTTCGCGCAATCCCGAAAAGGCTTGCGGGCTGGTTACTTCATGACAATAAAGCCGGTCAATATAAAGCTGTGTGGGACCGTCTTCCACTTTCTGTACCACATGGGCATCCCAGATTTTATCAAATAATGTATTCATCTCTTTATGTACAATTTAGCTATTTACAATTTACGATTAAAATCACATCTTGAACTTATTGATACAGTCGATGTACGCTTCCACTGATGCCGCGATAATATCCGTATTGGCACCGAACCCATAATAAATATGATTATCGTATTCCACCTGCATATGTACCTTACCCATATCGTCGCTACCCTTGCTAATAGCCTGGATGGTGAATTCCTTCAATGTCATATGGCGGTCGATAATCTTCTTCAAAGCCTTGATAGCGGCATCTACCGGACCGTTTCCACTGGCAGCGGCTTCAAACTTCTCACCGGAGATGTTCAATCCCAAACTGGCAACCGAACGAACCCCCACCCCACTGGTCACCTGGAGATATTCCAGTTTGATACGGTGGTTCTGCGTACGATTTGCCCCTGCCAATACCAGAATGTCGTCATCATTGATATCTTTCTTCTTATCGGCAAGTTTCAAGAACTCTTCATACACTTTGTCCAGCTTCTCCTGATCCAGCTGTACTCCCAATATCGACAAACGATTCTTCAAGGCTGCACGTCCGCTACGGGCTGTCAATACGATGGAATTATCATCAATACCCACATCATGCGGGTCAATGATTTCGTAAGTCTGTACATTCTTCAACACACCATCCTGGTGAATACCCGACGAATGGGCAAAAGCATTGCGACCTACAATAGCCTTGTTGGGCTGCACCGGCATGTTCATCAGACTGGACACCATACGGCTGGTTGGATAAATCTTCTGTGTATTGATGTTGGTCTCGATTTCTATGTCCTTGTGACATTTGATAATCATCGCCACTTCCTCAAGAGAAGTATTGCCGGCACGTTCACCAATACCATTGATGGTTACCTCCACCTGGCGGGCACCATTCAGTACGCCAGCCATTGTATTGGCAGTAGCCATGCCCAAGTCATTGTGGCAATGAGTAGAAATAATGGCATTATGAATACCGTTGACATGTTCCATCAGATATCTTATCTTCGCGCCATACTCATCAGGCAAGCAATACCCCGTTGTATCGGGAATATTCACCACAGTCGCACCTGCCTTGATAACAGCTTCTACCACCCGTGCCAAATATTCATTATCCGTTCGGCCTGCATCTTCGGCATAGAACTCTACATCATCCACATACTTACGTGCATACTTTACGGCAGCCACTGCACGCTCTATTATTTCCTCGCGATTGGAATTGAATTTATATTTAATGTGCGAGTCAGATGTACCGATGCCAGTATGGATACGTTTATGCTTGGCAAATTGCAAAGCCTCTGCTGCCACATCAATATCTTTCTGTACGGCACGTGTCAAGGCACAGATGGTGGGCCATGTCACAGCTTTTGATATCTCAATGACCGAATTGAAATCTCCCGGACTTGAAATCGGAAATCCGGCTTCAATCACGTCCACCCCCAGGGCTTCCAGTTGTCTGGCTACCTGAATCTTTTCCACTGTATTCAATTGGCATCCCGGAACCTGCTCGCCATCGCGGAGCGTTGTGTCGAAAATAAATAATTTGTCACTCATTGCTTTATTGTATTTAATTTATGTTCCATAAAAAAAGCCTTTCACACTTGGAAGTGAGAAAGGCTTCATATATCATTGCATCTTACATATATATTCACGCACAGCACTCACTTCCACTAAACTTTGCCAGTAGAATAATAATACCACACAGTAGAATATATGTAAAGTTCTGAATCATCTTCTTTTTTGTTTTGACGTTGCAAAGGTAGATATTATTTCGTACCACACAAACAAATTCGTTACTTTTTTCCGATAAAAAATATCATTTTATAAGTTTGTATTCATTTATCGCTGAAATATATCACAAAAAAAGGCGTACCTCAAGGTACGCCTTTCCTTATTCTTCAGTTCAATACAAGTTCTGAATTACTTCTTCTCACAAGGTTTGTCACACTTGGCACCATCACATGCAGCCTTAAGACACGCTGCTGAATCAGCAGCCTGGCAACATGCCTTTGCAGAGTCACATACTTGTTCTGTTTTTGCAGCACAGCAAGAATCTGCCTCAGTTGCATTAGAATCTGCAGCCTTTTTGTTGCCACAAGATGTCACTGCGAAAGAAAACGCTACCGCAACGGCAGCCAATAAAACTTTAGTCTTCATACTTTCAATTTGCTTTAAACGTTGATATAAAATTAGTTCGGCGCAAATATAAGAAAAGTTTATGAGACCGCCAAAAACGAACAAAGCCTCCGTATCCTTATCAGACACGGAGGC
>NZ_QTLY01000009.1:0-221064 GCF_003602895.1 Bacteroides sp. AF29-11
TGTGGTAAGAAAAGAACATTGCTGTGGAAAGATTAGTTTTTAGAGAAACAGACTCAGAAAGTAAAGAGATAGCAATTATATCTGGCATTTTAGAAACTAACTATCCATAAAGAACGAAATGAAATACTTCAAAGATAAAAGAAAAGAGAATGAAATCTCCCACAATACTGTGACAAACCGAAAAACTCAGCGACAGATAGGGTAAATATCAACCTAATTATTTATCTTTGTTAGCTTTTAAAAGTTAGCATACTAAAAACAATAAAGTGCAATGAAAGATTTTCTGAAATTTACGTTTGCCACCATTACCGGCATCATCGTATCAGTCGTTGTTTTAGTTTTCATCAGTATTCTGGTGGTTTTCAGCATGGTATCATCTTCGGAGTCAGAAACGCAAGTACGCAAAAACTCCATTATGATGCTGGATTTGAATGGTGCACTGGCTGAACGCAGCCAAGACAATCCGTTCGATGCCCTTATGGGAGACAATTATAAGACTTATGGCCTGGATGATGTCCTCTCCTCTATCAAAAAAGCAAAAGAGAATGACGACATTAAAGGTATCTATATAGAAGCGACTTCGCTGGGTGCAGGATTTGCTTCACGCGAAGAAATACGCAATGCATTGAAGGATTTCAAGGAATCGGGAAAATTCATCGTAGCTTATGGTGACAGCTATTCCCAAGGTCTTTATTATCTGTCAAGTGTAGCCGACAAGGTGTTGCTGAACCCGCAAGGTATGGTCGAGTGGAGGGGCTTGGCCGCTACCCCCATGTTCTTCAAGGATTTGCTGGCCAAAATCGGAGTAGAAATGCAGATATTCAAAGTAGGTACCTACAAATCGGCTGTAGAGCCTTTCATCTCTACCGAAATGAGCCCTGCCAACCGTGAACAAATCGACGCTTACCTGACCTCCATCTGGGGACAAGTGACCAATGATGTTGCAGAATCACGCAAAATATCTGTAGACTCACTGAACGCCATTGCCGACCGCATGTTGATGTTCTATCCCGCAGAAGAAAGTGTGCAATGCGGACTGGTCGATACATTAATATATAAGAATGATGTGCGCAACTACCTGAAAGCGATGGTAGGCATCGACAAAGACGACCGCATGCCCGTACTTGGTTTGCAGGACATGATTAACGTAAAGAAGAACGTTCCCAAAGACAAAAGTGGAAATGTGATTGCCGTATACTATGCCTATGGAGAAATTGACGGTGGTTCATCTTCTGCCTCCAGCGAAGAAGGCATCGACTCTAAAAAGGTGATTAAAGACCTGCGCAAGCTGAAAGATGACGAAGATGTAAAAGCTGTAGTATTACGCGTAAACTCACCGGGCGGAAGCGCCTATGGTTCAGAACAGATATGGTATGCCGTCAGCGAATTGAAGAAAGAGAAACCAGTCATTGTTTCCATGGGTGACTATGCAGCTTCAGGAGGTTACTACATTTCTTGTAATGCAGACACCATCGTGGCCGAGCCTACCACACTGACGGGTTCTATCGGCATCTTCGGCATGTTCCCCAACGCAAAGGGGCTGACTGATAAAATCGGGGTAAATTTTGATGTAGTGAAAACCAATAAATACGCAGACTTCGGCATGCTGACACGCCCGATGAATGACGGTGAAAAAGGGCTGATGCAAATGTATGTGAACAACGGATATGACCTCTTCCTCACCCGCTGCTCCGATGGCCGAGGCATCAGCAAGGAAGACCTGGATAAAATTGCCCAAGGCCGTGTATGGACCGGAAGCAAGGCCAAGGAACTAGGACTGGTCGACGAATTGGGTGGTTTGGACAAAGCTTTGGACATAGCCATTGCAAAGGCCGGAGTAGATGCCTATACCGTGATGAGCTATCCGAAAAAGGAAAGTTTCTTTGAAAGCCTGATGAACACCAATCCGGGTAACTACGTCAAAGCACGCATGCTGAAAGGCACAATAGGCGAGATATACCAGCAGTTCAGCGTCCTGGAGAATTTTGACAAATGTGACCGTATACAAGCACGTGTACCCTTTGAACTGAATATTCAATAAATGGAGGAAAACTTTATCAAGATATATCATTGGCTATATCCCCTATCATGGCTTTATGGAATAGGGGTATGCTTGCGAAATAAACTCTTTGACTGGGGCTGGCTCCGGTCAAAGAGTTTTGACGTTCCAGTAATATGCGTGGGCAACCTTGCTGTGGGCGGAACTGGCAAGACGCCACATACCGAATATCTGATAAAGCTATTACAAAAAAACGGAGTGAATGTAGCCACCCTCAGTCGGGGTTACAAGCGTAAAAGCCGAGGCTATGTACTGGCCGATGACAAGAGCAATGTACGGCAAATAGGTGACGAGCCGTATCAAATTAAAAATAAATTCCCCAATGCACGGGTAGCGGTAGACGAAAACCGTTGTCACGGCATTGAGCAACTGCTGAAACTGGAAAATCCCACTGTAGAAGCCATCATCCTGGACGACGCCTTCCAACATCGCCATGTAAAAGCCGGACTGAACATTCTACTAACCGATTTTCACCGGTTACTATGCGATGATGCCTTGCTCCCTGCCGGAAGACTCCGCGAACCTTCAAGCGGTAAAAACCGGGCACAGATGGTCATCGTCACCAAATGTCCGGATGACATCAAGCCGATAGACTTCAACATCATAGCCAAACGGCTCCACCTCTATCCATACCAACAACTGTATTTCTCCAGATTCCGCTATGGAATGTTGACCCCGCTATTTCCCGAGAAAACGAACAGCTGGAAAGTGCTCTCCTCCCTCACCGGAGACGAGCAAGTACTGCTAGTGACAGGCATCGCCTCCCCCGCCCCCTTGCAGAAAGAAGTGGAATCTTACACGCCGCACGTCAAATTGCTGGCATTTGATGACCATCATGACTTTACTCCCAAGGATTTATTGCAAATAAAGGAACAATTCCTGCACCTGGAAGAGTGGAAAAGACTGATAATCACCACGGAGAAAGATGCGGCAAGGTTGAAACTCCATCCCGCACTGGACGAAACACTAAAGCCGTACATCTACGTGCTGCCGATAGAAATAGAAATCTTACAAAATCAACAATATATATTTAACCAAAACATTATTGGCTATGTTAGAGCGCATTCAAGAAACAGCAGCCTTTCTGAAGGGAAAGATGCACACCCAGCCTGAGACAGCAATCATCCTCGGTACCGGACTCGGCAGTCTTGCCGGTGAAATCACTGAAAAGTATGAGATAAGGTACGAAGAAATCCCCAATTTCCCCGTCTCTACCGTAGAGGGACACAGCGGAAAACTTATCTTCGGCAAACTGGGCCATAAAGACATCATGGCGATGCAGGGACGTTTCCATTTTTACGAGGGCTATTCCATGAAGGAAGTAACCTTCCCGGTACGTGTAATGCGCGAACTGGGTATCAAGACCTTATTCGTTTCCAATGCCAGTGGCGGCACAAATCCGGATTTTGCGATCGGTGACCTGATGATTATCACCGACCATATAAACTACTTCCCCGAACATCCATTGCGTGGCAAAAACATACCTTACGGTCCTCGCTTCCCGGATATGAGCGAAGCTTATGACAAAGAGCTGATTCGTAAGGCCGACGCCATTGCGGCAGAAAAGGGCATCAAGGTTCAGCACGGTGTCTATATCGGTACGCAAGGTCCCACATTCGAAACACCTGCGGAATACAAGATGTTCCATATTCTGGGTGCCGATGCAGTGGGCATGTCCACCGTGCCGGAAGTCATCGTGGCAAATCATTGCGGAATCAAAGTGTTCGGCGTATCTGTCATTACAGACTTGGGGGTAGAAGGTAAAATCGTAGAAGTCTCTCACGAAGAAGTGCAGAAAGCTGCGGACGAGGCGCAACCGAGAATGACAGAGATTATGCGTGAATTGATTAATAGAGCATAAGAAAGCATGAGAACAGAAATAGCTACCCTCGGTGAATTCGGCCTCATCCGACACCTCACCGAAGGCATTGAACTAAAGAACGAGTCGAGCCGATATGGTGTCGGAGATGATGCCGCCGTCCTCTCCTACCCGGCCGAAAAGGAAGTGCTCGTTACTACCGACTTGCTGATGGAAGGCGTCCATTTCGACCTTGTGTATGTACCGCTCAAGCATTTGGGGTATAAATCGGCCGTAGTCAATTTCTCTGATATCTATGCCATGAACGGCACACCGAAGCAGATTACCGTTTCCTTGGGCATATCCAAGCGTTTCAGTATAGAAGACATGGAGGAACTCTATGCCGGCATCCGTTTGGCTTGCGAAGAATATGATGTTGACATCGTGGGAGGAGACACCTCCGCTTCCTATACTGGGCTTACCATCAGCATCACCTGCATAGGCGAGGGTGAGAAAGGAAAAGTGGTCTACCGCAATGGTGCCCGCGAAACCGACCTGATTTGCGTCAGCGGCGACTTGGGTGCCGCCTACATGGGACTACAGCTTTTGGAACGCGAAAAGGCGGTGCTCAAAGGAGGTGACAAAGACTTGCAACCGGACTTCTCGGGGAAGGAGTATCTTCTGGAACGTCAACTGAAGCCCGAAGCACGCCGTGACATCATTCAGAAACTGGCAGAAGAAGGTATACAACCCACCTCCATGATGGATATATCGGACGGACTTTCTTCGGAATTACTGCATATCTGTACCCAAAGCAAAGTGGGTTGCCGAGTTTACGAAGAACATATTCCTATCGACTATCAGACGGCTGTAATGGCAGAAGAATTCAATATGAACCTGAGCACTTGTGCACTGAACGGAGGCGAGGATTATGAGTTATTGTTCACCGTCCCCATTGCCGACCATGAAAAGGTTGCCGAAATGGAAGGCGTCAAGCTGATTGGCCATATCACCAAACCGGAATTAGGCTGCGCCCTAATTACCCGTGACGGTCAAGAGTTTGAACTCAAAGCACAAGGATGGAATCCTTTGAAGGAAGAAGAAGCGGAAAAAGCATAACTATAAAACTTTTTCAGTATTTTTTCTCAAATCATAAACGCTGATAATTAGCTACATAGCCAATCATCAGCGTTTTTTATTATGAAAGCTATTGCATAGTCCAAAAGTTTCACTACCTTTGCAACCGCAAAAGAGATAAACATGGTGCCATAGCTCAGTTGGTAGAGCAAAGGACTGAAAATCCTTGTGTCCCCGGTTCGATTCCTGGTGGCACCACCAAAAAGCTTTTCAATTTTAGAAAACCCTTGAATTAGAGATAGTTCAAGGGTTCTTTTTTTACCCTCACTACGCATTTCATTACATATTTGTGAAGTTGGATTTCGCCAATTCAGTGGCTTTTTTTAAGGCTTTTGAAAAAGCCACTGAATATGTATCATACTTCATTGTTTTTCAACTATTTGACAATTCCAATCTCCGGTGTGAAAAAGTAATTTTGCACACATGACCGGATGGAGTTGAAAATGTGAAAGAAGTTTAAAAATTCGGTATTTCCCATCGGGATAAAAAAAAGGAATCGAACCCGGGATACAAAAGGCAATTCGAACTTGAGAAAAATGGGATTTTTATGGCTTTTCCACAAGTCCCCCAAAAAAGCCACCGAATTTAACACTTCGCTCCACGTCCTCATGCCATCCGGTTTTGACGAAACAATTGAATGTAAACCTCAAAAAACAAAAGTGATGAAACAGGGAACAATGAACATTCTGTTTTTCGTGCTTAAAACGAAATTGTTGAAAAACGGTGAGGCACCGGTATTGATGCGGATAACCATCAATGGAGACTATGACGATGTACGTATCCAAAGAAGCGTGCCCCTGAACTTATGGAACGCCGCCAAAGGATGCAGTAAAGGCAGGGACAGGGCATCAGTGGCACTGAACGCCTATATTGCCGAACTGCACGCACGCGCCTTGGAAAAACACAAGGAGCTGGTATTGGAACAGGCCCTGATTACCCCGAAACTGATCCTGAAACGTGTCTTCGGGAAAGACACCGGAATGCGTACACTGCTCGGTACCATGATGGAAGGCATCGGGGAAATGGAAACACTGGCAGGCATAGACTACTCTCCCGTCACGATCAACCGGTACAAGAACGTGGTGAAGAAATTGCAGCGGCTTATCCCCTCTTATTATGGCAAGGAGGATATCACCTTCCATGAGCTGACACCGGAGTTCATCCGTGCGTTTGACATTTACCTGAAAACGGAGGGGGGACTGTGCCGTAACACGATAGTCCGTTATATGAAATGTTTCAAGAAATTCACCAACATGGCATTGGCAAAGGAATGGATGCGCAAGAATCCCTTTTACGGTTACAAGATGGAGCAGGACGAGACCGATCCGGTATTCCTGACCTACGACGAGTTGCAGACCGTAATGAAAAAGAAATTCACCATCCCACGGCTCGAGCTGGTCAGGGACATATTTGTCTTCGCGTGTTTCACCGGTCTGGCGTTCTCCGATGTCGCCACTCTGAGTGGTGAAAACTTGGTACAGGACAATCTCGGGGACTGGTGGATAAGGAAGGGAAGGGTCAAGTTGGAACACCGCAGAAAAGCGTCTTCCATCAGCAACATCCCGCTGCTGCCCGTTCCACTGGCCATATTGGAGAAATACAGGGAACATCCGGTCTGCATAAAGAAAGGATGCTGCCTGCCTGTCATGTGCAACCAGAAAATGAACAGCTACCTCAAGGAAATCGCCGATTTCTGCGGCATAAAGAAAAACCTGACCACGCACGTGGCCAGGCACACTTTCGGGACGACCGTCACGCTCGCCAACAATGTACCCTTGCAGGACGTGTCCGTCATGCTCGGACATGCCTCCACACGCATGACGCAGCATTATGCGCGGGTCATGAACAGCAGCCTGAAAGAGGCGATGAACAATGTGAAGGAACGTCTGGCGCAATAGACGTACGACACACCATTAAAGCCGTCCCCGGAGGATGGCTTTTTTTGTATCAGGACAGATCAGGAATAACTGCCATTCTTTCAATTTCTTACCTGCAAATATAGCCCTTTGCCGGGTTGATTGCGCAAGGCGGCCCCTTTCAGGGGCTGGTTGGCTAAAAGAAAATCATCCTCGCTTCGCTGCGGTATTTTCTTTTGCCAAGCCTTGCGCAATCCCCTGCAAAGGACAGTCCGGCAAGTAAGAAACCGAAAAACCGGCTCCGCGGAGCCGATCATGTCAAACAAACTAAAAAAAATGAAGGTATGAACAGAGAGACGACAGGCAAAGTCCACAAAGGACAGCAGGGTGCCAATCCGAAAATGAGAATGTTGGTTTATCGGGAAAGGAGCTATCCCGCACGGGAGGTGCAAGGCAGGGACGGAAGCTATACGGTTGTCGCAGACAGCCTGGTGCCGGAACTGCTGGACGGCATCGGAAGCCTTGACCCGGCAGCTTTCAAGCTGGACGAGGAAATCGCCTGCTATTGCTCGGACGAGGAAATCCAAAAACTGGCGGACGAAGAACTGGTAGAAATAATTTATGAATGGCAACGGTTATGACTGAAACAACAACAGCAAAGGTCCGGGAAGAACAAGTAACGGGCCTTACCGCAGAGAATGCACACCGGGTCACGATGATCCGGGAAAAGGGTACGGACCATCCTCCCGTACCGTTCCATTTCAGAAAGGAGCATCATGGAACGGGCAACTATGTACACCTGTACGGAAATCCGGAAGACCGCAATGAATTGCATTCCAGGGACTTCAAAGACTGGGAAGCCGTAGCGTTCAAACATCCGGGCTATCTGGAGGATATGTGGAAACAGGCTTGCGACGCATACGCATGGAGCTCCTTCGACCCGGAGATTCGTGGCGAGACGGACATCATGATTTACGGGGAGGAGCTGCACAACGACCTGCAAATCATGCAGGAAGAGGAACGGGATACATACATCGCCGCCTACCGGCAAAAGCTGTCCGCCCAGCTCTCGGCCCTCTCACGCTGCGCCAACCCGATGGTGACGGGACGGGGCGGATTCGATTACCACAGGCAGGAGAATACGGACAGAAGCTATCAGAACCGCTACGAGGAGTTCCGCAATTGGCGGCAAAAGGTTCTTGAAGCCGTCAGACGGAAAAAGGAAGCCGCACGACCGGAGGAAGAAAAACTGGAAAAGGCATGGCAGACGCTCAAACGCGACATCAGGAGCAGCGCCGACACCATCCACGGGATTGATACCGGACAATGCCGGGGTTATAGCCGTGCCCTGTTCGTCAGCAGCATCCTGAACAAGGTATCCACCTTCGCCAATCACGGGGAAGTGGAAATCGTCCGCAGGGCCGTGGACTTCATTTCCGAATATAACGCAAGGGTAAGGAAACCCGTCATCACCCCGAGAAACAAATTCTTCCAATTGCCGGAACTTGCGGAACGGATGCGCGAAAGGCTGAAAGCGGTGCAAAGCCGGGAAAACAAGGAAGTGCCGTTCGAGGGCGGGACACTTGTATGGAACTATGGGGAAGACCGCCTTCAGATCCTGTTTGACAGGATTCCCGAAGACAACAGACGCAAGGAACTGAAATCCTCCGGATTCCGCTGGTCACCCAGAAACAAGGCATGGCAACGGCAGCTCACCTCCAATGCCCTCAGTGCCGCCAAGAGAGTGTTGAACCTTCAAAACATCTGAACCATGAATAACGACAAACTGAAATTCGTAGTCGATTCACGCAGTTTTGACGGCAGTTGCGTGACCACCATGTCTGACGGAATACACGGCGACTACCATCATGAGACACTGGAGGAACTGAGGGACAGGGAAAAGAACCCGTACCTCATAGCCGTGTCCGGAAATACCGTCCGCAAGATGATACGCATCCACCTGCAATCCCTCTGCGCCCCGTTCAGTGAGATTACGGAAGAAAGATATTTCGACTACATGGATGTCTTGCCCCCCATCCGCCATACCCGGAATTTCTTTTTCCTGGGAGAGCCTTATCATGCGGACATCTACCGGTTCTGCTTCCGGGCGGGCGGACGCTACTTCACGGGACTCCGCTCCGTTACCACGCCAAGAAAGGAACTGGAACGGCAGATGGACAACCATTACCGGAACATTACCTTCAAAGGAGACATCCTGAAAGAAAAGCCGATGGTCATCTCTGACCACGCACGGCATGCCTCTATAATTATAGTTCCTTATCTGTTTCTTGACATAAATGGCGAGAAGAAGTTCATCTGCAACCTGATGAGAGGAACGGACGAATCGTCAGGCAGGGATGTAAGGCTGGAAACCGCCAAAATCCTGCGAAGCCTGCGCCGTCATCATTTCCTCTACTTCTCCGGCTATGAGGGAAACGACGATATGGACAAGTTCCTAGGCGAAGTGATGAAGAAAAAGCACACCCTGCTGGCAAACGGCAACTTCCTCCAATATCCCGTGAACCGGGAGTCCGTGTCTTTTACCGGAACGGTCAGGGAAACAGGCGAGCCGTTCTTCTTCCGGATTTACGACAGGGAGCTGTTCCTGCACCTGTTGTACGTCCTGAGAGGCATCAAAAGGGAAAAAGCTAAAATATAACGTAACACATAACGACGGTATGGTGACTGTCTTTCCGACCCGTCACCATACTAAAAAAACAATGAAATCATGAGAACTGTGACCGAAGAATCGTTGCGACGCAGGCTGGCCCGTCTGGAGTCGGCCCTGGAAAGCGAAAAGGCACGCCTGAGAAAAGTATGCGGCGGCATCCCCTGGGGAGCCGGGATGAGGCGTACCAAATGTACCCCCTCATTCCGAAGGGAGGACGAACTGATTGGGAAAATCAAGGCGGTGAGACAGCAACTCTCCCAAATGTCCGCAGGCGGTGACAATCACACGTTTAAAGAAACAGGCAGGTGAATGCCGGCCAATTAACTTGCAAGTCAATAATTTTAAAACCAGTTACGAATATGAACACCCGATTGGCTATAATCCGTTCAGAGGGAAAAGAACATCTCTGCTACCGGGAAGAGGAATGTTTTGTCGATGTATCCTATCCGATGGTGACATTTACCAAAGGGGAGGATGATTTTGAAATTGTCAAATGCGACCATCCGTCCATGGAAGAGACTTTCCTGTATCAGGAAAGCCGTCTCTCAATCGTGATTGAAATGTACCATAACGGCTGGCCGGCATTGTCTCTGAAAGATCCCGTGACCCATGAGATATACACGGTCCTGACGGTCAACTTAGAAGATAAGGCGGCATTCTCACTGCCTGACAGGGCATTCGTGGACATCAACAACAATCCTGATGCCATGGAGTTCCTTCTGTCTAACAAATTGGCTGAGGATACAGGTTATAGACGTCAGAGCGGCTGGGTAAGCTACCCGATGGTCACACTTAACCTTCCGACGTTTTACAGGCTTGACCCACATGCCTTTAGCGCAATATTGAATATCCGGTAATCCTTCCGGGCAATGAATCTGGTATCAACAATCAAATGGAAAGAATCATGAAAAGATATGACATAAGAGTAAGGTATTCCTTCGAGGGCACTTACACGGTAGCGGCAGAAGACCGCGATGAAGCAAAAAGAATGGTAAATGACGATTGCGGTCTTGTTTTGGGCGGCGATATCCACACGACACGCGATGACGATGAAGTTTTGGACTGGGATTTCTGTATCCATCCCGACACGCGGATTCTCTCCTTGCAGGAAAGAGGCGGAAAAGGAAGTTTACCGTCAGAAGCCGTTGATTTCAGCGGCAGGATCAAGGAACTGCGGGGGGACATCATCGACGCGATACGGCAGTTGCTCCATGCTCACTGCGTGAAAGAAATTCGTCTTCCGGAAGAGGATTATGATCCGGTCTGGGTGATATGGTTTGGCAAGAACGGAGAACCATATGAATGCAGGGTGACAGGACTCCGGGTAACGGCGGACAGCCTGACCGTCCTTGCCGAAGAGAAAGAAAGCGGTGACGAGGTGCAGTGTCACAGCCCGTTTGAACTCGGCGCGAAGAACATAGACTGGCTTTATGAGATGTATGAGGCTGTGTGGCATCAACTGAGAGAAACAAACAATGTAGAATCACAAATAGAAGAACCATGAAATATCAAGCGGAAAATACCGTCTCCAGTTTCTTCTACTACATGTGGAACGCCTGGAGCGAGGAGGAATGCAAAACCGTGTATGGCGGCATGTACCCGCATTTCTGGGAAAAATGGTGCGTGGCGACAGACAAGGGCACATTCGGCGCGGCGGAACGGTTCTATCTGGAACTTTCGGAAGACAACCGCAGGCTTTTGGTGGAACGGGCCGTCTCGATATACGACGGACGAGGCCTCAGAAACAGGAACAGAAACATAAAAAATCAAACAGCATGCAGGGAAACATTATCAGTCTGATCTGCAACTCATGCGGTTGCGGTCAAACGGAAGCACAGGAATACCTGGACTCCGAAATCCGGTACCTGCGCGAATTGCAGGAGGCGGACGACCTGAGAGAAGATGACATGGAAACGGCCTGTCTCAACCTCGGTCTTGACCTTGACTACCGGGAATATTTTATCAACCGCCTCGCAGGGGCATAAAAAACTTATGGCTATGACTTATTTTCAGAACATACACTCTCTGGCGGACTTGAAGAAAGAATACCGCCGGCTGGCATTGGAGCACCACCCGGACAAGGGTGGTGACACCGCAATCATGCAACAGGTGAACACCGAGTTTGGAAGGCTTTTTGAGGCTTGGAAAGAAAAACCGGATATTCCCTCGACCTCAACCGGATATGAATATGACTATCCGGGAGCCACGGCAAAGGAATACACCAAGTATGTGTATAACGAATACCGCTGGAAAGGCCGCAATTACAAGGGGCAGCACGCTCCTGAAATCGTGGGACTGGTACGGGCATGGCTCAAGGAGACCTATCCGGGATACAAGTTCTCTGTCAGACGGGAGAATTACCACTCCATCCATATCCGGTTGATGAAAGCGGATTTCGAGGCGTTCACCAAAGAGTCCGGAAAAGTTCAAGGCGATGTCAACCACCATCATATCCATTCAGACAAATCCTTGACGGACAG
The DNA here is from genome assembly GCF_003602895.1 of Bacteroides sp. AF29-11. Classification (NCBI taxonomy): domain Bacteria; kingdom Pseudomonadati; phylum Bacteroidota; class Bacteroidia; order Bacteroidales; family Bacteroidaceae; genus Bacteroides; species Bacteroides sp. AF29-11. The sequence continues at coordinate 12,002 of NZ_QTLY01000009.1, forward strand.
GGCAAAGGATGTAATGGTGAATATCTGCGATTTCATCATGTCGTACAATTTCGATGACAGCGACCCCATGACGGACTATTTTCACACCAACTTTTACCTGACGCTCGGAATCGGAAGTTACAAACAGCCGTACAAGGTGGAACCGCCCAAACTCGGCAGCAAAGACAAGCCGGAGGTATTCAAGCATCCGGAAGGTCCGGCACACAAGGCAATGCGCCGGGCATTGGGCAAAGCGCGTTTCGGCTTCATCGAAAGCCGGAAGTATGCCGGGGAAATAATTCTGGGGGAAGACTGTTTCGGCTCACGGGGCGAAGTCTATTTTTGGCCGAAGGAATATTCAAGCGCAAAAATGGCCCAAAAACGCATCGACAAACTGGAGGAAGCCGGAATAAGGTGCGAACTCACCGGCTATAACGGAGGATACATCCGCCTGCTCGGATACACCCCTGAGATGAGAAATTCCCTGGAACGGGAACGTCAGGAGTATGCCGCCGCGTATCAGGCATGGTACTCAAAACAGAATTTAAAAACAATCTGATTCAGAAATTATGGATACAAACAATTTGGACAAGTGGTGGTACGGACTTCCGGAAAACACCAGACAGGCTATAGGAAACGATGGGATATGGGAAAAACTGGATATGCCGTCCCGTTCGGCGCTACACCGGTATTCCCGGCTTAGAATTTACGGAACGGCAAAGGACAGGGATGAGGAACGCACGCTGCTCAATGAAATCGCGTGCGGACTGGGAGACCTTGCCCTTGTCCGTAAAAACGGCATCGCTTTGGAGAAAATGTGCAACGGGAACGGGGAATTTTACGATGAATACCAGGAACAGTTCGACATATTATATGACAATTACGGACACACAATAGAAAATATAAGCTGGCCGGACTGGATCGGACATACAATTCCGACAAACAGGGAACTGGTCCGGTTATTGGAACATCACGGTTACAAACGTATGGAAATCGATACCGACAGAAGAATCCCGAAAACTTTCTATGTTTTCCGTCGTGGGTTGCACATCAACGCAAGCGAGGACTTGTCTTACCACATCGTACCGCAACAGGACAGTTTCGGACTGGGGCGTTTTGCGGTATGCGCTACCAAAGACGGTAAAAGCTCCCAGCTGGGAACTGACTGTGCCCGGCTCTTTTTGAGGCGCTTTCTTGCCTTCCTGAAGGGTGAAAGAAGCGGGAAAGAGATTATAGATGAAATATGCAACAACCGACAAACTGAACGATAGTATGAAAGCAAAAGTATTCAAGTACAGGTCTGACGGGAATACCGTCGTGGCTCCTTATATGGAACTGGAGCCGTACGCCGAGAATGTATATCTCTCCCTGTCTAGAAAGAACGAATATGGGAATGAGGACGATGACTGTTTCCATGTGGTCTGCCGGATTGAAAACGTTTATTTCTCCAGCGGGCAGTATTCACGCCGGTTCCTCAACGGAGAAAACCGCAGGGACGAAACTGCCGCCTATTGCAGGAACTGGATCGCGGATACGCTTCAGGGCGCGGAAAGAGGAGCCTTTGTCAGGTTGATCTCCGTCCGCGTGTTCGAGACTCTCGGACTTGACACCACCCCCCTGGTGCAAGCCCGTGAGGCATACAAAAGGAGGCAGGAGCAGAAACGCAGGGAACAGGAGGAGAAAGAGGCGGAAGAGCGCAGAGCGCGGGAAGAGCAACACCAGCGGCTGCTCGATGAGCAGAAACAGAAATTTCTGGACGGGGAACGAATCACGGGAGGAATGTTCCTTGAAATCACCGGAAGGGACGGTTTTGACATCCATATCAGAACCAAAGGGACATTCAACAGGCATGTAAGAGGCATTGACAGAAACGGCACCGTCAGTTTCCGGAAAATCAAAGGCTGCCGGACACCGGACTTTACCGGATGCCATAAGGCTGCGGGCGATTATCTTGCATTTATAGCAACAAGAGAGGGCAAATAATAAAAACTGGCGGTAACGGCCTGCTCCATCCGGCTGTTACCGCTGCCATCTTCCGGCCTCACAATTCACGGTTCAGCACCATTGCCAGCGGAAACATAAACTGATTATAGGCTTTCAGTTTTTGCAAATTCAGCGCATATCCGGCATAGGGATTGGTCAGATTGGTATAGAAGAATACATCGGTAAATCCCGCATGTTCCTCCACAATTTCACCATCCAACGGAATCTCCTCCACATTGAACCGCTCCAGAGGCAGTTCTTCCAGACGGGCATGCTCCGCATTACCCAATACGTTCAGGTTACGGTTAAACAGCACGAACCCTTTCTTCCTGTAATCCACACGCATACCATACGGACGCTCCACAAGGAAAGCATCCGCCGCTTTCTTTATATAGTTTTCCATGATCCTGAAATTAGAAACTGCAAAGATACACCATTTGTCCGGCAATGGCGAACAAATCAGGAAGATTATCTCCGGAAGCCATACAAGATCCCGCAACAAGGAACAACCGCATATTTTATTTCCCACCCTGCAAAGGTAGTCCCGTGTCCTGTGTACCCGTACAAGGTCAGGCCCCTGCGGGGTTGGCTGAAAGAAAATCATCCTCGCTTCGCTGCGGTATTTTCTTTCGCCAAACCTTGCGGGTACGGCCACGGGACTGTCAGGCAGGCGAGAAATAAAAATACCGGCTCCCGGAGCCGGACGTGTTTAACAGATAAAAATACAAAAGTCATGAAAATCCTGAATGAAGAACATTTCGAGAATGTAAGGCGCTATGCCGAATCCATCGGTGACACCTCGCTCCAAAAATGTCTGGAACGGTTGAAAAGCTGGGAAGAAAACCCTGACTGTCCCTGTGAAATCTCACTCTACTACGACCATGCCCCGTACTCGTTCGGCTTTACACAGCGCTATCCCGACGGAAGGACAGGTATCGTGGGAGGTCTGCTCTATCATGGAATACCTGACAGATCGTTTGCCGTAACATTGCAGCCGTTCCACGGATGGCAGATACATACCTGAAAAACATGAGACTCGACAATGACCGAAAAGCAGACTTCAGAACAGAGAATCCGAGGTCTGCTTTTTCATTTCTTGCTGTAAAGATAGCCGTTTGCCAGGCTGATTGCGCAAGGCGGCCCCTTTCAGGGGCTGGGTTGGCTGAAAGAAAATCATCCTCGCTTCGCTCCGGTATTTTCTTTCGCCAAGCCTTGCCGCAATCCCCGGCAAACAGGCCGGAAAGACACCAAGAAATAAAAATGCCTACCCATGTAGGCCGATGTTTTACTTAAAAAAGAACGGATATGGAAACACTGGATTATAACCGGCTGCTGCTTGTCTCCCTGTGGCAATACAACCACCACGGAGATGAAGGGCTGACTCCTGCACTTTTCGAAGAAACGTTCGGAAAGGTCTATGGAAGTCACTGCTACGAAAAATGGACCGGCTACTTCAATCAGAATCTCTGGGACATGATTGCCTATTTCAGAAGCGAGAAGGAGAACGGACAGAAGTTCTGTGATATGGTTGCCCGCCAGGTCAAATTGTACCAACAAAAACGATCTCAATATGAAGTACGGTAATTTTTATGATTTGGAAAGTCTGACTCTGCTCAACAGGCATGAAGGGTGTGCCTGTTCCATAAAGGAGTGCGACGTGGAGAAGGTGAACCGGCTGATTTCAAGGATGCGGGAGGACAGGGAAAGAGTCAGTTTACCGACCGCAGGGGATGTCGTCACTTATACTACCCGTGGCGGTGACTATTATCCGCAGGCACACATTGAAAGGGGCGATGACCGGGAAGTCCATATTTGCCTTCTCCCACAGACACCTTTCTGCCATGAAAATGAAAAGTGTACCGGTTACAATACGGAAGGAGGTCCTTGGGTTATAACCGGTCCGGAATTGCTGCTTCCCGATGGCATACGCAGCAAACAGTTCCGGATGTGGGGGCATACCGGAAGGCACAGGAACGGTGCCGTCCTCTTCCACACATTCGTCAGGGCATGGAAATACACGGAACCCGATCCTCTGTACGGAAAGTACACCACAAAAGAATGGACGAGATACATCATCGAGTGTCAGCCGGATATTGAACCGGCTGATGCCTTTATCTATCGGAATGAGTCATTCACCCTTTACTCGCGGGAAGAACTGGAGCGGCTGGTCGGGATTCTGCACGGAGAACTTTTCAACGGATTCCGTCCCGGTCTGTTCATACTCTGGGCATACCGTATGGAATGGAAGGAACTTCCCACATGGGAATGGAACATGCTGAAAGCGGAAACGCACCTCTTTTTCCTTGGCGTCTCCCCCGTCAAGATACGGACAGACCATAACGGACATACAGTAACCTTCTATAAAAAAACAGAACAATATGACACGCTATGAGACATCCCCAGAAGTCCGGCCACTTGAAAAGACAATCTGTGAGTTTGCAGGCTTGAACGGGTACGATCCGATGAACGTGTTCACAGATTTCCTGCGTTACGTCATACACGGATTCTCACCGGGCGCTCCTCCGCTGAAAGACTGGAGGTACAAGCGGCAGCAGAATGCCGCATTCATGAAAATGTTTGCGGAATGGGTGCGGCTCATGCAGAAGCAGCTGGAGGCCGCATCCTGGTATGACGCGTTAGGAGACCTTTTCATGGCGCTCAGTTCCAGAAAGGGACAACAGGCGCAAGGGCAGTTCTTCACTCCCGTACATATCTGCGACCTGATGGTAATGTGTACGGAAACGGACGAAAAAAAGACCGGGCAGAGGATAAACGACCCTACCTGCGGAAGTGGGCGTCTCCTGCTGGCATATCATGTACGCCACCTGGGTAATTATCTTGTCGCGGAAGATGTCAACCGTACCTGTTGCCTGATGACCATATGCAATATGCTCATTCACGGCTGCGTGGGGGAAGTCATCCACCATGACAGCCTCTGCCCCGAAAACTTCATGGACGGTTGGATGGTAAACCATACACTGACCCAGACGGGCATTCCTTCCATTCGCCGGATGAGCGAGGAGGAATATCGGACAAGCAGGAACATGTCCGTTGACCTGCTCAGAAAGCGGAAAGAGAAATTGCGCCAAATGCAGCCGGACAAGAAACAATTGCCATAAAAACATGGCAGAATTTATAAACAATAAAACGAATGATTATGAAACTGAATGTTAGCAATGAATTGAAATCCCGCCTGGTGCATGCGGCGGAAAACGGAAGTGTGATAGCCAAAGACATCCTTTCGGAAGTAAAAAAGAACGTACCGGTGGAAGAGATCATACGCGGTACTTACAACTGCTTCTCCACCAAGCGCAAGCGGACGGAAGCAGGCACGTTCAAGAAAATCCGGATCGTGTTCACGGCCTGCAGCAAGGATCTGGCCCATCCCAGTTTCCCGGACCGGAACAACCCGCAGGCACCCTGGTTCCCGGAGAACCGGACAGACCTGGAACCCTCCACGTTTGTGGAACTGTTCAGGAACCTGCCCAAGTACTCACCCGACGAAATCAATTATTTCTGTAGCGCCCTCTCATTGGACAGCAAAGTCACGGTCAGGCTGCATGAAAGCATGAACGACTTCATGGAAGCCTATCTGGAAAGCAACTACAGCCCCATCTCCGACAGTGACACATCCAGCCTGCACAGTTCCTGTATGCGGTATGAGGACAAGGCACGCAACGCCGCTGACTTCTATACCAACTTCGCCGGCGCTAAAATCCTTGTGGCAAGGGACGAGAGCAACAACATACTCGGACGGGCTGTCGTATGGAACGAGGTAACATTGTGGAAATCAATAAACACACCGATTGCCGCCTCCCTGCTGGACCGCATCTATTCCTCACACGCATTCGTCGCCGAACTGATCCGCAAGCAGGCGCAGGAGGCGGGCATCCTGTTGCGACGCAGATACAACGATTATACACATACAACGGATTTCACCGTACTGAATCCCATTGAGGGGCAGGAATGGGCGGCCGGAGACAATATACAGGTCTCATTGACGGTGAAAGTGCCCGCCTGCAGGTGGCACAAGAAAGGGGTGCCTTACCTCGACACGTTCTACAGCCTCCATCTGACGGACGGTAACCTGGAACTGAGAAATACGGAGGGCGACACGAGCATAGCCACCTGCCGGAGCACGGAAGGGCGCGCAAACAGGAGAAAATATGTATGTCCCAAATGCGGAAAGATACATTCCTTTCCGGATACGGCATTCTGCAAGAATTGTCAGGACATGTTCTATATATCCACCGTATTCGGAAAAGTACTGAAAGGCACGTCCGCGGAATACAAGGGAAAGAAATATCCGTCCTTCCTCTTCAAGAAGGGACGTCCCGTACCGGAGTTCAGACGGTACCTGCAAATCGAAAAGTTGTTCATCTCCTAAAAAGTCAGTATCATGGAAAAATTAATGGCTCTTTACAACATCTCCTCCCCCTCCGGCAAGGAGGGGAAGATGGCCGGGTTCATCATCGGGGAACTCAGGCGGATGGGGATTCCTTTCCGGCAAGACCGGCACGGAAACATCTACGCGGTCAAAGGCAACCGGAAAAGCTACCCCTGTGTCGTGGCGCACATGGACGAGGTACACCGGCGCAAGACAGGCACCTATGCGGCCCATCTTGTGGCGGACTCGATGATTGTCGGCTATGACCGCAAGCGTAAACGGATGGCCGGAATCGGCGCGGATGACAAGAACGGCATCTGGATCTGCCTGAAATGCCTGGAGGATTTCAAGGCGGTGAAATGCGCCTTCTTCGTACAGGAGGAGATAGGATGCATAGGCAGCGGCCATGCCGACATGTCCTTCTTTTCCGACTGCCGTTTCGTCATCCAGTGCGACCGGAAAGGGAACGGGGACATGGTGACACAAATCAACGGAATGAGGCTCTGCTCCAATGAGTTCATTTCAGCGGTAGATCCCCGGAGGTACGGTTACAAGCCTGCACAGGGGCTGGCTACGGATGTGGCGGCATTGAAAAGGAACGGGCTGGAAGTATCCTGCGTCAATCTCTCCTGCGGATATTATGAACCTCATACGGACAACGAGTACACCATCCTGGCGGATCTTTGCAAGTGCTACCGGTTTGTCCGGCACATCATCTGTTGCCATAAGGAAACCAGCACGCATATACCGGAAACGGAAAGAAAACCCTTCCCCGGATATTATGAACTGTTCGGAACGGCCGGATATAGCGAAAAGGATTATATCCGTCTGTCAGAAGAGTACAGATCTGAATTTACTAAAACAAGCAGGACAAGCCATAAGAACAAATTGTAATTTATCAACGACTTTAAAAACAAGAAATATGGAAGCAACAGTCATGCCGGCCACTGCACCGGTACAGAAACAGCAGGGACTCAACCAGGTAGTCATCAACAAGGTACGGCGAATGATAGAAGGCAGGCAGGGGGATGTCATGGACACCATCAACCGTCTGCTCAGTGAGGGACGGATCGCGCAGGATTTCATCGCTCCCATCGGGGTAAGCCAACGTAGCAAGGAACGCCCCGTTATCTCTTTCAAAGCGGAAGGAAGGGTACAGATGGCAATGCCCGAAGGGAACTTCAACCTACACGGCAACGCCATAAGCCAGATTTCGGAGAAGATGGGCATTCCCGCCAAATACCTGCGCGAGCTTTCCGCCGGAGATGTTTGGCAGAAACAGTTGTGCGCCACCATCCTGAACGAGCATTCGGGATGGACCGAGCGTACACGGGTACTGATACGGGCGGTAGGAATGGAAGTCCGGGGCGTATTGTCAGACTCCTACCGTCGGCTGAACTCGGTGGATATCCTGACCGCTTTCATCCGTGAGGCGGGAGGACAGGGGGCGGTCGTGTCCGATGCCTATATGAACGACACGAAAGTATGGTGTGAGACAATCCTGCCCACTCCGATAGAGATACCCACCCGTAAGAACGGAACGGTCATCATCTTCGCAGGAGCACGCTTCTCCACATCCGACTATGGCAACGGATCGGTCGATATGCGGTCGTTCCTGCTCAACGGGGCGTGCCTGAACGGGATGGTCAGGGAGTCCGTCATGCGGCAGATACACCTTGGAGGCCGATTGCCGGAATCCCTGTCCCTCTCCCAAAAGACCTACGAACTGGACACGCAGACCACCGTATCGGCTGTTTCCGACCTGACCAAAGGACTGTACAGCAAAGACACCATCATGCAGAAGGCCATCGAAATTCAAGGAGCATCGGAAATAGACGTGGATTTCGACAAGGAACTGAAGAATCTGGTGCAGAAAGGAGCCTTGTTGAAAAACGAAGGACGCGAGGTGGAAAAACTGCTGATGAACAACAATCCTGACGACGGAGTGACAGGCGGGGCCACGCTCTGGAAACTGACACAGGGAATCACCGCCTTTGCAAGGGAACAGCAGCCGGAACGCTGCCGGGAACTGCATGAAATATCGGGGCAGCTGATGAACCGGGTAAAGGTAAATTAAGAGTGGCTAAGACTAAAGCCGTGAACGGCGATGGCAAGCGTCCGTTCACGGCTTTGCATAATTTCAATCTACGGCATATAGAACAGTTCAAACTCCTCTTTTCTTCTTCTCTCTATGCCTGGAATGACTTTCCCCCGATAACAGCGGAACGATATATATTCCCTGTAAATATTCCGGTTACCATCGTCCAGTTTCTGAATCAGTCTGCTTTTAGGTATCTTGCCGTTTCCGATCAGACGGTAACAGCCTACATTAAAGCCTAACAGACTTAAAAGAAGCGAGTCTTTTCCATATTTACGGAATACGTTCAGGCACCGTTCAAGGTCGCATCTCAAAAGTGAGTCCGCCTGTGCCTCACTCAGGTTCTCGGTCAGCTTCTCATGGGGGAGCAGGCGGTGTCCGTAACCGATGTAAGGCATTTTCCCCCGGTGCCAGCCTTCCCACCGCTTGATGCAGGCTACCGCCTTATCCTTGTCAGACGGGGGATTTTCCGCCTTGCCATACAGAACAAGTGACAGAAAAATCATAATAACCGGTATTCTTTTCATGCGGCCTCCGTATTATTGTCTTCCTCCTCCGCATCCTTTCCATTGAAATCATATGTCAACTGTTGCAGATTTCCCCAATTGTCTTCAAAATAGAGGTCTATGGTCTGTGATTCCTTGCCGCTCTGCGAGGTATAGTAAAGACGGAATTTCCATTCGTTCAGCAAATAACGATCATTGGGTTTCAGTACCGTTCCGTCCTCCATCTTCAGACTGCCCTTTCCGTCGGGCTGGAAATACCTCAGCGTATAGACAGTTCCGGAAAAGTTTCCTTCCGGCTTGATTTCCAGACGGATTTCCACCGTCTCACCGTTTACGATTTCGTCCGCCACCGGCATGGACTCCACCGTGAACGGGTATTCTTGTCTGATATCCAGCTCATTGTCACAAGCGACAAGGGCAAGAAAGGAAAATACCATGCAACAGGCTGTCATCATAAAATCAAGGATTCTTCTTTTCATGGGTATATGTTCTTTTTAAGGTTAGAAAATGTATTTGACTCCGGCTCCATACTGGAAATGGCAGCGGCCGGAAGCGCCACCCCATACAAAACGTTCACGCAGGCGTATCAGCAGGGCTATCCTGTCCGACAGGTATCCCTCCGCTTCCAGTGTCACCGCGCCTCCATAGATGAAGGACTCATACTTGCGCAAGGAAGCTCCGTCATCCAACAGGCGGTTTCCGTTGTTCACGGCCTCGTAGCCCAGCAAGGCGGAAGCGCCGAGGTTCAGAAAGAAAGACTTGCCGGATGTGGAAAGGATTGTATGATAATAACCGCCTTCCCCTGTATATTGCGACAGTGGGACATACGTGTTCCGGTAAGGGTTATTACGTTGTAGCATCTCACAGCCAAACACCCACTGGTTCCCTTTCTTTGTGTAAGTGGCAACAGCCAGCGAAAAGGCGTAGCCCGCATCATGGCGGTCTGCCCGGCTGTAAAAGCCGTCGGCCATTTCAGCGGTAAAGCGGACGGCTTTCATCCCCGGCAGCCGGCGCTGGGCTTCCGCCTGCCCCGTAAAGAGGGCAAGCAGGAGGATAATGAAGATGAAGTTTCTTTTCATGGCACTCATCTTACTTTCAGTTCATTGACAGTCTCGGCGCGTACAAGGTCTTCGTTCTCCACCTCAAACGACTGATGGCGGCCACCCTGTTTCTCGTACATCTCCACGACCAGCTTCTTGCCGTCGGGGATGGTGAACTTGGGCAGGGCGAACACCGTCCGCTCGTTCTTCTTCCCGTCCACACGGGTCACATAGTTGAAGGCACGCAGCGGATAGATGACCTGCTCCTGCATGGCGGTACGCTTCACGATTTTCTTGTCTACAATCTTGAAAGTTACGAAGTCCACATCGAAAGGCACGTGCGTGGCGTTCTTCACCTCGGTATGGAAATAGAGCAGCTCGCCGTGTGCGTAAAGCCCCTTGAGCAGGTATTGAACCCCGAACCGCTTGCTGCCGATGTGCTTGACCTTGCGTTTGTCCTGCCCATACACGGATTTCATGATCAGCCGTACCAGACGGGGCGACTCCCCGGCGAGTTCCTGCAAGTAGATTTCCATCGCATTGTTCGGACGGTTAACCGACTCCCCGTCATGGATGAAGTCGCACATCTCCACGTTCAGCAGCAACGGCTCGTCGGCATACTTGACGTTGAATGTGTAAAAGTTGCCGTCCTCGGTTATCACGCTCATATTGGTTTCATTGCGGAAATGTTTCCGGGTCGCCTTCACACGGATGACGTTTTCCGCACCGTCCGCCTTGCCCGCTATCAGGTTGGGGGAACCCAAATCCACGTATCTTACGGGAGAGGGGAAAATTATATGTACGGTCTTGTCATACGTGATTTCCAGACCATGCGGGGGAATCATTTGGCTGAAGCCGATCTTGCGGCTCAATCCCTCGTAATAATCCCCGCTGCCTTGCTGCGCGTATGCAGCCACTGCGCCCATAATCAGGGCAAACATCATCAGAATCTTCTTCATGTGCGTTCTTGATTGGTTGGTGAATAAATGGTTGGTTTCTTTTCTCTTTTCATTTTTCGGGAGAGTGCAGCAACAGCCGGTGTCCGGCTTTCAGGGTGATTTTCACCGCACGCATTTTCTTTTCCACATATTGCGACACGCCCTGTATTACCCCCTTGCCCACGTCCGAGGCAATCTGCGCCCCGGCATCCGTCGAAATGTTGATGCTGCTCCCCATTGAGGTGCCCATACCCGCGGCTATCTCACGCGCCGCATCATACTCCATCGAGTTCGGCACGAGGATTCCCTGCTGTCCGTCGGCATCATATACCTCCAGTTCCACCGGAAACAGCGTGCCCTTGTATTCCACCGTTTCTACAAGTATGTCCATCCGCTCCCCCTGGATGCGTGTACCGCCGGTCAATACCGTCCCTTGGGGAATGAGCCGGTCGTCCACCGCCATCGGCTCCAGCAACCGGATGCGCAACACCTGCCCGTCCGATACGGTCTGCGTACCGTGTACACAGGCGGCGATGGTATTCCTGCCGGAAGGGAGTGTCCTGCCTATAGGGGTGTGGAAACCGGTATTCCTCTCTCCCGCAAATTCGGCGATGAAATCCTCATTGCCCATAGGTTGTGCAAGCGATGACACCACCTGATTCTGTACCTGTTTCACCGGGCGGACGGCTGTCCTGTCTTTCCGGTCGCTCCGGCCATTCACGGCAGCCGGGGCATCCGGCTGCTTCCCGTTGTACCGGGCGGCCAGCTCGTAAGACTTTTCCAGCAGTGCCATCTTTTCTTCCAGGGTCTGTCCTTCCGGTTGTCCTTCCGCCGGTCTCTTTTCTTTTTCCAGTTCCTCTATACGGCGGAGCAGATCGGCATTTTGTTGGTTTTCATTCCGGGTATATACAGCACCCAGCGAGCGGTTCATATTCCGGTAGGCTTCCGCGGAGGAATGGACGGAGCCGGGGGATTTCCCCGTTTCCGGTTCCGGCGGAAGTTCCGTGTTGGCTTTTCCTGCGGTAAGGCCGGCAGTATCCTGACTGTCCTTGTTGAGCAGCTCGGACATCTCCTGGAAGGTTCCCCTGCGCCATTTTTCCTTTTTCGCCAGTGCTTCCTGCTCGTAGGCGCTTACCTTGTCGCCCTCCATTTCCGAATCTTTCGGCGAGGGCATCTCCACGTTGAATCCCTTGCCCTTTTCCTTTTCCGCCTTCTCCTTTTCCGACGGGCTGAATACCAGCAGGAGGAATCCGGCGCACAGCAGGCAGAAGAGCGGATAGACAATATACCTCGCGCGTCGGCGCTTCTCTTCGGGAGTCAGCGGCTTGTCACTCGACAGCCCCAGCCGTTCCCTGATTTTCTGAAAGTCCATTTTCATGTTTCTGGATGTTTGAATGAATGGTTGTTGTTTCCGGCCGTAACATGACGGGCCGGATATGCCCGGTTTTCATGTCGCCCTTCCGTTCCCCCAAACGGGACACGGAAGAGACAACCGAGTACAGACAGGCTGCCGTGAACAGAAGCGAGACGACACTTGTCAAGACAATGCGCTGCTTCCCGGTCAGCCGGCGGCAGAACAGCCGGATACGGCTGTCCGCACGTTTTAAGACGGCAGGTTTCCCTCTCATCGTTCCACACTCCTTATATCCCTGTTCTCCAGTATGGTGAACTGCTCGATGATGAACCCGTTGGGATTGTCGTCCGAACGCCCCGTATTCTGGAGCGAACAGGAGGTGACAAGGCTTCGCTCGGTCACGTTGCTCTCACGGATGATCAGCTGCCGGGCGTATGTACGCGCCTTGTAGGGATAGGCGGCAAAGTCGCACACCACGCTGTCCACGTGTACCACCTGGTTGATGTTGCCCGAAATCAGCCGGTTGTAATATCCCTTTTCGGCAAAGTCCACATAGTAGTGATAGGCGCTCTTGTCCGCCAGTTGCAGGGCACGGCCTATATTGTGCTCGATCGCGTCCTTCTGCGGGGAGAGCGAGAAGAACAGTTCGTGAAAACGCCGGACGTGTTCCCGCGCCTCGGCGGGGCGGTTCTGTGAAAGATCCTGCGAGAGGGCGAGCATCAGCGACTTGCCCTTATCCAGCACATAGATCTTTTCCCGTTGCTTCTCGGCGAAACGGTACGAGCTCCACAACGCATAGCCGGTAATGAGCGCACAGCAGCCGGTAAAGACAGCCAGCATCAACCGGATACGCCTGAAGCTGCTCTCAATGTTGGTCAATGACTTGAATTCCATTTAGCGAATGATTGGTTTGAATGAATAAATAAATGTTTCCGGTATGACCGGGCGGCTCCTTCCGACAAGTCGCCCAACCCGGTAATCCAAGTTGCCCGACTCAGAACCGTGAGTTGCCCGACTTGTCATTTTGAGTTGCCCGACTCACGGAAACGGGTTGCCATAGAGCCTATTTGCCCCGCAGCCTTCCCCCGATATTCCCCAGTACGGCACCGCCCGCCCCGGCAGCGAAACCGCCCGCTTTCGTGGCCGTGCGGTTCAGGTTACGGCTGAAGTTTCCGGCTCCGCCCGCCTGTACGATCCAGCCCGCCACCGTCGGGACGGTGAAGTACCCGATAATCCCTATCAGCATGAATATGATATAGACGCTATTTGAGTTGTCTATCGAGTAGTCGGGGTTGTTCTGTAATTCCAGAATGTCATTTTGGAGCATCAGCACCTGGAGTTTGGCGAGCAGGGTGCTGAACAGGTCGCTGACCGGAAGCCAGAGATAAACGGATATGTACCTCGTGAACCACTGCCCGAGCGTGGACTGGAAACCGTCCCATACGCTGAAGGCGAACGCCACCGGTCCCAGTATGGAGAGCACGACAAGAAAAAAGGTCCTCACGGTGTCTATCAGCAGCGATGCCGCCGCGAATATCAGTTCCAGCAGGCTGCGGAAGGCGTCACGGATTTTCTTCTCCAGATTGTACATCCCCACCTCCACGTACATGCCCAGGCGGGAGGCGGTATCTATGGTTGACCAGCCCAGCTCGTCCAGCTGACGGTCGAATTCCTCGTCGCTCACCAGGTAGGCGGTTTCGGGATTGCGCAGCATGGCCTCCCTTTCCAGTTCCTCCTTCTGCGCCCTGTACTGTTCCATATCCAGCGTCTGCCCCTCAAGCATCTTGTGCGTACCCTGTACTATCGGGCTGAGCACGGTGTTCAGCGTGCCGAGCACCAGCGTGGGGAAAAGCAGGATGCAGATGCCGATGGCGAAGGGACGCAGCAGGGGATAGACATCTATCGGTTCGGCACGGGCCATCGACTGCCACACGCGGACGGCGACATAGAACAGGGCACCCAGCCCGGCAAGTCCCTTTCCCACGTCCATCATGTCCTTGCAAAGGGGCTGCATATCGTCATACAGGGTCGCCAGTATGGTATGCAGGTTGGCAAAATCTATCGACAACGGCATCATGGCTACCAGTATTTGGAGGTTTCATTCCCGTAAAGCCGCATCACCCGGTCCAGGTCGTTCTTCTTTCTGGCACGGAGATAGCTCACGGCGATGTTCTTGTTCGTGTAATAGCTCACCAGGTTGCGGTAACGGCGCATCTCATAGTAGCAGCGGTCCACCACGTCCATGCGGTCCTTGTCGGTCATGGAGAGCGTGCTCACGTTGATGACCTGCCTGAGATCCTGCAGCACGCCGTTGCTCTCCTCCAGCAGGCGGGTGTAGCCGAAGGCGATGGCGTCCAGCTCGCGGGGCGAGAAGTTCCCGTCGTTCATCATCTTGCCGAAGTTCGTTACATAGATGTCGGACACGTCGCCCACCATCAGGATGATGTCGCGCACCTTGCGGGCGTCCTGTATCAGGTCGTTCACCGCCTTTAACTGGTCGTAATACTTCTTGGCCTGCTCGTAAATCTTCACCGTCTCCGCAAAGCTGTCGGCCGTATTGACCGCCGTTTTCGAGGTATGGGCGATGTTGTCCGACATGTTGATGATGCTTTGGGCAAGGTTGCCGGGATCGGTCACCACCCACTGGGCATTGGCGCCGGTGCCGCACAGGGCGAGTACCGTTCCGATCAGGAGTGACTTCGCTTTCATGGGCGTTCCTCCTTCCGCACATAGTCACCGTTCGGGGAGAAGGTCAGCACGTCGGCGGCCTCGTTGTAGGAGATGTCGATGCGGTGCCCCGTGTTGATGAACAGGTTCCCGTTCTCCTCAACCAGCAGGTAGGTCTGAGGCCTGAGACGGCGCATCTTTCCGCTGCGGGCGAACACCGTCACCTTGTAGGCTTCCCCTTCCTTATATACTAGCACGTCCGGCTTGCCTTCCACGCTGCTCCACGAGCCGCAGAGCTTGTCACGGTCGGTGCCGCTCTCCGAGCAGCCTTGCAATACCATGGCGGCCATACCGATCAGGCACACCGCCAGTCTCATAAGGGATTTGTTTCTCATTGTTCTCTTTTTGGGGTTGATACTTGTCTTTGTTCCTCTCGTTTTCTCTCTGCCATCCGGCGGATGGCAAGTTCCAGGTTGCCGTCCAGCTCCTCGGCAAGCCGTTGCACTTCCAGTTTCTCGGACTCTTCCGTCGTGAACGTGAAATACTCTTCCGCGCTCACTTCCGTAGCATAGACCGCCGAACGGGTGCCGCCAAGCCCTATCCAGACTTCACGGTAAAAACGTCCGGGATGGTTCGCCTGGTTGATGGAGAGTATCTGGCTTTTCTCTTTCTCCGTCAGGCCGAGCAGCCGCTGGATATGCTCGAACTTGTTCATGTATTTCCGCTGGTCCAGAAGGATCTTGCAGTCGGAGTTGTTGATGATGGCCTCCTTCACAATCGGGGAGCTGATGATGTCGTCCACCTCCTGGGTCACCACAACGGCCTCACCGAAATATTTCCGGACGGTCTTGAACAAATATTGGATATAGCCGCTCATGTTGGCGGACATAAGGGCTTTCCAACATTCCTCTATCAATATTACCTTGCGGATTCCTTTCAGGCGGCGCATCTTGGCGATGAAGGTCTCCATGATGATCAGCGTCACCACAGGCAGCAGCACCTTGTTGCCGCTGATGTTGTCCAGCTCGAACACGATGAACCGCCTGTTTGTCAGGTCCAGTTCCCTGTCGGAGTTCAGCAGGAAGTCGTAGTCGCCACCCTTGTAGAAAGGCTCCAGCACGTTCAGGAAGCCGTCGATGTCGAAATCCTTCTCGCGTACCTTCTTTTCCGCTATCATCCGGCGGTAGTCACCGTCCACGAACTCGTAGAAGCCGTTGAAGTCCGGCCTTGCCTCCCGATTCCCGGTAATTTTACGGATATAGGCGTTCACCGCTCCCGAGAGCGCCACCTCTTCCGAACGTTTCGGTGCCTCGTCCTCCCGTTTCCACAAGGTCAGTATCAGAGTCTTGATGCTCTCGCGCTTTTCCACATCGAACTGTCCGGAATCGGTGTAGAACGGGTTGAAGGATATCGGATTGTCCTCCTCATACGTGATGTAGATGCCGTCCCCGCCGCGTGTGCGGTCGTGGATCATCCGGCACAACCCCTGATAGCTGTTGCCCGTGTCCACCAGCAGGATATGCGCTCCCTGCTCGTAATAGTTGCGCACCAGATGGTTGGTGAAAAAGGACTTGCCGCTGCCGCTTGGTCCCAGGATAAATTTGTTGCGGTTGGTGATGATGCCGCGCTTCATCGGAAGATCGGAAATGTCCACGTGCACCGGAATGCCGTTCTGCCGGTCCGCCATGCGGATGCCGAACGGACTGGGAGAACTTCTGTAATTGGTCTCCCCGGCAAAGAGGCAGACCGCCTGCTCCAGGAACGTATAGAATGACTCTTCGGCAGGAAAGTCGCCCGCATTGCCCGGAATGCCCGCCCAGTAAAGCACCGGGGTGTCGACGGTGTTGTAACGGGGGGTGCATTCCATCATGGCAAGCTGGCTGCCCGTGTCGTTCCTGATACGGCGGAACTCCTCCGCATCCTCCGCCCAGGCGATGACATTGCAGTGGCATCTGACGGGAAGCACTCCCTTGGTATGCGCCTCGTCCAGATACATCTCCGTCCATTCCTGGTTCACGGCATTGCTCCGGCTATACCGTGACAGAGAGAGCATGTTGCGCGAGTTCTTCTCCATCATCTGCAGGATTTCCTGCGCGTTGTCGATGAACACGTACTGCGAGTAGATGTGGTTGCAGGAGAGCAGCAGCCCCACGGGTGCGGCGAAGGAAAGGCGGCAGTCGCTCCTGTCGGTGGACATACGCTCGTAGCGCATGTCGGTGGAGAGCTTGCCCGGCAGGTCTTCCGTATCCGAAAGTGTGTGCAGGCAGAGCCGCTTGTCCCCGATACGCATCCGTCCGGGCTTGAGGCAGATGTCCTGCAGCACGGCGGTTTCGTCCTCCATCGAGAGGGAGAGGTATTTCTCCACCAGCCCGGGACGTTCCTTCGTGCCGGTAATCTCCTCCGTTTCCAGGCGGCGCAGCCGGATATGGCCGGAGTCGTTCACGATATGCTCGAACTGCTCCACCGCTTCCAGAAAACGGGCCGCCATGTCCTTGTCGGTAATCTCCCTGGGCAGCAGGAATCCCCGGCAGAGGGTGCTGAAGTCGCTTTGCCGGCGGTTGCGCTCACGGGTGGTCTTTGTCAGATACAGGTAACAGCGGTGGTTCAGGTACGGCCTCTCGTTGAAGTGCCGCTCATAGCTGCGCGAGAGGAAGCTCTGTTCCTCCCCGCCGTTTTGGGGACGGTAGCTCTCCTTCGTGAACCAGTCCTGCTTGCAGACGATGCTGTGCTCGGGCAGTACCCTGGCGGCCTTTATCCAGGTGGAGTGCATGGTCTCATACTCTTCCGCCGTCACCGTATACAGCTCGGGAAGCTCCACCTCGAAGGCCACGGTCAGGTCGGCGTCCTTGCTCACGATGCAGCCGTTCTCCACCGAGAGCAGGGGGAACTTGCGTTCCAGCGTTTCCGCTTTCAATACATTTCTCATGATTGTCGTTTTTTTCTTTTTGCAAATAATCTGAAAACTCTCTTGCGGTGGATCAGGTAGCGCGGATGGCGTTTCTCCGCCAGCAGCTTCATAAGACCGTGTTCGCCGTAGCGGGCGTTCAGCCGGAACACCGCCCATGCCAGCAGACCGCCGGATACGGTCCCGAAAGGGATGCATATCCATTGGTCCACGCCTGCCAGGTAAAGGATGACCACCGCCAGGAGCACCGTCACCAGACCGCCCGCGAAGACGAACAGGTATTGTGACTTGAGCCCCTTGAACTCGACGGGATTGCCCGCCCCCTTGTTTACAGGATACTCCATACCGCTTAGAGGAAGAAGGAACGCAGGATGGTGGCGGCTACAATCAGAAAGATGCAGGCAAAGAACCAGCTGGCGGCGGTTTTCGAGGTGTCGGGATCACCGCTGGAGAACTTGCCGTAGGTCTTGATGCCGCCCACCAGGCCGAGCACCGCACCGATGGCATAGCACAGTTTGGTGGCGGGATCGAAATACGAGGTCATGAGGCTGGTCGCCTCGTTGATACCGGCAAGGCCCTGCCCTTGGCCCTGCGCGAAAGCACCGGCGGCAATCGCCGCGCACATCACTGAAAAAAGGATTCTTCTCTTCATTGTCGAATCGTTTGGGTAAGACATAAATTTGAATTCGACGGCGAAGATAAAAAGGGATAATACGCTGTGATTCAGAGGTGTCATCAGATGTCACCAGATGTCATCAGATGTCATCCAACAAGTGCTTTTGCGCGTCTCTACAGAGATTTTCAACATTGTTTTACGTCATTGCGGAGACGCTTACCTCAAGCATAATACATGATTAATTGATGATTTTGGCACAAACATGGATTGTTCAAACGGTTACATGTTTTTCTGTACCATTTATATAATTGCCATACAAAAGCCAGCAAATTCCATAAAGTTGATTTCTTGTCAAAAACGACTATTATTGATATTGGATTAAAATAGCTATATTTGCATATCAAACGCAGTTTTATGGCCAATGTAAACAGGTTAAAAATAGTGTATCATGTAGTAGTGTATAAAGAGAGTAACAATATCACACCTTGATAAGGCATTTTTAAGTAATATATCTGTTTATATTCAAGAACAGCCAAACAGAGAACAATAACTTTCATACTTATAAGTATGAACAATGAAATTATTGTGCCTGAAACAAAGCGAACAAAATATGAGGCCGTAAAATAAAGCATGATGCAACAATTGCTTATGGGCAAAATATTTAATCAGTTAGTGTATGAAGAAAAACCTTAAAGATTTGTATTGCCAACGCCCTCATGTCGTGATAGTTGGAGCTGGTGCTTCAAGAGCGGTCATGGGAAAATCTTGCCCGACGATGAATGAAGCCATTGAACAGGTCGGGTTAGATAGAATCCTTGAAGGATTTATGTTAGAAACGAAAAGCAAGAATCTTGAAGATATATATAGTGAGCTGTTTAGACGTGGTGATGAGTGTAAAAACGCACGGATAGCAATGGAAAAAAAACTTTATGAATATTTTTCAAATGTGCAGCTTCCATCTTTCTTGACCATCTACGACCTTTTGATTCTTTCGCTCACAGAAAAAGACTGCATTGTATCCTTCAACTGGGATAGTCTGCTTATCCAAGCATATAACAGAGTGGCAAAGATTACCTGGAACAGACCAGAGATTCTGTTCTTGCATGGAAATGTGGGGGCTGGTGTGTGCAAAGACTGTATGACCTTTGGTCTTATACAAAACTATTGCAGAAAGTGTGGCAAACCATACAACGCTGTTCCTTTGCTGTATCCTGTAGAACAAAAGGATTACAACAGCGACAGCTTTATCCGTGACCAATGGAGTGTTGCAAAGTACTACATATCGAAAGCAGGCAAGGTAACAATCTTTGGGTATAGCGCACCTTCTTCTGATAAGGAGGCAAGTGAAATACTTAAAGCTGCATTCTCTAAACATGATGGTGCTCATAGATTGGATGCAGTGGAAATAATTGAACGTCCCGGATTCAACGCGAATGAAATATCAGAAACTTGGCAGTATTTCTTTTCATTGACCAATTACCATTCTGACATTGTGGACTCCTTTTATAATAGCTGCTTGGCGCAGGCACCTCGCCGTACCTTGCAATACCAATACCAGCAATTCATTAGAGGATGGTGGGGACAACCAAAGATACACTTCTCAAAACAAGATACTTTTGAGTCGGTGGAAACGCTTTTAAAGCCACTTCTTGTAAATGAAGAGCAAGGAGATTATTCTATAATTTAAGTCAATAACACTAACATCATCATTACAACCGAATGAATAGACTTGTTATCATAGGAAACGGATTTGACATGGCACATGGCTTTAAAACAAGTTATATGGATTTTATCAACTGGTATTGGGACCAACGAGTGTATACTTTTTCCGGTAATACTACAAATGTATCAGAAGATTGCCTTTGCCGTTTGGTTATCAAAGATAATGTAGGCATTAATTGCTGGAATGTTTTTGTCTTCAACAACTCATGTTTTTTTAAGGATATCTATTGTAAAGAAAGATACTCAGGAAGCGAAGTTATTCAGTATATCAAGGACCAACCAAACATTTTCTCTATTGAATGTTGCCCTTTTTTTAAAACTATTCTGCAATCAATAGAAACCAAAGGATGGGTGGATATTGAAAACGACTATTACCAACTGTTGAAAGTTGGCATGGATAGCCCTGGTTGTAATTATACAATCAGTGAGTTGAATGAACAATTTGCATTCCTTCAAGAAAAATTAATTGAATACCTCCATACAATAGAAACAGACAATGTAAGGAATGACCTTCAAAATGCAATAATTGACTTCTTTGATCCTGCTGATTTCTCAACAGAAGGAAAAAAGAAAGCTCTGGATAACATTGGGCTGAATATATCCAGCCTTGCAGATGTTGAATACAATTATGGAGAACGCGATAAACTTATCCCTAAACGTATCATGTTGCTGAGTTTCAACTATACAAAAACAGCTAAGATGTATGGTAACTTTAATATTACCCACAATTATATTCATGGCGAATTAGAAAAACCTGAAAATATAATTTTTGGCTATGGGGATGAACTTGACAAAAGTTACCAGTCT
This sequence comes from Bacteroides sp. AF29-11, assembly GCF_003602895.1. Lineage (NCBI taxonomy): Bacteria > Pseudomonadati > Bacteroidota > Bacteroidia > Bacteroidales > Bacteroidaceae > Bacteroides > Bacteroides sp. AF29-11. The sequence goes on from NZ_QTLY01000009.1 coordinate 33,004, forward strand.
ATTCTTGATATGAATGACAATGAGTTACTTAGATATGTCAAATCCGTTAAATATTTAGAAACAAGACATTATCATGATTTGCTCGAATTTCTTTTAGCTGCACCTTTTCAAGTTTTGATAATGGGGTATTCTTGCGGAAATTCAGACCGAACATTACTAAATACCGTCTTTGAACATGAAAACTGTGTTTCCATAAAGCCGTTTTATCATAAATGGGAAGATGGCAGAGATAATTACTTGGAACTTGTTCAAAATATTTCCCGAAACTTTACTAATATGAAGTTATTCAGAGATAGAGTTGTGAACAAGGAGCAATGCAAAACCATGTAATGGAACACTAAATTTAAATGTGATTTTTTCTATGATATCTTGTTATGCACATAAAGTACGACAAAAATATTGTGCAAAAGGAAGCAGGGAAACGGATTTTCATCCATTAGAAAAAGTAAGGAGCTGGCTTGGTAAGCAGCTCCTTACTTTTTTATAGTCGTTTATAGGTCTCTTATAAAGAAATTTCATTTAATAAATTGAGTTATAGTTTTTCCTGTCAGCAAATCAGGATAATTTCATTCTTTTACTTTTGAATCGTAAGCAACAGTGAGGAAGTATCCGATTTTCTGAGTTGTCCCCGTGATTTCTATGTTTTGAGTGTTTGTTCCTTTCTATTACCCTTAACAAAAGACAAACTTCAACCTTTTTCATAGATTATAGAAAAATACAAAGTTGGGTACATAATGAATATCCTATATATAATATTCAACAATATGGAATTTTGTGGCATAATAGCATATTACTTTCAGACCAGCTTCCTCCAGTCTGCGACAGGTTTGGAAACGTTCCTCTCTTTTTTTAAAGGCAGAGCATTCCCTTCCTCATCCACATACCTTTCCATCAGCTCCTCTATCAGTTTCTTGTTCTCCACCTGGGAGGAGAACAGCTCGAACATGTCCGTTTCCCGGATGGCACGCAGTGTCATGGCGGCCCGGTATGATTTGTCCTCATCCGAACCGGCACCGTCCAGATTAAGCAGCACGTCACCTACATTGAGCAGGTCGGCAGGAGTGACTGCCGGAACAATGGCTTCCGCCTCGGGAGAACGGCTGTCCAGCTCCTCCTGTTCGTCTTTCAGCATTCTCATCTCCTCCAAAGGCAGTTTGCATTCCACCTCATCTTCCGGAATATCCTCATCCTTGCCGATAAGGTCGCTTCCCATTTCCAACTGCTGGCTCATGTAAGGGGCAACGGTCTTTCCGGCATTCTCATCCAGATAGACAAAACGGGTGGCCCCCATCACATCTGCCGCACTTTCCGGATTCCGGCGGTAGTCCTTTTCCGTTTCCGTTTTTTTACGGGGAGTATAAAGCAGATCGCATATCTTACCTATTCTCTTTTTCTGCTCCCATACCTTATATAATAGATAAGCGGTACAGCCGAGCCGTATTGACAAATAAACTATTTCTTCCATTCTATCGGTTTTTGTGTGGCTTCCTGGTTATATATCTCGTTGATGATGTCCTGGTACCTTTCCAGATGGTCTGACAGGACACTGCTTAAAAACATCGGGACGGACATATCCGGTGCAATGACCGGCAATACTTTGGCAACAGTCCTGTATAATGCATCGTTAACATAGGTCTGCCTTCTTGCTCCCGACAGTCTCACTTTCAGAAACCGTCTCCGGTATTCATCTGAATCAGCCACTCCATCCGGTGATTTCTTTATTTGCTGTCTGGAAAGGCCGCTTTTCTTCTCCTGTTTCTCCTGAGAAGGCCCAGCCTGACTTTTTGTTTCCGATTCCCCTTCCGGAGAAACCGTTTTTTCCAAAGCGGTTACATCTCCTGCCATCATGCGTTTCAATGCCTCCTCGTCCACTTGGTAATCCGTTCTTCTTTTGGTAGCCATAATTGTTTTATTGAAGTTTCAGTACGGTTTCTATTTCCGCTACCAACAGGTCCAGACCGCTTCCTTTCACTGCGGAGGGAGATGGAGGGAACAAGGTGCTGCGGAACAGGGGCCCCTTCATCCCGGAATCTTTGTTGTAGCGTTCCGCACTGGGAATGACGGTCTCCAGCACCGGCAGTTTCAGAGAGCGGAAAATTTCGGTATAGCCGTTATACAGCCCTTTGGACACCCGTTTGTCCATCCGGTTCCAGAACATATGGATGCCACGCAAGGGTACGTCCGCATGCCGGTGCATGTATTCCCTGATGGCAAGGACAAAAGACATGCTGCTCCGCATTACCATCCTTTCCTGTGTAATCGGAGTGAATACATAGTCCATATTGATCACGGACTGGAAGACACCGGGCACATTCACGGTACCGGGGAGATCAAAAAGGACAAGGTCATAGTCCAGATCCGACTTTTCGAGAAAGCGGCCGGCCGTCTCCCTAGCTTCCTCCGGGGTGGAGTTCAGGATGCTGTAGGCTTTCCTGCCGCTTGTTCCGAACTGTTCCACCAGCTGGTTTTGCAGATGCACGTTCTTTTCAATGTTCCCCACTTCCCAGTCCCGCATGGCACTGATGCTGTGCTGTGGATAATCACAATCCACCACAAGTACGTTATATCCGTTCAGGTAATGGAAATAACTGGCGAGCAACACGGTGAACGTGGATTTTCCCACACCGCCTTTCTGGTTGCTCAAAGCGACAAATAAAGGTTCTCTCTTCATAGGCTTGAATTTAGAGTGTATGACTTGTTTCATATCTGTCTGGATTTTTTCGTTTCATCACACGGCAATGCATCCGTTGGTATATGGCAATTACGCATTGCTTGCCTGTTTGCATGAATACATTGCATACCATATTGCATCAGTGTAATGCCGGTTGCCGGAGGGTGTTGCCGTATAAGGTGCATTGCATTCATGCAATATGGAGTTCAATGTACCCCATACTGCATTGCACGGATGCAATGTGTCCCGTCATGCAGGACTGCCATGCGGCATATATGGCATTGCGCATACATGGATGATACCGCATTCGCGTCATGCACCACCTGTGGCAGGCAAGCAATACACCTTACAGGACAATGTTCCAATGTATGCCCTCATGCACTGTGCCAAAAGTAGCGGCTATTCTTGAAACTTCCGCCAACATTTCCCCTACCTGACATCAGATGTCGTCAGATGTCATCAAATGTCATATCAAACGCTGTTTACCAATCGGTTATCACTGTCTAATTTTGCAAAACCGGAATCAGACAATGGAAAGGAACTGACTTCGCCGGACCACAGCACGCCGTGAACGTCGCGCAGCAATCCGACGAAGGAGGATTCTCTGTTCAAGCGAACAGAGCAAGTTGTGTCCTTGTCCGACAAAAAGTCTTTTGTCCGACAAGAACCAACTTGCCCGCCCCTTCCCGGGGCGGGGGAATCCGCTCCAAAGTCGCGGATTCCGGAAGAGAAAAAAGTACAAACCAAAAATCTCATGTGCATGGAGAGAACAACAGGGACAAGGACGGGCAGAAAGCCCAAGAGTGATCCGGCGGACCGCAAGTACAGCTTCCGCCTGAACGCCGAGGAGAACACAAGATTTGAAAAGTTGCTGGCGGATTCGGGAGCCGGGGACCGCACGCTGTTCATCAAGAAATCCATCTTTTCGGGACAGATTAAAGTCGTGAGAATCGACAAGGCTACAATGGACTATTACATCAAACTGACCGAGTTTCACAAACAGTTTCAGGCTGTCGGAAACAACTACAACCAGGTCGTCCGTGCCTTGAAGAACAATTTCGGGGAGAAACGGGCGATGGCATTGCTCTACAAGCTGGAGAAACTGAGCATCGAACTGATGCTTGTCTGTAAAAAAGTCATGGCGCTGACCCAGGAATACGAGCGGAAATGGTTGCAAAAATAAGTCACGGCATGAGCCTTTACGGGGCGCTCGCCTACAACCACGGCAAGGTGGCGGCGGGTACCGCCGAGATTCTTTCGGGCAACCGTATGATTTCTGACAGGCTTGGATTGCCAAGCGAGGACATGCGCCTGGCGTTGCTCTCTTTCGAGAACTACCTGCTGGCAAACCGCAACACGGAGAAGCCCGTCCTGCATATTTCGCTCTCTCCGGCACCGGAAGACCGGCTAACCGATGGGCAGCTGGTGGAACTGGCGGACCAGTATATGCAGAAGATGGGCTACGGGAACCAGCCTTACATCGCCTACAAACATGCCGATACCCACAACACCCACATCCATATTGTCAGTGTCTGTGTGGACGAGCAGGGGAAAAAGATAAGCGATGCCTACGAGCACCGCCGTTCCATGACCGCCTGCCGGGAACTGGAAACGGATTTCGGCCTGCGCAACGGAGCGGACACGGAAAGGCGGAATCCGAAAGCGGAGCTGAGGAAGGTGGACGCTTCCTTGGGGGATGTCCGCCATCAGGTAGGCAATACCCTTAAAGCCGTATTGGAAAGCTACCATTTCCAAACCTTCGGGGAATACAATGCGCTGCTTTCCACGCTCAACATCGAGGCGAAACAGGTCAGGGGAGAATACAACGGTACACCATATACCGGTATTGTCTATTCGGCCACGGATGATACCGGCAAGGTGGTCAGCCCGCCGTTCAAGAGTTCCCGATTTGGGAAACGCTTCGGAAATGAACAGTTGGAAAAGCGGATGCTGATGAACCTGAAAGACCTCAAGGACGGGAAATGGGCACCCTCCATACAGGCGGACATCGTTCGTGCCTTGCGGCAGGCGGATTCACGGAAACGGTTTGTGGAACTGCTCGGGCAAAGGCGTATTGATGTGGTTTTCCGCGAGAATGAGCGGGGACGTATCTATGGTGTCACCTTTATTGACCACAACCGTCGGGAGGTGTTCAACGGCTCACGCATGGGCAAGGAGTTTTCCGCCAATGTGTTCAACGACTATTTCAAATGGTTGGAAAACATACCCGAAAAGGAACGGGGTGGACATTCCGCTGCAGAGCTTTGGCAGCATCACCGTCACGAATCCTCTAGCACGCTCGAACTGGCGGCAGGCATTCTTTCTATGGAAACCAATCCGCGGGATTACGAGGAGGAAGCCTTCGCACGCCGCATGAAGAAAAAGAAGAAGGCCGGACGCAAGCGTGGCATTTAGACAAAACAAGTATCAACCTTTTTATACACAATCCTTATGCAACAGGAAGACGATTTGAGGGCTCTCGCTAAGATAATGGAATTCGGCAGGGCTGTGAGTATTTTTCTTTTGGTGGTGCACGTCTATGTGTACTGCTATCCGAGCATGACCGCATGGCATCTGAATCTTGCGGTCATAGACAAGATTCTGGTAAACTTCAACATTCACACGGGCATTTTCGACAACATCCTCTGGAGTAAGTTGTTGGCGGTGCTTTTGCTGGCCATCTCCTGTATGGGCACGCACGGGGTCAAGGGAGAGAAAATCACCTGGCCAAAAATCTATGCGGCACTGGTTGCCGGATGTACGTTCTTTTTTCTGAACTGGTGGCTGCTGGATTTGCCGCTGCCACATACGGCAAGTACCATAATGTATGTAAGCACGCTTACCACCGGTTATCTCGGTCTGCTGATGGCGGGGTTATGGATGAGCCGGCTCTACAAGAACAACCTGATGACCGATGTGTTCAACAATGAGAACGAGTCTTTCGGGCAGGAAACACAGCTGATGGAAAATGAGTATTCTGTCAATCTGCCGACCAGATTCCAATACCGTGGAAGGCTCAATGACGGATGGATCAACGTGGTGAACCCGTTCCGTGCCACGATTGTACTGGGTACGCCGGGGTCCGGCAAGTCATACGCGGTGGTGAACAATTATATTCGCCAGATGATTGGCAAAGGGTATAGTTGTTACCTTTACGACTATAAGTTCGACGACCTTTCCACCATCGCCTACAACACATTGCTGAACAATATGGACAAGTACAAGGTCAGACCCCGGTTCTATGTCATCAATTTCGATGACCCCCGCCGCTCGCACCGCTGCAACCCCATCACGCCGGAGTTCATGACGGACATCTCCGACGCGTACGAGGCAAGCTATACCATCTTATTGAACCTGAACAAGACTTGGATTGAAAAGCAGGGGGATTTCTTCGTGGAGTCGCCGATTATCCTGCTGGCGGCAATCGTGTGGTACCTCAAAATATACAAGAACGGAATGTACTGTACTTTCCCTCATGCGGTGGAGCTGCTCAACAAGCCTTATTCGGACTTGTTTACCGTTCTGACCTCCTATCCGGAGCTGGAAAATTACCTTTCCCCCTTTATGGATGCCTGGAAATCAGGAGCTCAGGACCAGCTCCAGGGCCAGATCGCTTCCGCAAAAATCCCCCTTACACGCATGATTTCCCCACAACTTTATTGGGTGATGACAGGCAATGATTTCTCTTTGGACATCAACAATCCGGAGGAGCCTAAAATCCTGTGTGTGGGCAACAATCCCGACAGGCAGAACATCTATTCGGCGGCACTCGGCCTCTACAACTCCCGCATCGTGAAGCTGATCAACAAGAAAGGAAAGCTCAAAAGTGCGGTCATCATAGACGAGCTGCCCACCATTTATTTCCGGGGACTCGACAACCTGATTGCAACGGCGCGTTCCAACAAGGTGGCGGTCTGCCTGGGATTTCAGGATTTCTCCCAGCTCAACCGGGACTATGGTGAAAAGGAGTCGAAAGTGGTGCAGAACACGGTGGGGAACATATTCAGCGGACAGGTGGTTGGGGAAACGGCAAAGACGCTTTCCGAACGTTTCGGGAAGATATTGCAACAGCGCCAGTCGGTTTCCATCAACCGGCAGGATGTCTCCACATCCATCAATACACAGATGGACTCCCTCATCCCGGCTTCCAAGATAGCCACCCTCTCGCAGGGCATGTTTGTCGGTGCCGTGTCCGACAATTTCGGTGAGAGGATAGACCAAAAGATTTTCCATGCCGAAATCGTCGTGGATCATGCAAAGGTAAGTGCGGAGGAAAAGGCTTACAAAAAAATCCCCATCATCAACGAATTCAAGGACAAGGAGGGCAATGACATCATGATGCAGCAGATACAGCGCAACTACGACCAGATCAAGGCGGATGCACAGGCTATCATCAACGAAGAGATGGACCGTATCAAAAGAGATTCGGAGTTATGCAAGCGATTGGGGTTGGATGATGAAAAATCATCAAAGAAGAAAGAATGATTCATCTTCCCTTAAATCTCCATGAAGTGTGCGGGAAATGATATAAAAGCTTCCCTCACACTATCATTTCTTTGTATGATAATGCCTATATGACAGGATTTTGACAATACATTTCAGGATAGACAATCAGGTAGTCTTCCGTAAACAGGCTTTTATCGAAAAAGCAAAATTGAATAGCAGGACATACATCTATGAATGCCTTGTTCCGGTTGTTGAATTTGAACAGAAAAGATTGGCTGTACGAATTCGGCAAAGTACTCAAAGGATTGGCTCTGATGGCTTTGTAGCGAGTCGAGAACTGGGTATATTGTTTCAGGTACGCAATAATTTCAGGAACGTAAACAGTCGTCTTGTGCCACTTTTCAGTGATGATTTCCGAACATCTTTTCATCTCTGTCAGATGCTCTGGTCTTCCAACCAAATCAAATACCTTTTCTAATTTGTCATCACAAGCAGACTGGCTGATTATATATCCGCTGTCCTTATAGCAAAGATTTCCCCACCAATGGGCAAGTTCTATAATTGTATCCCAGAAATAATAGCCTTCTCCAAGCCATGCGTTTTTATTCGTACAAATGAACGGACCATGTTGTTCCACATAGTCGGGGTTCCCTCTGTCTTCAACGGTCTGGTATATGATTCTGTTCATTGAAGGCTTCTTACTTTAAGACCGTGTTTCTCCTTAGTTCATGTTCCAACAACGATACATTCAGTGTGGGTATCATTATCGGAGCTACGTTTGCCTGTAATGTTATAGTACTTACAAAGGCACGTACATAAGGGAAAATGATAGCAATGCTGTTCGCATAAAAATAAGGAGGGATGTTGTCAGCCTGTACCATGTCCCCAAAAGAAAAGACGGCTTTAAGTTTGATGTTTATAACTTCAAAGTCAGTATTTTCTTTCTTATATGAAGCCTTGAATACCAGAGTCAATACATACTGTCTTTCTCTCTGAAAATAGATGCCGGATGGTTCTATTTTCAGATCGAAGATACATTGGGGTGGAATATTCTCCAAGTCAAGCATTACGTTGACTACGGAGTAATTTTTTAGCGAAAAAACGGCTTGCTTCATTATGATGTATTTTAGTGTTTTATACTGCCATAGGCAAATATGAGTCAGACCCGAAATCCTGGGATATAGGGGATTCTACATTCACTCTGGATGTTGGATGGCTTCCGTAGATACCGGCTACAATTTCATTGTGCAAGGCATTCTTTTCACATTCTTCAATAAATTGATTGATTTCCGGTCCATAAGCATACTTGCTGTGTATAGCCTCCCAATCTTTTTGTAATTGTTCTTCTGGGGTGTTGCTAAAATATTCCAAAAGTTCTTCTGATAAACGTTTCATCTCAATCATTCTATTAAATATATACTATTGCAAATATACTAATTTATTCTATTGATATGGCTAAAGTCATCACTTTTAGTACCAATAGCAACAATCAATTCACTATCATAACAATATTTAAGACAAAACTTTTAAGCAATATTGCTATTACACGCAGCATCGTCAGTTCTTTCACCTACTTCCCAAACCCCACAACTACCTCCGCCACTTCCCCATGCACCCTCCGCACATTCAGCACCCGTGCCGGAATCCCATAGTTGAAACAGCATTGGATAAATTCCATCCCGATAAACACTCCTGTATTGTATTCCCCGACATTATCTCCGTCATTTTTACAGAAAGTTACGGTTCCTTTCATCTCCTCATTCCTTCTCTTGCGGTATTGCGCCTCCTTTTCAAACATCATAAAGACTTCTCCTCTGACAATCTGCACCTGTTGGCCTCCGGTTTGCAGGAATTGCAGGTAGCTCTCCAGCAGGTCTTCCGGGCATCCGCTATGGGATAGCATGTTTCTTATCCCTTGTATCTGAATCGAATTTTCCATTGCTTTTTATTTGGCTATGATTATCTTTTTATCCTTGATGACAAGTGTGTCTTTCCCGCCATGGTTCGTCAGGCTTACATCCTTCAAGTCAATGCGGCTGTTGGAGATGGAAAACTCCTGATGAATCGTATCGTTCCGCAGGAAGTGGATGTCCTGCTTGTACAGGTTCGGAACGGAAAAGAACAGGGTGATAATCCCGATAAAGCACAGCACCATCAATACCGTAAAGGTTACAAACCAGCGTTGGTATTTACGGTCTTCCACAACCTTCACTTCAATAGGCAATGGAGATTCCTGATAGCTCACCCGTTTCTGTATCCATGTTACTCTGCAACGTAGGTTCGGAAACTCATGCAGGCTGAACAACTCTGGCAGTTCCTGCAAGAAATGCAGGTATTGTTTGGTTTCCATCAGCACTTCCAACTCCATAGTTACACGGATAACACTTCGTTTCATTATCTTGGGTTTCCCCGATACACCCGTAGGTTTGGCTACATTGACAGGACGGATATCCGAAGCCCCGTTATCCACGCTCATGGCAAGTTCCACTCCGGTACTACCCAAAGAGGGAGCATCCGTAGGATGATTGCCAAAAGGTGAAGAACTGTTTCGTTCTCCTTCCATGCCCTCATATTCTGCTATCAAGTCCGCTATCTCACGTACTTCGGTCACGGTTATGTTCTTCGCTTCTGCATCGGCAAAGGTCTCCACTTTAACTTTGACTGTATTAGTCAAAAAGGCTTTTATCTTCTCTTCGCTTTTTTTATGGATGAGGTAGCTGGGATACTTCTTTGTGAAGTTCCGAGCTACGTTTTCCATATAATCCATTGCATAGTCATAATTATGCCTAATAGATAAAAGGAACACGAATGACAAAGTAAAATGATTTATATTTTGCTTTTCGCTCATATAATATATATATTTTATTTCAAGTTACAATTTATCTGCTCGTTCGAATACATCTATCATTTGAACATTCATATCAATATAAGGAATCATTTTTACAATGCTAATATTATCTATACTTTCATTGCCCCCCATTGATAATGTAGGGAAATATCCATAACATTCATCAAAATCTATTTCGCCAATTTTTTCTTTTACAAAGGCATAGTTTTCTAAATCAAACCATCCTTTTAAAAAACTTTGATTGGGAATTACCTTATTAAAAATAGCTACAAAATTGTCAGGAATAATCAAAGATGTCCCATATCTAATATTTAAAAACACTACATAGTTCCCAAATTTTTTATTCTTAACATAAGCAAAAACATCACCAAAAGCAGTACACATAAAAGGCAATAAGGATTCATCATCATCCATTATATAACATTGATTTATTATATCTTTTAAATCATTAGGTTCTATAACTTTAAAAAGTCCATTATAATAGCTACCCAATCCAACCTCTTTCCACAAAGAATTTAATTGTTCACAGCTATAGTCACTATATTTCAAAATGAATTCTTCATTCACATTCTGTGTTATCTTTGAATTAACACTATTAAATAAAAACATTTCATACATAACTTTATTATTTTATGATTTCTAAATCTTCTGCAAAAATAACATTCATCTTTATATATTTCTGTTGTTCTTCATCTATTTTAGGAGGACCTTCTAATACCTTTAGTAATTCATCTTCCAAATTTTGGGCTCGTCCCTTGTCTTTAGTACCCCATTGAGAACCAATAGATGAATTTATTCTTTTATCTCCCATTTCAGTCACATCATCAAAATTTCCACCCGCAATTTGATCTGGATTATGCAAAGCTGCCAATGAACTTAATCCATCTTCAACTTTCTTTGTAATTTCATCATATTTAAAATTTTCAGCTGATAACAACATATAATCAAACATTTTACGTCTTTTATATGCATCTCGAGCATCATTTTGAGCAGTTTGACTAGACGAACGTCCTTTTTCTTTAAATGTCTTTCGATTAGTTAACCATTCAAAAACTGTCAGTTTATTAATCCCATCTTCTTGCATTTTTAGTTGTCTCCTCATTTCTTTTTCATAATGAGGATTATTTTGGAATTTTCTTTTCAATTTAAACGGAGGTTTCACATGTATAACAGAAAGTATAAAAATTGTTACAGAAGATGAGGATTTTTCTGATATATAATCATTTTTATCATTTTCTTCTTGTATAGAAGAAGCATTTCCATTAGAAACATCCGACACCTTCCAAACCTTCTCCCTCACCTCCAGATTATTCCTCTTGATAATCCCCGGCGACAAATACGCCACCATCATCATCGGAGCGTTCCCGACACTCATGTATTCCTCTATTTTCACGCAATAGCAATCCCAGAACCGGAAAATATCCGCAATCTCCACTTCGTTGTAGATGAAATGGATTTCCCCGTTGTGCATGGTTCCTTCGTTCAGCCAGTCATAGAAGAACTGCTCTTCACCCTTGCACTCAAACGCGAGCGTGATCAGGTCTCCCTCGACCGGCAGACACTCCCGATTGCCGATTTCCTCGCAGACTTGGATGTGGAGTTGCATGATTTTTCTCAGATTCGGGTCATCATAGTGCCGGACGTGGCACCGATAGTTATAATAGAGTATCGGCACCTCCCTTCCTCTTATTTTCAGAATAGTTTCATAAATCATGATAATACAGTTTCAGGTGAATGACTAAGGTAATAAATCACGGCTGATCCAGTAGTACGTCTGCCCGTTGGATTGGAATGACTTGCCGGCGGCTTCGTCCAGCAGTTTTTTCTTTTCCTTGAAATATTCAATCAGCATGTCCAGTTCCACATCCGTAATCATTTTCTTTTTCCGCAAGTCCTTGACACGGTAAACCTCAAAGAAAGGATAGTCAGCCGGACAGGAGGTAAACCTTTGCAATACCTCTGACAGGGGCATTCTCAGGAAAGTCTTTCTCCCCACCTTGCAATATCTGTCCCTGTTGCGCTCTGAAAGGAAATGTCTGACCAGTTTTCTTCTTACATGTCGGGTTGAGGCATATTCCGGCACGTTCAGGCTGTCCGTCTTGATGCGCACGGTCGATTCTTCGGTGTCTGTCTGTAGATAGTCGTCCGGACAGTCGCAAATATCCGCTTTCGCCCGCTTTTTCTTTTTGACCGCCTCGTATTTATAGTCCACAATCAGTTTGGCGGGTGCTTCCACATATTTTCTCAACCGTTTGAACTCCTCTTCATTGACAAGCAGGTAATAGTCCAGTGTGGAGGACAGCGAGTCCGGCAATGCGACAGGTTGCGCAGGCAGGCTCCAGGCGGGTTCGATACCCGGAAGTACGGACAATATGGGTTGCACATCCGGCTGGCGGATATGGTAATAATCTGTCATTGTTGAGTCCGTCCTATATCGGTGTGTACCCACTTCATCGAATGCCCTTGCCAGGCTGTTGCTCAACAGGGTATTGTCAAACTTCACTTGCAGCAGCATGGAGTCCACGGCGGCGGTCAGTCCTTCCAATTCCAGCGATTCGTTCTTTTGCGGAAACACCAGCCATCCCTGCGTCATGCTCCGGTTGGGAAAATCCAGGCAATAGATATTATGGTTCACCTCCGCGTATTCGCTTTCATTCCTGATTTGCTCGGGATATACAATCAGCTCCCGTTTCTTCCGGCTGATGCGTGGTGCCGAGCAGTCTATCATGTTCCCGATTTGCAGCACGAAGTTGTTGAAGTTGTCCGGCTCTCCTCCATAGAGCTGGAAACCAAGCAGACGGCAGTTGTTCTTTACCAATTTGTTCACCAAGGTGGAGTCCGCCCACTCGCTGTTGAATCCTTTGTCTCCGATAACAACCAGAATATTGGTCTCATCCGGACATTTATTGAATTGTTCCACCCCGATTTGAAGGCCGGACCAGTTGCCGAACCGCCCGTATGTGGGTTTCAGTTGCCCGGCATTGCGTGCCTTGGCGGAAAGGAAGTCAAGCAATTCCATGTAGTCGGGAGTCAGCTTGCAGATAGGGTCCTCCCGGTTGTCCGGTTCGTTGAAGGTAAGCACGGCGCCGAACTTGAAAGAAAAGCTCTCGTCATTTGCCAGTTGCGACTGTAATCCCTGGATGGCATTCACCACGGCAGGAAACCGCTGGATGGTGCTCTCTTTCCCTTCAAGGACGAACATGAGATTTATTTTTCGCAGGTCCTCCTCAATCTTGTGTTTGAATGTGCCGTAATATATCGGATGCCCGTTGACGTTCAGCACATAGCTCTCCCGTTTGTCTATGACCGGCATCGGCACATGCGTTCTGAAACAGAACGCCGTATCATTGTGCCGGTAGGACAACACCGGGCTGTACCGGATGGTGGGTTGGTTATCGGCGAATTGCAGTTTTTGTCGCATCTCATCGGATGACAGATGTAAGGTGTCCTTCCGTTCCCGGTCTTTGAAAACAAGCGTGCTGTCCGGCAGCGAGGCTATGTCTATATGGAGCTGCTGTTCGGGAGCGGTCAGCAACCTCCCGTCCATCCATCCGATGGCGGTCTGCCCGATACTGTCTGCGTCAAGTTGCGGTTTGTTCGCCACGAGGACACATCCTTTGTCCGCAACTGTTTGATAAGGATACACGATACCGTAGAATGGGATTTTGCCCGCTTCTTGCGTCAGGTCGGGATTTTTAAACAGCTTTACGGAATCGTTGGCAAAATAGGCATCGGGATCGGCAAACGCCAGGGTGTCGGTCAGCATGACCACCTGCTTGTTCTTGAATCCCGTAACGACATCGGTAAAGCCGCTCCGGGTCAGCAACAGGTCGTTCTGGTTGATCCACCCGCAATACTTGGCCTGCTTCCACTCTTTCAGCCTCCCGTTTTTCAGGATGGCGGGGTCGTACCGGATCAGCCGGAGCCAGTCACCTTTTCGTTTGATGACTAAAAACGCGTCCATATATTCCACCGCCTGCATCTCGTTCTTTCCGCTCGGACTCAGATAGGTCGTTCCGGCTTCACGGGCAAAAACGATCCACGGGGTATGCCTGAACAGTGTCTGGCTGCGTGGAACCTTCACTCCTTCCACGGAATAGTTCCGCATATACTCACGGGGGACATTCTTTATCCGGGTAAAACGGTGTACAGGTCCGCAGGATATCATACAGGCGATACATCCGCAAATCCATCCTCCTTTAACAAGTGCCGATATATAGTTCTTTTTCATGCCTCATTCTATTTTTTTGATTCGGAAAAGCGTTCGTGCTGAGTTACCATCAGCTGCATCACACATTCGTTGTTCAGGTTGTTTCCCATATCGACGAACACCTCGTCTATAAGGGTTTTCCTGCGTGCTATGATTTTCAGTCCTTGGCAATAGGAATAGAAATCATTCTTCTTGCTGTTGTTGACAGTTACCGCTATGTCCGGATTTCCGCAAAGGTATTTTTTCAGGATATAATTGTAATGGGTATTGAACGGCTTGCCGTCCACGATGGCCTGCAAGTGTTCACGGATGTCATTACCGATAATGACAAGCACGTCCGTCGAGTCGTTCTCCGTATATTGGGGAAGGATTTCAATGGTGTGCCTGACCGGATATTGGGTATTCTCCGTAGTCAGCAGAACCTCGTATATGCCAGGTTCTGTATAGGCGTAGAGCGGGTTCTGCTCCCGCGAATCGACAATTCCGGACTCTCCGAACTGCCAGCGCCATTCTTTCGACGGACCGTATCCTTTGAAAGATACGATTTCTCCCTGGAAGGCGGTTGCAGGTGCTTTCATCCTGACAAGTTCGTCGCTTCCGTAGTCATCCCGGCTCTTGTGTACTGTGATGATCTGTTTCCTTTCCAGTCCTCCGTCCACCTGAAGGCGTACTTGGTAGCGGCCGGGTTCCTTGAACACATATTCTCCGCTTCGTTCGTGTGATATGTCCCCGTTGCCGAACTCCCAAAGCCAGGAACGTGCGTTGCGGGTGCTGTCCGCGTAATGGACGGCTTCTCCGGTTTCCACCTCTATGGGGGTCAGTGTCATCCGTATGGTACGGTTGGAAAAGAACAGCCGGATCAGTATGGCGACAAGAACGCATAGCAGCATGGCTGCGATTACGAACAGAATCTTTCTGGTATAGATTTTTCCCATGTCATTTTCCATTTTTAGTGCCCGAGCGCAGGTCTTCCTCTTTTTTCCGCAAGCCGATCTCGCACTCTTCCAGATTGGCTTTGAACAGGCTTATGTTTTGTTCGATGCTCCATAGCTGTTTCTTGTCGGACAGCCACATGGCATAAAAGTCGGCAATATGCATGAACAGCTTGTAACGCTTGTCCCAGTTGTTTCTTTCGTATGTGTTCCGCAAGTTGTTTATCAGATAATGGATATCGTCCTCCTCATATTGGGCATAAACGCCCGGTTCAAACGCCTCGATCTTACGGAACAGGGAGTCTGTCGGAAGCTGGCATTCCGCCTGCTCCTGTTGGAATTCCTTAATGCGGTTCATTTTGATTTTCACGAACTCTTTCTGTTCAAATATCTTAAAATCCGAATTCCACATGAATATCGCCAGACAACACGCTACGGTCGTCAGGAAAAAGAACAGGAATACATAGGCATGCCCCATGAAGATTTCCCGTTTGTTCATTGTCTTTCTGTTGTTATCCATAAATTTACAGTTTTATTTATGATTGTTGTTGGGACCGACATTCAGGTTACGCCGTGTCTTCCAGTTATCCTGAATACATTGCATCAGGTCTTTCTTCACCATCTCTTCCTGGATATTCAGCAGACGGATGGAGTCCTTTACTCCGAGGAAGATGTTGATGTTTCCCAAAAGTTGCCTGTAGAGCCTGCAATCCTTGGCATCCATGCCCTGGACATATTTGAGCAGGTTCATCTTGCGTGTACTGACAACGCTTTGTAGGAGCATGTCGTTGATCTGGGGGGAAGTGTTCATCAGTTTCATGTACTGGTAGACGGAATCCACGCTGTTCGACAGGGACAGCTCCTTGGCATAGATGTGGTCATACTCCAGTGCCTGTTCCGTAATCCGCTTTACTTCTATGCCGGAGGTCTTCAGGAAACAGGCAAAGATGGTTACCGCAAGGATGATGCAGCACGTCAGATAGCCTGCGAACCTCAAATAGGCTTTCCTTACTTCTGTGTTGTTTTTCGGTTTCATATAGAATAATTTTTGTGTTTATAAATAAGTGCTGATGCCCAGATAGGCGCCTTGTTCGTCTGGGGTCCCCAGTCTGAACCGGGCATCTTCCTGTTGGATGATGTAGCGGATCTGTATCTCCTTGTCCGAAGGGAGGAACAGCTCCGCCAGCGCATTCAATATTTGGCAGTCGATGGCACCGGGGAAGAAACTTTCCATCCGCCGGGCGGGCAGGGGGCCGATTTCCATCAGCATCCGGAAAGTACCGTCGGCAAAACTGTTTCCCAGAACCATATTGTCTCCCAGGATACAGCTTCCCAATTTGGGAATAAGGCCGGTATCCGCTTCCACCACGCACTTGTCTCCTTTCCTGAGATGGACGGGCACACCCGTCAGGATGGTCATGCACTCGCCGATCTTGGAGGGACTGGCCGTAATCTGCTCCATATAGGCAAGCATATGGACAAGCATGACCGCCAAATGGGTTGGCAGCAGTTCCAGCACGGGCCATTGTCCGGAAAAGATACTCACGAAATCCGGATGCACGTTCATCTCGTCTATGCGGCGTTCCTTGTTTTGGAAAGTGACCAGCATATGGTCCAGGGAGATTTCAAAAGGCTTGAAGAAACGGCGGGCGAAGAACTCCTCTTCCCGGTGGACACGGATTTCATCCAGCACCTGCTCCTTCGATATCTTTTCGGACTGGTAAAGGTTCTTGTGGAATATGCCTTCGGGCAGTGCGTCATAAAGACTCCGCCTGTTCACATAAAGATACAGGTAGTCCGTCAGGTCGTAATGGGAATATTCAGAGTGGATGTCATGAATGTCTTTCGAGAATCCGCGCCGTATATCCCCCTTTCTGGAAATGAGGGTACGTTCCGCGTCATATCCGGCTTCTTTCAGCCCGCTGGCAACCACTTCCGCCTTGAAGTCCGTATCCGGCAGGTTGAACGAATGGGGATGTTCGTCAAAACATACGATTTTATCTGTTTCTTCTGTCATGGCTGTTCGTTTATGAGGGATTAATCCAAGATGTTCCAGCGTGATTCGCTGGACTCTTTCGGTTGTCTGGAACGTTCGGCGACCACGATGTTCTCTTTGTGCTTGCCGATATACTCCAGACGGCTGAGAGTGGTCCACAAGTCATTGAACAGGTATAGGAAACGTTCTGCCGTAACCATCAGCTGGCGGATATTGTGGTGGTTGTACAGCAGACCGCTGTTTTCCCTCAGCAGACCTTCGTAAGCGCCTGGGGTGATGCCGTTCCACTCGTTGAAATATTTCAGCAAGTCCTCTTTCTCTTCCTTGTCCATAAAACTCAGGCATACATACAGATGATGCGCCAACGTGGAGAACACGTTCAAAAAGCGCAGCGGCGAGTAATACTGCCCCTCATTGCGGAAAGAGAAATAGATGTCGGATATGAACAGCATGACATGGCGGCACAGCATACCGATGTTGGTGGCAAGGTCGGTTTGTTTCTCCGCATTCTCCACCTTGGCAAGGATGTCAAACGAGGCTTTCTCGATGGAATCGACAAGCTGGCCGAATTTGGTATAATAGCCTTTCAGGTCCGGATGACTGGACATGCTCGTGCATGGAGGGATGAAGTTTCCGTCCACCTCGCAACGGTTCCCGTTCTTACGCAGGCGGCCGATCAGCAGGAAGTGTCTTCCTAACTCGCTTCCGTCTGTCTGTCCGGTCGGTAACACGCTCAATGCGTATTTGGGCAGGGCATTGGGCTGGCGGGGGCTTATCTCTTTCTCGTCCGGAACGCCCGATGGCAGATGCTCGAAAGGGTCTGCCATCAGTATGACATCCCAGCGCCGGTCCTTTTCTTCCGTTTCATCCGTGGAGATATGGAAACTGGCGGTCAGCTCGTCATCGTCACCGGCATCGTAATCTATCAGGTAGCCTCCGGCCGTAAGGGCATGGCAACGTTTCAGACGGACTTCCAAAGTGCCGGTAACAAGTTCCGTAATGCTGAAATCACCGGAAACGGATTCTCCTTTTCTGAACGGCAGGAGTCCGTAGGTGTTGCGGTTCAGATAAAATGACTGGTATTCGCACAACCGGTCCGTAAAGTGGTCTTCCTGTTGCGTGAAATGCCCTTTGTTGACAGGCATTCCGTCCGCCCAGTTTACCAGCGGGTATTTTTTCTTCTGGCTCTGTTTTCCTATCATGACGTCTCTATTTAAAATTCATTATACTTTACAAGTTCGTTCGCCACACGCTTGGCAATGATTACATCGTGCTGTTTCAGCCTGTTGTCGGCAAGCGTGAGGTCCGGGTCTATATAGAACCGCCTTTTGAAAAAGGAGGGTTTGGTATAGAATACCCATTCGTAATATGCACCGCCCTCGTTCTTGTACACGATGGGAGAGGATGGCGATTTGAGGTTGCAGTCGTCGATCATGCGCTGGAACCATTGTCCGAAGATAACATCCTCGGATGCCTTGCCGGTAATACGTTCCGATGCCGGATCGTCCACCTTGCGGAATATCTCCACATCCATCACGATGCTCCGTTTGCGGTTGATGCGCAGGGTGTCCGAGTCATATTCCTCTGAATACTTCCAGACTTTATAGATTTCAATGGGTATGTCAAAATAGCTGTTCACCGTTTGGGTATACAGGAGCGGGAATACAAAAGGCAGCAGGCAGGTGGAGGCCCAGACTCCATACTGGAGTTCGTTGCAGAGGTTGAAGACCACGGAGAACAGTCCGGCTCCCAATAGCGTGACCGTAACCGTCAGCAGGCATTGGATGCCGAATGATGGCATCTCCTTGCCCGAGGCGAATACCTTGCGCAGGATGAACCGGTTATAATGTCCGGCAGTCCAGTACAGGACAACCAGCAGGATATAGACATAGGGCATGAAGCTATAGTCCATAAACCCGCACAGGGCGGGCAGGGCAAGAATCATGCCGCACAACAGCAGATATACGATCAGTTTTCTATTGTTGAGCAGTTTGTTCTTGCGTGCGATAAAATAGGCCGCGATTCCGAAAATCACGGTTAGCAGCGGCATCAGCAGGTACGATGAAATGAGATGTTGGGTAACTGGGTTCATAAGTATGATATTTATGCTTTATTGTATTCTATGAATATCCGGTAGTTGAATGTGTCCGGCGAACAGGCCGAGAGTTTGGTACGCAGGTTGTCTTTTATCTGTTTTTCCTGCGAAGGCTCATCCAGTTTCGTTCCAAGAATCAGATGGACCTCTTTGGTACGCACCAGCCCTTCATGGGGCATCGGGCTGATCTCCACTCCGTTCCGGATTTCTGTCCGCACCAATAGCTCACCGAGTTCCTTCTTGCAGAAACTGGCTATGTCGTTTTGTGTCAGGATTCGGCCGTGCGAGATGAAACCGTATTTGTAGATGTCGATCTGTTCCCTGTTTTTGGGGGCTTGTTTTCCACCGTAGGTGGTGCTGACCAGCGCGAGTGTCTTCGAGTCCAGATAAGTGGTGGCATTGGGTGACAGGTTCACACCGGCCTGTATCCGGTTGCCCACCTCGCAGTTGGTGGTCCAGTATTTGACGGTAATCTGTCCCTTGCCGGACAACTGGTCGATCATCAGATAATAGGGAGTCTCCCTGGACTCGTTCATGCTGTCGGCTGTCTGCTTCATTTGTGCCATCAGTTGCTCCATCTGGGTGGTAAGTGCCTGTAGCTTGATGCTTGAAACGGCATGGAAGGCATGGGTCTCGTCATCGAGCAGGTCTGACAGGTAGCCGAGCAGTTCCTTGGCGGAACGGGAATCGAAACGTTCGCATCCGCCTTTGCGGATGGAGTAGGTTCCATTGCTTTCCGTAGAATCCTTTTCGGGATAGAGAAGTTCATGATAAGTCTTCCCGTCGGAGTCTTTCACGCTGTGTACGGACAGCAGGGACTCATGGTTGCCTGTGCGTAATGGCACCACCCTGAAGGTGTCCTCAAGGGGAGTTGTTTGTTCATGCAGTGTCTTGTTCTCGACAGGTACGATATTGATGCCGGCATGCAGCTCTTCCAGGACTTCCGGCGTGAAATGGGCGGGAAACTGTATCTTCACCCAGACCAGCTTGTCCTGCATTTTCTCAAGGACGGCTTCTTTGAAGCAGGAGCGCAGGATGTCCGGAAGGTTTTTCTTCCAGGAACTGTCAAATGGAAAGGATTGCGATACCTTCAAGAAATGTTTGCTGTAAATATCCATGACTTCCCTGTCTATGACGGACATCACATCGTAGTTTTGGAAAAAGGTACGGGTCGGCTCTTCCGGTATGGTTGTCCTTTCATGGATGCCTCGTTCCATCACAACCGGCTTCCCCTCTACGGACCATTCCGTACAGGGGAGCAGGAGCAGATATTCATAGCTCTCCATGAGGTTTGGGAAATCCAGATAGAAGGAAAAGTCCTCAAGGTCGGAAATGGATTCATCCACCGCCACCCCTAACCAGACGGTACGTGGAGGCATCCTTGTTTCCGTACGGGCAATCATGGTCTTTTCCAAGGTTGGGGCTATCCGGTAGAGAAGGTCGTCGCAGACCATATATTTCACATCGGCTTTGTGCAGAAGGGTATCGCAGGCAGGATAAAACGACACGCTTCCGGTCGATAGTTTTCGGGTAAGGGAATCGCTCTCGTAATACATGCCTGACTCCCTGGTTATCTGATAGCATGGCTCTATGGGATAGGCGTGTACGATGCCGTGTGCGGGAAAGGGTGAGGTCAGTATGCCCGGAGTAAGGATTCGGGCGGTCTTTTCCAGCAGCCTGGTCTCGATGGCGGTAAAATCCTCTCCCAACATATATACCTCGTTGGACAAGGCTTCCAGCAGGAGCTTGACAACCGGGTCGAAGTTCTCCGCCTTTTTTATTCCCCAGAAAGCCGCGGCGTATTTCAGCATACGGTTTCTGATTTGCTCTTTATTGTATTTTTCTGTACTCATACGCCTCTTATCGGGTTGAAATGGGTCCTAAATAAATCACATAATAGAAACAGCGTTTTTCTCCGGTATGCACCAAGGTTCCATATACATATACCTGTACACGTTTCTTTACGGCGGGAGCGTCGAACACATTGTCCTGCCGGGTGGTGTCATCAATGATGACCCGGACATTCACACCCGTAAGCCGCTTCTCATGCTGGGTGATCGCCTTGGTGATGTATTCCGAGAATTGCCCTTCCCAACGGGTGTGTGAAACGATGCTCTCAAAGTCGAGGAAAAAGATCTCACAGCCGAACTCCTTGTCAAAGGCATGTTCGCCGGGAGCCGTACTGATAAGCAGCTCGATAAACTGGTCGATGGACTCGATTTCCGAACAGGATACGAGACGGCTGTTTTCCACATCCTCGCTGAGCAAGGCGCCAAAATCCAGGGGCAATTTGCAAAACTTTGTTTCCATGCTTGTCAGTGCCATTCGTTTTCAAATTCTTCGTTCGTAAATCTCATCGTCCTTGCCGCAAACAGAAGGACGATGCTGCCGGAATGGGATATACGGTCAACCTTGCGTTGCAGGCGGATGCAGTTCCCTTCCACAAAGCGCAAGGCAAATGCCGCCTGTTGGTCAGGTTGGTCCTTCTGATAAATCCGTATTTCGCCGTCCTCACGGGAGTCGCTGTATGCGGCCCATCTCAACAGTTCGTTACCCGGCATACCGGTAAGGGTACAGGTGACGAATCCGCCGTATGCCTCACCTTCAGGCAACCCGTCACGGTCTGTATTCCGCTTGAATTGCAGGTCGAACTCTTCAATGCTGTATGTCTCATGGCAGACGGACATCCGCATCACGTAGCGGTCATCCGGCATTGAGGATTTTTTGTTTTTGAACAATGAAGTGAACCAGTTCATGATTATAAGTTTAAGTGACACGAATCGCCGGTCTCCATTTCCCGGAAGTGGATGAATAGTGAGGTACGGCTCTCTTTGGTTGTTGAATGTACGTTGAACTCAAGGCATTTTGCTCCCTTGAAACGGATGATCTCTTTGGGAGTACCGGGCAGGCCGGAAGTGTTCATCACCTCTCCGTCCTTCAGGATTCTTGAATTGAACATCCATTCCAAGAGTTCCTCCGTTGGAAATCCGGCAATACTCACCCGTATTTTGCCGCCGTATGTCTTTCCGATTACTTGCCCGCTATAGGTGGTCTGTTTCCGGAAGTCATACTCGTAGCCCAGCAGATCGTATGCCTGCACTTCTTCATGCTCCGAGGGTTCGGCTGTCCAGAACTTGATATACGATTGTACACTCATATCCTTATACTTTTTTATTCTTCTTCACTCGTCAGATTGGTTTGCAGCATAGCGGTCAGAGTCCGTTCCTCGTTCATGCGTGACTCCACGAACAGTACTGTGTCTTGGCTGTCCAGATGCTTGCGTACATAGGCCCGCAGGTAGGCTTTGAATGCCTGTACCTTCGTCCGGTATTCCTCTAAAGGGAGGGCGAAGATGTCTTGCGTTCCTACCCGTTCCAATCCGTATTTCTCCAGTTCTTCTTCAAATGACTTTTTTGATTGGTCATTGGAAATTGTATAAATGATTAATGTTTTATACTCTTTCATAAATTATTGTTATTTAAATTGATAAAGAAAAAACATCAACAAAAGGCCAACCGTTGGTATTACATATCTAATACTTAACACTGTCTTATCTGAATATTTAACATTGTAAACATTGTCTTTATATTTTTCTAATAGGGTATTAATTCTTTTCTTATTGTAAAAAAGGTATATTATAATCCAAGGAAGAAAACAACCTATTATCCCTATTATAATTCTTGTTTCTTCAGATGTATTTGGTAAAAAAAAATCTCCTGTTAAAACAAATGATAGTATTAATATAATAAACAAATAAGTAATTGTAACAATTTCAGATAGAACGCATGTTGCTCCAAAACGAGGAAATTCCTCATTCTTAATACTTATTATGTAATATCTATAAAATAAATAGTCAATAATCTTTTTCATACAAATTATTCATTATAGATTTAACCACTCGGGTATTATCTGGCACTATGATAAAATCATCGTCATAATGTCTCTGCACTTGATGATATTTCCTACCTTTTCCTAAAATAATTCCATTTTCATCACCCAAACCAATTTTTCCAGCATAATGATCTATCCAATCACCTAAAGACTTTTCAGTATTTGCATAAAGTAATATATCTATACCTACAACAACTCCACCAAGTACCCAAGAAACAGGAAATGCTGATGTTAGCATATAAATTGAAACTAAATGGGAAACTTTTAACTGTTGAGAGTGTAAAATATCAAAAGCTGTTAAAGCACTATTTGCCCATAAAAGACCTTTTTTTATAGTCTTTAATGTATTAGGTATTAATTTGTCATTTAATTTTTCTGAAGATACATTTATTCCGTTATTTTTCAAGGATTGAGATAAATTCTCAGAAAATTCTCTTGCTCTATATAAACGATCTAAATAAGGGGGCGTTTTCAAGAATTTATCATAAAAATTTTTTTCCATTACAAACATCTCATTCAAAGGACCTACAGCGGTACCTACCACTCCACTCGCAGCAGATAATCCCCATATTATTTCTGTAATATTTGTACTAAAATTATATTCAAAAGACTGTAATTCACCTGTATGCTCTATTTTCTCACAACAACATCCTTTCAACTCACCATTATATTTGTAAGACAATATTTCTACATTTACCATTGTATCATTACCAAGAGAGTATAAATGAATCTTTAAATCATCACTTGAAAGAAGTGTTTTCTTCTCGCCTTGATATACAACATAATAATTACCTAAAGAATCTTTCTTTAGAATATTGTTTTTTAATTTATCTGCGACAAGATTAAATCCTTTATTTTTGCTCTCTTCTGACTGATCAACACATTGAATATCAATTATTTTAGAATAGCAATCGTTTCCTTGTACAACATCATATGGTAGGCGTTGTACAAAAGCATATCCCAATCCAAGTACATGACCTGTATAAAAATTTCCTATCTTATTATTCAACAAGAACAAGTCAGGATAAATTATCGTACTATCATTTTCTTTAGACATATTTCTTTATTTTACCCAGTTATTATCAAATTCAATACCATTCATATTGATTATTTGAGGAGATAGCATTAAACTGGTATTTAAACCTATACCTATCCCTATAGAACGTTTCAAACTGATACAGTACGCATTCGTAAACGCCACCTCAAATATCACCCCAGACGTACCGGTCTTGAACAGCACTGCCCCGTTCTTTTTCACCCACGGTTTAACAGCCCATCCGTAGATGTTGTTTTTCACCGTCTGCGAAAGGGTTATCATGATTCGTCCCCCTCGCACTTCGCCTTCCGGTTGGTTCTTTAGGTTATCTACTGGCTGGTGAAAACCTATTTTGAACTGTTCCACTGCATATTCGTCGCCGTCAACGCTGAATATGACATTCACGTTGCTGTCCACTTGCGGAAAATTAAAAAGTCCCATAACGCTGCTGTTTTTAAAACACCCACTGATTTTCAAATTCTTCTGTACCGAATGCCAGCTTCTGTGCCTGTACGGTCAGTTTGGTCGCAATATAGCTTTTGCCCTGCCGGATATAGCTGATTTCCATATCCACACAAGTCGCTTTCTCAAAGAGTATCTTTTCGAGTGTGGAGCCTTGGTTGTCATGGACAACGATGGCTCCGCTCTGGTATTTACGGGCATCCAGCATCCACTGGATCATGTCACGGTTGGGAAGATGAGGGTAGGTCACATAGAACGTACCGCCTTTTACCTCGGTCTGTGCCTGTCCTTTGATGTCTATCCCTTGGGCAAATCCGAATTCGCAGCCGATGAGCTGGTAGCTGTCCTTGTACATGTCGGTCAGTGAGGAGGCAGCCAGGTTGCCTATCTTTAAGAATACGGTATATCCAAACATACGATACTTGATTATTGGTGAATATTCCAGGTTAATTCATTCTGTTCGTCCAGACCTACCTCCAGACTTTTTCCTTTGCCCAACTTCTCGTTGATGATAAGCCGTGAAATCGGTCTGCGCAGGTAGTTACGGATGACCCCGGCAACTTGGCGGGCACCGTATTTGGGAGTGAAGCCTTTGTGGGCGAGCATTTTCCGGGCATCATCGCTGATGGTGATGCCGATACCCTGCTTGTCCAGAAGTTTTCTGACTCCGTTGAACTGTATATCGAATATTTTTAGGAGTATCTCTTCACGGATGGGGGAGAACGGAACGATTTCAGACAGGCGTGCCAGAAACTCCGGTCGGAAATACTGTCCCATTACCTCCATGATCTGGGTGGTGGGCGGAACATTCCCGGATTCAAGTTGCCTGGTCAGCCATTCACTGCCCACGTTGGAGGTAAACAGCACGATGGAGTTGGAGAAATCCCCCTCTTTGCCTAAACGGTCATGCAGCTTCCCCTCGTCCATGATTTGCAGGAAAATGTCATATACGGACGGATGCGCTTTCTCTATCTCGTCAAAGAGGACTACGGCGTATGGCTGTTGGCGTATTTTATTGACTAACATACCGCCTTCCTCATAGCCCACATATCCCGGAGGTGCTCCGTAAAGCAGGGCTGCGGAATGTTCCTCCTTGAATTCGGACATGTCAAAGCGAATCATGGATTTCTCGTCATTGAACAGGGCTTCCGCCAGTGCTTTGGCGAGTTCGGTCTTGCCGGTACCGGTCGGTCCCAACAGGAAGAAGGAGCCGATGGGCTGTCCCGGTTTGTTCATGCCGCTACGGGATTCAAGGATGGCGTCCGTCAGCGTTTTCAAAGCCTGGTCCTGTCCGACGACGCGTCGCCGCAGATACTCTTCCATATTGAGTAGCCGTTCTTTCTCCTGTGATTGTATCTTGCCGATAGGAATGCCTGTCTTGCTGGCGACAACGGCGGCCACCTCGTAGATGCCTACCTCCTCTATTTTCTTTTCGGCAAATTGAAGGATGGCGTTCAATGCGTTTCGCAGATAAGCGGCGAGTTCTTCATACTCCTGTAATTCATGGATATCCGCCTCGTCAGGGATGACGCCTAAAAGGATAGGGCTTAATTTGTTGTGCATTAGGAAAAGCAGCGTTTTCAGCTCTTCCGTCTTTTCATGGGGCTCTTTCTCTTCCTTTTCTATCTCATCCAATCCGGACAGCAAAGTCTCCGTGTCCTTTTTCCCTGTTTCATTGACCATCTTGATGGCGGAAAGCGTCATATCCAGCAGACCGATGGCGGAGTCCGGCAGACGGCGGTCTTTCACGTACCGCTTGGCAAGACGTACACATTCGGCTACGGCATCGTCGCAGATTCTTACCTGATGGTAGTCCACATATTGTTTCTGCACGGAGTGCAGCATTTGGATGGCGGACTTTATGTCCGGCTCGCTTATCTGCACGGTTTCGAAACGGCGGCTGAAAGCATGGTCCGGCTCAATGATCTTGCGGTATTCGTCAATGGTGGTGGCGCCGATGACCGTCAGGTCGCCGTGCGACAGTTCGGGTTTCAATACATTCCCCGCACCGGAATTTCCTTGCCGGTTGTCCAGCAGTACGTGGATTTCGTCAATAAACAGGATGGCATTGTCGATATTCCGCAATTCTTTCAGGATATTTTTCAGGCGGTCCTCAATCTCTCCTTTATAGGTGGCTCCGGCAATCAGGGAGGCGTTGTCTAACTCGAAGACACGGGCTTCAGCCAGGAACGAAGGCACCTTATGGTTGACAATATCCCAGGCTAACCCGTAAACCAGTGCTGTTTTTCCCACACCGGCATCGCCGACTATCAGAACATTGGACTTGCTCCGGCTTCCCAGTATCTCCATGACCATACGGTTTTCACGGTCGCGGTTGATGACCGGATGCAGCCTGTTTGCCGCAGCCGCGGTAAGGTCCACGCAATACTTTGCCAGAAAAGAGGACGAGGCGGAGGCCGGAACATAGGCATCCGCCGTGGCGGCATGAGAACATACCGGCTGTCCGTTACCTATATATATGGAATGGATATCCTTTTCCAGAATGGGGAAAGACCTGAGCTGGTCACTGGAAAAAGCGACACCGGGCTTTGTCAGTGCCAATAGCACGCAGATGGGATTGATGTCGAACAGCCCGAACTGGATTCGTGCGTCATCGGCGGCTCGGAAAACGGAGTCTATCTGCTCCGATGGCTTGATCTCGGACAACCGGGTGGATTTCGGGCATTGCTCGATGTACACGTCCGCCCACTCCTCCAGATAGCCTAAATCCTTACCTATACTTATTATAAAATCTCGTAGCCCTACATCCTTATGAAGTAGAGCCTTCAACAAATGCGAGGGAGTATAACACTCGTTCGCATTTTCACGAGCCACTGCAAGTGCTATGTTAAGCGCAATTTTTACAGAATCATCAAGATTAATGAAACCAACTCCTGTATCCATAATCATTAAGATTTAAAAATTGCGCAGGAGAACATTGCAAATATAAGGCAAAAAAAATAATCCAGCTATTTTTGACCATTGTTTTTTTATGCTTGTGAGCATGTTTCCAACAAAAACAAGAAAAAATCCTCGAAAGTTCTTTGTAGTTTTCAGAAAATGCCATATATTGGGCGCAGAAATTGAAGGACAAAGACAGGGTAACAACAGACCGCCTCTGACCGGATATTTCAAAATCAATTTATTGTTTAATTTAAAACTTTGAGACTATGGCATTTAAAGCGTCATTTAAGTTCTCGGACTCAAGAGAGTTTGATGTATTGAACTGGAGAGTCAAGTTCAATCGTGATGTGGACCCCAAAGGTCGTCCGGCATCTGACATTTATGGTGGCACAATCTATGTGGAAGTCGAATCGACTCCCGATACCATTGTGCTGGATAAAATGTTCAAGCAGTACCAGCCTGTAAACGGAAACATCGTCTTCAAGAAAGCGGATGAGGATGCCAAAATGAAGGAACTGGTGTTCGAAAACGGTTACGTGGTAGAGTATGAGGAGGCACTGAATGTGGCTAACGCCTATCCGATGACAGTCAAGTTCGCCATTTCCGCACAGACCGTGAAAATGGACGAGGCTACGTTTACACAGGATTGGCCGGAAAACAACTAACGGTTGTTTCCTAATCAAAGTTTTAAGGTGCCGGAATATACCAATTCCGGTTATTTCGGCACCAAAAAACATACCGACTGGTCGGTTTAATAATTGAAATTCATAGTTTAAGATAGTATGGGAGCAAGTTTTCTGAATTTGGTGGCTACTAAAGTGACCGTGAAAGGAGAAGAGCAGAAGTTCGTTTCATTGTGTCTCCGTCAGGGTTTTAACCGGCATCACACCTTTACCGTGGTGGTGAATTATCTGTCGCCTAACAATACGTTCCAACAAACCCCGGAAAAATTCATCGGTTACATCGGGGAGACCGCCAGCATTTCGTTTGCCCACAAGCAGACGGGTGAAAGTTATGATTTCGAGGGTGTCATCACTCGGGTGGAAATGGTTGGAAGCATGGGTGAGACAGGCGGAGTGGCCATTCATGGAGCAAGCCCTACGATACTCTATGAGAACAACAGGACACTCGACTCATGGATGGACCAGTCCCTTTCCACCATAATAAAGGAGGCGACACAGGAATATGGAAAGGTCAACCTGGTTTCCAACCCCAAGTATGCGACGCCTATACCTTATATGGCGCAGTATAATGAGAGTGTCTTTGACTTCATGAACCGCCTCTCGGCACTCTATGGGGAGTGGTTCTATTATGATGGGACAAAAGTGTATTTCGGAAAGCCGGAGAAGGACAATACGGAGAAAATCGTTTACGACATGGATCTGGAAGAAGTGCGTTTGGTTGCCAACCTGATACCGGGAAAATCTGCAAGATACGATTATGTAGCGCAGGAGAACAAACAGCATAATGCAGATACGCCCGCCAAACCGGATGGTATGAACGATCTTCAGTCCATTGCACACGGTTGCTCCGAAAAGGCATACGCCGCAAAAACAACCTCGGCAGCCAATCCTCATATAACGGACAAGGCTGGATTGGACGAGCAGATGAAAGTCGTCAGAAACGAATCCGGAGCCAATCTATTGAATATAAAGGGCATAGGAAAGACTTGCCGGATCAGGATCGGCGAAATCATTGATGTCTCTTTCCCTGACAGGATGGGTCTGTCTCCTTTAGGAAAGTTCCGCATTGTCGAAGTCGTGCACGAGGTACGCCGTGACGGACACTATACGAACTCCTTCGTCGGTATTCCGGACGGTACGGTACATATCCCTGTCCCCGATGTGAGGCTTCCGCTGGCGTTGCCGGAACTGGCTACGGTAAGGAAGAACGATGATGAGAAGGGGCAGGGACGCGTGAAAGTGGCTTTCGACTGGCAGAAGAATGATAAGACAACCAATTGGATCAGGGTGCAGAGTCCGAATGCGGGAGTAAGCGATGCGGTTCCCAAAAATCGCGGATGGGTATTTGTCCCGGAAGTCGGAGACCAGGTCATGGTCGGCTATGAGCACGGCAATCCGGATCGCCCTTATGTAACGGGAGCCATGTTCCATTCCGCTTCGGGAAAAGGTGGCGATGAGAACAACAAGACCAAAAGCATCATCACACGCAGCGGTAACGCCATCGTTTTCGATGATGAGACGGGAAGTATCGTCATTACTGACCGGACGGGAAAGCAGCTGATTCTGCTGGACGGCACGGATGCCATTACCGTCATGGCGAAAAAAAGCGTTACCATTACCAACGAGGATGAATCGGTCATCATAATGGACGAAAAGTCGATAGGCTTGCAGGCGGATACCATTTCCATTGAAGGCAGGAAAAGCGTGACGTTGTTGTCCGGCAACGAGAACATGGTACTCAGCAGCGAGAAGAATATAATCAGTGGAAGCGGTACCAATATAAAAATGGAAGCGGCCAAAGAATATGACCTGACCACCCGGACTGGGACGCTCAACGGTACGAACCTCGTAATAGAAGGCACGGCGGATGTGGCGGTTTCGGGAGGAATGGTAAAAATCAATTCGTAATCCGGTTGGTTATGGGAGCATCTGCATCTGTTATACAGGAATATTACAAAGCGGTCGATTACTGGGCGGACATAGCCGGTAACAGGGACTGGAAACTGTCTGTATGGATTGTCGGTCAGAATGATGTGGACCTGGTGGACAGGTTTTTGGAAATAGAACGTTCTCCGGTAGGACGGTTCGACGATATATTCTTTCGTTTTGATACTCCGTATAAGGGGGATGACGAGGAATACGCCGAACAGCTCTGGCAGGAATATGCGGGCTGGTTCTCGGAAAAGGTTGAGGAGAAGTATGATATTCTCAGGGCTCTGCGGCACGACGGGCTGTTGAAGGAAGAATATACCCCCGATGTGTCGGTTGAACATACGGCGGGCAACTTGTGGAGAGAGATGTTGCGTTTCAAAGCATGTATCTCCCGGTTGGATGATGCCTTTTTCTGTCTGTACTTTCCTCCGGAACAGGAAAGGGGGTGCTCCCGGACAGGATGGTTCGGCAATGTGCTGAAAGAGGGCGTCCCGCAGGGAATCCGGATGACAACCATTGATTTGAAAGGGAACAGGAATGTCAGGCTGGACGAGTCCCGGGAGGTGGTTTGCATACGCCCCCGGTTCGATATGGCGGCGGCATTGCATAACCGGATGGCACGGTCGGATAGCGGTAATGACCTGATTGCGCCTGAAAACCGGTTCAAGCAGCAGGTGACGGTTGTCATGGATTGTACACAAAAGCAGGATTGGAAATTATTGGACAGGGAAATCCGAAAACTATTGGATATTTCCAAAGAAATGAAGGATACGAATATCCGGACTTCCGCTCTGTTCATAGCGTCTGAGGCGTGTTACGCGATCCGGGAATACAGGCATAGCATGAAGTACAGCGATGCGACCATCAAAGAGGCGGAGAAGGCGATGGAAAGTGGCGAAGCGGCAGGATACAGTTATTGGAAAATGGCCGTATCCATGAAAGCGGCGATTCTGACGGCCGGGAAAAGACGGGAGGAGGCGGTTGCCTTGTATGAAGGGATGGCACGGAAAGCCATCACGCAAAAAGACCCTTATTATGTCATGGAAGGCTACCGCATGTGTGGTTTCCTGCGCTACGAAGATGGGAAGATGGAACAGGCTTTCGAATATTTTTTGCTCGCCCTGTCCGGGGGGAGTTACCTTTCCGGGGAAATCAGGCGGAGTTCCACGTTCACTTACGCGGCACATCTGGCTCTTCACACAGGAAGACAGGTTCGTTCCCCGCTTGATGTCTCGATTTTGGAAGGACAGCTCCGGGAGTGGCTCGGGGACGACTGGAAGGAATTGGTGGACAATCCGGACATGCAGTTGGCGAAGGCCAGAAGAAAAGGGGGGATTTTCAATTGACAGAGATTTAATTAACATATATTTTTAATTTAAAATTGAATAAGTATGGACCTTGGAAATTATGGAATCGGCGGAAACGAGGTGAAGATTGACGCTTCCGAAGGTATTGCGGAAATTCCACAAAACCGAACGTTATTGGTGGAACAGTTGACAAAAGACGAACCGGTGGCTCCCGAAGTGATCGCAGGCTTGACCAACATCGACGAAGTGTTTGCACATTTCCGGCCGGAAATAGATATCGAGTTCTCGGATGCGGAGGGGGCTCCCGTAGAGGAAAATTTCCGTTTTCAAAATGTCGGCGATTTTTCTGTCAAGAAGATGACGGAACAGAGTCCTTTCTTGTCCGGGCTGAATGCGGAGAAACAGTTTGCGGACAGGATGGAGAAGTCATTGCGCTCCAACAAGGTGTTGCAACGGGTACTGGAAAATCCGGAGACACGCGGGGCTTTCGTCAATGCGATTTCCGCCATTTTGGACGATTTGAAGAACAACGAGAAGTCTAATCCTGCTAATGAATGATAGTTATGAGCGAACAGAATACACAAAGAGAAGCTGCCGTACAGCAGCAACAGGCTGTGGAGCAGTCCAGAAATCTGAATGCAGAATTGCAGGTTCTGGCTAAGTTTGGAGGTTTTAATGTCCTGGAATCTTCCGTGGACGGCATACAGAACCTGAACCCGGAACGTAAGGCGCGGCGGAACATATTCCTTTCCGATCCTGAACGGACGGGTGAGCGCAAGGAACTGAAAAAACGGCTGGAAATGTGGCTGGATATGCTGGAGGGTAACAAATCCATCGGCGAGATGGTGGAATTGTGCCAGAAGAAATCGGCGGCGGTATCCGGTCTGCTTTCCCAAAACCAGTTGAAGGCGGTAGAGGAGGTCAAGCAGTTGGAGAAGTCTTACCGCACGGTCATGCTCTTCTACAAGAATACGGATTCCGACAAGATCAAGAACATCTCCATCGTGAACGCTTCGATGGACCAGCTTACCGATTTGGACAATTCTTTCTTCATTGATGCCATTGCGAACGAGCTTCGTGCGAACTATGACCGGTTGGACTTGCGTACCAACTACTCTCTTTTGGTTATTCCCGGGTATTTGGGTTCCAACAAGGTGATTGAAAAATGGGCAAAGATAGCACATGACAACAAGGTGATGATTTACACCGATTTCGCTGATTTGGAAAAGCCGGATGACGTTATAGAAATGTTCTTTGACTCCAACCTTTCGGGAGGCGATGTGTACAAGTCTAATGTATGTATGACCTGCAATTACCTGGTGGGACGCGGACGTTATGCGGAACTGGGCGAAACGGAAGATTTGTTGATTCCTCCTTCTGCGGCGTTGGCGGGCAGTGTGTACAAGACGGTAATGGCACAGGTTACCGCCGGAAAGAAGTACGGTTCCATGAGTGAGGTGGACGGGGTTGCATTCAACCTGAAAAAGAGTGAGATCTCTGAAATCGAGAAGATTGGCCTGATTCCGATGGTGAAGGAGTACGGCAAGGTGATGGCTTTCTCTGCCAAGACTCTGTTCAATGGGGATAATCTGGGATTGCAGACCTATTCCGTGGTCCGTGTGTTCGACTGGGTGACGAAAGTGCTGATGGACTTCCTCAACCGCCGTGCCTTTGAAAACTGGAACAGCAAGGCGGAAAGGGATTTGCGTGGTCAGATCAGCAAGTTCTTGGACAGCATACAGGGACCCGGACGCTTGATTGAGAAGTTCAAGATTCTTCGTTTCGAGCGTGACCCGAAGCAGAAAGACCGCATTTTCCTCGACATTCACCTGACTCCTTATTTCCCGGCAAAGAGTTTTGTCATCAAGCTGGAAGGTACAAAAGGGGATGACGAGAACGACTGGAACAGCGATTATGCGCAGGATGCATAGATAAAGTCCTTTCTTAGACGGCCGGAGTGTTCCGGTTGGTGACTCCGGCTGTTTTCTTTTTTACATTCTAAAAATTTCTCACCATGTCAGATGTGTTCAAGAATATAGCTGACGCTACCGGCGATAGTAGTGTCAGACGGGGCTTTGCCGACCTTTTTGCAGACTCCAAGGCGGCTTTGGACGAGATTCAGGCTGGTTTGGGCGGAATGCTTCCTTCCATGCCGGGTATGCCTGTCGCCAAGTTCGGCGATCTGTCCATAGGGATAGACATGCATCCTACCGTCACCCCTCCCTCCCCCATCATGCCTGTACCTCACGTGGGTAAGGTGTACGACCTTATGGCGGACATCATGGCAGGCATAGCGGCGGCTATTCCGCCTGTGATCGGCGGAGTGGCGGGAGTGGCATGCAGCATCCTCAAGAGCATGGCCCCGTCGGTAAAGGTACACAACCAGTGGATTGCGCAGGCGGGCATCGGCATTGTGCACCTGCCTGCGTTCGTGCTGCATCCGGCTCCGTTGGTCAGCGGAATGTCCGAGTCGGAAATGTGGATGGGTAGTTCCACAGTCCTGGCGGACGGTGCGCCCTGTTCCACCCTCACACATCCGGCGCTCTCCTGCAATATCGTAGGAGTACCCACAATTCCCCGCAAGGGAAAGCCCAAGAAGGTGAGCAAGGCTTTGCTTGCTCCCACTTCCATGCTCTCTACCATCACATCGGTAGGCAAGCCTGTGCTTGTGGGCGGACCGCCTACCATTGACATATTCGCGTTGGCAATGAAGTTCGGGCTGAAGGGCTTGGGTAAAATGTGGAAGAAGATAGGTGACCAATTCCAGAACCTGATTGACAGACTGAGAAAGAACGGTATGAACAAACTGGCGGACATCCTCCAGCCCATAAAATGCAAGACATTCGGCGAACCGGTGGATGCTGCCACAGGCAGGGTATATCACACCAACGTGGATTTCGAGCTGCCCGGCCCCATCCCTATCGTCTGGGAACGTACCTATTACAGCGACGCCGCCGTGGACGGTCCG
The DNA here is from genome assembly GCF_003602895.1 of Bacteroides sp. AF29-11. Lineage (NCBI taxonomy): Bacteria > Pseudomonadati > Bacteroidota > Bacteroidia > Bacteroidales > Bacteroidaceae > Bacteroides > Bacteroides sp. AF29-11. The sequence goes on from NZ_QTLY01000009.1 coordinate 67,385, forward strand.
TTGGGGTATAATTGGCATCATAGCTACAATCTGGGAATACGGCAATTGGAGGAAGGAGCCTTTCTGTTCCGCCATGCTGACGGACGGGAGTCTTTCCTGCCCGTGCTGAAACCCGGAGATTGCTATTTTGACCGCAAGGAGCAGTTGTCCTGGACGCTCGACACTCGGGGTTATCAGCTTACAGACATCCGGGGACTGCAATACCGCTTTGACGGTCCTGAAAACCGTTTCGGCTACCGCATGGTGTCAGGCATTTCTGCGAAGGATGGGTTCCGGGTCCGCTTCGAATATGCTTCGGGGGGAAGGCTGGCAGGAATCATATCCTCACGGGGAGAATTCCTGAAAGTGGAGACCGACGAGTCGGGACGGGTACTCTGCGTATCCGTAAATCAGGACGGTGAGGAGGTGAAGCTGGTCCGCTACCGTTATGACGACCGGGGCGACATGGTGGAAACCATCGATGCGCTGGATGTCAGCAAGCATTTCGTCTATTCCGGCGGGCACCTGCTGGTACTGCTTACCAACCAAGGGGGTATGTCCTTCCATTGGGAATATGAAGGTAAGGGGGAGAATGCCCGCTGTGTGCATACATGGGGTGATGGAGGCGTGATGGAATATTTCATCCGTTACGGCAAGGGATATACCCATATTCGTAACGGGGAAAGTGCCGAAACCGAATATTATTACGGTGAGGACAAACTCATCTATAAGATAGTGGATGCCAACGGAGGAATTACCCGTCATCAATACAACAGCTTTCAGGAGCTGGAGGTCACGGTCAATCCCGAAGGCTATACCCGTAAGACCGCCTACAACGAGTTCGGCCGGCCGGTGCGGATAACGGACGAAAACGAGGAGGACACCTTCTTGGACTATGACAAAAACCGTAACTTGGTTTCACTCCGCACACCGGGAGGCAAAAGGCTTTCATGGGACTATGATGAACAGGATCGGGTCATCAGCCGTACCACGTTGGGCGGAGAAACAGTGAAATATGCCTACGAGGGAGGCGTGTTGCGAACCATAACGGACGGACAGGGGCGTGTCTATACGCTCACATTCAACGGACGTTACGATTTGGAGCTGCTGCAGTTCCCCAACGGGCTGTTCCGTCGGTGGGAATATGACGGCAGGGGCAGGCTCGTACAGGCGGTGGATGTCAAAGGCAATGCCACCCGTTATGCCTACGACCGGGCGGACAACCTGATACGGCTGGAAGAGCCGGACGGCAATGTGCACCTGTTTGAGTACGATGCCATGGGGAACATGGTACATGCCAAGGACAACATCCGTGAGGTAAAGTTTACCTACGGGGCGTTGGGGGTATTGAAAAGCCGTGAGCAGGACAGGCACTGGATTACGTTCGGCTACAACAGTGAGTTGCAGCTCCGCCGCATCGGCAACGAGGCAGGCGACAACTATTTCTTTGAGCTGGACGGGCTGGGGCAAGTCGTTACGGAAATAGGTTTCGACGGCTTGCGGCGTGAGTACGAGCGCGATGGTGCGGGACGTGTTACCCGTGTGAACCGCCCCGGGGAAAAATGGACGGAATACCTGTACGATGGATTGGACAATATCTTGAAGGAAGAACAGTATGACGGAGAGGTGTCTCTTTACACGTATGACAAGGACGGAATGCTCATCAAGGCGAAGAACAGCGAGAACCTGCTGGAGTTCACCCGCGACAGGAAGACGGGACAGATTATAGAGGAAAAACAGGGAGAATATATCGTCAACCGCACGTACGACAGCGAGGGCAACTGTACCCGCATCACCAGCAGCCTGGGAGCGGACATCCGTCATACGTACGACCGGGAAGGCAACTTGCAGACCATGCAAGCAGGCGAGAGCTGGCAGGCGTCATGGGTACGTGACAATACTGGGCTGGAGGTGCAGCGAAGTTTCTCCGGCGGTGTGACTGTCAGGACGGAACGCGACTGTTTCGGCAGGGAGATACGCAAGTCGGTGCGGTCAGGCGGCATAGAGAAAGGTGCCTACCGCTACCAATGGGGCATCGCCAACCGCCTGCTCTCCAAGGAGAACGAGTTGACGGGTACTGTCACACGGTACGACTACGACCGTTTCGACTTCCTTATCCGGCAGGAGACTATGCAAGGTTCGGAAACGGATGTTATTTACCGTGTGCCGGACTTCGTGGGCAACCTCTTTGAGACACCGGACAGGAAAGACCGCAAGTACGGTGCCGGAGGAAAACTTTTGGAGGACCCGGATTGTTTCTATCATTACGATGACGAGGGGAACCTCGTTTTCCGTGAGTTCAAGCAGTTGCAGGAAACGGGCGTAAAGTTCGACTACAAGCGCATGGAGAAGGAGCGCGGCATCCGCTGTCTGGCTACAGGTACAGGATGGTTCTACGAGTGGACTTCCAACGGGATGCTGAAGAAGGTTATACGCCCGGACGGAAGACCGGTGGAGTTCCGGTATGATGCGTTGGGGCGCCGCACTGCCAAGCGGTATTTCGGAAAGATCACACGCTGGGTGTGGAACGGAAACGTACCTTTACACGAATGGAGCTATAAAGCCATTGGCTTACAATCGGACGAAGAGGAAAACATCCCTCCAAAAGAACCGGTAGAAGATATTACTACCTGGGTGTTCGAGGCAGGTACATTTGTACCTACGGCAAAGATACAGGATGGCAAGCAATATTCCATTGTGTCCGATTATTTGGGTACACCTATACAGATGTATGATGAAAAAGGATACAAAACATGGGAATGTACTTTAGATATATATGGGAAAGTCGTAAATTTTGAAGGATTTTTTTTAAATGATTGCCCTTTCAGGTTTCAAGGACAATATGAGGATAAGGAAACAGGACTGTATTATAATAGATTCAGATACTATTCACCTGAAACTGGTAGTTACTTTTCACAAGATCCCATAAGACTATATAGTTCTAATCCGACATTTTATGGATATATATATGATACCAATATTGGTGTTGATATTTTCGGATTTACAGGAACTTATATGTTTACAGATGGCAAGAAGTGGTATATAGGGAAAGGACCCAAAAGTAGAATGTACCAGTCTATGGATATTAGAGTTGGTGGATACACAAATGTCACAAAAGGACTACATATTGATTATGGTAATAATAATACAGGTCTCATGGTTGAAGCAGCACTTATGAGGCGAAATCAAGCTGTCACAAGCATAGATTTTCTAAACCAAATCAATTCCCCAGGAGAAAAGATGTTAACAGATGCATATCAGAAAAACAGAGCATTATACGATGATATAATGAAAAAAGCAGATGATTTTGAAGCTGAATTTAAACAATTAAAAGGAATAAAATGTCATTAGATAAAAATATACGAGAAAATATTGATGGAAAATATCTAACAATATATGCAGATGATTTTCTAGAAGGTATAGAATTTGCTAGACAAATAAAAATATCTCAAATTCAGTTTGTCAATATGTCCAATGATATATTGATTGACTTTATTAACATAGAAAAACTTTCCGAGTATTTGCAAGTAATATCATTTGTTGGCATTTGGGAAAATATCTCAAATTTAAATTCAATCTATTCTCTAAAAAATATAAAGAAAATATATATCCAACAAAAACAAAAATTTACAATAGACATCTCTAAATTCCCTAATATCATTCATTTGGGATGTGAATATTGGAGGGGAATTTTATTCGAGAATGCCCTTTCTTTGACAAGTCTTGTTTTGGTAAAATTTGCTAACAATAATCTACAACAATTAAAAAAACTAAAGAAGTTAAATGCACTACATATATATTGTTCAAAAATTAAAGAATTAAAAGGGATTGAATATCTACCAATTGAAATATTATATCTTGCAAGAAACAAATATCTAGAAGATATTTTAACTATTGAACAACTACCACAACTAATTAAATTGACAATTGAAAAATGTAGCAATGCGTCAATAGATGCAATTCACTCTAACATTCTAAATAGGATAGATATACAAATAATAAAATGAAAGTTAGAATTTATGAGAAAATAACTCTGTATAATTGAATTCTGCGAATCAAGACGTTGGTACCCATTCCGGTGGATTTATAATCCCATTATGATACGGAATTCTAACACTATCAATAGGAGATGTAAGCCTAATAGGGAGTGGTCTATGTTCAGTAAAAGTTTTCAAACGATAAGGTTTGGAAAACAATCTTTTAAAAAACGCCACTCCTATTTCCGTTTTGGGTGCAAAAAGGATATGTTTTCAAAACAGACAGACCGATTCATTCCTATTCTGTACAAAATAAACATGGGACACGAAATAGATGCGAACTTTATATTAGTTCCTATGTTTGTAATTGCAAAATAGTTTGCTAATAAAATAGCATAAGCCGTGAGTATTATTATATTTGATTTAAAAATCAACAAATATCCAATATTTAAAACTTATGCTAGTACAAAGAAACGAATTAAATTTCTCCATCCCTGCGGATTTATAATCTGCCGGTTATGAGTATTAGGATTGGTAATTCTTAAATTTCCTCTGAAAGTATATGGAGGTAAGCAAGATACCAATCTTTATAAATTTGCGATTGTTTGTTAATTAGTAAAAGGACTTAAAATAGAAAAGGTATAATCAAGCTGTACAAGAACTCTTATCTAAAACATAGCATAATGCAGATAAACAGGATATGAGTTTTTGGACAGCTTTCTATTTCTACTAAAAATACACCAAGACTGTACAAAGCATTACCCCCACATCACTCAACTCATGATCCAAATCAAACCTCAACACATAAAAAACGCCATTATCCACATAACCAAAACACCTGTTCCGCTGAGTAATTCTGAATTTCTTAACGCCTTTCTTCCATAGGTCATCTGAAAAATAACGCTTGATTTTTTTATTCTTAATTATACATTTTGTAATCCAGCCCTTTGTCCGTTGCTATGGCATCCCAATCCAATTCCTCTATTTTTTGGAATGAACCAATAAACTCGTTTCGGTTCTCATCGTCAATAAGGGAAAATCCATGAGTATCATCAATAAGACTGAAATCAAGTTTCCCTCCGCCAATACGGGCTTCCGGTGCTGTCAGCAAATCATTGATAGTTCTAAAACATAAGGCTAATAATCATAACTTTTTTAAAACCGGGTTTGTCGCTTCCGTTTTTTAAATTACCTTTGTAGTTACTTAGTATAAATGAAACATATTCAATGATTAACAGCATATTATTAACTGATTTTACAGGCTTTGCAAATACCCGGTTTGATTTCACCAAAGGGATAAACGTCCTTATTGGCAAGAATGGTACGGGCAAGACGCACGTTCTCAAATGCTTGGCGGCAACTTTGCAGGCACGCCATGACTTCCTCGGCAAGAACTCAGCTTCCAAGGAACAGTTTGAGTATATCTTGGCGGAAGACATGATATTTTATTTCAAGCCGGATGTCATAGGCAACCTGGTCAACAAGGGAGTGCCTTCAGGCAGGGCAAACATTACAGTCACGATAGACGGCAAACTGTTGCAATACAGCTTCTCATCCGCATCCAAAACAACTGTAAAATTAGAAACGGACGAAAAGTGGGACGACCGCCACTTTATCTATATTCCCCCACGTGAGATGTTCTCTTTGTTCGAAGGCTTTATCGGTTTGAGCAGTAAACGTGAAATCTCATTTGACCAAACGTATATCAACCTGGCACACGCGTTGTCACTCCCCATATTGCGTGAGTCGGAAGACAATCCGTTGAAACCGGCCATCGAGTTGCTGGAGCAGGAATTGCAGTTCAAGGTCTTGCAGATGAACGGACGTTTCTATATACAGACAGAAAAAGGGAACATGGAAGCGCACTTGGTAGCCGAAGGACTCCGCAAGCTGGCTTCCATCTTGTACCTCATACTGAATGGGGAAATCAATGCGGACACCATCCTGTTCTGGGACGAGCCCGAAGCCAACCTGAATCCGGCTCTTGTGAAAGTCGTGGCAAAGTTTATCCGCGTGCTTCAGGAATGCGGCTTGCAGATTTTCGTCGCCACTCACGACTACCTGCTTACACATACGCTTTCTCTCTATTCCGAATACAAGGAGCACACGAACATATCCGTCAAGTTCTTCGGCTTGAAAAAAGAAGATAAGGGAATCATGGTAGAGGAAAGCGAAACCTTGGCAGGCATACAGAACAATCCGATATTGGAGGAATATGCGGCATTTTACGATTTGGAACAACAATTCATCAGCAGATATGAGTGATTTTCAGGAAAGCGGTATAAGCTTCAAGTTTAGTTCTCCCCAATGGGCTGTTGTCAAGTATGATGAACATTTGGCACACAAAAAGGTAAGCAATGCCTTGCAACCTACCAAGGCGGTGGACTTCTTGGGCATTCACGATAACAGACAGCTGTTCCTGGTCGAGGTGAAGAATTACAGGGGGCATACGCACGATGCGGAGACTCAGGAGGTTTTTCAGGCAAAAGGCGATGAGTTGATGCGCAGGATTGCAGTCAAAGTCAGGGACACGATTGCTACGGCAACCAATGCGGCACGTTTCTCAACCAACGATGAAGATTTTTTCACCCGGATTAACCGGTTGCTGCTTGACAGGCAGAAAAAGATAGTCGTCATTGCCTGTATAGAACTGGATGTGGCAGATGAAAAAGGACATAAGGTCCGTATGAGTATTTGGATGCAAAAACTAAAGCAAAAGTTGTCTTGGTTACATGCTGCTAAAATTTCCATCAATCCGGTTGAAAATATTTCCGATGTATTGCCGGATACGGAAATCTCGTTCTTATAGTCTCCCGTCGGATTCTGGTATCCTTTGCCACCGTTCTTTTATGCTCCCTTTTTATTGCGGATTGATTGCGTAGCCTGTTTATGTATTGTTTTCTGAAAAATAAATCCTGCATTTTCCTCTTGTTTGAAGGGAAAAAGATATATTTGCAAAAACAGACCCGTTAATCGGTTTGTTGCCGAACGGAAAGTGTTTGCTCGAATGAAAATAGAATATATTATTGAGGTTGCAGTGATTTTCGGCGAAAAACGGAACTCCGGTACGAAACTTGATGCCTACATTTGCACTGTTAACAAAATGTTTCACTTAAAACCAATTGTTTATGGACTATACCCAAAAGATTAAGTTGCTGAACGAACTGATGCTCAATGCAACGCCGCAAAATGTAGATTTCACGCCGCAAAATGGCAATTATTGTGTGACGCTGATAGCTACGCGGCCTGTTCACACTTGGGGATATCAAAAACGTAATTTCAAGATTAAGGGACGGCTGGAAGAAGGCAAGACAATCTCTGCCGACTTGATAGCGGAAAATGAAATGCTTTTTGGAGTGGAAAACCTGCCTTACGTGGCACACGAGGGTGACCGTACCCCTATCTTCAAGATTATTCGTGCTTCCATTTTCTGCGCTTATGCGGGCTTGCAGCTCACGGGCCTGCATCGGGGAATGCGGAAGATTGCCTGGTCAGATTATCCTTTCAAAAAATCGGATAAGGAAGAACAGGCAAAAGCGGAAATCAGATTCATGAAAAGGCTGGCATCGGTAATGACTGTTCCGGATCACTGTATGATAGGACGTTCCGTGGTGACCCATCTCACTTCCACCCGTTTGCGGGATGTTATACTGTACAACAAAGAGTACGAACCATCCTTATATGAAAAGATAAAGGATTCCATCGAATCCTTGTCTCACTTCATTCCGGCAAAAGACCATGCCGACAATGTGGTTCCCGATGTGTTTGTCTCCCAACAGGATTGGGAAAATCCCCGTGACACTTATGGGCATCAGGTCGTCATACTCAACGCCAAAAGCAAAAGGAAAGAGCAGTTCTGGTGGGATTACCTGAAACTCAATATTTTCTTGAGCGATTTGGAGTATTATTTCGGTTACTATATCTTGATGAACCGCTGGCAGATTCCGATGATCCAAAAGTGGATTGCCGAATACCGTGAAAAAGGTCTCTTCGAGTCCCAGCGTGCGAAAGATTATCTTTTGTTCTATTTGAAAGCCGGAGAAAAGACACCGGTTCGTGTTTTAAACTCTCAGGGGGTACAGGTTAATATAAAGATGGTTTCGAGATAAGACAACTGCATATTGTTCCTCATAGGGAAAAGCGAATAATGTACATTTTACCGGTATTTTTTTGCCGATAGGATGCATAATTGGCTTTTCCCTTTGTTTTTGTTGGGGATATTTATACTTTTGCACTCAAAAAAATACCGTCCAGTCGGTATTTTTTTTGAGTGCAATAAATGGAATATGGATGAATTATCGGAATATGGAATGAAAAACACAGGGGAACATCTCTGTTTGAAATTCCACTTTCTGTTTGGGTTCCCCTATGTTAAACAAACCGACTAATCGGCTTATTTGAAAACAAATATAGTGAAAAATAATATATCGCATAGGAAACAAAAGATAAAAAGGTGTTGCAAATCGGTGTGCCGTAAATGCATAAAAGGCTTTGACTCATATAAAAAAGGCATATTTAATAATACTAAAACAAAATGCATATTCTTTTAAAAAGAACTACTTTTGTATGATGCAAAAAAAAGAATATCATGAAAGGAACAAAAGGTTCAGAAACAAAAGCTTTAATAAGGGAGACTGCTTTCAAACAGTTTCTGACAAAAGATTATAGCATGGTCCCCTTAAAAGATATAGAGAAAAGCCTCAATTTGTCGAGAGGATGTATGTCATATCACTATCCTACAAAACAAGAATTGTTTATTGATGTGATAGATCAATATATACTCCGAAAGCAGGATGTTGACAACAAACTGCAAACTTCAAAGGCCATGTCTTTATATGAATTTATAGAACACTATATTGTTAATGTTGAGCGTACTATGAATTATTTAACTCAGTTCATCTTGCCGGAAGCTAAAACTAATGGAACACGAGCATATATGAACTTAATTCTACAAGCTGAAAAATTTTATCCTAATTTCACAAAAGAAACAACAATAATAACACAAAAAGAATTGTTGTTGTGGGAAAGAATATTGAAACAGGCTCAGAATGAGGGAGAAATAAATAAACAATATGATTGCAGGTATCTTGCCAAACAGTTTAAATATCTTTTCTTTGGGCAATCTTATAATGATGCCCTAGAAAACGGATTAAATATACCAGAGCTAAAAAAGCAATTTATATTCATTTATAATTTAATAAAAATATAATTTAAATGCAGAAAGAAGTTTTTATAACAACAACAGCAGTTTACTTCCCCAACTCTCCTATAGGCAATGACCAAATAGAGGAGTATTTGGGCTTAATTTCCGGTTCACACTCTCGTGTCAAAAACATTGTGCTTAGACAGAATGGTATAAAGCAACGCTTCTATGCCATTGATACTAATCAGACTATGACACATACTAATGCAGACTTGGCGGCACAATCTATATATAGTCTGTTGGCGAAACATCCTCTTCCAATGCAGGATTTGGATTTGTTAGCGTGCGCAACTGCTAGTCCGGATCAGATATTACCCTCACACGCCTCTATGGTACATGGCTTGCTAAAAAACAAGCCAATGGAAATATATTCATCAGCCGGTATTTGTTTGTCATGCATTCAAGCATTTAAAATCGCTTATTGGAGTATTTTATCTGGTGAAAAACAGAATGCTGTTTGTAGCTGTTCAGAATTGGCATCAGCTGGCTTGCTATCCAAAAACTATGATTTAGAGTATGAGAAATGCGCTAATCTTGGAATAAAGCCATACATGGCATTGGAGAAAGATTTTCTACGTTTCATGTTGAGTGATGGGGCCAGCGCTGTATTGCTTCAAGACAATCCTGGTAATGAAAAGGCTTTAAAGGTTGAATGGGTGGAAATGACCTCATTTGCGAATGAATTACCAACATGTATGTTTATGGGGGCAGAAAAAACAGAAAATGGAGAATTAAAAAGTTGGAAAGCATTTAATTCTCAAGATTTTGTAGATCGTTCACTCTTTACAGTAAAACAAGATATTAAATTATTGGAACAAAAGGCTGTACCATATTGGGCAAAACATATCAAATATTGTTTAGAGAAACACAAAGTATCACCGGATACGATTTCTTATGTACTGCCTCATGTTTCTTCCATGTTCTTTTATGACAAAATAATAAATGAGTTGAAACAAACGGGAATCGGAATTGATGAGGGCAAATGGTTCACGAATTTGCCAAAGGTCGGCAATATCGCTTCAGCAGCTATATTCGCAATTTTGGATGAGTTCTGGAAGACGCACGAACTTACATCTGGAGAAAAAATATTGCTGCTTGTTCCTGAAAGCGGGCGTTTTTCTTATGGAACTGTATTATTAAGTGTGGTTTAAGTTTGGAAATAAACGATAAATAGCGTATTTTTGCGCAGATAAAAACGACATAGTATAGTATCATATATCATCTTTCAAACGAAAAGTGGAAAATTTCAAAGAGATAAGATGGAATATGACAGCTTGCGCTATATTAAGATATATAGCACAGGTGCGTCAGCTTCATCTCTAGGCATTCCACTGCCACGTTTGGGTTGTTGATTGCATCTGTGCTATTTCTTCTGTAATATAGCTGTAAGATGAACCCGAACTTGAAACAAAGGATTATTAAGGAGGCGTATAGGTTATTCATCGCGAAAGGTATGAAACAAACTTCATTTTGTGATGTGGCGTTTGCCGTGCATAAATCCAAGGGGGCCGTCATTCATTATTTTCCTTCCAAAAGACTGTTGGTGGATGCGGTTGTGAAAATGTGTTTTTTTCCTGCATCCCAACTTCCAACCGAAATAGACTCAGCAGTAGAAAAAAATTGGGATGAGTTTCTAAGGCTGTACCGGAATCCGATAGAACGGGTGATAAACAGTTTTCCTGAACAATTGAATGGTAATGGCTTGATGCATTATATGCAGTTTGTATCTTCCGCCCACGAGTATATGGACGATTTTTCTCAAATGTACCAGGAACTTTTTGCCAAGGAACAGGACTTCCTTTCAAATATGGCTTGCAACCATAAGATGTGTGTAAACGATACTGCGGAATTCAGCAGGCAGATATTGAACACCTCCATCGGTAAGACGTTTTTGGGTATGTTCTTAAAAATGTAATCTCAACGTTTGTATTTCTTTCCTTTTTTTGAGCCACAACATTGGTCTTTAGGCAGATAAGCTGTTAAATATCATTTGCTGAAACAAATTCTCCTTTCATTATTCTTGGAAAAAACTTACCTTTGCAAAACAAACCGACTGGTCGGTTTATTTTGCAAAGGATTTTTAATTGAGTATAACTAATCAGAAAAGGAAGTAGATAATTGAAAAGCTGGAATAAATTGTTGGGACAATCTTTATGTTCGCAACCTCTTCTCGCCCCAATAGCGGTCGGGTACATCACCAAAATTATAATCATAAGCTGTATTGTATACGCCGGTATCCATGAATGGAAAGAGATGAAGGTCCGGGAAGTGGAAGTCCGGGGAATCAACCGTCAGAAACATGACATGAATGATATATATGTGGAAATGCTTAGCCTTTCTTTATTGTGTGAAACCTTCATGGAATGGAACGAGCAGGATTTTCTTACATTCCGCAAACGGAAACAGCATATTGACAGCTTGTTATATGAATTTAACAACAGCAATCCCAACTCCCACATGGACAGTATCCGTACTTTATGGAAAGACAAGGAACTGTATATGCAAAAAATCATATCTCTGGTGCATAAACAGGAAGAGGTCAGTCAGGAAATTGCGGCACAAATTCCGGTTATTGCCAGACAAAGTGAACGGGAAACCAATAAAAAGGGGGGATTGCTGAAGAGGCTGTTCAGAAAACGTGATAAGGCGGATTCCCCCTCCACGGCTTCCATGCTTTATGCACTCAACCAAAAGGTAGTGGGCGAACATCAGGCATATACCCGGGAACTGGCTGAGCAGACGAACTATTTAGCCGGAAAGAACAGAATGTTGAACAAGCAGCTACAGCAGATGATTGTACACATGGACAAGGCGGCAAGAACAGAGCTGAAGAAACGGGAAGATAGGATTGCAAAGGCTGAAAAACAATCATTTGCCGTAGTCATTGGTTTGACGGCATTCATGATACTGTTATTAGTAGGGTCTTATCTGGTTATACACAGGTATATGATACGCATAAACCGCTATAAAAGAAGATTGGAGGATACGGTCCGGCAGTTGAGGCAGACTGTCGTTGAAAACAAGAAGCTGATTGAAGCAAGAAAAAAAATCATGCTGGCGGTGACGCACGATTTACGTTCTCCGCTTGCCACCATCAGCAGCTATGCGGAATTGCTTGCCACGGAGAGGAGGACGTTGAAACGTAAGGAGTATAACCAAAATATACGGCAGGTGGCAGAATATATGGCTTCCATGCTGAATGCCCTGCTGGGATTTTTCCGTTTGGAAAGCGGCAAGGAAAAAGCCAGTCCCGCCCCGTTCAGGTTATGCTCTGTCATGGAGGTATTGGAAACGGATTTCCTGCCGTTGGCGGCAGGAAAGAACTTGTCCTTAAACATGGAAAGTGCCGGGGATGCGGTTGTTGTCGGGGATAAAAAAAGAATAATCCAGATAGGGAGCAACCTGTTGTCAAATGCGATTAAATTTACAGAACAGGGAACGGTGACATTACGTACGCGATTTGAAAAAGGGATATTGGCGCTTACGGTGGAAGATACCGGAACCGGTATGGATGACGAGGAGCAGGCGCGTATTTTTACGGCATTCGAACGGCTTCCCAACGCGATTGCGGAAGAAGGGGTCGGCCTTGGGCTTTCAATAGTCAAAAGCCTGGTCGAGTTGCTGGAAGGCAGGATAGAGCTGACAAGCCGGAAAGGTGTAGGCAGCCGTTTTACTGTCTACTTGCCCTTGCCTGTGGCAGAGGAAAGTGTGAACGGCAACGACAAGGACAGGATTCCCATACAGCCGTTTACGGTTCTGGTATTGGACAATGACACCGTCTTGTTGGCTGCGATCAGGGAAATGTTCGCGCATCATGGAGTCACTTGTACGGTATGTGAGAATACACGTGACTTGATGGAACATGTACGTTGCCAAAGCTATGACCTGTTGATTACGGATTTGAAAATGCCACAGATGAACGGGTTTGAGGTGCTGAAACTCCTGCGCATGGCAAAAGTGGGAAATTCAAGGAGCATTCCGGTCATAGCGGCAACCGCTTCGGGGAGCTGCAAGGCGGAAGACCTGCGTGAGGCGGGGTTTTCGGCTTGTTTGAAAAAACCGTTTTCGGCTGAGGAATTGTTGCAGGTATGCGCAGAATGCTTAGGAAACGAAAGGCAGTTGGAACAAATTGATTTCCATACTCTGTTGGAGCATGGAGACAAAAAGGCGATGCTTGATACCTTGATTGAGGAAACCGCAAAGGATATGGAAGCGGTGGCTGAGAGTGCGGAAAAGAATGATCACGAGGCACTGAAGGAGTGGGTACACCATCTGACATGCTCATGGGAGATTATTCATGCCGGTAAACCGCTACGTGAATTGTTTGCGCTGCTTCAGGGTTCCGGGGAGCTTTCGGTTGAAGAATTGAAACGGACTGTTCAAAAAGTATTGGATAAAGGAAAAGAAATAATTTATTTGGCACAACAGGCAAAGAAAATCTATGAAAGTGATTGTTATTGAGGATAATATCTTGTTCTGTGACTATATCTGTAGTCTTTTGCAAAAGGCGGACTTTAAGACAATGAAGGCACACGGGCTGGCACAGGCAAAAAAAATGATTAGGGGTTCCATCCATGAGGATGATATGGTATTGGCGGATTTAAGGCTGCCGGACGGGGAAAGTACCGCCTTGTTGAAATGGATGAGGGATAACGGGTACATGCATCCGTTCATAATGATGACCAACTATGAGGAGATACATTCTGCCGTCCATGCCATGAAATTAGGTGCGGAGGATTTTATCCTCAAACCACTGGTTGAAGACAAGCTGTTACCCGCCATAAGAAAGATAAAAGCGGCAAACGATACTTTTTCCAAAGTGATTTACGAACGCAGGAGTGCCTCTTTTTGCGAATTGAACCAATATATCCACCTGGTTGCACCAACAGACATGACAGTGTTGATACTGGGGAACACGGGAACCGGAAAAGAACATCTGGCAAATAAGATACACAGGAGGAGTCTCAGAGCCAACAAACCGTATATTAAGGTTGACTGTGGCAGTTTGTCCAAAGATCTGGCCGCTTCCGCCTTTTTCGGCCATGTCAAGGGAGCCTTCACAGGGGCTACCGAGGAAAAGGCGGGGTATTTCCTGGAAGCGCAGGGAGGCACCTTGTTCATGGACGAAGTGGAGAATCTCTCAATAGAGACACAACGGATGTTGTTGCGTGCCATGGAGGAACGGAGCTATCGTCCGGTGGGCGGGAAACAGGACAGGCGGATGGATGTGCGTATCATCGCGGCAACCAACGAGGACTTGTTCCAGGCGGTGGCCGAGAAACGTTTCCGCAAAGACTTGTTGTATCGTTTCCATGACTTTACGATTACCGTACCTGCGCTGCAAAATTGTTTGGAAGACATACTTCCCCTGGCGGATTTTTTCAGGGAACAGTCTTGTGCGGAACTCCGGAAAGAGGTGGTGGGTTTTGACGGACCGGCAAAAGAAATGCTGTTGGGGTATAGCTGGCCGGGAAATGTCAGGCAGTTGAAACAGGTTGTTTATGCGGCGGTATTGATATGCAAAGGAAATTTGATAACTCCCGATTTTTTACGGTTGAAACAGACGGAAACGGATGCTCCGAATTCTGCCAAGAAAAAAAAGATAGACAAATGTTTGCAGAAAGACGAGAAAAGGAACATTGAACAAATCAAGACGGCAATATCCATATCCAAAGGAAACCTGACACAAGCGGCGGCGTTGCTGGGAATAAGCCGCCCCACCCTTTATAAAAAAATGAGCATACATGGTATTAGCAAATAATATGTTAAAAGGACAGGCGGATGGATATTGCCAGAACAGTTTCCCCCTTCATCAAAGGAAAATCGAATTAGTCTTGCCAGCCGCATTTCCTACACTTTTTTCGTGAAAATTTTCCTTGCGGCTTCGCCGTGGAAAATTTTCACGAAAAAGAATGCGGCGGCAATCCAAATTCGATTTGAGAAACGATTACAGGGGCAAACTGCGACCGACGTGACGCATGGATAAAAAATATCGGATATTGAGGAAGGCATATCTCATACCCCACGAAATCCCACATGTACCGTCTGGGGTATAGGTCTCACAAGAATCTTTTCGCAAAAATAAAAGAAGCCATGAGAAGACAGGGGGCTTCAGCTCCCTCCGCTCTGCATGGTTCCGCATTGTTTGTTCCGCCTGCTCCTTCTCCTGCCATACATACCGCTTCTCTTTTTTCTTGTCGCATATTTCTTTTTGCCCGGCTTTCCCCCTGTTCGCCGACATTCCACCCTCATCTGAAAACCACTTTTTCGGACATATGATGACATTTGATGACATCTGATGACACCTTTTTGAAAATCAGCGTTTTATTCAAATTTAGCCTATACATTTGAAGCGTCAAAGCAATTTATTAACCCCTAAAAGGAAAATGTATGGCACAGGAAAAGAACCTGAACGAAAAGCCTAAACGGACCCGAAAACCGAGGGCTAAGAATGATGCACTTCCGGTGGAACAAATCACCGAACTGATGCTGGTCCATAACAAGAGCGACCCGAAAGCCGGTGTACAAGTAGTCAGCGAGATCGACAAGGACGGGAAGGTCAAGACGGTTCCGGCGGACGAGAAGAATGAGAACTCATTCCTGAAATTCGACAAGAACTCGAGCATACTCGAAAACTTCATCAAGAATTTCTGGAGCCAGCTCAAGGAACCTACCCATTTCCGCCTGCTCCGCATGACCTTCCACGACTACAAGATGAACAAGCAGGCCATCAAGGACCTGGCGGAAGGGAAAAAGACGGACGCAGTGAAGGAGTTCCTCAAACGCTACGAAATCCGTCCGAGAGAAAACAAGAAGGAACAAAGTGTAAACCAAAAAGAAAAAACAGCTATGGCAGACAAAGAGACACAACCGCAGGAACCCCTGCAACAGAGCGAGGTACAGCAGGCGGCACAGCAACAGCAGCAGCCCCAGGCTCAACAGGCAGCGCAGGAGTCGCAAGGACCGCATTACCGGTATAATGAGAACATGGTCAACTGGGAGGAGTTGGAAAAGGTCGGAATCTCAAAGGCTTCGCTAGAACAGCAGGGACTCCTTGATTCCATGCTGAAGGGCTACAAGACCAACAAGCTGGTGCCCCTGACAATCCATCTTTCCGGTTTGCTGACAGCCAAACTGGATGCAAGGCTCTCACTCATCCCGCAACAGGATGGACAGGTGGGACTGGCCATTCACGGCATACGCAAGGAGCCGCAGTTGGAACGCCCTTATTTCGGATTCAACTTCAGCGAGGAGGACAAGAAGAACCTGCGTGAGAGCGGCAACATGGGGCGTGTGGCGGAACTCAACCTGCGTGGCAGTGAATATACCCCCTGCCTGATCTCCATCGACAAGAACACCAACGAGCTGGTCGCTGTCCGCCAGGAGCATGTCTACATCCCGCAGGAAGTGAGCGGGGTAAGGCTTACGGACGAGGAAATCAGGTTGCTGAAGGAGGGACAGCCCGTCAAGGTGGAGGGCATGACCTCCAAGGCGGGAAAGGGGTTCGACGCCACGCTCCAGTACAGCGCCGAGCGCAGGGGGCTGGAGTTCATCTTCCCGAAAAACCAGATTTTCAACGAGCGTTCCATCGGGGGCGTGCCGCTCTCGCCCACCCAGATAAAGATGCTCAGCGAGGGGCATACCATCCTGGTGGAGGACATGAAGTTCAAGAACAGAAACGGGACATTCTCCTCATTTGTCACGATAGACCAGACAACGGGACGCCCGAACTACACCCGCCACAACCCGGAAACGGGGGAGATCTATATCCCCAAGGAAATATGCAATGTGCAGTTGACACCCGAGGACAAGGAAACCCTGCGCAAGGGACAGGCGGTCTATCTGGAAAACATGATCGGACGTACGGGAGAGGAATTCTCCTCGTTTGTCAAACTGGACATGAATACCGGAAGGACGATGTATTCACGCACGCCGGACGGGTTCAACGAGCAGCAGGCGCCACGCATCCCGGCGGAGGTTTACGGTCATGTGTTCACGGCACAGGAAAGGGCGAACCTTCAGGATGGAAAGACCATCCTTGTCGAAGGGCTGAAAAACAACGGGCAGTCCTTCAGCTCCTACCTGAAAGTCAACCCCTATTCAGGACAGTTGCAATATTTCCAGGAGAATCCGGATATCCGCCGGGATACTTCCCGTCGTGCCGCACAGACGGAGACCGCACAGGGGCAGCAGCAGGAACAGAAGAAAGGCGCTTCACAGGCGGTATAACCCGGCCAAAGGGAAACAGAACGAATTACACAAACCTAAAATCCCCGAATCGTATGAATACGAATCAGAATGTCCGCCACATCTATAAGGCGGAAGACATTGACTGGAACGGTCTGGAGGCCGCCGGCATCAGTAAAAAACAACTGGAAACCAGCGGTGACATGGAACTGTTGCTGCAAGGCAAGGAAACGGAAATCGCCCCGTTGAAACTCCGCACACCGGTCATCAGCCTGACGATGGACGCCACGCTGAAGCTGGTACCTGACGGCAACGGCAGACCGGTCATGGAAATAAACGGTCTCCGTCAGAAGGAGACACCGGAAATTTAACCGGGAAACAACAGGTTTAACCCACGTTCCGTGCCGCCAGAAACGGCACGGAACATCAAAAAGAAAAAGAATATGATAGCGATAGTGACTGACAAGCCCAATGTGGGCAGAGAGATAGCAAGAGTTCTGGGAGCAGACAGAAAAGAGAACGGATACATGACCGGAAACGGATACATGGTGACATGGACATACGGCAACATGCTTTCCCTGGCGATGCCGAAAGATTCCGGTACGTCATGGGTGGAGCGGGAGGACTTCCCCCTGCTGCCCCCTCCTTTCCTGACGGTAAGGCACGTCAAGACGGATACGGGATGGAATCCCGATATCAATGCGGTACTCCAGTTGAAGGTGATAGCCAAGGTGTTCGACGCGTGCGACACCATCATTGCGGCAACCGACGCTTCCCGTGAGGGGGAAATGCTGTTCCGGTATCTTTACCGCTTTCTGGGATGCAAGCAACCCTGCCTCCGCCTGTGGATCTCATCCCTGACGGACGAGGCCATCACCAGAGGCATGGAAAACCTCCGCCCATGCGCCCTGTTCGACAACTTGTTCCTGGCGGCAGACAGCCGCAACAAGGCCGACTGGCTTCTGGGGGTCAATTCAAGCTATGCCGTCTGCAAGGCGGTAGGCTTCGGAAACAATTCGCTGGGCAGGGTGCAGACCCCTGTACTGGCGGCCATAAGCGGACGGTACCGGGAGAGGGAGAACCACATTCCCGCTGACAGCTGGCCCGTGTTCATCAGCCTCTGCAAGAACGGGAAAATAATGAAGATGCGCCACGTGGAAGACTTGGGGAACCGCCGGGACGCCCTGGAACTGTACGAGGACTGCAAGGCGGCAGGGTATGCACGTGTCACGGCTGTCGGCAGCCGGACAGAGGAAATCGGCGCGCCGGCCCTTTATAACCTGACCGAGCTTCAGAAAGATGCGAACCGTTACCATAACCTGACGGCCATACGGGTACAGGAAATCACCCAGAGCCTGTACGAGAAAAAACTGATCTCCTGTCCGCGCACTTCCAGCCGCCTGCTGCCCCGGGATGTGTATGACATGTTACCTCCGGTTATGGAAAAGTTGCTGTCCGGCAAGGATTTCCGCCAATATGCCGGTATGGTTAACCTTACGGCAAGGAAAGGTATGACCGGGACACAGGATACGGCGGAGCACCATGCCATTGTCATCACCGGCGTACAGCCCGGCGAGCTGGACAGGGAGGAAAGGCTGGTTTACACGCTCATTGTCGGCAGGATGCTGGAAACGTTCATGCCACCGTGTAAGGTGGAATACACAACGGTTGAAACGGTATGCGCCGCACGCAAGTTCCGAATCCGTACATACCGTATCCTGGAAACGGGATGGCTCGGTGTCTTCCAGAGGGAACACCTTGTTTCAGAAAACTGTGTCCTCTGCCCCGTTCCACCTGAACTTTTGCGGGAGGAGACGCTGCCGGTGGCGGGATGCAGCCTCATACACAGGAAATCCCTGCCTGTTTCCCCCTATACGGACGAGGAATTGACGGACTATATGGACAAGGCCGGACTGGGAACCGTATCCACACGTACGAACATCATCCGTACGCTTCTGGACCGCAAATACATCCGCTATTCGGGCAGGTACATCATCCCGACCCCCAAAGGCCTTCTTTTATATGAGACGGTACGTGGAATGAAAGTGGCGGAAGCCTCCCTCACCTCCGGTTGGGAAACGGAACTGGTACGCATAGAGCGGGGGGAGCTCACGCAGAAGGAGTTTCTGGACGGCGTGCTGGAAACGGTAAATGAGGTGACCGGAGAGATATTCCGGAACCATCCGGAAGAAGCCCGGCCACATGGCTCCATGTAAGCGGTTGCCGGCATGTCAGGGTACAAGAGAGGTGCGGACTAGGGTCCGTGCCTCTCTTTTTATATGTGCAAGATACGTTTTCCGCTTTTAAGCGGCAAAGGTCTTGGATTGCCTCGTTTTTGCCACAAGGCGGCCCCCCTTGGGGGCTTGGTTGGCTAAAAGAAAATCATCCTCGCTTCGCTGCGGTATTTTCTTTTGCCAAGCCTTGCGCAAAAAGGCAATCCAAGGGCCGGAGGCCTATAAAATCGGGAAAACATATCCCGATGGGATTATTTATTCATTCTTAAAAAATTAAAGACATGAAACTGCAACTCATCGAAAACATCTGCAAACAAGTGGTCTCACTGGTTCTGCTTGCAGGAATATGCCTGCTCTACAGCAAAGGTATCATTCCCGTGTATCTGCTCGTCCTGTTCCTTTTGTCGGGAACTCTGGTCAGTCTTATCTTCAGGACATTCACCTTCATCCTGAAAACAATCCTTGTCCTGATTGCCATGGGCATGCTTGTATAATCATTAAATGCTGAAGATATGAGAACTTTTACATTTACCCCGTCGGCTCCGGTCATGCCGGCTGCATGGCCCACCACAAACCGTGTGAGACCTGTAAAAAGACAGATTCCCGATACGACGGACGGACCGAAACGTATCGGCTACTATCTGGAGCCCTTGAAAGGCATCGCCTCGAATCCGGACAGGCAGAGAATCCTGAAGGATTTTTTCAAGGAAACCCATGTATAACATTTTAAATTTTACCATTATGTTTTTTCAAGCAATCAACCAAATGATTACGGCAGGCACAGACCTGAGCATCAACATCAGACGAGTAAACAACAACCTGACGGTGGCCGTTGTTCCCAGACGGTCAGGAGTAAAGGATGGGGAACGCATCGTTCCGCTCATCCTGAACGGCACGCCGGAAGAGCTGGACGCAGGCTTCCTGCAGGCTGTCGGCACACCTTTACAGAAAGCGCAGGGCATCCTTACCAACCTGGAAACGTTCGAGAAGCAGGCGGAACAGGCGGCCTCACAAAGCAAAGCCGCCAGGTCTGCGGTGGAGAAAGAGTCCAAAGAGGTCCGCGAGAAACGGGAAAAGATGGAAAAATTGCTTAAGAAGGCGGAGGATGCCATGACCGGCAAACGCTATTCCGAAGCGTTGACATGGCTCAAGCAGGCAAAGGTGCTGGCACTTCCGGACAAGCAAGCGGAAATCGACGATAAAATGGCGGAAGTGCAGAAAAAGGCATCGGAGGGAAGCCTGTTCGGTATGGAACAACCGCCAATGCCCAAGCCGCAGCCGGCTCCACAACAAACGGCATCGCAACCGGCGGCAGCCCCGGCACCGCAATACCGGAGCGGAGAGCAAATCCCGATGTTCTTGCCCGAGCAGCCGTCTCCGGTTCCGCAACCCGTCTCACAACCGCAAACGCCTCAACCGGCAGTATATCCCGGACAGCCGCAAACGCAGCCCGTACAATACGCGCAGCCTGCACCACAACCGCAACCGGTTCCACAACCGCAAGGTATCCAGTTCCATCAACCGGTACAG
Organism: Bacteroides sp. AF29-11; assembly: GCF_003602895.1. Classification (NCBI taxonomy): domain Bacteria; kingdom Pseudomonadati; phylum Bacteroidota; class Bacteroidia; order Bacteroidales; family Bacteroidaceae; genus Bacteroides; species Bacteroides sp. AF29-11. The sequence continues at coordinate 88,495 of NZ_QTLY01000009.1, forward strand.
ATGCCGCAACCGCAGATAGACGGAAAGCAATGGATGCAACCGGCTCCGTCACAGTATGCACCGGTGCAGGAGGCTGTAATGTACAACTTCGACAAGGACTGCGAGGATGACCGGGAAATGCTCAGGGAAGACCCGTACGCAGAATATCCGGACTTCCCGAAGGAATGCCGCATGACGGACATGGCACAAATGGACATGGTATATTGTTGAACCTTATAAAATAGAAAAATTATGGCACTTGAAATCAAAGGATTACAGAGAATTTTCAAATTCAAGAAGGACTCCAAGGAACTGGTATTGAGCGATCCGGACAGCAGCCTGTCCGTAAACGAGGTGATGGACTTCTACTCCATGACCTATCCCGAACTGACAACGGCGACCGTTCACGGGCCGGAATGGGAGGAGGACAAGGCGGTCTACCGCTTCAAGACAACCATCGGAGTGAAAGGATAAGCGTATGGGCAAGAGAAAGAAAAAGGAGGACAAACCATGCAGACAGCTATCAGAATCAGCCAAGGAAAATCTGGCGGGACTCATTATCCGCTCGATCGGCGCATCAGACATCCGAAGAGGAATCTCGGGACAAAAAAGAAGGATACTGCCGCCACCGGGAGGCACAATGCTTTTCTGACCGGCAGAATCACTCCTTTCGCACCGGATTTCTGGCATAAATACGAACATGACGGTTCCCTGGTCAATCTCACGACACCGGATAATTTCAATTATCTCTATCAATCGGCATTGAACTATGCCGGACTTATGGGTATAAAGCTCCCTTTCCGATACAGGAAAGGGGGCAGCCCCCGTCTGAAAATCATCGAACTGCACAAGGTTATGGAAGAGAACGTGCCGGAGTGTGTCAATCTGGAAGAGAAAGACGGAAGGCTCCACTTCTGCCTGTTCCGATACCACGACTGGCCGGAACCCGCATTGTTCTGGATTCCCATCGACTTTACGGAACGGCTTCCCGTATCATTGAGGAACATTGTCAGGGAGTTCGTCCGGCAATTCGTCCGGCATCACGGAGTCTGCAATGTCACCGAGGCGTTTTGCTATGATTTTGCCATAGAGGAACTGGAAGACTGGGAAAACCGGGATTCCGACGCCTCCCCGAAAGAGATCAGGGCGAACAGGCGGCTGGCGGATTCCTACCAGTCCGGGAAACGGGCAGAAGCTCTCAAACGGATGTCGGGAAAACCGTTCTGTAACTCTCTGGAAGAGGCAGTACGGAATTACCGGGCAAAAAAGGGGAAGGAGCAAAAACTGCTGGAACTGATAAGGGAGGGCATGGCACTGATTACCCCGGAAAGCCCGGACCTCACAGACTACCTGTACGATTGGGCGTATGAGGAGGAGCGCGATTTTTACCCGGTGGGAATGGAAAGCCAGGTCATGCTGGTCTATTCCACCTGCGATGCACTGGCAGAGTGTATAAAGGGGTATATGAACTCGGACTACCAGGAGACTTATGCCCTTACCCCGGTCACATACAAGCTACTGACACCGGAAACGGACTGTCTCCTACAAATGGGCGACTACCCGGAAAGGCTTTCCAAATGGCTGGACCGTTTTACAAAACATATAGCTGATAACTTCTAAAATGAACGATATGAATGAATTGACTGGCAAACTTAAACAGATAATGGTGCCCAAGGCGGCACTGATCGCATATGAATACCGTGAGAACAACTATAGGAGCGGGACGTATTACCTCGAACTGCATCCCATCAACGACAGGGGCAGGATGGAGGCTGCCGCTCCCGTTACCTATGAGTTCATGAACGCCCTGGTGGAATCCTATATGGATGACCGGCTGAATGTGCCGCACGGGAAAATCCCCGCCAACATGCTGTGGTGTGATGTCCGCAAGGGGCACGAGAGGTATATCTGGTACAATCCGCCCGGAAAACGGCAGATGTTCTTTGCCGGAAGCCTGAATATTCCCGACGGGACATTCAATATGCCCGGCGTCATCTACAAGGTTTCCGGCGACAGGATGGAGATATTCTCCTACAAGGGAGAAGTCCTGGCGGAAAACAGCCCGCTTTTCCTCGCTCCTTTCTTCAATGTCACGGGCAGCAGTGTCTGTCTGGGAAACGCCTCGCTGGAAACTCCGGAAGAAATGACGTTCTCAAAGCTCCTTGAATATTGGGAAAAGCGTTTCTGGCTCAGCGAATTCTCCCATTTGGGAGGAAACAGGAATCCGACTGAAAGCAACCTGGTCTCGGTAACGGAAAAGGCACGCACCAATCCGTTTGACGAGAACGAACTGAAACCCATGAACAAACGACTTAAAGACTTACTGGCATGAAAAAGATTCATTATACAGACAAATACCTGCTCAACCCCTACCATCCCGTGACCGTCTTCGTAATCGGTGCGGGCGGTACAGGCTCACAGGTGGCCACCGGTCTGGCGCGGATGAGCGTGGCATTGCAGGCACTCGGACATCCGGGGCTGCACGTGACGGTCTTCGACCCCGATACCGTTACGGAAGCGAACATCGGACGCCAGCTGTTCAGCGGATCGGAACTCGGATTGAACAAGGCGGTGGCACTTGTGACCCGCATCAACCGCTTTTTCGGCTTCTCGTGGGAGGCAAAAGGGCAGCGTTATCCGCTGAAAGCCTCTGCGGACCGGGAAGAACCCGTCCTGGCGAACATCATCGTCACCTGTACTGACAACACCCGCTCCCGGATGAACCTCTGGCGATTCCTGAAGAAACACCGGGAACACACTTCCAACAACGAGCAATCACCCATATATTGGATGGACTTCGGCAATGCCCGGACCACCGGACAGGTCCTGATAGGGAACATCCGTAGCAAGATCCTCCAGCCCGTATCCAACGAATACCTGGCCATTCCCCGCATGAATGTCATTACCGAAGAGGTACGCTACTCCACCATCAAGGAAAAGGATTCGGGGCCGAGCTGCTCGCTGGCGGAAGCCTTGCAGAAGCAGGACCTTTTCATCAATTCCATACTGGCACAAACCGGTTGCGACATCCTGTGGCGCATGCTCAGGGAAGGAAGGACATTCTACCGGGGGGCCTATCTCAATCTCGATACACTACGGATAAATCCCATCCCGGTATAGACAACGAACGTCAGTTTCCTTTATGCCATGGCAAGGATGCATAAAAGGAAACTGACGGTTCCTGATTATTCCCGCCGTGCGGTTCAGCCTTTCAGCCGCACGGCACTTGCCACTCCCTTGTCTGTCATGACCAGCTCGTACCGGTCCAGCCTTTCATAAAGTTTGCCCAATGTCTTGCATCCATATCTCCTGACCTTGAATTTGGGCATCATTTTTTTCAATGCGCCGCCGATCAGCGAAAGGGACACCTCCCCTTTGCCGTCAGCCGCTTGCTCAAAAGCCTTGTCAAAATACTCCATGTCCCTTCGGATAAAGAATTCGGGAGTATTGTCCGAAACCTTGTTTTCCTTCCGGTCGGCATACAGGAACACGGAACAGGACCGTACCAGCGATACGGGAGTCTTGCCCTCCCCATATCCCAGCACCTTCAATCCGGCTTCCCGTATCCGTTGGGCAAGCAGGCTGTAATCACCGTCACTGGCTACCAGACAGAAACAGTCCGCCCGCCCGTCACGAAGAATATCCATCGCGTCTATGACCAGTGCAATATCCGTCGTGTTCTTTCCGGGAGCATGGGAGGAAGCCTGTACAAGCCTGAATCCATGCTCCCGGGCAGTTTCCTTCCATGCGGAAAGCGATTTCCTCGTCCAATCTCCATAAATTCGTCTCACGACGGCATCCCCATAACGGGAAACAAAGCCCATTATATCCTCCATCTTCTCAAAGGAGGCGTTATCCCCGTCAATAAGGACCGCAACGGCATATCTGGAATTGGTATTTGTCTTCATAACAATCGTTTATAAGACAAAGTTAGCACAACTTCCGCATATCCACATTCTCCCGTTCAGTTTTTCTTTCCCCGTTTCTGCAAAAAATCCTGTATATCCGAACTCCTGTAGAAATTCTTACCGTTCTCATCCGTCTGGTAATAGCGGATCAGTCCTTTTTCCCGGTAACGGGCGACTGTCCGCAGCGACACGTTGAGCAGCCGGGCTATGTCATAGTTGTCCAAAAGCTCGTCACCGTTCAAGAACTCTTTCACACGTCCCATCCTGTCCAGTTTCTTCTCTATGCGGTCAAAACCTTCCACTATGGTCATTATCATTTTCTCGAGCACTTCATTGTCTATATACATCATGGCATGTATCTCCTGTATTTTAAAGGTTATTACTGAAATACCCTTTCTTGTGCGCACTCTCAAGAGTATATGCCATCTTTAGTGAAAAATCTATGCCGTACTGTCCGCTTCTGTTTATATGAATATCATATCATTTTGATAATCAAGTTTGTATAATCTCAAAATTATTGTTGGAGGATAATAAGTGTAAATTTTTGAAGTGTAAAACTGTAAAATCCGAATGTAAACTTTACAATTTACAGAAAATACCCCGCCTGTTTTCGCCAAATTCGGGCAAGCAGATGGCGTTTCCATACCAGGCGTTTTACTCTTGCCGGCGAAGGCATCTGAAAGGTTCTGGCAAGAAATACGGCACCCTCCACTTTGGCACCGGCCCTTTCCAGGTTATGGGCGTATTCCAGCAGGCTGGTCCCGCTGGTCAGCAAGTCATCGACAATCACGACCCTCTTCCCATACAGGGCGTTTGACATCATATAGTTGGCGGTATTTATTTCGGAACGTTTTTCTGAGGCGTGTTTACACTCCCTGCTTTCCGTAATGCATATTAAATCCAGTCCTGAACGGACATAGCCATGCGTTTCCAGAAAACTGGCAATGCCTGAGAAACGTCTGTAATAGCGGTCTGATGTGCTGCACGGCATAAACATGGCAGTAATATCCTCATCAGTGGAAAGAAGCAGGAATGCTTGTGAAAAATATTCCGTACAGCTGTCTTTTCCATCCTTGAAATCATATACTTTTTGCACGAATGCCAACTGGTCATCACAAAGCCAGCTTTCAAAGCGTTTGGGAAAATAATAGCCGGCAAACACGCAGCGAATGCTCCCGAATGAGAACAATCGCAACGGACGGACTTTATCAAACAGCTCAGGACAAGTCAGCGCATATAACAGCGGTGCATGAGGATTTCCTGCTATGATGGCTTGACGTAGCGGTTTCTCCCTGTCTTCCCGCTCATCGTAGGCTGCTGCATATTGGCATAGCACCTTGCCGCACTTTTTCCTCCAGTATTGTCCGTATATCCAGAGAACGATAGCCGCTAGTAATAATGTTGCATTGATTATCAGTTCCATATTTCCTGTTTTTTTATTTTCGGACAGATTGCCCGGGATAAAAATACTGTTTTTCCGGTAAAGAAACAGACTTTTAGCCATTCTTTTAATTTGCTGCCCCAAACAGAGCGGTCTCTGACATCTGATGACATCTGATGCCGTTTGATGACATCCTTTTGCCCACGACTTTTACTTCCCGTATTTTCGTGCCGGACAAAAAAAGCAGAGTTTATGGAGTTTGTATGTATCGAAGCTAAGGCATTCATGGAAATGAATGAGGCTTTGGAAGCCGTTGAAAAGAAAATGCGTGAAACATGCGGAGGAGGCATCTGTAGTATGGATGACTGGATTGATAACCAGGAAGCGTGTATGCTTATGAATGTCTCGCCCCGAAAGCTGTTGCAACTTCGGAGAAGCAGGATTATCCCTTACAGCCATATAGACCGCAAGGTATATTACAGGCGTCAGGAGATTATACGTTATTTGGAAAACAGTATTCACCATGTAACCCCCGAATCCTTATGACTCAATTCATACTGACCAAAGAAAGCCCTGAGATTATACGTTTTTTTCGGAACATAAGCACCCTGTCCAAAATGCTGGATGACCAGGAGAAAAACTTTCGTCCGGTCCTGAACGGAGAGCGTTACATTACCGACAGCGAGTTGGCGGAGAAATTAAAGCTGACACGAAGAACGCTGGCTGATTACAGAATGAACGGCAGGTTGCCCTATTACAAAGTAGGAGGCAAATTATTATATAAGGAAAAGGACATTCTTGTTCTGTTGGAAAAAAACAGGGTGGAAACATTTAATCATTGGTAATACCCGTTTCCAAGTATCACGACATAAACATAAGAAAGTCATGGAAACGATAAAAAGAGAGGGTTTCATGGCTTTCTTATTACAGAACCGGCAGATTATAAGTTTTTTATGGTGAGTATTTACGACAATACCCTAACTAACTTTGCCAATAATGCCGTTCAGAACAAGAGTTTTGGGCGGTATTTCTATATACACAGATAACTGTTTTCCCAAGCAACTTTTCTCACCAGAGTTATATATAGCAAGAACTATAAACTTTAGTAAGATGAATATTGGTAAATTCACTTCTTTATATGACCTCTTGGAAGCATTTCCTACAGAGGAAAGCTGCATCAAGTATCTGGAACAGCAACGCTGGGCAAACGGTATTCCTGTTTCTCCTTATGACCCCTACGTCCAAAGTATATAACCGTGGCGATGGAATGTACCGCTATAAGAATACGGGCAAGAACTTCAACGTCAGAATAGGAACTATGTTTGAAGGCTCTAATAATCCTGCCTTTATCTAAATTTAACCTTGGGAGCTTGCTCTGCGGTTTTCTTTACTTTCTTAACCCAGCATTGTTTTTGGTCACTCCAATAATTTATCTTGAGACTATGCCTTAAAGCAGTCCATGTTGTTTGAGCTTCCATAACGTTTTATTTATCAAGTGTTCTATAATCGGGATTAGCTTTCATTTTACTCCGTATCGTTATATCATTGAATAGTTTACGGATACAAAGAATACCTACACTCTCGCCAAGTTTCGAAAATTTTTCCATAAATCGCCCTTTCAGAAGATGAAGACGTAAAGAGTACTTTTCTTCGTCCTTATAATCAAACTGTTCCTCAAACATAATCTGATTGTTCCGTTCCCCTTTGACGATGATATTCGCTTCTTTACCACCGCGGTCTTGTACTTCAATTGAAATAATTGTTCTATTTATATCTACAAATTTTCTTTATTCTATATCTGATAACTTTGGGCATAGATTGCTATGACATTTTGTCAGGAAAAGGGTATTGGCACTCATTTTGTTTACCTTTTCCATAAGGTATCGCAAGCCTTTTCTTAAAGTCCGTGAGGATATGCGACAGGCTTTTATAGACTTCTCCCCTGAAAACTGAGAATAAGAGACATATACGATACAATCTTGTTGCAGGGGCGACATAAACTTATCGTATACAAAGATTCCCCGAATTAAAATTGCATATTATGGCTTTTTCAGAAGAAACCATTCAACAAGTATGGGAAAAGGCAACACCAGTTGCTGGAAATGACCCGGCTGTTTGGCGTCAAGACCAATGCAAGGCTTGGATTGGAAGAAGGTTCTACGGAAATAGAAATAGTGAATATGGTTGGGAAATAGACCATATCGTTCCTGTTTCAAAAGGTGGAACTGATAATCTATCCAACCTCCGTCCCTTGCAATGGGATAACAATGCTTCACGCCAAAATGACCGTCTTGTATGCAAAATTACAGCTTCAGGAACTCACAATACTGAAAAGTAATTTTGTATTGCTTTTATCAAGTCGTACTCTAATACGATTTTGCAATTTTTATAAAACTGCCGTCATTTGGGTACTATGACGGTAGTTTTTTCTTATAAAAATGCAAATATAACGTATTGTATCTGAAAACGTTCAATTCCTTTTCAAAGTTTAAGATTTCAGTTATTATAAATCAGATAAGCCTATTTGGGATATTATCGTAAATACTCACCTTTTTTATTTTGGAATCATATATCAGTCAGCATTTCTATTTCTTACATGTAAAGGTAGCCTTTTGCTTCTGATGCGCAAGGCGGTCCTTCGGACTGGTTGGCTGAAAAAATCATCCTCGCTTCGCTGCGGTATTTTTTCGCCAAGCCTTGCACTATCAGAGCAAAAGACAAATGTCTGACATGTAAGAGATAGAAATATCGGCTTTGCCAAAGCCGGAAATGTTTAATCACGAAATAAGAAAATTATGATTCAGACAACAAACAAGTATAGCAAAGAAACTTTCATCCGCCTGAACTACTGGTATGATCGGATACACGGACTTGTACAGGAAGATATAGATAAAGTGAATACCATGGTGGAACACATCGAAAAGACACGCTCCGACCGGTATCTACGGACAGGAGACAACCTGTTCTTTGTTTCCGGTTATGGTGAGCGTTCCCGGCTGTTCTTTATAGATGCCGTATATGGAGATGACATTATACTCCGGGATTTTTCCCGTGTTCCATTCGTGTCCCGTGACAAAGAGGGTATCAAATGCGATATGCATGGCGGTGAGTGTCTGTTGGTAAAGGCAGGCGATGTAAGGTTCAAGGCATGGACTACCGGCCGTTTCAAGCATTGGGGGCATTACGGGGCATGTGAAAACGGGGAGGTTTACTACGATGCGAAAATAGCCCTGTGGGAGTGTGGCGCACCTGAACAGCCGGAAAGCCGGGAATGGTTCAAAATCCATATCCGCAAAAACACCCGGTCGGGCGAGGATATGTACGTCGGAGAAATATCCTGTAAGGATGAGGATGGACTCAAACAGTTTGTCAACGATCATGAAGGTACCATATTCGCAGAAGAGGATTCTCAGGAAATGGTCATGCTGTGTTTCAGGCATTCCGACATGAGAATTTCCCCGGAAGAATGGGAAAAGATGGATTGTCCGGTATCCATGCGTGAGATATACGGACAGATGCAGGAAGTAAAGATTGTAAAAGACCATAAAACGCATCTGACCACATTCTACTATTAACATAGTATCACCACATGAAAAATCACCCTTGTTTTCTTCTGCCACATATGACAGGAAGGAAACAAGGGCATATCATAAGGCAGTCTTTTCAAAACTTCTATTAGATATGGAGCAGATTGTTCTTCCCGCACAAATATTCATTCAGATCCTTATATCCGGAATATTCATGCGAAAGATCGCATATACGGATTCCGTATTTGTCCTTTAATGCCTGCACCGCATTTTTCCCGGCGGTATCATTATCCAGACAGCAACGGATGCCGTCATATTGTGAAAGGAAAGAAAAAGCCTTCTGTAAGTTACTGACAGAATTCAACACTATATAATCCCCCTCTTCCAAAGATGGAAAAGCCAGTCTGAAAGACAGAAAATCCATAAACCCCTCAAAAATATAGCAAATCCTGCTTTCCGGCGTGCTAATGATGCGACTGATGTCCTTGGGAGCAATACAAGCCTTGAAATACCTGTTCCTGATTTCGTACCCTCCGGAAATATTAGGGAAAGCGATGGCAAAATAATTCTTCCCATTCCGTTTAAAATGGGCTTCCCTGCATATTTTTCGGGCAGTTTCCAGATCGATGCACCGTTCCTTCAGATAAGTAAGCAGTATCCGGTTGGCAAGAGGAATGATTTTCAGATCTTGAAAGGCGGGATATGCCTTTTCAAACGGACAGGAAACAGTAACCGGTTTCAGTACGGCTCTTTTATTCTCAATACACTGTAATACATAACCTATATCTTGTGTCCGATAAATCTCCTTGGCCAACGTTATAATATCCCCTCCCTTCCCCAGACCGAAATCATACCACAGTTCCTTATGGAGGTCAACCTTGAAAGAGGCTTCCTTTTCCGTCCTGAAGGGCGATTTGTACCATACGCTGTTCCCACGCTGTATTACCGGTTCGTATCCGAATCCGGCTAAAAAATCAACAAGCCTGATGTTCTTTGCTTCTTGTATGTTCATGGCATCTCATTTTCAAGGGTTAGTTCACTATTAATACACGACAAAGAACCGCTTTATACCCGAAACATAAAAAGCAATGTCATCAGATGTCATTAAAAGTCATCAGATGACATCCTGTATATCCTTTTTACATGAATGGCTCAAAAAAACTTTTCTGTTTTGGCATGCACACCTCCTTCATGCAGCAATGCCGCAAAGTATGATAAAGGCATGAATTATAAGTAAAACAAAACTGTACAAAATAATATTTATGGAGAAGTTATGACATTCTGAATAGTATCTGTATATTTGTAGAATCCAATAACACATAATATATTTGAATGGTATAATCTGTAGACATTATATCGAATAAGGTTTTAGGATATTGATAACCAATAGCCCTGTTTCTTTTCTGTATAAACTCTATATTTTAATACAATGGAAATTTAAAAACTGTTGACTGCCGCTTTACTATAAACTATTAATTTAAAAAAGTATTTATGAACAACATGAAAGATTTGATTGCGTTATTTGACAACCACAAGATTTATGATACGGATATATGGACAAATGTCCTTATTCTATTGGTGTTTACAGATTTGTATTTAGGTGTGTGTTGTCCCCAAAAAGAACCTGGAATTACGTTTCAGGATTTAACTCTAATAAACCTGATTCCATTCGTAATATTAGGTATTGTCTGTATTTGGACTGTGAAATTTTTTACTTGTATCCTCTTTGCATTATGTACACTAGCAGTACCCTTAATTGGGAATTATATTTTTCTATTTAAGAATGAAGAAGTTTCGATATTTACGTTGAAAGAATATGCAATGAAAACCAATAATACTGTGATTGCACAAATTGTAAGCGATATAGAGATACAAAAATCAAGAAAGGTAAAGAGTGCTTTAGGAAAGGTGGGAGCCATAATCTTATGTTTAGTAGATCTCTTTGCAGGTGCCTTCATGCCCAAGTCAGTTCCAAACTTTTTGGCACCTAGTGAAATAGTCGTCATTTGTATTTTTGCTCTTTTAGTGCTTTTGGTTTATTCATGCAAAATAAAGATTCAAGGGGTATATCTTTCTAATGATTTGCGAAGCAAAATTTCCAACTTTAAAGTCAACACCCCAAACAATAAATAAATTCTTAATGCATTTAATTAAGCACATATTTTTATTTTTTTCTCTTGTTGAAAACTATAATTAAAAGGAATGAAAATATTTGCAGAAATCGAACCTGTGTATTATATTTGCAGTGTCAAAGAGACAAATTTTGTCAGATTAGTAAAGAAAAACAATGAATTTAGCGTAAGGCCAATTCAATGGTTTTCATAAAAGATAAAGCAAAAAGGTACAGTCACTCAAGGAGTTAGAATAAACCGAAGCAAAAGGTTCGATTCCTGGTGGCACCACTTTTAGAGAAAGCAAAAAGAAGTAAACTCCTGATATTCAACGAATATCGGGAGTTTTTATTTTTACCCGCTACGCAAAAAACAGCAAATTTCAACCTACTTCGGTGGAGCAAAAGGTGGAGCAAATCAGGAGATAATACATCTCCACCTTTTGTCTTTGTTTGACTCTGTTTGTCAGCATGTTACATAACGAAACTCTCTCCACTTTTCCATAATTTTGTATCACTTAAAACAAGTAGAAAAATGATGGAAAGAAATTCATTTAGTGTTTTATTTTTCCTAAAGAAAACAAAACTATTGAAGAATGGTGAAGCCTCTGTGTGTATGCGGATTACGGTTAATAATGTTCGTTCTGAAACGAATATCCGTAAAAGTATTACCCCTTCCCTATGGAATCAGGCGAAAGAATGTTCTCGTGGTAAAGACCGCAAATCAAACGACCTAAACAAGTTTATCGAAGAAGCCCGAATTAAATTGTATAATATCCATGCTGATTTGAAGCAGGAAGGTTTGCCTATTTCGGCTACTATCCTTCGGGATAAGTTCTTTAGCTTGGAAAAGAAAGAAGAACCGAAAACACTTATAGCTACTTTTCAGGAGCATAACGACCAATGCAGACAATTAATAGGTAAAGACTTTGCCTTAATTACTGTACGCCGCTACGAAAGCTGCAAACGCTATTTGGCGGAACTCATTAAAATCAAATACGACAAAGATGATTTACCTCTTAAAGATATAAACGGAGAATTTATTCGTGCTTTTGACTTCTATCTGAAAACAGAAAAGGAATGTGCCCAAAATACGGTTATCCGCTACATGAAGTGCCTGAAAAAGATTACAAACCGTTCTCTTGCCAATGAATGGATAAGCAAAGACCCTTTTATAGGAATCAAGTTCCATGAAAAAGAAGTGAATAGGGAGTTTCTAACATGGGATGAACTGCAAACGATTATTAACAAAAAGTTTGAATTACCTCGTATAGATTTGGTTCGGGATATTTTCATTTTCTGTGCCTTTACTGGTCTCTCGTTCATAGATGTGAAGCAACTTACAGCGGAACATATTGTAAAAGACAGGGAGGGAAATTATTGGATTCGTAAGGCTCGGCAAAAAACAAAGAATATGTGTAATATCCCGCTGTTGGAAGTTCCTTTGGATATTATTGAAAAATATAAAGATTATCCGCTATGTGAAAAACGGAATGTATTATTACCTGTACCGTGTAATCAAAAGATGAATAGTTATTTGAAGGAAATAGCTGATTTATGCGCAATTAAGAAGAACCTTAGCACACATTCAGCCCGCCACTCATATGCCACTTCTGTTTGCCTCGCTAATGGCGTTAGCATTGAAAACGTTGCAAAAATGTTAGGTCATTCCAATATCAGTATGACGAAACGTTATGCGAGAGTATTAGACCAAAGTATTTTGAATGATATGCAGAAAGTGGGAAGTAATTTGACTGTATCGAATATTTAAAAGAATGAGCATGGAAACAACAGATAAAGGAACTTTGAAAATAAGAATGGATAACGAGTGTCGTAAATTCGTAGTGTTCAATCCAATAAACCGAACGGTTTGGATGAGGAAATGTGAATTAATAGAACTGTTCGATGTGTATACGCAAACGATTGATGATTGCATTCAAGGAATTATCAAGGCAAATGTTTTCGATATAGAAACGGTCTGTAAATGCGACCTTACCCAGAGAGGGAACAGAATCGAACATATTCCTTATGAGTTTAGTCTTGAATTTATTATTGCTATGGCGTTTCGGATAAACTCGGAAAACGCAAAGCTATTGAGAGAGTGGTTTCTTCGGGAAGTTCTACGACCTAAAGGAGTATTTGTGCAAGTGCTGATTGGCAAGCAAAATTATCAATGGAATTGATAGAGACTTCTATCAGTTGAAGGAATAAGTGAAACCAGAAGGAGAAAAAGTAAGGTTTTCTCCTTCTTCGTTTTTCAACCTCTTATATTTATGGGATAGTCATGGTAATATAAAGTCAAGTGCTGCAAATGCGAACATTTCAAGTAATTATAAGTATCTTTGCAATCCTAATTTTGATATTAGGATAATTGAAATGAACAATTTATCAAACATATTTTCAACAAGAGAAATAGCTATATTTATATGGTTTCTTATCCTTTTAATTTTTGCTATTAGAACAAAGGAGGTTAGAAACTCTATAGTTCGTGTTATCAAAGCATTTTTCAACAGAAAACTTTTTCTGGCTTTCTGTACGCTGTTAATATATATACTGCTTGTTGTCTTTATTTTATCAGTCATAGGATTCTGGGATATATCTCTACTAAAAGATACTGTATTCTGGACATTGTTTTCAGGGATTGTTTTATTTATGAATATTAATAAGATTGAAAACGTAAACTATTTCTCAAGTCTCATAAAAGACAATATTAAAGTTATCGTTATCTGGGAGTTTCTCTTTAATTTTTATACACTTAGCTTAATTGGAGAACTTGTACTTATTCCTGTTGTATCCCTGTTTTCTATTATGGAAGTTTTTGCAGAACATTCTTCAAAGCAGGAGGAAAATCAGAAAAAAGTCGTTACTTTTTGTAAGAATGTATTGGGATTGATAGGACTTGGTCTAATTGTGTATGTTGTATATAAAACAATTACAAAATATGAACTTCTATTCTCTGTTTCCAATATAAAATCTTTCCTATTACCTATCCTGTTGGCGATATTAACATTGCCATACTTTTATGCTTTAGCTTTATATATGAATTATGAAAGCTATATTACTGTAGTAAAACATATTCATAGAAATAAAGAATCTAAAATTAGTAAGGGGTTGATAAGAGCGACTTTAAAATATGCGAATGTTAATTTGAATACATTAAAACGGATTTGGAAATATCAGGTTCATTTTGATTCCTCAAAAGAAAATCCTGACGAGTATATAAAAAGGGTCGCCAAGAAACCTAAATATATTATATCTGATAAAGCAAAATTGCTTAAATTTAATGACATACAAACAGTCATCAATTTACTTTCCGAGATTGGCATTGGAAAATTAGATGAATGGCATAAATCATATGCAGGTGATGATTGTTATTTGTCAATGACTAATTATCACAAATTTGGAATAGATGATATAACAAAAATACCTAATACGCTTGCTTTGTATTTGACTGGTGAGGAAACCCATATCAACCAATTAGAAGTAATACTGGATGTCGGTTATGAACAGGATAAGGATCAAGCAATAGAGACATTTACAGAAGTTTTACGACAGATATTCAATTGTTTAGACATTATGCTTCCTGATAATTTAATTTGTTCAATCGCAGACAATAAGGAACATCATTATGAATATAATACCCATAAAGTATCCCTGAACTATGAAATATTTGAAAGAATTGAACAATGCAAATTGACTATTATGACCAAATAAATAATATTTGAATCATGTTTTTTTATTTACACTTTTTTTCTGGATACATTAACCAGTTTGAAAGACTTAGTCTTACCAGTTGTAATGTTTTTAATCTCATTATCCAGTCTTGGTGTTCCAAATTCATTTTATTTTGGTCTAATGACAAATCATAGTCACCTGAGAACAATTGATTTTGATGAGTTATCTTGCATCGCAAGTTATAAACTTCTCGATATATCTGAGCTGATTTTTCACTTCCAGCTACAAACTTTCTCAAAAATTCAACGAATTTTGTTTTAATACCCCAAATTGGTCTTCCACATTTTGGACATTGATGTGGAGAATCCTTAATCGTCTTACAGTTATGGCACTCGAAAGTTATTTCATCATCAGCAACCTCTAAACTTACCAATCCCTCTATCGCTGAAACGAATGATAGAAAAGCTAAGCTTCGTTTATTATCCTGAATATCAATCCCATCGCATGTTAAGTATATGCATGATTTTACTTTCTTCAAAACTTTCTCGGATAAGGAAAAATAATTATCCAAACAACTTACGATAGTTTCTGGAAATCGTATTTTTCCTTCATGATTTTCTACAGGATTGTTTGTGAAATATTGATAATACGGCGATATTAATGGTGTCTCTGGATGCTTTTGTTCCGATAGTTGCTCTATCTCAAGTTCTTTCTTTAAATTCGGATACATATATCCTCCAATGACCCAAGAACTATTTTGGTTATTATATAATAATTTTTGTTCTTCACTCAAATTATCAAATCCAATGTTGGGTGTCATAATTGCCCATTCGTTTCTATCAGATAAATATTTAAAGAATCGATGATTTGTCAAAACAGACAACAAGTTTATAAGCTCAAATTCTTTTTTCTGTTGAGCTGCCAAGTCTTCGAAGATATCTATTTCTCTTTCATCTCCGTCAAAATCTATATAATATTCAAGGAATAAAGGAAAATGTCTTGCTAAAGGATTTATTGGCGCAGAGTTAGACACAATGGGCAATATCTGAAATACATCTCTGTATCTAAATTGTGTTTTTAGCGGAGTTTTTGAAAAAATAATTCTTCTATAATATTTTCTCATATTTTTTATTTAGTATAAATTTCTACAAAAATACTCATAAAAAAAGACTTAGTAGTAATTTACTAAGTCTTTTTTAAGATATTCATTTAAAACAGCTTACCATCAGCGATTCTGTTCCAGCCACTTTAGGACTTCAGACTGCTTATACAGAATTTTCCCTTTAATCTGAATAAACGGGATTCTCCCATTATCCCTCCAATCTTGTAGGGTACGAGACGAAATGTGAAGCATCCGGCAAACATCACGGTTTGAAAGGAAGTTTTCACCATTCAGGTGCGGAGTACGATTTTTAAGAGTCTGCTCAATAGTATTAAGTAGTTCATCCAAATCCGCAAATAAAGAAGCAATATCCGTTGATTTTCTGTCTAATATTTCCATTGTAGAATCTTTTAGTTCCGTATATAGTCACCTAATACGGAAAGGGTCAATATATCCAGTTTATTGTCATAGTTGATAGCCATCCGTTTCAGGTTATAGTTAATAAAGAACCCGTCTTCATCTTCCTGAATCTCATAAGTGGCAGGGCTTGCCTGACGACTTGTTTCGTTCATGTGAATTACGCTAAGTAAATAGCTGTTGTCGTTCCTGTATATGATTATAGTCGGATTCAGGTTTACACTTTCCCAATTGCCGACCAACACACTTAAATCGAACAAATTTTCGTCCATGTATATTTTTTCTTTCATCGGGATTCCTTTTTAGAGTTGTCTATTAACTGCTGCATATCCGATACCCTATAATAACATTTTCGTCCAATCAGTGAAAATGGCAGCATACCGCTATCCCTGTATGACTGTAATGTTCTCAGCGATATTTGCAGGAGTGCGCAAACATCTTCGTTACCTAACCATTGTTCTTTGTCCTGATTATCCCCGCAAAGGTCTTTAACTTGATTGGAGAAACCCTTGAAACGCTCTTTCATCTGCTCGAACGTTTTGCTTTTGATTGCTATTATATCCATAATAAAATACGTTTATTGATTAATAAATTATTCTCATTGCAATGATTTTCAGGCAAAGAAAAGCAGAATGCAGGTTCGTTTTATGAAATGTGATGCAGAGGTAGGAAATGGCTGCGAATGGCGTAATACACCCAATCCCAACACATATTTTTTTTAATTGATATACATCTCATTCATGTAGGGAATAGATAAGACAACACTTTTTAGAAATTTACTCTTTTTGTGAAGCAAAAAGGAAGAAATTTCTAAAAACCGCTTGCGGCTTGGTGTTGGCGTTCTATTACTGGAATGTATCTTTGTAAATCAAATAAATAAAGAACTATATTAACTCAATCTTTAACTTGAAAATAATCTATAAGATTGTTCACGGCTATTGCATAGTTTGAACCGTCAATAGGTTGGAATCCTAATTTTCGGGCAAAAGAACCACTTTTGTCGTTTGTCGATTCTATTCCGATATGTTTAAAGCTGTATTTTAAGGCTGTTTCTGCTAAAAACTTCACTAAGTGAGAACCATGTCCGACACGTTCTTTTTTGAAGCTGATTCGGGCGATAATAAGGCAATCGGACGGGAATGTACTTTCTTTTCTTCTGATACGCAAGTACAGGTCTATACGGCTGTTTCTTCGGGTGCTTATAACATTGTCGGTTGTCAGGTACACAAGCGAACGACGATATTTAAACCGTTTCATCAGGTATGTATCTATTGTTTCCTTTATTTCTTCGTACTCATTCATATTATTGGCTTTTGTTGACTATCTTCTGAATCCCCGCTTTGGTTTCTTTTTTTATTTTCTTTTTCATGGGTGTTTGTTGTTCTTCATTGGTGTTTATATCGGGAGTAAGCAAACCTAATGCAGAGGATAGTCCTAAATTCGGCAGATTGGAAGTATGTTTATTTTCTTTCTTATCTTCCTGATTGATAGATTGATTATTTGGAAACTTGTTTTCTGTCATTTCTTCCTGCTTATCTGCATATATGCCGACATGGTTGTCTGTATTCATTCTTCCTTCATCGATAATGTGTTGTTCCTGCATTTTCAGTTGGTCGGTAACACTGCCATTCTTCATCGTGTTGTAATACTCGAAAGATTCGGATAGAGGTCGGTTGTAGCTGAATAGCTTGTCAAATCCCTGTTCTGCCTGTTTGAATAGGTTATTACGGTCAAAACCGCCTTTAATTGCTCCTTTCTTGGTGTTCTTATGGTTGGTTAGCGGAGATAGCTTCTTTTTATTAGTTTGGTCTTTCCGGCTTACAATCAAATGGCAGTGCATATTCAGTTCGTTATCGGAACGGCTACGGTCAAAATGTATCTTCCCGTAAAACTTTATATCCGCTTCGGATAGTCCTTTGTTGAAGTTTTTGGCGTATTCAAGAATAAAGACTTCCCGAATATATCGTTTCATGGCTTCGGCTTTCTCCTGTTCAGTATTCCCCATTGCCCGAAGTTCACTTTCTGATGGGCTGACATGTATGGCAAAAAACTTAGCATCTATTTTCAACAGTTGCCCAATATTACTATCTATATCCTTAATAACCTTTGATTTGTAGATATTATCATCCGTCAGACTGAAAAAGCCATCGGTATAGATACCTTTCTCCATACGTTCCAAATCTTCATGCTCCATATATGAAACTAATTGGCGGCTACTTCCTGCATTGTTATACGTTCCACCCGATGATGGGGCAAAATCTATGTGCATGGCTTTACGTGTTTATCAGATTGATAATCTCTGCTTTTAGGCTCTCTTTCCGTTTACTATCCATCACACCACAAGCGGATAACTCCGAATAGAGTTGTATCAGTTGAAGCAATTTTTTATAATCCCGTTGGTGTATCTGATAGAGTGCGTTTAGTTGCTTCCCTTGCTGGTTGATTACGTCAGCGTGTTTGCTAAACTGTTCACTTACTTTTTGCAATACGGCTGTTTGTTTTCCCTGACTGGTTTCCAGCCACGAAAGAATAAGAGTTTCCAATGTTTTGCCAATGGTATCAAACCGAACCGCAATAGAATTGGCGGTTCGTATCATCGGATTTAGTTGTTCTTCCTCGTAGTGACGAATGAAGCGGATAATGTCGTCCTGCCGTTTGTTTATCTTCGCCAGTTCCGATTTTACAGATTCCGGTGCTTCCGATGGGTTGATACACGCTTTATCAATATAGACAAATGCCAACCGGACTATTTCACCCTTTTTCAGTGAATAGCGTTTGCAGAGCTTATCTATCAACTTTCCCGTCTGCCGGTCTATGCCGATGGTGGTAAGTGTGGATATATTATTAGTCTTATCCATGATTATAACTTTTTTATGAAGGATGTGAGATTTATTCGGTTGATTATGAGTGAAATAAGTTTCAGGCTTATAATCACTGTTATAAACGGTTACGAATGTAACCTCTTAAAGCCGAAGGCTTTGTCCCGCAGGGCAAGAGGGAAGAACAGGACAAAGTCCAGTTCCCTCTTGCTTCATTTAGCGAAATGAGCCGAGCCACAGAGCGAGGCGATTTCAGCTAAATGGGGAGTGGTGGTACATCATCAGGTGGTAATATTACTCACCCTGTTTTGCTTCATATTGCTTATCGAACTGATTTTCCTTTTTAAATCGCTCGTAGGTCGTTGAATCTGCATTTTCTTGGACAAATGCCCGAATGTCAGCCGAACGATAATAGGTCTTATGGCTAATCGTGAAGTAAGGGAGCTTACCACTTGCCCGATACCTTTGCAGGGTTCGGAAAGATACTTTTAGCAGGAATGCTAAATCCTGATTATCAAGTATCTTATCATTTTCGTCCAGTACATTGTCTGTATTGATAAGAGATTTCAGGTCTTGCCCGATTTCGGATAGTTTTTTCGATAGTCGTTCCATCCACTTATCGAAGTTTTCATTGTCTATATACATTTTGCTTTCATTTTTTAGTTCAACATTATTGTTTTCAATCGATTGATGAAGCAAAGTTCGGCAAATGGATGCAAATAAGTTAGGGGTGTACCAGTGGTACACCCCTATAAATAGTTGGTAAGTTGTTGATTTACAAATAACCTTTATTCTTACTTTCTTCGGTAATAGCTTTGCGAAGTGTATCTAAAAAATCAGTTACTTTTGATGGCTTACGCTTAATAACGCTTTCATGCTTCTTGTGAACATCCCCCAATTTGATGTTGAAGAGGTATTCAAATGCTTTTCCAATTTCTGTAAGGGGTGATTCTGTTCCGGTATGGGTTACTACTCTTTTAGATAGGAATAGTCCGCTAACAAGCTCCATTATTTCAATGAGATAGGTCTCGTCTGTTAGGTATAGCGGTGATGGTGGAAAGCTGTTTTTTCGATTTTGAAACTGAATCGGATATTTGATTCGCATATTGAGTATGCGAATTTCTGTATTTACAAGTCCTATTGCTTCATCAACAAGTAATAACAAGGCATTTTTCCCCCTGCCCAAATTGTGAGCGATACGATTTGAGCCTGTTTAGTCCAAAGGAGAAGTAGCGTAATAATACAGCGTAGTCTTGTTCATTTATAGCAATGCTTGCCAAATGGTTGGCAAGCTCCTGTAATGCAGCCGTTAAATCATTTACGGCAAATTCTTTCTGTGAATATTCCGACAATAGCCGGAAAAATCTCTGTTCGGATAATTCTTTCATGATTCACACAATTAAAGATGTCTTTTGATTCTAATATTCCGTTTTTTACTTATAGTATCATTATATAAACTCCCGTTAAAATTCTTATATTGAGCGTTTTTGTAGATTTCAACCAGTTTTTTGCTATAACCCTGAATCATCGCATTAGATTTTTGGAATAAGTTGGTTGCTAAGATTCCGCTTCCCAATATACCGGGATTACAGACTACTGTATCTTTTTTTATAGCGTTCATAATCAGCTCCGAACACGTATAATCCTTAATACCTGTCTTGTTTAACTTCTCCGACACGTATTTATAAAGTTCTTGTTTATCGTTAATGGTCATAAATCCATACCACAACAAACACTTCATGCCCAATTTAGTAGCACTGATTAATACATCAAGATAAGTATTCTCGTTGCTATTGGGTTTATCTATCTCGTAAGGGTCTATATGTAAAAGCGTGGATTTGGGTAATGATGGCAATAGCTTTAATACTCCATCAATCGAATCGCAGTTAAAGGTTCTAATTGGTGGTGCAACAGCTTGGTGTCTTGTAAATGATTCGATATTCTCCAGTGCCTCTTTTTCTAAATCAAAGAATAGACACCCCTTAACATCATTATTCAATACTTTCATGGCTAATGCTGGAGAACCTAAATAGTTTCCATTTGCCATGCTTTCACTCTCTAATTGATAATAAAGGGAGTTTTTTAGTGTAGCATCTTTATTCGCTTCGTTCAGGAAGTGATAAATACCATATTCTTGTTCGGGAGTATGTGTCATTGTATAGATGGCACACGCTGAATTTGTTTCTACATATATCTGCGGTTTTTCTATTTGAAGAACCTCGCAGAGAACAAGATGTTTGAGAACATCGGGTTGTTTGCCGAAGTGAGTGTAAGTTACCATAATAATTCAGTTTATCATTATGGTGGCAATATTAGGTAGTAAAAAGCGAAAAAGCCTTGACGAAAGTCAAGACCTCTATTTTTGCAGTTGTTTTTTGCGGATTCTACTTAGAGTTTCAGGAGTTACACCGAGAAAAAGTGCTATTTCCTTTAAAGTTATTAGTTCTTGCAAATCAGGACATCTCTTCATTAACGTCTGATAGCGTTGTTCAGGAGTATCGCAATAGAACCCTAATAAGCGTTGGTATATCTCTGCAAACATGGTTTCGGCAATACGCCTGCCTAAACGCTGTGTTTCCATATCGGTTTCCCAAAATTGGTTGAGTTTGCTTAGAGATAAAAAATAGACCTCGCAATCAGTTGTTGCCTGTATGCTAACCGTTGCATCGGTTCTATTAATTAGAGATGGATAATCACATACAAAATCATTTTCAAAACTGTAACCAACAATCCATTCGTTACCGTTCGTATCTATGCGAGTAAGACGGAATATACCAGATGCAACAAAGCCTATATGGTTAGTTTTATCGTTTTGACGAACCATATATTCATTTTTTCTAAATACTTTTAGTGTGCCACTTTCAAGAAATAGTTTTTCTAATCTCGTAGTATCTACACTTTCATTCGCATTGAATTTATCCATGTTAAATGCTTTGTAATTACAAAAATACGAAGAATGATGGATATATTTGGCAAGGTTTCAACAAAATGATTTATCTTTGTGGTAGAGTTATTTGAAGCAATGGAAAAACACAGCAGACTAAAGAAGTTCGCTCGTTTCTATATCGTTACCCATTGTTATACTCTTCTTCTTCAAAAATCTATTATTCAATAGATTACAATCACATTTCTTGTTTTAAAACACATATAATGCCTTTATGAATATTTCAATGAAGAATTAACACATAAAATAGTTTCCAAAATTTCCAAATTATGACGATTCCTCGTATATTTGCAAAAGGAAATGTGTTGTGAAGAATTTCGCCGCAAAGCAGTGCAAAAATTTGGTGGAGCAATAGCGGGAGATTACTTCTTTTTTGAAAATATATCTATAAGAAATACAGCCACTTAAGTCAAAATGACGATTTCTGGTGGCACCACTCAAATAAATACTCCCATTGAAATGATAATATTTCAATGGGAGTATTTATTTACACCCACTCCCCCTATCCCCAGCAACATGCTTTAAGATAGACTTTACTATTATCCCATGAAAAGGTCTGATAATAAAGAAATATGCCCTTCCCAGCCAATTATTGTACTTCACAACAGTAGTAATCCGAAGTTCTTGTTTTCCTTCGTGATATTCCCCGCACCACATGGACACATGGAAATCAAGATGCTTATCCGGCATTCCGAGAATTTCTTCATGCAGATTTTTATCCAAGACCATATCTGTAAATCTGGTTGCTGTATCCAGTCCTAATGGCTTTACAATCGCATTCCTGAAATTCATGAGCCAACCAATCCACTTAGGAAATCGGCTGAAGGCAAGATTGCGAAAATCTTCCGGTGTCAAAGCCTGCCCAGTGACCATCACTTTAGAAAAAGAATCTATATAATCTACAGGAAAATAATTCTTTATTAAGCTGTCTGCCGGTATATCTTTCATCTTATCACATATTGAATTTATTACTCGTTTGCTTTTCATTCACGGCGTCCCCAATGACACGGCCTACAAAGGTAGCCACTTAATCCAACCCTACAACATATTCTTAGAAATAATATTATCCCGTAAAAGATAAAGCTCAAAAGAAAATTATCAGTTATCTTTGTTCCATGACTACCAACAAGACAACTCCCAAAGAATTATGGGCAAGACAGCAGATTAGCGGTCCCGATGTGGACTATGATTTATGGAACAAGAAAAGAATATCCGTGCAAGCGTTCTCACAAATGAGTCAGAGCTGTATTTTTACAGTTGACGTATTTAAAGAGAGATACGATTTTGCATCCGACAGTTTTGCCCATCTTTTCGGATACAATCCCACTTGGATAAAGACAATCAAGCAACAAGGCGATTTACTGGAAGAGAGAATACACCCTGATGACAGAATTCAACTCACAGAATGCCAAATCGAGCATGGACAGTTCATCTACTCACTCCCACCGGAAGAAAGAAATGACTACCGGCAAATATTTCAATTCCGTATGTTGAATGCACGGCAACAGTATATCAATGTAAGTAGCCGGCAACAAGTCATAGAAACAGACCGGAATGGTAAAGCCTGGATAATCATGGGAGTAATGGACATACTTCCCGACCAGACCCCTATCGAAAGAATCAAACGGACGGTGGTGAACAGAAAAACGGGAGAGATGCTTCCAACATGCACTGTTTCTCCCGACAAACAATTATCCAACCGGGAGAAAGAAATATTACGACTCATCCGACAAGGTTTTCTAAGCAAGGAAATCGCTTACCAGCTGGGAGTGAGCATCTATACTGTGAACAATCACCGGAAAAACATCCTAAGCAAGTTAGATGCCAACAATATAATGGAAGCCATCCATATAGTAGAAAATCTTGGTATCTACCTCTAAGATTACGGAAGCCAACCGAGACTGTCCGCCAACTGATTTGTTTTGCGCCACTCTTCAAGCTCCTTATAAGTGCCGATACCTCCCGTAAAGACAGCATGATAAATCTCTATACCTGGAATCGTTACACCATCCGGCACATCGAATTTGATTTGCAATATCGTTTTCCTAATCTCAGGAGTAAGGCGCTCCGCAATAGCGGCAGTCACCTTTTCTACAACACCATCATACCTGGAACCTTTCCGGATGTGAATCATATCAAACTTCCAAGTATTCTGTTCTCTATCCTTATATAAAGCATGCCACTCCATACACTCTTCCTCCGTATGGATAAGGTTCCTATATTGTATTTCCTGCAAAGGCAACCGTTCCGCAAGTTCCCGGATGACCGAAAAGCTCTCTCCTACATCCAACCTATCGGTATAAATATGGATATCTATATCCCTACTTTTCGCCAACAGCCCGGTACGGAGTGAGCCCACCAAATGAACGGTTGCTCCAATGCGCTCCCATGCTTCAATAATACGGGTATCTTCCAATACTTTCCATGCAGATTGCTGATTCTGCCTTGCAAGCTCATGAATGTCCATTTACCTCCACTTTTTTGAATGTGCAAAGATATAAAACTTCCCAGTATATAGCTATAAATAGCCATTTCCCTTCCCGATACAATACACTAATTTTGCACACTGTCTTATCTTTTAGCAACAACTAATTATGGCATTCAATCAAACAGAGAAACAAGAGAAAGAATATTTAAAGCAAATAATCAGTTTTCTGAAAAAGGTTATCGGTAATACCGACGCATCAGTGAAAGACCACGTCGACACCTTGGCAGAATACAAAGACTATATCTGGTCCAACAAAGACATCGACCCGCATGAGATACGCTCCATGCGCGAAAGCATCCTAAACCATTTTGCCTTGGGGGAAAGTGTAATCAACAAGCGTAAGCGGCTCACCAAGATACTTGCCATTCCTTACTTCGGACGAATTGATTTTTTGGAAAAGAAAGAAAACAGCAAAGTGATGCCTATCTATATAGGCATCCATACCTTCTATGACCCGAAAAGTCGAGCTACCCTTATCCATGACTGGCGAGCACCCGTTTCGAGCATGTTCTATGACCATGAATTAGGAGAAGCAGGCTATCGGTCTCCATCGGGAGAGATTAAAGGAGAAATTTCCCTAAAACGCCAATACAGAATTCGGGGCGGCAAAATGGAATTTATGATTGAAAGTGCCCTGACCGTCCATGACGACATTCTGCAAAAGGAGTTAAGTTCCAATGCAGATGACAAGATGAAAAATATCGTTGCCACCATCCAACGGGAACAGAACCGGATTATCCGCAACGAAGATATCCGCACGCTTATTATTCAAGGAGTGGCCGGCTCTGGAAAAACATCCATCGCCCTGCACCGCATAGCCTACCTG
Organism: Bacteroides sp. AF29-11; assembly: GCF_003602895.1. Taxonomy (NCBI): domain Bacteria; kingdom Pseudomonadati; phylum Bacteroidota; class Bacteroidia; order Bacteroidales; family Bacteroidaceae; genus Bacteroides; species Bacteroides sp. AF29-11. Next base: position 113,671 of record NZ_QTLY01000009.1, read on the forward strand.
CTCTATACCTTCAGAGACAGCATCTCGTCAAAAGATATTCTGATTGTCTCCCCCAACAAAGTGTTTTCCGATTACATCTCCAACGTCCTCCCCGAACTTGGAGAAGAAACCGTGCCCGAAACCAGTATGGAACAAATACTCTCCGGAGTGTTGGAACACAAATACAAGTACCAAACATACTTCGGGTTAGTGAATGAACTGTTAGAGAAGCCATCCTCAAGCCTCATCGACAGAATAGCCTATAAAGCCTCTTTCGGCTTCATTTCAGAGCTTGACAAGTTTATCCTCCACATAGAGAACACCTACTTCAAGGCAGCAGACGTGAAGCTGACCAAATACATCACCATACCTGCCCCGTTTATTGAAGAACAGTACCTACGTTTCAACCGTTATCCCATACGCCGACGATTTGATGCTATGGCTGATTATATGCTGGATATGTTGAAAATACAATACGCCTTTACGGTAACCACCGCCGGCAGAAACCTTTTGAAAAAAGAAATCAGACTAATGTTTGCAGGCAATAACGACATTCAAGTCTACAAAGATTTCTTTAAATGGACAAATAATCCCGGAATGTTCAAAATGCGAAAGGGACATACACTCGAATACTCAGACTTGGCACCGCTGGCATACCTACACTTGGCATTGGAGGGAAACGGGAACCAGCCATTCAGAGTCAAACATCTGTTGATAGATGAGATGCAGGACTATTCGCCCATACAGTACAAGGTAATACAGAAACTCTTTCCATGCCGGAAAACCGTGTTGGGCGATGCAGGACAGTCCGTGAATCCTTATGGTTCATCCACAGCAGAAACTATCCAAAAGTCACTGACTGCAAGTGAAATCATGAAATTGTGTAAGAGTTATCGTTCCACCTTCGAGATTACGGATTTTGCGCAAAAGATTCATCCTAACGCAGAGCTGGAACCGGTTGCCCGGCATGGAGAAAAGCCACAAATCCTGCAGTTCGGCAGTGCCGTAGAAGAACTGTCCGGCATTATGGGACTAATCTCCACTTACCGGAAATCCGGATATAAGTCTCTTGGCATCATATGCAAGACGGAGCAGCAAGCCAGGGAGATGGCAGACGTGCTGAAATCATATGCCAATGATATCAGCTTCCTATCAAGTCAAAGCTCCGCATTTGTGCAAGGCATCGTCATCACCTCTGCCCACATGGCAAAAGGGCTTGAGTTTGACGAAGTCATTATTCCACAGACGGATGAGAGAAATTACCGTTCGGAGATTGACAAGAGTATGCTTTATGTAGCTGTAACCAGAGCTATGCACCGCCTAACCTTGACATTTCACGAGGCAAGACCGGCAACTCACTGATGATGGATTATTAAGGAAATCTATCCCAACAGCCTTGTACAAGATGCGGCAAGCAACGGCGTATCTCATCAATAGTGTATCTTTTCTTGCCGACAAGTTGGCAAGGTTTTGCCTCCTTCTTGGCAAGACTTTGCCACCGCATTGGCAAAACTTTGCCATCGGCTTGGCAAAAGTTTGCCAAAAGCACGGCAATAGGTTGGCAAAATTACTCTCTGATTGACAACAAGTTAAAACAATCATCACATCGGTAACATGAAAGATATGCCAAGTCAATTCCGCCAACGGTTTATTGTTTACTTCTTAAATAGAAAACCGATTGCAGTGCCAGCAAAATCACAAAAAGGTATTCTGCCGTTAAGTAAATAGCCAAGGATGCATGAGTGCAAGCGCTTAACCAATAAAGATACCCCAGATACACGACAGTGGTAGTCACTTGGAAAAGAAAAGTAATCCGGGTTTTACCGGTCCCTCCAACTGCGTTGAGATATACATAGCCTGGCAAGGCAAAGGTATAATTCAGCAACGTCACAACAAAAGGGATGAAAGCCTGCTCCGTTAACAGTTCGTTATCTGTATAGATTCCTATTATCAAGCGATTACAGCATACAGCTACCCCTATCAGTGGAAATCCAGCAGAATAGCCCAACCTCAGTATCTTACGGCAGATAATGAAAACAGCCCTCCTTTCTCCAGCCCCAATCGCATTACTAACCAGCGAACCCGTAGTGACCGCAAAAGAATTGACTATTACAAAAAAGACAGCAGATACACTTCGCGTAATATTGGAAATGGCTAATTCCGTTTTACCCAAATGTTCCACCGCCACAAAAAACAAGAGCCACGGAGCCACGCTGATAAAGGCATGAAGCATGCTCCATACCGACAAGCTCAGCACATCTACCAACAGCTTTCCGTCATATACCGGTTTCAATCCATATTTCCCTTTATCTATTTTCAGCCATACATAGAAAAGAAGCATCGCCAAAGAACCCATCTCTGCCAGAGAAGAAGCAATGGCAGCTCCCGATATTCCCAGTCCTCCAACGAATATCAGAATATAATTCAAAGGAATATTAATCACTACTGCAACGGCTGCAGCCCACGATAATGCCCGAGTGCATGTTATTCCCACAAGAAAAGAACGGATAGCCAAAAACGGAAACGAAAACAGCAAACCGAAACTGCGCCAGTCCAGATACTGAATTACAGCCCGATAAATCTCCGGTGAGGAAATCAACCTTCCCAATATGAAAGAAGAACTTGCCTGCATCAGCAGACAAAGCAAAATGGCCAATCCCGATAAAAAGAAGAAACCTTGAAAGAATATCTTCCCAGCCTTACCATAATCACATTCTCCATTCCTTCGGGCAATCATCACCTGCAATCCGATACTAAACCCAAACCCAAGCATGTAGACCGCCAAATAATAAATCCCTGCAATGGCAGATGCTCCCAATTCCACCTCGCCAACGTGACCTAAGAAAACAGCATCGGTTATATTTATCAGCTGCTCCATCAAAATGCTCATCATTACCGGAAAGTTGATAAGCCATATCTGTTTATATGTATAATGCATTGCTCAACAATAAAATAGCACAAAACAACACACTGTACAAGTACAGCATGCTATCCTGCAAATTCATGAATAAAAGGATATACAATCTCTATGGCAAACGGGGCATCGCTTGCCAGATAGCTGAATAGCTTTATCAAGCAGGGCTATTCGTTGAGCGTAGCTATATACAGAGCTTCATAAAAGGTGAATATGTTTGTTCATTCAAGATATAGTGCAAAAGTACAGAAAAAAATGTGCCAAAGTTCAGTTTAGGGCATAAAAAAAGGAGTACCGCTGTACTCCAACCTTTGTTAACCTTAAATCTAATACTATGAAAAACACATTGCAAAGGTACGGACTTTTGGGACATTGACAAACTTTCCAAGAAAAGAAGCATGTTTCATAACACATTTTAATAAGATAAATGCTCGTTTTCACGTCCTTTTTCACTTTTTCTGCTTCAAAATAGAAAAGGAGGTATAGCATCACGTAAAAAAATAAGCAAGTTCTTTCCATTATACTCCCAGTTTGCATTATCTTTGCACTAACACGAAGATAAGCTGCACCTCAGCATAAAAAATGAACGAGTTCATTTTATTCTGCATTCGGTTTGCACTATCTTTGTAATGAGATTAACAAGAACTTATATATGCCAGACTATGATTTAATCGCCATATTAGGGCCTACCGCCTCAGGAAAGACTCCATTTGCAGCCGCCTTGGCCGCCGAACTCCATACGGAAATCATCAGTGCCGATTCACGGCAAATCTACCGGGGGATGGACCTGGGCACCGGCAAAGACCTTGCCGACTATACCGTCGACGGGAAACAGATTCCCTATCACCTCATCGACATAGCCGACCCGGGCTATAAGTACAATGTTTTCGAGTATCAGCGTGATTTCTTGAATGCTTACGAGACTATTAAACAAAAAGGTTGCCTGCCCGTTGTATGTGGAGGAACCGGAATGTATCTCGAATCAGTGCTGAAAGGCTACCGTCTGCTGCCCGTACCCGAGAATCCTGAGTTGCGCACCCGTCTGGCGGACAAATCGCTGGAAGAACTGACCGACATACTGAAAGGTTACAAAAGCCTGCACAATACTACGGACGTGGACACAGCCAAACGTGCCATACGAGCCATCGAAATCGAAGAGTATTATGCCCATACCCCAGTAGACGAACGTTCCTTCCCCCAGATGAACAGCCTCATCATAGGTGTGGACATCGACCGGGAATTGCGTCGGGAGAAAATCACCCGCCGCCTGCACCAGCGCCTGGAAGAAGGAATGATAGACGAAGTGCGCCGTCTGATAGAGCAAGGCATCCAACCGGATGACCTCATCTATTACGGACTGGAATACAAGTATCTGACACTTTATGTCATCGGCAAGCTGACCTATGAAGAGATGTTCACGCAACTGGAAACAGCCATCCACCAGTTTGCCAAACGCCAGATGACCTGGTTCCGCGGTATGGAACGGCGTGGATTTACCATCCATTGGATGAATGCCCGGTGGCCGATGGAAGAAAAGATAGCTTTTGTAAAGAAGAAGTTGGAAGGATGATGAAATGATAAAGTGACCGGGTGATTTAAATCGTAAATAGTAAATAGTCAAATTGTAAATAGAATCATGAGTGCAGAACCCGAAAAGTTGGGAGTGATATACAACCCCAAAGCCGGAACACGGAAAGTGCAGAAACGGTGGAAAGAAATCAAAGAATACATGGACAGCAAAGGTGTGCCTTACGACTATGTGCAGTCCGAAGGGTTCGGTTCGGTAGAGCGTCTGGCAGGCATCCTCGCCAACAACGGCTACCGCACCATTGTTGTAGTAGGCGGTGACGGCGCACTGAATGACGTCATTAACGGCATCATGCTTTCCAATGCACCGAACAAGGAGAATATAGCCATCGGCATCATCCCCAATGGTATAGGAAATGACTTTGCCGACTATTGGGAAATGAGTTCGGACTACAAGAAAGCGGTGGATTGCATCATCAACAACCGCCGCCGGAAAATAGACGTGGGTACCTGCTATTATTACGACGGTGAAAAGCATCTGACACGCTACTTTCTCAATGCCATCAACATAGGCCTGGGAGCCCGTATCGTGAAAATCACCGACCAGTGCAAGCGTTTCTGGGGAGTGAAGTTCCTCTCTTACTTCATGGCACTGCTATCCATTATCTTCGAACGGAAGCTGTACCGCATGCATCTCAAGATAAACGGCGAGCATATACGCGGACGCATCATGACTGTCTGCATAGGCAGTGCGTGGGGATACGGACAAGCGCCTAGTGCAGTGCCCTATAATGGCTGGCTGGATGTTTCCGTCATTTACCGTCCCGAATTGCTGCAACTATGGTCGGGATTGTGGATGCTTATCCAAGGGCGGATTCTGAACCATAAGGTAGTGATGCCCTACCGTACGCAAAAAGTAAAAGTGCTGCGTGCGCAAAATGCCTCTGTCGATTTGGACGGACGTATTCTCGACCGTCATTTTCCACTGGACATCAGCGTACTGCATGAAGCAATAACATTGATTATACCCAATTGAAAATACTTAATCAGTAACAACCTATGATTGAATTAAAGAATAATCCTGCCGGAAACTTCTTCCTACTGGCAGGTCCATGTGTCATCGAAGGAGAAGAAATGGCAATGCGCATTGCCGAACGTATCGTGACTATCACCGAAAAACTGCAAATCCCCTATGTATTCAAAGGGTCGTACCGCAAAGCCAACCGCTCCCGCCTGGATTCCTTTATGGGCATCGGCGACGAAAAGGCGCTGAAGATACTGCAAAAAGTGCACACCACCTTCGGAGTACCTACCGTGACCGACATTCATGCAGCCGAAGAAGCCACCATGGCTGCCGAATATGTGGATATTCTGCAAATTCCCGCCTTCCTCTGCCGGCAGACAGACCTGCTTGTAGCCGCCGCCAAAACCGGAAAAACCATCAACATCAAGAAAGGGCAGTTCCTCTCTCCGCTTGCCATGCGCTTTGCGGCTGATAAAGTAGTGGAAGCAGGCAATAGGAACGTCATGCTGACGGAACGCGGAACTACTTTCGGTTATCAGGATTTAGTCATCGACTATCGCAGCATCCCCGAAATGCAGACCTTCGGTTTCCCCGTCATCCTGGATGTAACCCACTCCTTGCAACAGCCCAACCAGACCAGTGGCGTCACGGGAGGTATGCCGCAACTTATCGAGACCGTAGCCAAAGCCGGTGTTGCCGTAGGTGTAGACGGACTGTTCATCGAAACCCACGAAAATCCCGCCGTAGCCAAGAGTGACGGCGCCAACATGCTGAAACTCGACCTGCTGGAAGACCTGCTGACCAAATTGGTCCGCATCCGGGAAGCAGTCAGATAAATTCCATTTATCCGGAATGGAATCCGAAAAAAACAACAGAAGTTGTGATTTATCCAAGGGCTGTCCGACAGATAGTTCAAGAACAATTTAAATTCATAATAATATGAAACATCTATTACGTGGTTTATGGATTGTAGCGTTAATTCTTTGCTGCAATTTTCAGCAGGTATTTGCACAGCAAATGCCGCCTATCCCGGTCGACAAAAATGTCCGTATCGGAAAGTTGGACAACGGATTGACCTATTATATCCGCAAGAACAGCCAGCCTGCAAACCGGGCCGACTTTTACATTGCCCAAAAGGTAGGCTCCATTCAAGAAGAAGCCGACCAACGCGGCCTTGCCCATTTCCTGGAACACATGTGTTTCAATGGAACGACCCACTTCCCCGGTGATGCACTGAAGCAATACCTGGAGCGTATCGGGGTGAAATTCGGTGAGAACTTGAACGCCTATACTTCCGTAGACGAAACCGTATACAACATTTCCAATGTGCCGGTCACTACTCCGGGAGCCATCGACTCCTGCCTGCTGATTCTGCACGACTGGAGTAACGATTTGACCCTGGACCCGAAGGAAATAGACAAAGAACGCGGAGTCATCAACGAAGAATGGCGCACCCGTATGAGCGCCATACAACGCTTCCAGGAGAAGATGCTTCCAGTCATGTTCGAAGGAACGAAGTATGCCACTTGTTTCCCTATCGGAACGATGGAGGTCGTTATGAACTTCAAACCGCAAACTTTGAGAGACTACTATGAAAAGTGGTACCGTCCGGACCTTCAGGGTATTGTGGTAGTTGGCGATATAGATGTGGACGCCATCGAAGCCCAAATCAAGAAAATGTTTTCTGATATTCCCGCCCAGCCCAATGCTGCCAAACGCGAGTACTATCCGGTAAACGACAACAAGGAGCCTATTGTATTGGTTTATCAGGACAAGGAACAGTCCAATGTACAAGCCCTCATCTTCAACAAGCACGAAGCCACTCCTGACGAGCAGAAAGGCGACATGGGCTATCTGGTACAGAATTATGCAACCACGCTCATCAACAATATGCTGAATGCGCGTCTGAACGAATTGGTACAGACCGCCAATCCTCCTTATATATATGCCGCCACTTATGACGATGATTTCTTTGTTGCCAAAACCAAAGATGCCTTCACCGGTGTCGTTGTCTGCAAGGAAGATGCCATAGAAAATGGAATAGCCACTCTCCTGCGCGAAACAGAACGCGCCCGCCAATTCGGCTTTACGGAAACGGAATACAACCGTGCCCGTGCCGAATATCTGCGCCAACTGGAATCTGCTTATAACGAGCGTGACAAACGCAAGAATGAAGAGTACGTGGATGAATATGTCCGTCATTTCCTCGATAACGAACCGATTCCAGGCATCGAAAACGAATACGCCATCATCAATCAGATAGCTCCCGCCATTCCGGTTGCCGCACTGAACCAGATGATGCAAGCCCTCGTGACAGACAGTAACCAGGTAGTCGCAATTCTCGGTCCGGATAAGGAAGGATTGAAAATGCCGACAGAAGATGCAATCAAGAAGATACTGAAAGATATTAAAGCTGAAAAACTGACTGCCTACGTAGACAAGGTATCGGATGAACCTTTGATGGCCGAAGCCCCGAAAGGCGGAAAGATTGTATCCGAGCAGACAGACGATATATTCAGCACTACAACGCTGACACTCTCCAACGGAGTCAAGGTCATTATCAAGAAGACAGACTTCAAGGCAGACGAAATCCGCATGAAGGGAGTCAGCCTGGGCGGCAGTTCCTTGTTCCCCGACTCGGAAATCATCAACATCAACGGACTGGATGCAGTGAGTGTCGGTGGTCTGGGTAATTTCAGTGCCGTAGACCTGGAAAAAGTTCTGGCCGGCAAGAAAGCTTCCGTCAGCTATGGTATCGGTGACAAGACAGAAACCGTCAATGGCAGCTGTTCACCGAAAGACTTCGAAACAATGATGCAGCTCACTTACTTGACGTTCACCGCTCCACGCCGTGACGACGATGCCTTCGCATCCTACAAGAACCGCAACAAAGCTGCTTTGCAGAATATGGAAATGAATCCCCAGGTGGCGTTCAGTGACTCTGTCTCGGCCGGTATTTACATGCACCATCCCAGAAGAGCCAGAATAAAGGCGGACATGATTGACAAGATGGATTATGACAAGATTCTGTCCATGTATCAAGACCGCTACAAAGATGCCAGCGATTTTACCTTTATCTTTGTAGGAAATGTGAATGTGGAGGAAATGAAACCACTCATCGCCGAGTACCTGGGTTCACTGCCTGCCATCAACCGCAAGGAAACATTCAAGGACAATAAAGTCGACATGCGCCAGGGAGTTTATAAGAATGAGTTCGTAAGGAAGCAGGAAACTGCCAAAGCGTCGAATTTTGTCCTGCTGAACGGTGACTGCAAGTACGACCTGAAAAATAACATCCTGCTGGATATGACCAGCCAGATTCTTGACTTGGTTTATACAGCCAAGGTACGTGAAGACGAAGGTGGCACTTACGGTGTATATGTAGGCGGCCAGTTAAGCAAATATCCGAAAGAAAAGGCCCTTCTGCAAATTATATTCGAAACCGCTCCGGCAAAAAGAGAAAAGTTGATGCAGATTATCTTTACAGAACTCGACAACATCGCCAAAGCAGGTCCGTCGGAAGGAGACCTGAATAAAGTGAAGGAGTTCATGCTGAAAAAACACGCCGAAGACTTGAAGGAAAACAGCTACTGGCTGGGAAGCATTGACGAATACCTGTTCACCGGTATGAATCCGATAAAGGATTACGAACAGATTGTCAACAGCATCACCGTGAAGGACATCCAAAAGTTCACCGACGACTTGTTCAAGCAGAAGAACGAGATTGAGGTATCAATGATCAGTCCTGAAACTCCTGACAAAGAATAAGAGAGCCATACACACAGAAGGCTGCGTTGTTCGATGAAAGGCAGCGCAGCTTTTTTTATACAAACTCTATATATACAAATACTATGAGTCTTTTCTTAGATTTGCGCAAGCACGGAAAACTGGCAGAAAAACGAAATCCGATGTACGAAAAAAGTAAATTCGGAAAATTCTGGATGTACTTCATGTTTGTCTTCTGGGCCGGTTACCTGATATTCTTCGGTACGACCTTTGCATTCGCCTTTGACGGCGGTGCCACAGAAGCCTATCACGTAATGAATTCCGGATTGATATTTGTCCTTGTGCTGGATTTCCTGATACGCCTGCCTTTCCAAAAAACACCCACCCAGGAAGTGAAGCCCTACCTGCTGCTTCCCATCAAGCGGAACCGTCTTATCGACTTCCTGCTGATCCGTTCCGGACTGGATGGCTTCAATCTGTTCTGGCTGTTTCTGTTTGTTCCGTTTTCCATCATCACCGTCACCAAATTCTATGGAATCAGTGGTGTGCTGACCTATTGCATTGGTATCTGGCTGCTGATGGTATTCAATAACTACTGGTTCTTGTTGTGCCGCACACTGATGGGTGAGCGCATCTGGTGGCTGGCATTACCGGTAGTAGTATATGGTGGCATTGCCGCCGCACTATTCATTCCGGACAACAGTCCGCTTTTCGACTGTTTTGTCAATCTGGGAGAAGGGTTCATCACCGGTAATATACTGTCATTCATCGGTGTACTGGCTGCCATCGCCCTCATGTGGTTCATCAACCGCATCCTGATGCAGAAACTCATCTACAATGAACTGAACAAAGTGGAAGATACACGGATAAAACATGTATCCGAATACAAATTCCTCGACCGCTACGGCGAAATAGGCGAATACATGAGACTGGAACTCAAGTTATTGCTACGCAACAAGATTTGTAAGCGTTCGCTCTATTCCATCACCGGTGTAGTGATAATGTTCAGTAGTATCATTAGCTTTTCCGATGTGTATGACGGAGGTCTGAGAGATTTCTTCGTCCTTTATAATTACATTATCTTCGGCATCATGTTCCTCAGCACACTGATGGGTTACGAAGGCAATTACATTGACGGACTGATGAGCCGCAAGGAATCTATCTACTCGCTGCTGCGTGCCAAATACATACTGTACAGCATTGCATTGCTCATTCCTACGATTCTGATGATTCCCGGTATGGTTACCGGGAAGGTATCCGTACTCGGTTGCATTGCATGGCTGATATTCATTCCGGGAGCCGTATACTGCTGTCTGTTCCAACTGGCAGTCTACAACAACAAGACTACCGACCTGAATTCAAAGATGACCAGCCGGCAGAATATAGGCACCGGTCTGCAGAATCTGATTTCAGGAGGTGCTTTCGGCATACCTTTACTGCTGCTTTTTGCACTGAATGCCATCTTTGGCAAAGAGGTCACCCCCTGGATACTTATCGGCATCGGCGTGGCATTTATCGCCACTTCCAAATTCTGGCTGATGAATGTATATCACCGGCTCATGAAACGCCGCTACAAGAATATGGAAGGCTTCAGGGACAGTAGACAGAAATAGAAATCATTAAACATCAATCACTAACATGATACGCATCAACAATTTACAAAAGAATTTCGGCACAAAAAAAGCCGTAGATATAGAGAACTACACCATCGGGCAAGGCGATATGCTGGGACTGGTAGGCAACAACGGTGCAGGCAAGACCACCCTCTTCCGTCTGATTCTTGACTTGCTGCAGGCAGACCGGGGCAATGTAACCATCAATGACATTGACGTCAGCAAAAGTGAGGACTGGAAGAACTTCACGGGAGCCTTTATAGACGACGGTTTCCTGATAGACTACCTCACCCCCGAAGAATACTTCTACTTCATCGGTAAGATGTATGGTCTGAAGAAAGAGGAAGTAGACGAACGCCTGCTTCCCTTCGAACGCTTCATGAACGGCGAGGTAATGGGCCAGAAGAAATTCATCCGCAACTATTCTGCCGGAAACAAGCAGAAAATCGGCATCATCTCCGCCATGCTCCACCATCCGCAACTGTTGATTCTGGATGAACCGTTCAACTTCCTTGACCCCAGTTCACAGTCCGTAATCAAACACTTGCTGAAAAGATACAATGAAGAACACGGAGCCACCGTCATCATTTCCAGCCATAACCTAAATCATACAGTGGACGTTTGCCCGCGTATTGCATTGCTGGAAAACGGTGTTATTATCCGCGATATACGAAATGAGAACAACTCTGCCGAGCAGGAACTGGAAGCTTACTTCAACGTCGGCGTGGAGGAAGAAGCCGTAGTAGAAGAAACGGTAGAAGAAGAAGCCGTAGAAGAAATAACGGAAAAAGAAGATAAAACGGTAGAAGAAAAAAATTCGGAAGCATGAAAAAATATCTTTCTTATATAGTAGCTCTTACCATCATATTGATAGGCTTAAGTTCCTGCCATACTTCCGCGCCACGCCTGGACTACAAAGCCCTGGCGCAGGCATCCGTCCGTTTGGGAGTGGATATTGAACTGCAGGACAACCACAAGCTATACATCCATGCCTCCGAATGGATAGGCACCCCCTATCGCGCAGGTGGCGACAGCAAACGTGGAACGGACTGCTCCGGACTGGTATCGCAACTGTATAAGAAAGTTTACCACACCCGTCTGTCGAGAAGCACAGACGGGCAACTGAAAGAGAGCAGTAAAATCTCCCGCCGCAACTTGCGTGAGGGAGATTTGGTGTTCTTCACCAGCCGTGCTTCCCGCAAAAAAGTGGCACACGTAGGCATCTACCTCAAGGACGGCAAGTTTATACATGCCAGCACCAGCCAGGGAGTCATAGTCAGCAACCTCCGGGAAAAATATTACACCCAACACTGGCTCTGCGGAGGAAGAATAAAATAATACTAATTTTTCCCTTCTTGTGATTTTCTTTACTCTGTCCCGACTGATAGTCCAGAAACTATTAAAAGAAGAAAACAATGAAGAAACTTTTAGGCATCCTCTTATTCATCAGCATTGCGCTGAGCGCCAATGCACAACTTTTATGGAAAGTATCCGGTAAAGGATTAGAGAAACCATCCTATATTTTCGGTACTTATCACCTCTCTCCACTCAGCATCAAGGACAGCATTGCCGCCATGCCGCAGGCCATGAGCGAAACCGCCCAAGTCTACGGGGAAGTTGTGATGAGCGAAATGGCGACTCCCGCCTTCATGCAAAGCATGCAACAGCAGATGATGATGCCCAAAGACACCACGCTGCAAAGCCTCTTTACTCCCGAACAATACGAAGAAGTAGGCAAAGCCATCAAGGAAAACATGATGGTGGACATTGCCATGCTGGCACAACTGAAACCGGCTGCCATCAACCAGCAGCTTGTCATCCTGCTCTACATGAAACACACTCCGGGCTTCAACCCGCAAGAACAGCTTGACACTTACTTCCAGCAGCAGGCCGCACAGCAAGGCAAGAAAATTGGCGGTCTGGAAACAGCCCAGTCACAAATAGACATTCTGTTCAACAGCCAGACGCTGCAACGCCAGGCAAGCCTCCTCTACTGCGCCATCAGCGACATTGAGAAAGGTATCGACCAAAGCAAACGCCTGATTGCCACTTATGAAAAGCAAGACCTGGACGCCATGCTGCAACTGATGGAAGAGCGCGACGGCAATTCATGTGACCCACTACCCGGTGAGATGGAAGCCATGCTGGACAACCGCAACAAGGCATGGGTTGAAAAGATGCCTACCATCATGACGGAAGCCCCCACCCTTTTCGTAGTCGGCGCCGGGCACCTGCCCGGAGACAATGGAGTGTTGAACCTTCTGAAACAACAAGGATACACCATAGAAGCCATGAAATAAATCCTCTAACAATTCTCTCTAACAACTTTTAATGGCAAGCTATACAAAGCGTGACGGTCAAATACCATCACGCTTTGTTTGCATATACACTTTATTCTCCTCATCATATCGTACATCCCGAAAAATATACTACTTTTGCACCAAAGTCTTGGCAGTTATAGTGATAACGGCCATTTTTGACTTGATTCGATAAGAACGCAAGAAGCGAAAGTTATTATCCCTGCCTATTCGGAATCTGGAAAATTCAATAAACGTCATGGGATGATAGCAACAGTTTCTTCACGTCTATGTTATTATATACTTAGGCGTGGGGACTGTTGTCTATTTATGACGTGGGCATTTTCCAGAGCCTCGAATGCAGATAGGCAATAACAGTCCTCGCGCTTTTTATATAATAACCTTCGTCAACGGGGACAGACGAAATGAAAGATACCGCGTATGCATCTTACATTATTTGGAGAAATACAGTTATTTCTGTTGATTGCCGCTACATCTGCAAGCTTTCTATACTGGATAAATTATAAATACAAAAGTCTGAACAGGCAGATTATCCGGGCAATAGACATTCCGGTATATCTGCTGAACAGACAAGGTTTTGTCGTAAAACTGCTCAATACACCTACCGAAAAGGCGAACAGACTTCCGTTCCAAAACCTGGGAACTCTCAACATCAAAGATTTGGTGACAGACGCCGATGAATGCCGGAAATACATGACGTCGCTGTTACGCGTACTGAATACCCGCACTTCGGACAGCCTGACCCTAAAGATAAGAATAGAAAGTGGTGAGAAACTATATATCGCAGTGCGCATGGTCTACCTCAACAGAAATTATGTCATAGCCTTCATACGCGACATTACGGAAGATGAAGTCCAACGCCGGGAAAACGAAAAATACCGTTTCTTCCTTGAAAGTATTCTGGAGAACCTCCCCATCGCCACGACAGTAAAAGACAAAAACGATGAAGGACGCTACCTGATATGGAACAAAAAAGCGGCAGAGATGATGGAAGTCCCCGCTGAGGATATTGTGGGACACTATGAAGAGGAGTTCAAACCCCTAATGCAAGATAATTTCATTCAGGAGACAGACAAAGAAGTTGAAGAGTCGGAAATTCCCCAGTCCTACATCAAACACTTTGTCAATCCCAAAGGCAGAGAGTATATTCTGTCGTTTCACAAAACGCTGGTGTCCTACAACAAAGGGAAAGAGAGGTGGATTGTCAGTTCTGCACTGGACATCACCGAACTGCTGGCAGCCAAAGAGAAAGCAGAAGAAGCCAACCGCCTGAAATCGGCTTTTCTCGCCAACATGAGCCACGAGATACGTACTCCGCTAAACGCCATCGTCGGATTCTCCTCCATACTTTCCGATTATATACAAGACGAAGATACAAAGGAATACATACATATCATCGAAGAAAACACCCAACTGCTGCTGCAACTGATTAATGATATTCTCGACCTGTCACGCATCGAAGCCGGCATTCTCGAATTCACAGAAGGAGATATGGATGTAAACAAGACGCTTGATGAAATGCAGACGATGGCAAAACTGAAACTTCCGTCCGAAGTCAGTATACGTCTCCTGCCCGGTGCGGATTACTGTATTATTCACACAGTCCCCAAACGGGTAAGACAAGTACTGAACAACTATCTGTCAAACGCCCTCAAGCATACGGAAGAAGGTTTCATCGACATTGGTTATCACCTGCCGCAAGAAGACAGGATTCGCTTCTTTGTCCGTGATACCGGTTGCGGCATTCCTCCTGAAAAGCAAAAGGATGTATTCGAACGCTTTGTCAAGCTAAACAGTTTTAAACAAGGCACGGGTCTCGGACTCTCCATCTGCACCATGATTGCCGAGAAAATGAACGGAAAAGTGGGCGTCAGCTCTATTCCGGGGAAAGGTTCCGAATTCTGGTTCGAAATACCCTATCAACCTACCGGAAGCCAACCTGCATAGAAAAGCCCGCCACTGACATGAACTCTGTCAACGACGGGCAACCTAAACCATCACCGATGCTATCCTGACTCACAATACCTATCGAAGACTAAATCGCAGTTTTCCACTCTGCACCAGTTCTTCATGAGTGATACGATATCGGGACAGTTTTTTTCCTCCCAGTTCCATTTCACGGATATAAAGCGACTCTGCCGACGGGCGTTCCGTCTCTATCACCAGTTGGTCGCGTCCCCAATACTTAGGGTCGAGCTTTATGGTCACCTTATCAAATACCGGAGTAGACAGCGTATAAGCCGGTTCTCCGGGACAATCCGGATAAAAGCCCATCATATTGAAGATAGCCCAAGCGGACATCGTTCCGGTATCATCATTGCCGGGAATTCCGTCGGGGGCATTCTTGAAATACTTCTGCAAAAGGCGGTGCAGCTCTTTCTGCGTGCGCCACTCCTCACCCTTGAAATAAGAAAAAAGATGGGCGTATGCAATGTCCGGTTCGTTGGCAGGGTCGTACAGTCTTTCGTCGAACACACGCTGAAGCTTGTCTACGAACGGCTTCTTTCCACCCATGAGCCGGGCAAGCCCTTTCACATCGTGGGGAACATAGAAAGTATAGTTCCAGGCACAACCTTCGTGAAATCCGGGGTTCGGCTCAAAGTTCTCTCCCTGCCTCGGGTCGAAAGGAGCATAGAATTCACCGTTAGGCAAGATAGGACGGAAAGTACCGTACTCCTTACAGTAATAATGCTTGTAGCCCAGCGAACGTTCGTGGAACAGACGGGCATCCTCCTTCTTGCCAAGCGCAGCGGCTATGCGCGACAAAGCATTGTCGGCAATATAGTATTCCAGGGCATGTGAAACGGAATTGTCATACTGCTCCCGCAGGGGCACATATCCCAATGACACGTAGTCGTCATTGTCCGGACGGAGCAGGTTCTCCGCTCCCGGCAGGGTGGCTCCCTTGCGCATGGCTTCGTAGGCCAGTTCTATATCAAAGTCGCGCAGACCTTTCAGCCAGGTGTCGACGATGACGGGAATGGAAGGGTCACCTTCCATGGTCAGCGTCTCACGTCCGTAGAGTTCCCATTTGGGAAGCCAGCCGTGTTCGCGGTACATGTCGAGCATGGAGCGCACCATCTGCAATTGCCGTTCGGGATATACCAGCGTAAGAAGCTGGTGCACATTGCGGTAAGTGTCCCACAAAGAAAAGACGGTATAACGGTCGCCTTGGGTAGTCAAAATCTTATCACTCTCCATAGCGGGATATTCCCCGTTCACATCTTGCAGGATATTGGGATGTATCAGCGTATGATAGAGTGCCGTATAAAAAACGGTTTTCTGCTCTTCCGTACCTCCTTCCACAAGGATGCGCGAGAGGTCATCGTTCCAGCGGCGACGGGCTTCTTCCAGCACTTGACCGAAGTTCTTTCCCTGCTGCTCGGTATCCAGATTGAGGCGGGCATTCTCCATGCTCACAAAAGAGACTCCCATCTGGACTTCCACCTGCTCGCCTTCTTCGGTATCGAATGTAAGATAGGCGCCGATATCATCTCCCGCCAGTTCCTTCTGGTAGCGGGTGTAAAGTTTGTAGCGTCCGTTATCGGGGTCCCATTCGGCCTCTACACCGGTCATGGGGCGCTGCTTCTTCCAGTAGCCCGAAGCGGCGGGCTGCTTGTTGACACGCATCACAAAGTAGATGGGAAAAACGGCTTGTGGGTTGTAGCAGAAAGTACCCAGCAGCTTCATACCTTCAAACTCGCATTTACCCGTCTGGCGCAGAAAAGCTCCCGATTCATTGGTCAGGCCTTCGCCCAGGTTCAGCAGCACATGGCTCTGCCCGGCAGGAAAGGTGAAACGCGCCACACCCGTGCGAGGAGTTGCCGTCACTTCCGTCTTCACATTGTAGCGGGTCAAGAAGTTGCTGTAATATCCGGGGGATGCCTGCTCGTCCTTATAGCGGCTTCCATATTCCTTATAATCTACGGACAGCTCTCCCGTAGTGGGCATCAGCAGCAGAGAACCCAATTCCGGACAGCCCACACCGCTCAAATTGACATGCGAGTATCCGGTGAAGAAACAATTGTGATACTCATAGGGAGTAGACCACCAGCGGGCATCTTTATCGTATTTGTTGTCCTCCGAACCCATCACGTTGAAGGGCACTACGGACATCATTCCATTGGGACAGACGGCTCCCGGATTCGTGGTACCGAAGTTAGTGGTACCGACAAAAGGATTCACATAGTCCGCAGGATGCTTCTCCGCAGCCATAGATGCCGTGAGCATTCCAAAGGAGATGATACAGAAAGTAATCAGTCGTTTCATAATATAGTAAGGATTTGTTCTTTATTAGTTAGTGAGCACGCTACCCATGCCGGTGTCATTGCATGCACTCTGCAAAGTTATTGCAAACGGTCTGCAGTGACACTGCAAACTACTTTGCAGTAGCGCTGCAACAGTTTTGCAGTGACGCTGCATCAGCTTTGCAGTGGCGCTGCAACGGCTTTGCAGTAGCACTGCAAAAAGCATGCAGTATTTTTGCAGTGATATTACACTAAGTATAAGGCAGTTACGGCAGGCGCTTTTCAGCAATACCGAGCGCCTGCCAACTGCTTGGTACTTACAAAATACTTGTGCGCTTCGTGAACTCCAGAATCTCGCGGATATACCCAAAGGCAAGCCCCACTACCGTATCGGCTGCACCGTAGTATACAGCTACACGTTCTCCATCTTGCAACGCTGCGCAAGGGAACACCACGTTGGGAACATCACCTTGCAACTCATAAGGAGCAGCAGGCGCAAGCAGATACTCACGGGTGCGGTAGAGCAACTTGGCAGGATTGTCCTTATCCAGAATAGCTGCTCCCATGGAGTAACGGAAACCGTTACAAGTGGTTATCACGCCATGATAGAACATCAGCCAACCCTCGTCCGTGAGGAACGGTACCGAACCTGCCCCTATCTTGGTACACTGCCAGGCACTTTCGGGGAAAGGCGTAGGAGCCATCACATGGCGGTGTTCGCCCCAGAATTTCATGTCAGGGCTGAAGCTAATGTAGATGTCGCCAAAAGGAGTATGTCCGCTATCGCTGGGACGGCTCAAGAGCGCATATTTGCCATCGAACTTCTGAGGCAACAACACACCGTTGCGGTTGAAAGGCAAGAAAGCATTCTCGCACTGGAAGAACTCCTTGAAATCGAAAGTATAGCCGATGCCGATGGTGGGGCCGTAGTAGCCGTTGCACCACGTAATCCAGTAGCGGTCCTCAATCCATGTCACGCGCGGATCGTATTTATATTCGGACTCTATCATGTCCGTATTCCCGGCCTTGAACTTGATTGGCTCATGCTCTATTTCCCAGTGGATGCCGTCCTTGCTGAAACCGGCAAAGATATTCATCTGCACCGCCCGGTTGTCACAACGGAACACACCGGCATAACCATCCTTAAACGGAACCACCGCACTGTTGAAAATGCTGTTCGACGACGGAATATGGTAGCGGTCTATTACGGGATTCTCCGAATAACGCCACATTACATCCTTACAGCCTGCCGGCCGTTCTTCCCAAGGCATTGTGATTTTGTTGCTCATAATTGCTCTATATTATTAATTGGTTATTGTTGTTTCTTCTCATCGGCATACGTAAATGGTATGAAGTACGTAATGAGGAACGCCGGAATGGTGGCAAACAGCGTGAAGGTAAAGAACGCCTCGTACCCCAACCAGTCGCTGACAAAACCGCTGATTGTGCCCGGCAACATCACACCCAGATTCATGATGCCCGAAGCAAAGGCATAATGTGCCATCTGGTGCTTTCCCGGCGCCACCTGCTGCATCATGAACAAAGTCAGTCCCACAAAACCAAAACCATAACCGAAGTACTCGAGCACGATGGCACTACCTATCAGCAACCCGCTTTCCGGCTGGTACATGGCAAGCAGGGTATACGCCACAAAAGGCAGATTGAAGATGCAGCACAGAGAGAACAGCGTCCGCCGCAATCCCCGGTGCGAAATGTAATAGCCTGCCAACAGTGACCCCAGCACAAAGGCGGCCGCCCCATAAGTGCCGTAGTACAAACCTATCTGCTGCTCATTCAGTCCCAAGCCACCTGCCGAACGCTCCGCCTTCAAGAAAAGAGGGACAATCTTCATGACAAAACCCTCGGCAAGGCGATAAAGGATAATGAACGCTATATAGTACCAGATGTGCTTCTTCAAGAAGAAATCCTTGATTACCGCCACCAACTGTTCCCACGTCTCCCTTGCCGACTTGGTGCCGGATGCAGCCGCACCGCCCGACGGCAGCATGCGTATGTGATAGAAGCCAAGCAGCAACATCACCGCCGCCAATATCAACATCACCGTCATCCATGCATGCCGGGTAGCCTCGTGGCGGACTGCCTCTGTGGCACCCTCCACCCCACCGAAACCTACCAACAAAGCACCTGCCAGCCAGACCAGTCCACCGGACGCTATAATCTTCGCTATATTGTAGAAGGCTCCCTGCCAACCGATATACTTAGCCTGGTCCTGCTTGCTCAGTTCCGACATATAGACACCATCCGTAGCCACATCGTGTGTGGCTCCGCTGAAAGCAATCACCGCCAGCAGCGCAATGCACACCGCAAAAAAGAATGGCAACTGCAACGCCAAAGCCACCAGAGCAAAACCTGCTCCGGTAACCATCTGCGTCAGTACCACGAAAAACTTCTTCGTCTTAAACATTTCAAGGAACGGACTCCAAAGGAACTTCAGCGTCCAGGGCATCATGATGAGCGACGTCCACAGAGCAATCTGCGCGTCACCGATACCCAGCCCCTTGAACATCAGCACAGAAACCATGTTCAGCACCACGAACGGCAATCCCATGGCAAAATATACGGTGGGGACCCACGATATAGGATTATGATTTTTTCGGCTCATCCCTTCTGTATATTATCTGTGTCACTTCAGCGGTTCGCTGCCCATAGTCAGCTCCAGCGTACCGCCGTCCACTATATCCTGATGCGTGAAGAACGGAGTCTCCAGCTTATGGCCGTTCAGCACAATGCTCTGCACATACTTGTTGTCGCGGCTATTGTTATGGGCTATCACCTTGAACGACTTGCCATCTTTCAGATGAACGGTCGCCTCGTTGAACAACGGGCGTCCGATGGAATATACCGGCTTGCCGGGGCATACCTGATAGAAGCCCATCGCATTCAGTATGTACCATGCAGACATCTGTCCGCAGTCTTCATTGCCCGAAAGTCCGTCGGGGTTGTTGAAGTAAAGCGTATGCAGCACCTCATCCACAATCTCCTGCGTACGCCAGGGCTGGCCTACGTAGTTGTAGAGATGGGCAATGTGATGGCTCGGCTCATTGCCGTGGGCATACTGGCCTATCAGACCGGAAATATCCACCGAGGTCGATTCACCTTCCAGCTTGGAATCGGCAGTGAACAGAGAATCCAACTTGCCGATGAAGGCGTCGCGTCCTCCCATCAGTTCCACCAATCCGTCTACATCGTGGGGAACGAACCAAGTCCACTGCCAGGCAGTACCTTCGCAATAGTCATCGTTACGGTGATTGGAAGCGCGGGGGTTGAAAGGCGTACGCCAGTTGCCCTCACTGTCCAGTCCACGCATGAAGCGGGTACTCGGATCGAAATAAACTTTATATCCCTCGGCAAAAGCCGCATACTTATCGCGGTTGGCTTCGTCGTCCAAGGCACCTGCCAGTACGGAGATACACCAGTCATCGTAAGCATATTCCAAAGCTTTAGCCACAGATTCATTGTCTTTATCGCAAGGCACGTAGCCAATCTTGTTCTTCCAGTACTTGGCCTGCGGCATCAGATGCGGCACAACCAAAGGATGGGTGATAATACCCGTCGTATCGTATTCTGCCGTACGGAGGCAAGCCTTGTAAGCCTCCTGCACGTCGAAGTTACGGTATCCCTTTACATAAGAATCCGCTATGAGGGAGGCTGCATGATAACCAATCATGGTACCCGTATAGTTTCCGGCCAGTTCCCACATAGGCAGGACGCCGCCCTCGCGGGACTTCTGGATGAGCGAACGGATGAAAGCCTCGTTCAGTTCAGGATCAATAATCGTCATCAGCGGATGATAGGCACGGAAAGTGTCCCATAAAGAGAAAATGGTGTAGATAGGCTCGTCCACCCTGCCTTGATGGGGCTTCAAGTCCATACCAAAGTAACGTCCGTCAGCATCGGTAAACAAGTTGGGCTGCATACCCGTGTGGTAAAGTGCCGTGTAGAACATGGTACGCTGGTCGTTGTCCTTCGTATCGATGTCAATCTTGGAAAGATAAGTGTTCCACTGCTGGCGGGCAGCACGGCGCACACCGTCAAAATCCCATCCGGAGATTTCGGCTTCCACATTCTTGCGGGCACCGTCCATATCCACGGCAGACACACCTACCTTTACCAATACCTCTTCATTGGGCTCCGTCTGGAATTGCAGTAAAGCTTTAGCTGTAGGCAGAAGCGGACCGCCTTCGTCCAATGCCATGGAGTCCGTGACCAGCGTATAGGTAAATGGTTTGGAGAACTTAGCGTAGAAGTTGATATACTGGTCGAAAGCCCAATATACAGTCTTCTTGCGTCCACGGATTTCAGTATCGCTGATTACTTCCAGCTCCATCTGTTCATTCTTCTGGCGCTGGATACTGTAATCCAGGTCGAGGATAAAGCCTGCATCTTCCGCTTTCGGGAAGGTATAGCGATGAATCGCCGCACGTTTGGTAGAGGTCAGTTCGGCTTTCACCCCGTAGCGGTCCAAAAATACGGAATAATATCCCGGTTCGGCTGTTTCATTCTCGTGGGAAAAGGCAGAGGCGTACGCCATCTGCTGGCTCTTCGAGCCCATGGAGTGGTAATCCTGCCGACCTACAGTGGGCATCAGCAGCACATCCCCGTAATCGGCACAACCCGTACCGCTGACGTGGGTATGTGAAAATCCGTTGATAGTAGTATCTGCATAGTAATATCCGGAGCAGGCATCCCACTCGTAGATACGCGTGTCGGGGCTGGGCTGAATCATCCCGTTGGGAACTACCGCTCCGGGATAGGTATGCCCATGTCCACCCGTACCGATGAACGGATTGACGTAAGACGCATAGTCCGGTGCCGTCTGGGTACAGCTGCAAACCGCCCCCAGCAGAAAAAGTCCGCCCAACAGTATGGAACTAGATTTCATGTTTTTCTTCATATTGTTTATTGTATAAGTAGGTGTATAGCTTCATAATAGAATCTTGTTATATGAGAATGCTTGAGGAGGGCCGCCCTATTACTTTGAGCAAAGCCCTCCTTTGTTTCATGTATGAAAAGGTTCAAGCATCCGTTTTCCGAAACCTCAGTTTACGGAAAACACGGCATCAGCGTACCTTCTTCATCGTATAGTTCTCACTCACGAAGTAAGGAACATCGGGGAAGATGTCGGTCTCAATCTCACCGCCTACATACTTATAGGGATTGATAGCCCATCTGTTGCCCAAGCCATAGATATGCATATCACCGTTAGGAGCAATAGCACCATCCATATAGTAATCATCATAGTTAGGATATGCTTTCCACTGGAAATTCTTGCTGTAAGTACCGAAATGCATCTTGTAGGTAGCAGGGTCTTCAGCATCGCCCTCATGAATGGTTTGCGGATAGATGAGCAGTGCACCGTTATAGTAATCGCAATGCATCGGATACTTACCGGTGATTTCGGGGAAAGTGCCCCAGTTGTAAACCACATATCCGGTACCTTCTTCATCCTTCTCTATAATTACATTCTTCTCAAACTCCTGACTGCCTTTCCAATCCCACCAGCGAGGATTGCCTTCTTCATCCACATAGGTAAAGAGAGAATTGCTGGAAGTTACCTTCCACTCGCCGACCAAATCTTCATAACCCAACATTTTGCCCTGATAAGCTTCACCGATACGGCTCCAGTACTTGCCGCTCCACTCCACTTCATCATCAAAAAGTACTTTACTTATTTCCGAAAGCAACGTATAATACTGATACACCAGCGGTTTGGGATTGTAGAACATCTGAATGCCATAACCTTCATCTTTCACTTTCTGGAATTTGCTCTTGTCAAATCCACTCCAACCTCCGTTCAACTCATCATTAATCTTCCAAGGCAGCGGAGCATACTTGGATTTGGGCAGGTTCTCAAAATGAGACTCTTCACGGCCAAAGGCTCCCTCGGGATTCTGATTCTGGTAGTAACCGTAGGTCATATAGTCCACAATGTCACCTACCTTCATACCCTCTACCTCACCGTCTGGAGAGTCGAGCGAACCATATTCATACACACCGATCAGCTTGTCTCCAAATACCTGGCGGCACTCATAAACCAAACGCGCGAAGTTGGCACGTGAGCGTGTTTCGAAGCCGGGGCTGGGATTGGAGTTGTTGTAGCTGGTGTACTCATCATCAAAGTCAATACCATCCAAGCCATAGATATCCAAGTAAGCTTTCAGTTCCTTGGCAAAGTCTTTGGCGGCAGCTTCCGAAAGGTTACCCATACCAGCCTCGTCATGGTTGCCAAGAATAGTCATAGCCACCTTAATGCCCTTAGCCTGCAAAGGACGGATGAACTTATCCGCATTTCTCAGCAAGAAGGAAACCTGGTCATTGCAGAAAACATGTACGCGACCGGTCTTGCTATCCACATTGATGTTGGCAGCAAAAATGCTGACTACATCAAAGAAAGGCTTTCCGTTGCTCTTCATGGTATATTCACCCATATTCAAGATGTTCTCGTCATTTACTTCCACAAAGCAATGTGTAAGTATATCACCCTTACTGATACTCTCAGGAATAGCAGCCAAAGGCTTTACCAAGTAAATATATTCCTGATTGTTTGTAGAAACTTCCACACCGTTATTGGCAGATGCAGAAACGGCAACAGCATAAGTCTGTCCGATTGTGCCTCCGGCATTGATATTCAGTTCCACAGAAGCCGACTTCTGTTCGCCCGCCTTGATAGTGGCAGTTCCACCGTTCGCCAGGCTCAGCTTATCGGCGGGATACATTTTATAGCTTGTTCCATTCTTCTTATTGTAAGCCTCCAAAACGTCTTCGTCCACTTTGAAGGTCACCGTAACATCCTGCTCTGCAGCTTTGCTCAGTTCAAAATAGAGATGTCCGGTAGCAACCTTGTCGCCAAAAACAGAAATCGGAGTAAGTTCACGTGCACCGGCGGCAGACTTTACATAGCCATACACGCCATCCACAGTATCCAGCTTATCGCTGTTGCCGGTGTTGATGACAACATCATCTTCACAACCGGTGAAGCATATTCCTGCACATGCAAAAGCCATTGCCAGCAAGCCTGATTTTACATGATTCATATATTTCATAATCAATATCTTTTTATTTGAATTAAGGTATAACTAAATTATTTAGCGGGCAGTTCCACAGCAGTCCAAGTCAATGATTCCACTGCAGTAGCATTGTTCTCATTTCCGCTATAATCGTGAATGGCAGTACCGGCGCCCTCATCGAACTTCCAGTAAGAAACCAGTCCGTCAGCATCCGGCTCTACCTGGTAGAAGTGGTCCTTTGCATTGATTTCTGCTGATGTCAACACCTTGTTCCAGATACGCACCTCTGAGATATTACCTTCCAACCAACGGTCACGATTGTATGAATGGCCAATCCAGAATCCGTTACCTTCATCGGTCATGGTCTGGCCCCAGTTCACGACTCCGCAGTCCAAAGTAGTCTCCAGCATATTCTTACCATTGATGTAGATTATAACTGTTTTTGCATCCGCATCGTAGGTCACAGCGATATGTGTCCATTCGTTTGTCGGAATAACCAGACTCTCATCGGTCACATTGCCGCTACTTGTAGCCACCTGCAACTGGTTTTGAGGAATTCCGGCATCACCGATGCGGAGCAGGAACTTACCTTCGATACCCATAATGGAAGTCAGCATCTTGTCAAACTTGCTTACACGAATCAACGCTTCTGCCGTCAGCTTATTCATATTATTGGCTACATCTGGATTGGTCCAAGTTACGTAAACCAGATTCTTGGTAATATCAGGAACCGTATTAATCAATGCGGCACCCTTCAGCACGTAGTACATGGTACCGGAGCTCTTCAAGACTCCGATGCTTGCCTGGTCTACCGTAACCGGCAATACATATACCTTCTCACGGTCCAGCTCCGTCAAGTTCTTGAAGCTGACAGTGATGTCGTCTGAAATGACAGCACCGGCCAAAATGGTAGCCTGCGGAGTTTCTACCGTATAATAGTTTTCCGGCAGAGCCTCGGCTGTGTCATAATAGGTAGCGTTATAAGTAGCTACCAGTGAAGGGTCCGCCTTCAAGGCAATAGTTATATCCTGCGATTCAGGACGGGCCATTGAAATCCGGAATGAACCTTCCGTATCGGAAACAGTGTTTTTCAACAACACAGTACTGGTCATCGCCGAGCCGTTGATATACACCTGATTATCGAAATTCTCAACGTCATTATCATTACAAGCAGCAAATACACCTGCCAATAATGCCATCGATACTAAATATATACTTTTCAGTTTCATGATATTCTTTTATTTTTTAGGAGCAGGATTCATAATATTGATAGCTTCTCTCACGTATTGATAGGTATTGGTGGCATTGTAGTAATCATTCTGCATGTTCTCAATAGCCAGACCGGCTTTTGTAAACTCTGCAGACGGTTCTGTCACCCAATAAGCAGCTTCCGACAGAGCTCTCAAAGCATTGTAATATCCGGTAGTCTTATCTGTTGTATCCAGAGAGACGGTAGATGCCGATACAATGAAGCGGTCAGCCGGAACACCGTCTGCCATCAAGGCCTGAAGCGCTTCTATCCCCAGTTGGGCAACATCCGTGACATCATTTGTAATCAAGATGATATGGTCACAAGAAGAGAGCACAGACTGGCCTATCAGGTTGGCAGGATACCCCTGGAACACCAGTTGCTTACCTGAATTGGCACTCTTCCAGTTGGATATCACACCGAAGAAAGTATCCTGATTTGCCTTTGCTTCAGCCTTGTCGGCTTCGGACATGTAGATAGGATTGCTACCACGATACTCGGCTACAATACCGTCGAAAGGTGCTTCAAGAGCTATCAGTCTGTTCAGCTCAGCCGACAGATAAGCCGAGAATGCAGATGTTTCTGTTCCTTCTTTCACCTTGTCGGTATGTTCCTTCAAGATATTGTCATAGCTGATGGAATAGAATACTTTCGTTCCCTTCTCATGTACATTTGCAATATCTTCCAATTCGAATTCCGCCAAATCGGGAGTAGTCGCAATAATTACGTCCAGACTGTCGGGAACATCCGACATGTGCTGCCCGCGGCTGAAAGGAACTTTCTCACTATTATCAAACCAGCCGTATACAATCTTATGGTCAGAATTCTTGTATTCCCGCAAGTTCTTCAGATACTTGGCATACAGTTCGGGAGACTGTTCGTCGATTCCGGGTTCTTTCAGTTTAATACTCTCTGAATCCGTCCAGTCGGAGCAGGCAGACAATGCCAATACGGAAAAAGCTGCCAGCGCGATTCCTTTGAATGATTTCTTATATAATTTCATAATTATTCAGCATTTATTGTTATTATTTGCGTGCCCACCATACGTCAGTAGCCATGTTGTCCGGTCCACCCAGATAGCTGTTTACTGCCTCTTGCACGTTTTCAGTATTACTTGTATATTCTTCAGAAGGATAAGGCATACGGCGTGCACCTTTCTCGCTATCAACAATTCCACCACTCAAGTTACCTTCACTGGTTGCAGGCAACAGTTTGGGATAGCCTGTACGGCGATAGTCAGCCCAAGCTTCGTTACCTAACGGCCAATTCGCAATCCACTTCTGGGTAATGATACGTTCCTGTTTTTCTTCCTTGGATGCCCCTTCATTCCACTTGACAGTAATGGCTGAAAGGTTCTTTTCATAAGTATTAAGACCGGCGGGATCTTTGTAAAGAGCAGGTACACTGCTTTCATCAGCCAGATAGCTGTCTACACCGGTAGCTCCCCACTGTTCGAAAGAGAGACGGACACCTTGTTCATAAAAATCAGCAGCGGTTCCTTTCATGTTGAAACCATAGATTGCAGTGGCTTCAGCACGCAAAAAAGCAACTTCTGCCGCATTCATCCAAAGCACGGGATCAGAAGAGGAAATCTTCACACGTGAATAATTGATGAAATACTCCTTCATCTTACTGAGGTTGATACCGCGACGTAATCCTACATAAGTCTCTCCAGGCCATTTTGATTCCTCAAAATAGCTGGCACGACGATTGTCGTTGTAACCGTTCATGTAGCAGATGATGTCGGCAGCAGGATGGGTATCACCACCTGAAGCTTCTTCATTGTAACGTACTGCCACAAACAACGGATTGCTAATTGTACCGAAATACTTCCATGTAGCATTGTCTGCATTTGTTTCAATCAGACCCAACTCGTGATTCACTGCACTTTCAGCCATTTCTTTAGCCTTAGCAGGGCTTACATTGGCAATACGGATAGCCAAACGCAGTTTCAATGAATTGGCAAACTTCACCCACTTCTGTACATTACCACTGTACACGAAATCTGCAGAAGCAACCAACGCCGCATTTCTGTTTTCAGTCAGCACCTCGATGGATTCGTCCAGTTCCTTGAAGAATGCGTTATATACTTCTTCCTGCGTATCATAAGGAATGGTAATCTTGCCATCCTGACCGATTTTAGAATAAGGAATAGGACCATACGCATCAGTCACGCGACTCATGGCAGCAACCTTTATGATTTGAGCAATGGCATAAGGAACCGGATTATTGGTATTCTCCGATACTTGTTTCACTGTGCTCAAGTTACCGTAAAGTGTTGAAATGATACGGTCACTTATCAAGAACACACGCGTCCAGTCATTTGTAGCATTAAAATTGGATATTGTATTGGACCAGCCGGCATTTGAATCGGCAAAATAACCTCCCAACGGTCCACCCAACAAACAATCAGTAAACTGTGCCGTATTGACATCTGATGAGATAACCGTACTTGCCAAGTTACTCATGGCAGAACCCAGTGCATAATCATCCGGAGTCAAATCACCCGGTTGATAAGGATTGGAGTTGATATCCATATAATTGCCGGTACAGGACATAAAGCCCATAACCAACGGAGCAACAATCAATTTATTTATAATATTTTTCTTTTTCATATCGTTTGGTATTAAAATTTAAAGCTCAAGCTAAAGCCGATGTTACGCAAAGCCGGCATCATGAAATAGTCTATTCCCTGATAAAAGTTATCGGTAGAAGCTACACTTTCGGGATCGAAAGGAGCCTTGCTGTAAATCATCCACAAGTTGCGGCCTACCAACGAAACCTTGATATCGCACACATCATTCAACAACTTTCTGGGGATGGTGTAACCCAAAGATACTTCCTGCAGACGAACATTGGTAGCAGAATAAGTGTAGTATTGGGGAACAGACGTGCCGCTACCTACTACACCGTACCATGTTTCGGGGTTTACCTTATCTCTACCATTCACCAACACGTAACCTAAATCACGTGCATCGGCAGAAGCCTCGGACACACCGTAATAGTCCAACATAGCTTGTGTACGTGAGTAAACCACACCACCCAAACGGGCTGAAATCAAGAAACCTGCTGTGAAATTCTTCCAAATGAAGTTATTACGCCAAGCCAAATTACCTTTAGGAAGTACGCTTCCCAACTTGATGTATTTATCCGGGTCCGTTATGGCTTCCGTAGCAACCGTTCCATTTTGGTCCACAAAAATCTGTCCATTGGCATCACGTTTCATATCTCGCAGTGAGTAAAGGTCACCCATGCTCCCACCTTCTTTCAGCAAGAAGCGGGCATCACCTAAGCCACCCATATTCAACGTGCTCAAAGAGAACAGCTCACCGGTAACGGGATTGATGGCATTGTCTGCCAAAGTCAGGATTTTATTCTTGTTACTGGAGAAGGTTATACCGGTATCCCATGTAAAATCTTTCCAGGTATTCTTGTAATTCAGCGACAACTCAATACCGGAGTTACGTACGGCACCAGTCTGGATATACATAGCCGACCAACCGCTGACAGGCAACTGCGGGTTGAATGTCTGGTTCATAGTCTTGGCATTGTAATATGTCACGTCCAATTCAAAGTTCTTGAGGAAACGCATGTTCAAACCGATTTCCCAAGAATTGGTACGTTCAGGTTTCAAATTGTACAACGGATATTGGGTCGTGATACTCCACTGGCCGGAACTTGAATTCCATTCATAGTGGGGATTAGCCAAATATCTGGAGAAAGCACTACCAACAGATGCCCATGAACCACGAACCTTTATAAAAGAAAGATAATCTTTGTTCAAGTTAGGCATTAGCTCAGACAGTACAACAGAACCACCGACTGAAGGATAGAAGAATGATTTGCTGTTGGAGTTGGGACCTGCCAGCTGTGAAGGCCAGTCGTTACGTCCGGTCAGCGTCAAGAAGTAAGTGTTCTTGTAACCAAGCTCAGCCGAAGCGAAGAGAGACTGGGTCTGTTCACGCCATCCTTCCTGCAAACGCTGTGTCTTGCTGGCACTCAGGTTCTGAATGGCAAAGTAGTTGGTCAAGCCTACCGGTTCGCCGTTGAAAGCATCGCCCCCGTCAGCAATCGGACCACGGGTCTTCATTGCATCCGAACGTATATCGGAGAATGAACCACCGACGTTGGCCTGGAGTGACCAATCTTCACCGAAATATTTGTTGATACTCACCAGGAAGTCTGCATACAACTGTTTGTCCTGCGTCTTGGTAATACCATAAAGACCTCGTGAAGAGCTCTCGGTGAGCTGTGTATTGGTAGAAGCATAGAACTTTTCTGTATAATCATTGTTGGAGTTATCCAAACGTACACGTCCTGAAACAGTCAGCCAGTCCAGAATCTTATAGCTCAAACCGGCATTCAGCATATAGCGGTCCTTCTTGTTCTGGCGCAGATTGCGGTAGTTAATCCAATAAGGATTCTGCATTACCATACCTTCGTCACCTACCGGCCAGTATTGCGTATAAATTTTACGGGCAGCGTCATAGCGCTCATACATGCTGATATCAGACCAGTCGTTGCTGCGCGGGAACAAATAAGCACCCACCAACGGGTTGTTGTAAGTACCCTGGTTCGTCATGTTCTGGTCATTCTGCAGAATATAGCTTGCACCGAAATCCAGAGTCATCTTGTCGTCCAGGAAAGTAGTGGTGTTACGTACCGTAAAGTTGTAACGGTTGTATTTGTTGTTGGGAACAATACCCTTGGAGTTTACAGCAGCAGCCGATGCATACGTCTGGTTTTTCTCTGTACCGGTTGACAAAGAAATGCTCTCTGTTCCTACAATACCCGTCTGGAAATAATCATCTCTCGGGCTGTAATTGTAGTTATTGGCTGCAGACAAAGGCGCTCCCCAGCTCATGGCTCCTGAAGTGCTCATCACACCACCGGTTCCCGTACCGTAACGGTTTTGGAAGCTCGGCATCACAAACGGATTGGTGAATTCAGTATTACTGCTGACAGTAAGGCTCACCTTACCTTCTTTACCTTTCTTTGTAGTAATGACAATGGCACCGTTGGCAGCTTCCGAACCATACAAGGCAGCAGCGGCGGCACCAGTCAGGACTGACATTGACTCGATGTCTTCCGGGTTGATATCGGCAATCGGTTCTGAAGATCCCTGGGAGTCGAACTCCTTACCTCCGGCAGTACCACGGCCAGAGAAAATAGGCACACCGTCAATTACATAAAGTGCATTGGAAGACTGCATGATAGATTTCGTACCACGCATCACTACCTTTGATACACCACCTACACCGGATGAAGAAGCATTGATGTTCACACCCGCTACCTTACCACTCAATGAGTTCACAAAGTTGGCATCTTTATTGGAAGTAATGGCATCTGTATTCACCTGCTGTACATTGTAGGACAATGCCTTTTCCGAACGCTTGATACCGAGTGCAGTAACCACAACTTCTTCAAGCTGTTGGGTATCTCCGGCCATCATTACATTAATCGGTGCATTACCTTTCACGGGGATTTCCTGCGTAGTATAACCGATATAAGAGAATACAATCACCGGATTCGTTTCCGTAGTGGTCAGCGTAAAGTTACCGTCGAGGTCGGTAATACACCCGTTGCTAGTACCTTTTATCAATACATTCACACCAATCAGAGGTCCCATGTCATCTGACACGACTCCGGTAATCGTCCGTTCTTTCCCTTGTTGGTTGCCCTCTTGAGGAGCAGCAGACTTTTCAGAAAGATAAACGATGTTATCCTCCACTTTATAGGAAATGTCTTTCCCTTTGAGAATAACATTCAAAGCATCTTCTATAGACGCATTGTTCACTTTGACGTTTTCTACCGGCAACGCAGCCAGTTTGTCGTCATAAAAAAATTGATACTTGGATTGAGACTTGATTTGTTCAATGACTGTCCCCAATGTGCCGCGAGACACATTCAGGTTTAACTGGGCAAAGCCCCACTGGATAGAAACTGCCATGAACAACAAAACTAATAAAGCCCGCATGAACGTCGAACTCCGAAAAGCATAATTGTCTTTCATAAACACAATTTATAGGTTATACAATAAATTACTTCGAGAGATTCATTCTCTCGCATTCCTATATAAAACAACAGACAATGAAAATACACTTACTGAAAAAGTATCTTTTTTATCATTAATCCTAAAAAAAAGAGTTACCCCGAAAACAAGTTGATATATCATTTTGCTCAATATTACTAACGAAGTAAATAATTATTTCCACCTGATTCAAGAAAAACACCTATAATACAGATAGTAAATAACAAAATGATATATCAACTTATTTTCGAGGCAACCCTTTTCTTACTATATTATTACTATTCTTTACTTCTTCAGTTCATTCGAGAAAGAATAAGGATAATCTTCCGGCTGCGTACCTCTCTTCATATTAGGCTGGCTGCCCATATCAAACCTCAAGGTACCGCCATTCAGCAAATCGCCATGCGTCAGATAATTCCTGGAATAATCCACGCCGTTCACCTTGAGAGACTCGATATACATGTTCTCCGGTGAGTTATCCGGAGCGTCAATTGTCAGGGACTTACCGTTCTCGAAATGGAGGGTAGCCTTACGGAACAGAGGGGCGCCCAATACATACTCGTCCGTACCAGGGCAAACCGGATAGAAACCAAGTGCAGAGAAGACATACCACGCGGAAGTCTGACCGTTGTCCTCGTCACCGCAATAACCGTCGGGACCGGCAGTATACATGCGGTTCATTACCTGACGAAGCCAATATTGGGCCTTCCAAGGTTCCCCGGCGTAGTTATAAAGGTAAATCATGTGCTGGATGGGCTGGTTGCCATGGGCATAGTTACCCATATTCATCACTGTCATCTCACGGATTTCATGGATTACCTGGCCGTAGTAGCTGTCATCGAACAAGGGCGGGACAATAAATACAGAGTCAAGCATCTCTACGAAAGACTCTTTTCCACCCATCAGGTCTATCAGACCTTGAGGGTCGTGGAATACAGACCAGGAATAGTGCCAGCTGTTACCTTCAGTAAAGGCGTCACCCCACTTCAAAGGAGAGAAAGGAGACTGGAACTGGCCGTCTTGATTACGACCACGCATCAGCTTGCTTTCCTTATCAAATACATTCCTATAGTTCATGGCACGTTCCGCAAAGAGTTTCTGCTCCTTCTTCGGACGGTTCAGTTCTTTTGCCATGCGGTAGATGCACCAGTCATTATAAGCATACTCCAAAGTACGGGCAGTGTTCTCGTTGATTTTCACATCGTAGGGAACATAACCAAGCTTGTTGTAATACTCATAGCCGAGGCGACCCGTAGAAGAGACCTCGGGATGGACATTCTTTGTACCGTTGATGAGACCTTCGTACAACATCTGCACATCCTCCACCTTCACACCTTTCAGATAGGCATCTGCCAGTACGGAAGCAGAGTTGTTGCCAATCATACAGCCACGGTGACCCGGACTTGCCCATTCGGGGAAGAAACCGCTTTCCTTATAGGTGTTGACAAGACCTTCCTGAATCTGCCTGTTCACCGACGGATACATCAGGTTGAGGAATGGGAAAAGACAGCGGAAAGTGTCCCAGAAACCGGTATCCGTATACATATAGCCGGGCAACACTTGCCCATTGTAGGGACTGTAATGAATCGGATTTCCCGCCTCATCCAGTTCATAGAATGCACGCGGGAACAACAAGGAACGATACAAACATGAGTAGAAAGTACGGTACTGGTCAAGGGTTCCGCCTTCCACATCAATACGGCCCAGCACCTTGTTCCAGGCATCCTGACCTTTCTGAACCAGTGTTTCCAAATTGTCATTGCCAAGCTCCTTCAAGTTACGGTCAGCCTGCTCAAAACCGATGAAAGAAGAGGCTACACGGGCATGTACCACTTCACCCTTACGGGTTTTGAAACCGATAACAGCACCGGCATGTCCGGCTTCCTGCTCAACCTTATTCTCGGTCAAGACGCCATCGGCTACAGACGCCTTATAAGTAAAAGGCTTGTCGAACTCTATCACGAAATAGTTCTTGAAGTTCTCGGGAACACCGCCGCTGTTACGGGTAGTATAACCGATAATACGATTCTGTTCCGGAAGTATCTTCACATAAGAGCCCTTGTCAAAGGCATCGACAACAATGTATGAATGATCATTTTCAGGGAAAGTGAAACGGAACAATACGGCACGGTCGGTAGGGGTGAACTCGGTAACCACATCGTGTTCGGCAAGATATACCTTATAATAATGAGGAAGTGCTACTTCGCCCTTGTGGGAGAACCAGCTTGCACGCTTCTCTTCATCAAACTCGGGTTTGCCAACCACCGGCATAATGGAGAACTGCCCGTAGTCGTTAATCCAGGGACTGGGCTGGTGTGTCTGCTTGAAACCACGGATCTTGTTCGCGGTATAGACGTATTGCCAGCCGTCACCCATCTTACCTGTCTGAGGAGTCCAGAAGTTCATACCCCAGGGACGTGCGATCGCAGGATAGGTATTACCGGTGGAAAGCTCGAAAGTAGACTGCGTGCCGACAAGAGGACTGACATACCGGGTAAAGTCTTTGGCATGCAGCCATAAAGCACTGCTCACAAAAAAAAACAATAGGATTAATTTTCGCATAATATTAGAAAGTTGTTAGTATTAAATAAATTCTTCTCGTCATATCTCGAATTTGTGCGGCCTTCCTACTTCATTGAGGAGAGGAAAACACTGTTCCCCACAATTTTATACTCCAATGGAATGGCATTCTTTATCAGATTCAGCACAGCCCCTACACTCTCTTTTTTCTTCAGTGTACCCGAGTAAGTCTTGCTTACATCTATGTTCGGTGCCAGAATTACCCTCACCCCATACGAATTCTCCAATGTACGCGCAATGGTGTATAGGTCAGCCTTCTCAAAGACAAACTCATTATTGTGCCAGTTTTCGATTCCCGTATCCACCTGCTTCACCACCAGACGCCTAGTCATTCCGTTCAGCTCGGCTTTCTGTCCGGGGGCAAGGATAATCATACCCTCGCCATGATTACCTTTCACCTCTACTTCGCCTTTCAAAAGGGTAGCTACTGCAGACATCTTAGCCTTGTCAGACTTGAGGTTGAAAACAGTTCCCAATACTCTGACCTGCATGACCTCACTCTGTACGACAAACGGTTTTTCCGGATTCCTCATCACCTCAAAATATCCTTCTCCTTCCAGATAAACCTTTCTTCCCTTCCCTGCAAACTCATGTGGATATTTCAGGGTAGTGTTTTTATTCAGCCAGACTTTGGTTCCATCCGGCAGTTTCAGTTCCTTAATCTTATCATGAGTGGTGACAGCCAGTAATGTTTCCGGCTGGCTATAAGTCTGATAAAAAAGATAGCCGAAAGTACCCAAAAGGAAGAAGCCCACAAATACGGCCGCATACCGTATCCACCCAACCATCCTCCGTACCTTGTATTGTTTCGTCTTCTCTTGTTCCAGCCTTTTAAACAATCGCTTTTCGGCCTTTTCTATGTCTTGTGTATTCGAAGTATCCCCCAGTCTCCCCAAGTGGTAAATCTCCTCCAGCCTGAACAATTCGCGTGCATTCTCACCCGACTCTTCCAGCCAGGCGTTCACCTCACGAAGTTCATCTTCCGTACATTCACCCATAAGGAACTTGGCCAATATCTCCTCATTCAACTTATTCATTCTTTCCTTCATTATGATAATAAAACAACGCTGCTCGCAAAAACACTTACTTTCCCGATGAAAAACAGAGCCAACATCAGGTTCAGATACCCCAGTTTATCACGCAGCAACTTCAAAGCTTTGTACATGTGGGCCTCCACCGTACGCAATGACACTCCCATTGTATCAGCTATCTCCTTATTCTTCATATCATGCAGATAGCTGAGTTTGAATACCATCCGGCACTTGTCCGGCAATTCATTGATGGCATCGGACAGCTTCCTCCTGAGTTCGGCATCCTCTATCCGTTTCACCACATCATTGCTGTCAGGTTGATAGAACTCAACCCTCTTTTTATGGATTTCGAGCATGACAGCCTCATAGCCACTCACAATGTCCCGATGCTTCAGAACGTTCAAGGCACGGGTATACACCGCCCTATACAGAAAAGCCTGAATCTGCTCTCCCACCTTCATGGTATCTTTCCGCTTCCACAGCTCCACGAAAACATCCTGTACCACATCTTCCGCATCTTCTTCCCCCACAATGCGTGTGGCATAGAACAGCAGGTTGGTATAATACCTGCGGAAAAGGGATTTATATGTCAAGTCGAAATGTTCATTCATATGTTAGCCGGTTATCGGGGACTGTACCATGCCTGACCTGGCTTATCCCCCATTTCAAATTCGAAAACACTTCCATCCATTATCTGTTCATGCGTAATATAACTTTTGTCATAGTTCTTACCGTTGAGTTTGACAGATTGAATGTAGCAATTTTCCTTGCTCACCGCCGGCGCCAGTACCGTAAAGGTCTTTCCACCGGGCAGGTGCATCTTCATTTCCGGATATAGGGGGGTACCGATTTCATATTTTCCACCAACCGGGTCTACCGGATAAAAGCCCATCGCACTGAACACATACCAGGCGGACATCTGTCCGCAATCCTCGTTGCCGCACAAACCGGCAGGAGTGTTCAGGTAGAGTTCACGCATCACCCGGGCTGCATATTTCTGGGTTTTCCAAGGTTGATCCACAGCATTGAACAGATAGATGACGTGATGGCTAGGCTCATTTCCATGCGCATACTGGCCAATCATCCCGGTGCTGAAAATAGGCAACTCATCATCTGCAGAAGGATTGTAAGTAAACATACTGTCCAGCTTCTGGGCAAACCGTTCCTTACCTCCGGTCAAAACTATCAAACCGTCAATATCCTGCTGCACAGACCAGAAGTATTGCCAGCCGTTGCTCTCGCAGATGTGCGGAGTATAGTCGTCCGGCGAGAAGTTCCGGATAAACTCTCCCTTGTCATCACGGGGCTGCATGAAAGAACTTACCGGATTGTAGACATTCCGGTAATTACGGAAACGCTTATAAAACTCGTCCGCAACCTCCTTATCGCCCAGCTTCTCTGCCATACGGGCTATACAATAGTCATCATATGCATATTCCAGTGTTTTAGAAAGTGACCAGTTTTCCGAATTATACTGATCTGTCACATTATAAGGAACATAGCCATATTTCTTATATAACCCAATGCCACGATAGGAATCGATATTGGCAGTAGCTACACAAGCCTCCAAGGCCTTTTTCGCATCGAAGTCCCCAATACCTTTCAGATAGGCATCTACAATAACCGGCACAGAGTGGTAACCTATCATCATATCTGTCTCGCCCCCCTGAAAATTCCATACGGGAAGGCGGCCGTTCTGTTCGAAGAAGGCGAGGAAGGACTTCACCATATCATTCACCCGTTCCGGCTCAATAAAAGTATAGAGAGGATGAGCCGCACGGTAAGTGTCCCACAAGGAGAAAGTACTGTAATTTGTCCAGCCCTCTACCCGGTGCACTTGCTTGTCGGGACCGTAATAGGCGCCGTCCACATCACTGTAAATGGTAGGAGCAATCATCGAATGATATAAAGCTGTATAGAACTTGACTTTCTCATCGCGGTCATCGCATTTTATTTCTATCCGGGACAATTGTTCGTTCCAATCATCCTGCACAGCAGCCAGGTATTTGTCGAAATCATCATCAGGTACTTCTGCTGCTAGATTACGTGCCGCCCCTTCCATACTTACACCGGAGATGGCAGTACTGACAAGAATCTGTTCTCCTTCCTTAGTCTGAAAGTCGAATCGTGCAATGACAGATGTCCCTATCCGCTTGCCTTCTTTCTCTATGGCAGCTGTATCGAGCTGCATCGCAGCAAACGGTTTGGAGAAACGTGTACGGAAGTAGAGGCGCTGGTCGCGTGCCCAACCGTCAGAGTAACGGTAACCTTGCACCGTTACCGAATCGACGGCTTCTATGTGAGAATCATTGGTAAAATCCCAATTCATGGCTTTCCGCAAATTCAGGAAAACGGCAGCATCGGCTTTTGGGAAAGTATACCGCTGAATGCCACAACGCTCGGTGGCCGTCAACTCTACATTTATATTATAATCTTTCAGACGCACCTGATAATATCCAGCGCTTGCCGACTCTTCCGAATGAGAGAACAAAGAGTGAATGCCGAGCGGAGCTTCCGCCTCCTTATAAGGCAATGTCACCGGCATAAAAGAGATGTCATACAAGTCACCAGCGCCGGTTCCGGAGAGATGGGTATGGCTAAAGCCTGCAATGGTACTGTCCGGATAAAAATATCCGGAAATACGGTCCCAGCCCGGCAGTCCGTTGTCAGGACTGAGCTGCACCATGCCAAACGGCGCCTGAGCACCCGGATAGGTGTTTCCAGTAAAATCTGTACCGATAAAGGGATTCACAAACTCTGTATAAGACACACTCTTCACATCCGACACCTGCGAGGTGCATGCCAGAAAGGATGAAAAGACCACAAACAAACAACAAGATTTTATCAAATTCATAACATTATAGGGTTAACGTGTATAGTATAACAACCTAACCGGATAAAACACTTACACATCTTGTCACTTTTCTACAGAATTCATGCAAACAAAAGTAATACAAAATTCCGATTAATCCTCTTTTTTATTTTGTAAAAATATACTTTACACTATCTTTGTCACAAAAAGTCACAATGAATTACACGACCTATCTTTTCGACTTTGATTATACGCTTGCTGATTCTTCCCGCGGAATCGTCACTTGTTTCCGCAACGTACTGACCCGTCACGGATATACAGAGGTGACGGATGACGACATCAAACGTACTATCGGCAAGACTCTGGAAGACTCTTTTTCCATCCTCACCGGCGTGACAGATGCCGGACAACTGGCAGGATTCAAGGCAGAATACCGAAAAGAGGCCGATACGCATATGACTGTCAACACGGTGCTTTTCCTGGAAACCAAGTCCGTACTGACTGCACTGAAGGACTCCGGCGCCCGCATCGGAATCATCTCGACCAAATACCGATTCCGCATCAAGGAACTCCTCGACCAGCATTTTCCTAAAGATTTTATGGACATCATCGTGGGTGGTGAAGACGTGAAAGCCGCCAAGCCATCTCCCGAAGGGCTACTCCTTGCCATTAAGCGGCTACATGTCAGCAAAGCCGAGACCCTCTATATAGGCGACAGCACGGTAGATGCGGAAACAGCCCAAGCGGCCGGAGTAGACTTTGCTGGAGTCACCCACGGAGTAACCACTGCCAAAGAATTGGAGAAGTACCCACACCGGAAAATAATGAACACCTTGGAAGAACTGCTGGCAGTTCAGGAGGAGCATCCTTCCATATTCAAGATTGAAAATCCCATCCGGCCGGAAAATGCGCATGCCACTTCTCCCCGGAAACAGAAAAGGATAAGCGTCTGGCAAATCCTCCTTCTAGTGACACTCTTCTGGCTGGCTATTGAAGAGCTGGACATGACCGACGACAGCAACTTCTTCCCGGTTGTTTTCATACTGACATTGTGGGGTATCCTCCAAAAAAGAAGGATACTACCCAACAAAGCAAGAACTTTCATCGACTCATGGTGGCACCCCTGCGCAGTACGCTTACGCGCATTTCACATCAAGCTGATACAAGGGAGAAAAACTCCTCCCGCTGGCAACGAAACCTGCACCTGTCTGAATTGTGGCACCACCTATACCGGCAACTACTGTAACCGTTGCGGACAAAGCCGTAACACTCCACGCTATCGGTTGAGTAACGCGCTTAAAAACATTGCCGGAGGCTTCTTCAATATAGATAATGGCTTTGGACGTACCCTTCTGGAACTCCTCTACCGTCCGGGGTACATGATTAGAGACTTCATCGGTGGTAAGCGTGTAGAGTATTTTCGCCCGTTCCAGACACTCTTCATTCTTGCAGCCCTTTATATCATGGCTGTGCAACTGGTAGACCCGGAAGCCCTAAGCAAAAAAGAAAAGACGGAAAAGACAGAGCAGACAGACAAAGAAGAAATCATTGCCGCTAAAGAGAAGCTTACCAAAAAGATGGAGAAAACCTATAGCAAAGAGGAAAAGCGAGCCCTCGCCATCACTATAAAAAGCCTGGAGAAAAGCTTGAACAAACTGGAAGAGAAGAACGACTCCACTTCTGCCACACAGGTATCCGAACAGAACAGCGATGATGGCGACCTCATCGATGAATTTGTAAACGACACCTCGGAAGTGGGAGACAGACTGGAAAAAGTCTTCCAGAACTCTCCTTTCCTAATGAAAGTATGGAATCTGATGAAGAGCTGGGGACACGGAAACAAGGCATTCCGCATCATTGCCACACTGCCTTTGTTTGCACTTGCCACCCAACTTGCCTTCCGACGCCGGAAATATAAGTTAAACTACAATACCACGGAGCATGTGTTCATACAAGCCTACATAGCTTGCCAGATACTCCTACTGAGCATCATCGTGCTGCCTTTCAACGGGTACGCAAAGGTAGACGATTTGTATGAGCTGCCTTTATGGCTTATTTTCGTCCTATTCTGTTGGAATTACAAACAATTGTACCGCTGCACCTGGTGGAGAAGCTTTTGGCGCACTATCCTCATGCTGACTTACAGTCTTGTGCTACTCGTCATATTCGCGTGTCTTGTAATGGCGCTGATGCTGGCCGGTATCTATGTTCTGAAATTCATTTTGTAACAGAAACCATCCCTACACAGACTGTTTTTCTTTGATGAAACAGTTTTTCTCCAATAGGCTAAAAGTACAATCTGCATTAAAAGAACAAAAAAGCAGAAGAACATTTGTCCATTTAGAATAAAAAGAGTACTTTTGTGCCCGATTATTCCGCACCGGGTTCGACCAAGTGCTTTCTAAGTGATTAGAGACCACCCGACGGAGCTAACTTATACATTATATATAAGAAATGTACGCAATTGTAGAAATCAACGGTCAGCAATTCAAAGCAGAAGCTGGCAAAAAGCTGTTTGTACACCACATCCAGAATGCAGAAAACGGTGCAACAGTAGAGTTTGACAAGGTTCTTTTGGTAGACAAAGACGGCAACATCACTGTAGGCGCTCCCACAGTAGAGGGTGCAAAGGTTGTTTGTCAGGTCGTATCAAACATGGTAAAAGGCGATAAAGTTCTCGTTTTCCACAAGAAAAGAAGAAAAGGTTATCGTAAGTTGAACGGTCACCGTCAACAATTCACAGAGTTAACAATTACAGAAGTAGTAGCTTAATCAATTAAAACAGTAAGAAGAAATGGCACATAAAAAAGGTGTCGGTAGTTCTAAGAACGGCCGCGAATCACAGAGCAAGAGATTAGGCGTTAAGATATTTGGTGGCGAAGCTTGCAAAGCAGGTAACATCATCGTTCGTCAAAGAGGTACTGAATTCCACCCGGGTAATAACATCGGTATGGGAAAAGACCACACTCTTTTCGCTTTAGTAGACGGAACTGTACAATTCAAAGTGGGCAAGGAAGACAGACGTTCAGTTTCTGTTATCCCTGCAGAAAATGCAGAAGCATAAGTTTCCGAACAAGAAATAAGGAAAAGGGATGCAATCCGAATAGGTTGCATCCCTTTCTTTTATGTCAAAAGCAACACTTTATTTGTTTTTTCCATATCTTTGCACTCACAAAACCGAATAACATAAAAACAAGTATAAGATATGCTTACCATCAAACAAATTACAGAAAACACCGACGCGGTTCTCCGCGGACTGGAAAAGAAGCACTTCAAGAATGCAAAAGAAACCATTGCACAAGTGCTGGACTTCAATGACAAAAGAAAAGCCAATCAAACCATCCTAGATAAAAACCTGGCAGAAGCCAACTCACTCTCCAAATCCATCGGACAACTGATGAAGGAGGGCAAGAAAGAAGAAGCAGAAGCCGCCAAAAGCCGCGTGGCCGAGCTGAAAGAAGTCAACAAGGACTTGCAAGCCAATATGGACCAGGCTGCCAACGATTTGCAGACTTTGCTTTATACCATCCCCAACGTTCCCTACGACAGCGTGCCTGAAGGCGTAGGTGCCGACGACAATGTAGTAGAGAAAATAGGTGGTATGGAAACCGAGCTGCCCAAAGACGCCCTGCCCCACTGGGAACTGGCCAAGAAATATGACTTGATAGACTTTGACCTGGGTGTCAAGATTACCGGTGCCGGCTTCCCCGTATACAAAGGCAAAGGCGCACAACTGCAACGCGCACTCATCAACTTCTTCCTGGACGAAGCACGCAAATCCGGCTATACGGAAATAATGCCGCCCACAGTGGTGAACGCCGCTTCCGGCTACGGCACGGGACAGCTGCCTGACAAGGAAGGGCAAATGTATCATTGCGAAGTGGACGACCTCTACTTGATTCCTACCGCCGAAGTCCCCGTAACCAACATCTACCGTGATGTGATTCTGGACGAAAAGCAGTTGCCCATCAAGAACTGTGCATACACACAATGTTTCCGCCGTGAAGCCGGTTCATACGGGAAAGACGTACGTGGCTTGAACCGCCTGCACGAATTCTCCAAAGTGGAACTGGTACGCATCGACAAACCGGAACACAGCAAACAATCCCACCAGGAGATGTTGGACCACGTAGAAGGTTTGCTTCAAAAGCTGGAACTCCCCTACCGCATCCTGCGCCTTTGCGGTGGCGATATGAGCTTCACGGCTGCCCTCTGTTTTGACTTTGAGGTGTATTCCGAAGCACAGAAACGCTGGCTGGAAGTAAGTTCCGTCTCTAATTTTGACACTTATCAAGCCAACCGTCTGAAATGCCGCTACCGTACGGCAGAAAAGAAAACAGAGCTTTGCCATACGCTGAACGGTTCCGCACTCGCTCTGCCACGCATCGTTGCCGCCTTGCTGGAAAACAACCAGACTCCAGAAGGAATCCGCATACCAAAGGCATTGGTTCCGTATACGGGATTTGAAATAATAGACTAAGGCCATAATAGTCACGTGCAGCAATACGCCTTTGACACTTTCTTTCGGGCACGAATTACATGAATTTCACAGTTGCGGTTAGCAAAAAACGTGAAATCCATGTAATTCGTGCCCGGAGTTTTATCATGACAAGCTTCTCCTGCGCAACTACAAAGTATTCTTCAAAATACGTGCAAACACCTCCTCGCGGAAATTACGTGCCACCGGAACAGTATGCCTCCCAACTATAATCCGATTGCCATCTATCATCTCAATCTTTTCCAAATTTATCAGATATGATTTATGGACTTGCTGAAATACTCCACCAGGAAGAGCCTCTATCATACGCTTCATGGTAGAACGTACAAGCAGCTTTGTGCTTTCCGTATAAATACAGACGTAATTTTCCAGCCCCTCCACCACCAGAATATCCTTAAACAACACCTTATGCATCTGACGGTCTGAACGGACAAATATAAAATTATTAGCTTCATCCGGCCATTTCTCCTGCTGCAAAAGACCATGTACTTTATTCACCGCTTTCAGGAACCGGTCAAACGAAATCGGTTTCAACAGATAGTCCGTAACATCAAGTTCATAACCTTTCAATGCATACTGCTCATAAGCGGAAGTGATAATCACATGAGGCGGATGGGCAAGAGATGCCAAGAGTTCAAGCCCCGAAAGATAAGGCATTTCAATATCCAGAAACAACAAGTCCGGCTGCTCAGTCTGCAAAAGAGTGTTCAACTGCATAGTATCTTCACATACACCCATTAAAGAAAGGAAATCCACCTTTTCCACATAGCGTTGCAATCCTTCACATGCAGTAGGCTCGTCATCGGTTATTACACATTTTACCTGTTTCATCCTATAATTCTATCACAAGTTTTACTCTAAACAAAGTATCTCCTCTATTTATGTCCAGCGTATGACGCTCCGGATATAGCAGCTCCAGCCTGCGCCTCAGATTTTCTATGCCGATTCCATGTTTTCCTTTCTGGTGCACTAATGGTTCCGGTATAGAATTTTCAATACTAAAACACAACTTGCCTTCTTTCAGACACATATCCATAGCTATAAAATAGTTCCCTCCCACATATTTGAAAGCATTCTCCACCAACGGTACAAACAACAATGGATAAATCTCAACCTGCGCCTCCATTTCATCGAAATGCACCTGCAACTGCAGCCGCTTCGTAGCACGAAGTTTACATAGGCTGATGTATTGTTTCAGATATTCCACTTCCACACGAACTTGCACTTTCTCCCCGTCATTGTATAATTGGTAACGAAGCAAATCGGACAATTGCTCAAGAGTATGCCGTGGAGCCTCATT
Organism: Bacteroides sp. AF29-11; assembly: GCF_003602895.1. NCBI lineage: Bacteria > Pseudomonadati > Bacteroidota > Bacteroidia > Bacteroidales > Bacteroidaceae > Bacteroides > Bacteroides sp. AF29-11. The sequence continues at coordinate 157,548 of NZ_QTLY01000009.1, forward strand.
ATTCTCATCTATCTGAAAATAAACCGTATTGAGTACATTAAAAAGAAAGTGTGGATGATATTGTGCTTTAAGGAATTTCAGCTCTGTCTGGAGCTGGTCATTTTTTATCTTCTCCAATTGCAGGCGTTGAGCTTCGTTTTCCTTCTGTATCATCTGATTACGCAAGAATATATAGAAGAAGCCGCCAAGCAACATACTGACTATGGCGGGAATAGGCACATCGTATAAATCAAGACTTACCCCCATCAAAAAGCGGATAACCCACATCGTCAGAAGACACCAGGCGGGAGCTGTCAGGACAACCACCCCGTATTCCTGCCACCACACCAACTTCCGCTTCCGGCACAAACAAAGCCAATACTTCAATAGAAAAAAGATAGGGTAAGACATGAAGAGTACCACAAGCATATCCTTCAACATGAAATTCCACTCATTACTTTCCCAATAGTATTCATGTTTCGGAATATCATTCGCCACACGAATACATAGAAAAAGAATCACGGCAAATAATGCCGGCATCAGCCATTTGTTCCACAGTCTGCCCATAGTAGTTACAAATTTACTCTTTTTGTTTCATCTATTTCTTTTTTCCTTCTGCTTTCTTTTGTATCGCTGCCTTTTTGAAAACGCCAAGAGAAAGCAATACCCAGCACACGTTTGTTGCGCCGTTCGTCAACAAACGCCTGCACACCGGGAGATTGAATATCTACTTTTTGATAATTGGTGTTGAATACATCCTTGGCAAACAAGGTAACGGTGCATCTGTTACGGAACATCTTCTTTTGGATGCCGACATTCACTTCCAGCGCCGGATGTACTGTGGCTTGTCCGTAGGCCATTCGTCCATTATAATTTGCCGAAAGTTCGGCCGACCATACGGAAGTGAAAGCAAACTGGTTCATGCAGCCGAATATCGGGGTAAACATACGGTTTTTCATTTTCTGCCCTTGCTCCGTCCAACCATAATTATTATAAATACCGATAGCGGTCAGATTCACCTTCCAAAAAGAAACAGGTGAGAGGTTGGCGGCATGTACACGCATACCCGTCTGTACATAGGAAGACAGATTCTGGGGCATTACATAGATACGCCGCCCCTCCTGTTCGCGATAGCTCTTCATGATAGCATCATCTGTATGCGAGAAAAAGAGCACTGTCTGAAACCAGTCACGATACACATACCCCAACTCTATATTATCAGAGAAAGAAGGATGCAGCTTCGTATTTCCCCCTTCATGGGTATAGTCATCAAATATATAGGTAAAAGGATTCAAATCACCATAATTGGGGCGGGTAATACGCCTGCCATACGAAAGCTGAAACAGATGTTCCGAAGTCAAACCGTATTGCAAAGCAATAGTAGGAAACAAATGGAAGTAATTCGTTGTAAACGAAGAGTCTTTCTGTTGTGTATTTCCTCCAAAATCCCCGTGTACATGGGTATGTTCCAACCTTAGACCCGCTGAGATTTTCAAGCGGTCTTTCTCATAGCCGGCTTGCAGATAGGAGGCATTGATATTTTCATCATATACAAATCGGGAACCAAGCGCCCCGTCCGGCAGCCAGCCGGAAGCCGACGGACGCATATAACCTGCCGTATTGTCTATCGTAACAAATGAGGTTTTGACTCCGGCCTGCAACTTCCAAACCTCACTTAATGGATAAACCGCATCTATCTGTCCGACATATAAGTCGGTATTTCCCTTCATGTCCCCTTTCAATGTATCGGGCTTAAAACTATCCATCAACTGGTTTCCAACACGGTAATAATGGAAATAATCAAAAGAAGCGCTGAGTTCTCCCCCTTCTCTTTTAAGCTTGTGCACCATACTGGTCCCGGCAGAAAGATTGTTTCGGTTTTGCTCCGCATAGCTATAAGTATTTCCCGCAACTCCGATTTCTTGGATTTCCGTAAACATGCCTGCATTTTCCTTTTGCCGGGAAAAGTTTCCACCCAATGAGACTCCCCAAACTGTCCGCTCATTGAGATAATAATCACATCCGGTACGAAAATAGTGCGAATAATTCCTACGCTTCCGGTAAGAGTCCTGCATCATCCTTCCTCCATCCCGTTCGAACGCACGGTCGATAAACAAGTCTATGACATCCTTCCCCTGATAATACGAATAGTTCAAATAAAGATTGAACTTATTCTCCCGGATATTCATGGAGGCACCTCCATAACCGCTACCCGTCCGTCCAAGACTGCCATTGCCGTTCAAGGCCAGATTCACACCGCGCAGTCTGATTTTTCTTGTACGGATATCAATCAACCCGGAGCTTCCCGCCGCATCGTGGCGTGCGGAAGGCTGGGTTATCAAGTCTATCTTATCAGCATTAGTTGCAGGAGTAGATTTCAACAGACTCATCAATTCATCTCCCGAAAGATAAGTAGGCTTGCCATCCATCAGAATCGTCGCACCGCTTTGTCCGTTCAGCAAGATATTACCATTGGAATCTATCACGACTCCCGGCAGGGAAGCAAGAACATCATAAAGACTTCCCGTACTTTGAGTGACTGACGCATCCATCCGGTAACTTGTTTTACCGGCAGATATTTCTACCAACGGGAGTTTAGCAGTTACCATAATTTCTTCCAAACGCTGGTCGGCAATCGTATCCTGCTGCGACCAAACCACCAAAGGCATACTCAATAAAATTGCCCCTAAAAAAACATTTCGATACATACTCTTCCTCATTTTTTATTTCAAAAGTAGGCAGGCTGTAGAAAGTGAACAAATTATAGTGACAAAGGAATGTTATCCAGTGACAACATGCAGTTTTACCCTATTCTTCTTTTGATATTACCAAATAACCCCTATCTTTGCAAAATCTATCAATCTGACAGTAATTGCGTAATTACACCAACAAAATTATTAGATAATGAATAAAATCATTAGCAAAGAACACTTTTCTGAAAAGGTCTTTAAGTTAGTCATTGAAGCACCATTGATTGCCAAATCACGTAAGGCAGGGCACTTTGTCATTGTACGTGTGGGCGAAAAAGGCGAACGTATGCCGCTTACCATTGCGGAAGCCGACCCGGTAAAGGGAACCATCACACTGGTGGTTCAGGAAGTCGGGCTCTCCTCTACCCGTCTTTGCGAACTGAACGAAGGCGATTATATTACGGATGTTGTCGGCCCGTTGGGACAAGCTACGCACATTGACAACTTCGGTACTGTGGTCTGTGCCGGAGGTGGTGTAGGCGTAGCTCCCATGCTCCCTATCGTACAAGCGCTGAAAGCTGCCGGCAACCGCGTCATCACCGTACTGGCAGGACGTACCAAAGAACTGATCATCCTTGAAAAGGAGATGCGCGAAAGCTCCGACGAAGTCATTATCATGACCGACGACGGTTCCTACGGACGAAAAGGTCTGGTGACGGAAGGCGTAGAAGAAGTCATCAAGCGCGAGAAGGTGAACAAGTGTTTCGCCATCGGCCCCGCCATCATGATGAAATTTGTTTGTTTGCTGACAAAGAAATACGAAATCCCCACGGATGTATCCCTGAATACGATTATGGTTGACGGTACCGGCATGTGTGGCGCCTGCCGAATCACCATCGGAGGAAAGACCAAATTTGTATGTGTGGACGGCCCTGAGTTCGACGGACATCAAGTGGACTTCGACGAGATGCTGAAGCGTATGGGCGCTTTTAAAAACATCGAACGCGAGGAGATGCACAAGCTGGAAGAACCTCAGACCTGCCAAGCTACCGGTGAAAACATGGAAGATGAGAAAAGCCGTAATGCTGCATGGCGTCAGGAGTTACGCAAATCCATGAAAGCCAAAGAACGGACTGCCATTCCACGCGTGGAGATGAACGAGCTCGATGCAGAATACCGCTCGCACAGCCGCAAGGAGGAAGTCAACCAAGGGTTAACGAAAGAACAAGCGCTGACAGAGGCCAAACGTTGCTTGGACTGCGCCAACCCCGGATGTACGGAAGGTTGTCCGGTAGGTATCGACATCCCCCGCTTCATCAAGAACATTGAGCGCGGTGAATTCCTCGAAGCAGCCAAGACACTGAAAGAAACCAGTGCACTGCCTGCCGTCTGCGGTCGCGTCTGCCCGCAGGAGAAACAGTGCGAATCCAAATGTATCCATCTGAAAATGAACGAAAAGCCGGTAGCCATCGGCTATCTGGAACGTTTTGCCGCTGACTACGAACGGGAGAGCGGACAAATCTCCATACCTGAAATCAAGGAAAAGAACGGTATCAAAGTAGCTGTCATCGGTTCGGGTCCCGCCGGTCTGTCATTTGCCGGAGATATGGCGAAGTATGGCTATGATGTGACTGTTTTCGAAGCACTGCACGAGATTGGTGGTGTATTGAAATATGGCATTCCTGAGTTCCGCCTGCCCAACAAAGTGGTGGATGTGGAAATTGACAACCTTGCCAAAATGGGAGTAGAATTCGTCAAGGACTGTATCATCGGCAAGACGCTCAGCGTGGAACAACTGGAAGAGGAAGGCTTCAAAGGCATATTCGTAGCTTCCGGTGCAGGACTGCCCAACTTTATGAACATCCCCGGCGAGAACTCCATCAATATCCTCTCGTCCAATGAATACCTGACCCGTGTCAACCTGATGGATGCGGCAAGTGAAGATTCCGATACACCGGTTCCCTTCGGCAAATGTGTAGCCGTGATAGGCGGCGGTAATACTGCCATGGACTCCGTGCGTACTGCACGCCGCCTCGGTGCAGCGCGCGCCCTAATTATCTACCGTCGTTCAGAAGAAGAAATGCCGGCACGTATCGAGGAGGTGAAACATGCCAAGGAAGAAGGTGTAGAATTCCTGACCCTCCACAACCCAATCGAATACATTGCCGACGAACAAGGAAAAGTGAAACAAGTGGTGCTTCAGAAAATGGAACTGGGTGAGCCGGATGCCAGCGGACGCCGCAGTCCCGTACCCATCCCCGGAGCCACGGAAACCATCGACATTGACCTTGCCATCGTCAGCGTAGGTGTATCTCCCAACCCGATTGTCCCAAGCTCCATCAAGGGACTGGAATTGGGCCGGAAAGGAACGATTGCCGTCAACGATAACATGCAGTCGTCCATCCCGACCATCTTTGCCGGAGGAGACATTGTCCGCGGAGGTGCTACCGTAATCCTTGCCATGGGAGACGGACGAAAGGCAGCAGCAGCGATGAACGAACAGCTAAAAAAATAAGAATCTGTCATGAAAGGTGGAGACATACGAACTCCACCTTTTTTATTCTACTACAACCTCTTCCTCTACTTTCCCCTTCTAGCATACAATTTAAATATTTCAAGAATATGAAACGTATTTATCTATCCCTCCTTCCCTGTCTGGCTTCCCTATTGGCAAGCGCCCAAGAGCCCCTAAACGGGGATTCCCTTGCCTCAGACTTTCGGTATCTGGTAAAAGAACTGGCAGCAACCCATCCCGACCCTTACAGCGGCTTCGGAGGAAAAGTATTCTTCTACGAACAAGCTTTCCATCTGGAGAACGAGTTACGCCGGACTCCCGGTACGAAACAGACCTTTTTTGATAAGGTAAGCATTTTCCTATCCAATCTGCAAGACGGACATACCTACCTTTTACCTCCCACAGCCAATCAACAAGCAAATCAGCGTTACCTGGCACTGGAAGTACGCACCATCCCCGACGGCATTATACTTCAAGGAATCCCTGAAACGTACAAAGACTTGTTAGGTAGCCGTATCACAACCATCAACGGAGATTCTTTAGAAGAGGTACTGGCCCGCACTGCCGCTATCCAAGCCAGTGAAAACCTATATGACCGTTATGCCAATCTATGCAGGTCCATGCCTACGGAACATTTCTTGAGACAGCTTTTCCCTGAAATGAAAGACAACCTTCACCTCTCACTTCTTACTCCCGACGGCAAATCAAGAGGATTAACCCTTCCCTTATTGTCAAGGCAGGAAGTGCAAAACACACCCATGCAACACAATAACAGTTGGAAAGCTTATACAGACAAACAACTGGCCTATCAGTTCATAGACAACGACAAGCAAATAATGCTCATCAATATCAACAGTATCATGGCACGGGATAATTTTGAGTATATGCAAAAACAAGGGCTGAAAGATTTATACCGGCAAATAGGATTCTATTATCGGGATATCCTGAAACAAGATATGCCCGCCGATACCCTGCAAGCCATTCGGCAACTCCCGTCCCTTTCCGAAGTTTTCGCCCATATGCTGAAAGAGATGAAGAAGGAAGCCTCCTCCACCCTCATCATAGATTTGCGCAACAATAGCGGCGGCTGGACTCCAATTGTCCTACCCACACTTTACCAACTGTTCGGCGACCACTTCCTGCAAACGGATATGGATATAGAATTCTATCGTATCATCTCTCCCCTCTACATGCAAAAACTACAGACAAACTTACAGGATTTCAACCAAGCATACGGAACAGACTATGCCTACGGTGACTACACTTTTAGTACGGACGAAGCAGACACCACAAACATAGAACAGCGACGGACCGACTTCATCGAGAACTGCATGTCCAGTGTGCCGGAAGAACTGAGAAAGCAACAAGGAAAGGCGCTCTATACTCCGGAACACATTTACGTCATTACCAACGAACGTACCTTCAGTGCAGCTTTCCACTACACTTTCTATCTGTGGAAAATGGGTGCTACCCTTGTAGGAATACCCAGCGGACAAGCCCCCAATACCTACATGGAACAAACCTTATTCCGGCTACCCTATACCGGTATGCAAGGCTCTATCTCCAACTCCATACAAATATGCTTTCCGGGCAAAGACCGGTGTGCCCACACACTTTATCCGGACTTGATGCCCACCTATCAGGATTACCAAAGATATAATTTCGATGTCCAAACTGAGATTCTGTATTTACTCGACAAGATTAAATCGGCTCCTCATTCTCATACGAACCCTGCGGAGAAGAATCAGAAGTAAAACAAAGCCCCGTTTACAAATAAATTGCAAACAGGGCTTTATTTCCATATTTCAATAAAGAGACTACTTCACCACCTTGTTCGTTGCCGGGTCGGGGAAAATCACCGTCGGCTTGAACGACTTGGCTTCTTCAAAGTCCATCAGCGCGTAGGACATGATAATAACGATGTCATCAGGTTGCACCTTGCGGGCTGCCGCACCGTTCAGGCAAATTTTGCCAGAGCCACGCTCGCCTTTAATAATGTAGGTTTCAAAACGTTCACCGTTATTATTGTCGGCTATATACACCTTCTCGCCGGCAATCATGTTGGCGGCATCCATCAAATCTTCATCAATCGTAATGCTTCCCATATAGTTCAGGTTCGCTTCCGTGACGCGGGCACAATGGATTTTCGACTTCAACACTTCAATCATCATATCTTTATAAATTACGAATTACTAATTATAAATTACAAGGCAGCAGGCTCTTTGTACTTGATATTGTCAATCAGACGGACTTCCCCACAGAATACTGTGATGCAACCCACAGCATAAGAAGTTTCCTCCCAATCGGTAATCTTCTGTAAGGTATTGCCATCCACCAGCTCAAAGTATTCCAAACGCAATCCGGGGGCGGCTGCGATGGTGTCTTCCACAAACTTCTGTGTCTCAGCTACCGTATGTGAAGCTCCAAAGGTACGACTTTCAAATAAAGTCTGCGAAATTTTCAGTGCATTTTTACGTTCTTCGGCAGATAAACGGGCATTGCGACTGCTCAGAGCCAACCCGTCTTCCTCACGCACAATCGGACACCCTACAATTTCCAAAGGATACTTCATCTGGCAGACCATCTCGCGAATAATTGCCAGCTGCTGGAAATCTTTCTCGCCGAAGTAGGCACGATCCGGCTGCACAGCATCAAACAGTTTGCTCACAATCTGGCAGACACCGTTAAAATGTCCCGGACGGAATGCCCCTTCCATCACTGTGTCCAGCGGCGCATAGCTGAAACGGCGGGTATCCGGTTCCGGATACATCTCCTCCACTGAAGGTGCAAAGACAAATGCCGCTCCACACTCCTCCAGCAAACGGCAGTCAGCCTCCGGCGTACGAGGATATTTCACTAAATCATTCTTGTCATTAAACTGGGTAGGATTTACAAAAACGCTTACTACGGCAGCGTCGTTTTCTGCCACACAACGTTTCACCAATGAGGCATGACCGGCATGCAAGGCACCCATCGTAGGCACCAGACCTACCTTCTTTCCTTGGGCTCTCAAAGCCGAAAGTCCGGCCTGCAAGTCCTTGATAGTATGTACTATTTCCATTTTAATCGGTTATATAATAACTTGGTTGTTCGCAAAAGCGGTGCAAAATAAACCATTATTTAGCATATAAAGAAGAAATATCGCAAATTAATGCAAAACTCAGTACACTTTCCGGCAATTCCAGAAGCAGCTGTCTCGCTGAATAACAAGCAGTTAACAATTCATAAGGAATTATAGACGGGCTCCGTTTGCTTTATTGCCCGATTTTTTTTATATCTTTGCAGAATAATTGAGAACATTGTTATTATGACAAAGGCGAACAAGGTTTTATTTATAACCCAAGAAATTACCCCTTACGTTTCAGAATCCGAAATGTCCCTCGTAGGCAGAAACCTACCTCAGGCTATTCAAGAAAAAGGCAGAGAAATCAGAACGTTTATGCCCAAATGGGGAAATATCAACGAACGCAGAAACCAGCTGCATGAGGTGATACGACTCTCCGGCATGAACCTCATCATTGACGATACCGATCACCCGCTCATCATCAAGGTTGCCTCTATCCAGTCTGCACGTATGCAAGTATACTTCATCGACAACGATGACTACTTCCAGAACCGCTTGCAGGTAACAGACGAAAATGGTGAAGAGTATGAAGACAATGATGCCCGTGCCATCTTCTATGCCCGTGGCGTACTGGAAACGGTGAAGAAACTGCGTTGGTGTCCCGACATCATCCACTGCCACGGCTGGATGACCGCTTTAGCGCCTCTGTACATCAAAAAAGCCTATAAAGACGAACCTTCCTTCAGAGATGCCAAGGTCATATTTTCCCTTTATGAAGATGACTTCAAACAACCTTTCCACGCAGACTTCTCTAACAAGCTATTGTTGAAAGGCATCGCCAAGAAAGATATTGCAGGATTGAAGGAACCCATTGACTACACAGCACTTTGCAAACTGGCTGCTGACTTCTCCGACGGCATTATCCAGCAAAGCGAACACGTCAATGAGGAAGTACTGAACTATGCCCGCGAATCCGGAAAACCGGTATTGGAATATCAATCTCCCGAAAACTTTGCTGAAGCCTGCAACGACTTCTACGACAAGGTATGGGAAACAGAACAAAAATAAAATTGATTTAGACAGTTAAAACTATGAAAGTAAGATATCTGGGAACATTGCTTTTGGCAGTCCTGACTTTCTTTGGATGCGATGACAACACCGGAACATTAGGTCTGGGTATGTTGCCCGATTCTGACGGCATGTCAGCGCATACTACTACTTTTAATGTAACAACACGTTCATTTGCCGTTGATTCCGTATTTGCCAAAACGAGTACCGGCTATATAGGCAAGTTTTCCGACCCGGAATTCGGTTATTACGAAACAAGTTTCCTTACGGAGCTGAACTGTACGGAAAACTTCTCCCTTCCGGAAGTGTATAAAGTGACCGAACGGGACAGTGAAGGAAATCCAATCAAGGCAACTGGTACAATGACTGCCGACTCGGTAGTTTCAGTGCAACTGGCAGTCTATTATTCCAGTTGGTTCGGCGACTCCCTGAATGCATGCCGGATGAGTATCTATGAACTGGACAAGAAGCTGGACAAAAATCGCTATACCAATATCAATCCAGAAGAATACTACAACAAGTACGACCCCAAGTCCCTGCTCGGACGTAAGGCTTATTCAGCTTTCGATACGTCTGTTCCGGATTCTGTGAGATTTGAAAAGGACAATAATGGTTATTATACTTTCTATCCCAATGTGACGTTCCCATTGGACAAGAAAACTTTCGGCGAAGACAGAATATTGAAGGTTTATCGCGAGCATCCCGAATACTTTAAAGACGCCGCAACTTTCATAGACAAGATTTTCAAAGGAGTATATGTAAAGAGCGATTACGGAGATGGAACCATCCTCTATGTGGATTATGTGGCTTTGAATATGCAATTCCGTTTCCACTACGTAAATGATACTACCGGTGTAGCACTGAAGAAAAAAGATGGTACAGACTCTTTGTTCTATAGCATGCAGACTGTATTTGCCTCTACCAAAGAGGTTATCCAGGCAAACCAGTTCCTGAATTCAGATTTGATAAAGGAAAAGGCTGCCGAACCTCAGCACACTTACATTAAATCTCCTGCCGGTATCTTCACCGAAGCTATCATGCCATACGATTCAATATACAACAAACTGACCAATGACACCCTGAATGCCGTGAAACTGACTTTCACGAATTACAATATAAACAGTGACTACAAATATAGCATGAGTGCTCCTAATGACGTGCTGTTGATACGTAAGCAGGAGTTGAAGAGCTTCTTTGAAGAGAACAAAGTCAGGGATAATATTACCTCATTTACAACCACCCACAATGCATTTGCTACCAATCAATATGTATTCAGCAACATAGCCCGGTTGGTTACCACTTGCATCAACGAAAAACAAGCTGCCAAGAAAGCCGCCAAAGAAAAGGCCGGCAGTTCTTGGAATGAGACAGAGTGGGAAAAAACTTGGAACAAAGAAAATGAAGACTGGGATAAGGTATTGCTGATTCCGGTTTCCATTACCTATGACAGCAGTACAAGCAGCAGCGGCAACAAAACCATAACCGGTATCCAAAACGACCTCAAGCCGGGATATGCCAAACTAAAAGGCGGCCCGAAAGAGAATGCAAAAGGCGAAGTGGAATCTCCGCTGAAAATAGAAGTTACATACACCAGTTTCAACAAGTAACTGACAGATATTCCATAAAAAAGCCTTCCGCTCATTGTAGAGCGGAAGGCTTTTTTGATTGATGGGACAAGCTGCCGATATTATTCAGCAGCCTTTTTAGTTGTTTTCTTTGCAGCAGGCTTTTTGGCAGGAGCCTTGGCCTTTGCCGGTTTTTCTGCGGCAGATTTAGCTGTAGCCTTGCTCTCTTTCTTTTCTGCAGCCTTTATCTTCTCCAACTTGGCCTGTGCTTTCTCCAATTCCTTATGCAGTTCCTCTATCTCGGCACCTTGGTTCTGGATAGTGGTCAGCAATGCATTCAGTTCTTCGTTATCTATATCCACCGGATAGAGAGAATCGACACGTTTGATAAAGTCACCAAGAATATTCATATAATTGGTAAAAGCATCAAAAGGAGATTCATAAATGCCACGGTTCAAGCCGACACCGCTTTGCTTGGTAGTCATGAAACGGAAGTTGTTACTTGCCTGCAGATAATCCCAGTCCTGCTTGATACGGCGGTCATCACAAAGATGGACACGTTCGGCAACACTATACAACTTGTTGAATGCTTCACGCTGCATCACGTTACCCAGCCAACAGCTGGTATCTCTTTCTTCGTCCACCCAAGACATCGGATATGGAACGTCCAACTGGGAAACAGATTTCAGTTTGGTAACGATTTCCGTCGGTGTGGAGAAAGTAATCCCCTTTTCCTTGGCACAGTATGGAAGAGCCTTCAGGAATTCCAGAATATTGGAAGACAACGGCTGTGCCATGCCCAGAGCAGAGAGCTCCATAAAGATGTTGATGACCTGCTCTTCCTGCGGCAGAGCGTCAATCCAGTTGATGTACTTGTCGGCAAACAAAGGATACTCGTTCCACTCGGAGTTGGAGAAGCGCAGGCTGATGTCGTCAGACAGCTTAAAGTCACGCAACAGTAACTTCAAGTTAGGATTCATAGAGCAATGGTATACATAGTGCGGACTCTTCCAACCCAGAACATGCTTGGCTCCTTCCGTCAGCATACCCTTGAATCCCAAAGCTGCCACCATCGCACCAATCTCATCATTATAAATCAGGCTGGAATTACGGAACACCTTCGGCGCCTTACCGAACATTTGTTTCATTTTAGCGCTCTGACGCATCACCTCTTCCTTGAAGCAATCCTCGTTGGCCAGAGAAGAAAGGCCATGGGAATAAGGCTCGGCAAGGAACTCACAGCAACCGGTATCATTTAGCTGGTGCAACAAGTCGATGACAGCCGGTGCATATATTTCCAACTGCTCCAGCGCAACCCCCGAGATGGAGAAAGCCACTTTAAACGCACCTCCGGAATTCTTCACCATTTCAATCAAGGTGTTCAATGCCGGGATATAAGAGCGTTCGGCTACATCATTGATACTGGTTTCATTGGCATAATCATCGTAGTAATAATGATCGGTACCTATATCAAAGAAACGGTAACGTTTCAGATGAATGATTTGATGTATTTCAAAATAAAGACAGATAGTTCTCATTTCTATTATTGTTTTTGTTATTTACCATAGTTTCTTAACACATCCTCGTAGAGGGCGCGGATTCTCAAGCCTACTTTTTCCCACGTGATTCCATCCACTTCCTTCTTGCCTTCCTCCTGCAGATATTGGAAGAGAGCAGGATTGGTGCAGAGGGAATAAATGGCATCGGCCATTGCATGAATGTCCCAATAATCGGTCTTAATGACCTTATCAAGAATTTCACCGCATCCCGACTGCTTGGAAATGATGGAAGGAGTCCCACACTGCATGGCTTCCAGCGGAGCGATACCGAAAGGCTCGGAAACGGAAGGCATAACGAATACATCACTGTTCTTGTAAACCTCATATACCTGCTTTCCCTTCATGAAGCCCGGGAAGTGGAACCGGTCGGCGATGCCCCGCTCGGCTGCCAGATTAATCATGGCATCCATCATATCTCCCGAACCGGCCATCACAAAGCGGATGTTGCGGGCACGCTGCAATACCAGCGAAGCTGCTTCCACAAAGTATTCCGGCCCCTTCTGCATGGTGATACGGCCCAGGAATGTCACAATCTTCTCTTTGGAATGGTCGGGACGTGGAATGTCCTGGTATTCCTGCGAGAGAGGATAGACGGCATTGTGCATGGCAAACACCTTCTTGGGGTTCTGATGGTACTGCTCAATAACCGTGCGGCGGGTCAGTTCGGACACGCACATGATGCAGTCGGCATAATCCATACCGTTCTTCTCCATAGAATAGACGGTAGGATTGACTTTTCCGCGCGAACGGTCAAAGTCCGTAGCATGGACATGGATACAGAGCGGCTTTCCGCTCACCATCTTGGCATGCACTCCGGCAGGATACGTCAGCCAGTCGTGGGCATGAATAATATCAAATTCCTGCTGGCGAGCCACTACTCCGGCAATCACCGAGAAGTTGTTTATCTCTTCGTGCAGGTTGCCGGGATAACCGCCGGCAAAGTCCATGCAGCCTATGTCATTGACGTGCATATAAGAGAAATCCGAATAAATATGGTCGCGGAAAGAATAATAATCTTCCGGCGTCATGTTGCGCGTCAGCCTCGACTTCAAATAATTGTAATCGACATCACGCCACACGATAGGCACCTGGTTCATGCCCACTATCTTCAAGAAGTCCTCTTCTTCGCCCGTCGGCTTGGGCATGCAGAAAGTAGTTTCCACATCACCCTGCAAACTCAATCCCTTAGTTATTCCATAAGAAGCAACCGCAAGACCACCATATATTTTGGGAGGAAATTCCCATCCAAACATTAAAACTTTCATCTTCGTTCCTCCTTTTATAAATTATACTTAGACAATAACTTCAAGATACGCAGGATTTCCGCCGTATTCATGGCAAATGACACCGCCCCTCTTCCAACAAACGGAGGATTACCATCGAAGAGTTCGGGCAATGCGCCAATACAGTGGGAAGTCATTTCATCTTCCATACCGATGAGGTATCTCTCTACAAACGACACGCCACTCACTTTATAGATACGCAGATATGCTTCCATGTAGAAACCCATCAGCCACGGCCATGCCGTACCTTGATGATAGGCATAGTCTCTTTGAATCTGAGGACCTACATAATTCGGATTGTATCCGCCACTCTTGGGGCTCAGTGTACGCAAGCCCTTCGGAGTCAACAGTTCTTTCGTCACAATATCGAGTACCTGTTTCTTCTGGGCCCTATCCAACGGAGAATAGTCAAAGGCAACGGTAAATATCATGTTGGGACGTACGCTCCAGTCCATCATATAACCATCCACATAGTCAAACAGATAGCCATACTCATTGCGGAAGATGTCTACGAAAGACTTTCCGGTGATTTCTGCCTGAGCGTCCAGTGTATCGGCAAGAATTTCATTGCCCCCCTCCCGAACCATATCGGCTACAAAACGCAGGGCATTGTACCACAGTGCATTCACTTCTACAATGTAGCCCGTACGCGGAATAACCGGGCGGCCATTGGCGGTAGAGTTCATCCAGGTAACCGCTTTCTCGGTGCCATTGGTATACAACAGTCCGTTTTCGTGCAGGAAGAGATTGTCATGCCTGCGTTCACGGATATAGTCAACAATCTCCTCGAGAAGATTACCGTACATCTGCCGGCAATTTTCACGCGAAGTCTCCTTGGCATACTGCTGTAAAGCCCAGACAGCCCACAGCAGCACATCCGGATGCTCCATCTCGTATATCTTATAGGAGGAAGGTTCTCCATTGATAAACTCACGGATAGCCTTTTCGGCTGTTTTCATCACGTCTTCAAATTCATCTTGCTCGCCTAAGGCCAAAGTAAGACCCGGCAGGGAGATGAACAAGTCACGGGCACGACACTTGAACCAGGGATAGCCTGCAAGCACATAATGCTCCTCGCCCTGCTTGTTGTGGAACTGGTGCGCCGAGTTTTTCAGACAGTGGTAGAAACTGTCACGCGGAGTGCGGTCGGCCACCTCGGACTCAAAAGTCTGCTTCAGCTTGCGGGGAGAAATCTCGGAGATACCGGCGGAGAAGACAACGCTTTCCCCTTTCTTTATATCCACTTCAAAATATCCCGGCACATAAAGGTCTTCGTTGAAGTCATATCCGCGTTCCTGTTCTTTGGGATACTCGATACCACGATACCAGTCAGGCTGGAAGTGGAACTCATTCTTTTTGTTGAGCTGCATGAACAACTCCGGATAACCGGGATACATGCAGGTTTTAATGCCATTCTCTACCAACTGGTAGTCGCGGCTTGCCTGCGCATTTTCGTGCGTGTACTCGCGCACACTGCGGAATGCCAGGAAAGGGCGGAAACGAAGTGTGGTTGCCGAATGGGCATCGACCAAGGTATAACGAATCAGAATCCGATTTTCATGGTGTACGAAAATCTTTTCCTTACGAAGGATGACGCCTCCTACACGATAGGTAGTTGTGGGGATATTTTCACAGTCAAACTCTCGGATATACTTGTGCCCGTTAGGACTGAAGTGGTTTCCTTGATACTTATGCAACCCCAGGTTGAACTCCGCACCGTGCTGAATTACAGTTTCATCCAAAGAAGACAGCAGCACATGGTTTTCATCATCGAGGTTGGGGACCGGTATCACCAACAGACCGTGATATTTGCGTGTGTTACAATCTACAATTGTTGTACAATGATAGGCTCCCGACCTATTCGTCCGCAATATCTCCCTTGGCAAAGATTCTTGCAGATTAATCATCAGGGTCTTGTCAAATCGTAAATAACTCATAGTTGTGCATTATTTAAAGGTTAATTATTTCGGTATATGCGCTACAAGCCATGTAGCGATGCCCAAAAATACGAATTAAAGCTTATAGGCAAAATAAAAAGTCAGTTTTTTTTCGGTTTTCGTCAAATATTCCGTAGTATTGTACAAAAATAGCAATCACTGTACGAAATATGAAGCATGATATACGCAGAATGGCATTGGCGGCGGTTATACCCCTATTCCTGCTATTCATTTTATACATTTTAAAGTTTTTGGAGACAGGCATGGATTGGAACTTCACACGACTGGGAGTATATCCGATGGAACAGCGGGGCGTGTTCGGAATTTTCGCACATCCACTGGTACACAGCAGTTTCAAGCATCTGTTCGCCAATACGATTCCACTCTTTTTCCTGATGTGGTGTCTGTTCTATTTCTACCGGCATATAGCCCCCTACATCTTCTTTGCCATTTGGATAGGATGCGGTGCGCTTACCTTTCTTATAGGGAAACCGGGATGGCATATCGGAGCCAGCGGCATCATATACGGACTGGCTTTCTTTCTGTTCTTCAGCGGCATTCTGCGCAAACATGTACCGCTTATCGCCATTTCACTGTTGATAACGTTCCTATATGGCGGCCTGGTATGGAATATGTTCCCACAATTTGCCAAAGCCACCACTTCCTGGGAAGGACACCTTAGCGGAGCCATAGCAGGCACGCTATGCGCCATAGGCTTTATGGGATACGGTCCCCAACGGCCCGATCCGTTTGCCGGAGAGGAAGACGAGGAGGAAGACGAAGATGAGGAAAACAATGAGGATGAGGACGATAAGAAGGAAGAGGAGAAGGATGAGGATTCGTCTACAAGGATTGAATAGCACGTTTAAGAAACAATAAAAAAAACAAAAAGAGGGGCAAAGAGTTTACAGTACACCTTGATAATATCTACTTTTGTTTCAAAACAAGAAGAAAAAGCATTATGA
This sequence comes from Bacteroides sp. AF29-11, assembly GCF_003602895.1. Taxonomy (NCBI): domain Bacteria; kingdom Pseudomonadati; phylum Bacteroidota; class Bacteroidia; order Bacteroidales; family Bacteroidaceae; genus Bacteroides; species Bacteroides sp. AF29-11. The sequence goes on from NZ_QTLY01000009.1 coordinate 174,173, forward strand.
ATACAATGTTTGATACATTACTGCAACTGCCACTCTTTCAAGGACTCGCACAAGAAGACTTTACCAATATCCTGGGGAAAGTCAAGCTGAGCTTTACAAAGCATAAAGCCGGCGAAGTTATCGTGAAAGCCGGTGACACATGCAGTCAACTGATATTCGTATTGAAAGGTGAAATCTCCTCATGTACTTCATCTGCGAATACATCATACAGCTTCACGGAATATTTTCAGGCACCTTACGTCATCGAGCCACAATCTCTGTTCGGGATGAGCACCTCCTACGTCTCAGCCTATACCGCCCAAACCGAGACCCACACAGTGAGCATCAGCAAGGCTTTCGTCATGAGCGAATTGTTCAAATATGACATATTCCGCCTGAATTACATGAATATCATCAGCAACCGCGCCCAAAGCCTGAACAGCCGTCTTTGGGCAGAAAGCACCGACAACCTTGAGAAACGTATCGGCAACTTTATCCTGACACATATCGAACGTCCGTCAGGCAGGAAAATACTGAAAATAAAAATGGAAGAATTGGCTCAGGTGGTCAATGATACCCGTATGGGAGTATCGAGAGCGTTGAACAGCATGCAGGAGAAAGGCCTGCTCGAACTGCACAGAGGCGAGATGATGATTCCCGACGCAAAAAAGCTATTATAGGCCACCTGAACCGGAATTTCCTACAACACCTTGTCTATCGCTTTCTTTATCAAGGCTTCCATCACTTTATACCCTTCCAGAGTGGGGTGTACCCCATCCCGGGTATACGAGAAGTTCAAAGCCTTATTGTCGCCTTCCACCATCTCACTGTAATAGTCGACATAAGGAATCTTGTTTTCCTGGGCATACTTCCGGATTCTGGCATTCAGCTGCATTATCTTTTGCGGAGCATCCTTCACCGAAGGATTCCAGCCAAAGGCAGCGGCAGGCAACACAGACGTCAAAATCACCTTTATCTTATTGGCCCGTGCCAGCTCTACCATAGACACTATATTTCCAAAAGTGTATTCTTCATTATAAGCGCCTGCATTTTCCGCAATGTCATTGGTACCTGCATTTATCACGACCAGCGCCGGAGCAAGCTTGATGACATCTTCGCGAAAACGGAGCAGGAAATGGGAAGAAGTCTGCCCGCCTATACCACGGCCCACATAACCGTTGTCTTCAAAGAAAGCGGCATCGTTTGCCACCCATCCTTCCGTGATGGAGTTGCCCATAAAAACCACCCGGTCCTTCTGTTTTCCCTTCCGTACCAGTTCCTTGTTTGCCTCTGCATAGCGTTTCAAATTTCCCCAGTCCTGCTTCTGTGCGTCAGAGGCTACCCAGGGGATGCACAAAAAGACAGCAATCATACATAAAAGTTTCATTGTTCTATTCTTTGTTGTTTTGTTATAAAAAAAACAGCCCCACCGTTTTTAAGGTGAGGCTATCATTATCATTGGTCAATCTCACTCCCACTCGATAGTCGCATTGGGTTTCGGAGACATATCATAACAAACGCGATTGACGGTTTTCACTTCCTTGAGAATACGGTCGGTAATCTTCATTAGGATGGGCCAGTCCACCGGCTCGATGGTTGCGGTCATGGCGTCCACCGTATTGACGGCACGGATAATGACGGGCCAGTCGAACGAACGTGCATTGTCGCGTACACCCACAGATTTGAAATCGGGCACCACAGTGAAATACTGCCATACCTTCTTATCCAGGCCTGCCAGTTGGAATTCCTCACGCAGAATGGCATCCGACTCGCGTACAGCCTCCAAGCGGTCGCGGGTAATGGCTCCCAGACAACGCACTCCCAATCCGGGACCGGGGAACGGCTGACGGTAAACCATCTCGTACGGCAATCCAAGCTCTACACCGCATGCACGCACCTCGTCCTTGAACAGTTGGCGCAACGGCTCCACCAATTCAAACTGCAAATCCTCGGGCAGACCGCCCACGTTGTGATGGGACTTCACCATCTTGGCTGTCTTTGTGCCACTCTCTACAATATCGGGATAGATGGTACCTTGTCCCAGGAAGTCGATGCCGTCCAATTTACGAGCTTCTTCCTCAAAGACGCGGATAAACTCGCCGCCGATAATCTTGCGCTTCCGTTCGGGGTCGGCAACGTTTTCCAACTTGGAGAGGAAACGGTCTGTGGCATCCACATATATCAAGTTAGCTTTCAGCTCCTTGCCAAAGATTTCCACCACGGCTTCCGATTCGCCCTTACGCATCAGCCCGTGGTTCACGTGTACGCAAACCAGCTTGTCGCCGATGGCTTTCAGCAGCAAAGCGGCCACTACGGAGCTATCCACACCACCGGACAGTGCCAGCAGCACCTTACGGTCACCCACCTGACGACGTATCAACTCCACCTGGTCGTTGACGAAATTCGTCATGTTCCAGTTCGCCTCAGCCTTGCAAGTATCGAATACGAAAGATTTCACAGCCTCCTTGATGGCTTCCACATCATCCGTAAACTGCGGCAGCTTCACTTCGCACAGCGCCTTGTCGTGTCCGGCAGCCATTACGGGGAATCCCGCTTCGTAAATCTCGGGCAACACGTCGATGGACACCCCGTCAACCACATTGTTGGGGCCGCCGTTGATGATGATGCCTTTCACATTCGGCAAGGCCTTCAGTTCGGCGGCAGTAATGTCGTGCGGGTAGATTTCGCTATATACTCCCAACGCACGAATCGCCCGGGCAAGCACTGTGTTCTCATGGCTTCCCAAATCCAGAATCACAATCATATCCTGCTTCATTCTTCTATATTGTTTTTAAGTTAATAATTTCAGTCGGTCTTATTCCCATTCTATTGTGCTGGGTGGTTTTGAAGAGATGTCATAGGTCACGCGGTTCACACCTTTCACCTTATTTATAATGTCGTTGGACACCTTACCCAGGAATTCGTAGGGCAGATGCGCCCAGTCGGCTGTCATGGCATCGGTGGAAGTAACGGCACGCAAGGCCACTGCACGTTCATAGGTGCGTTCGTCACCCATCACGCCCACACTCTGTACGGGCAGAAGAATGACGCCCGCCTGCCAGACCTGATGGTAGAGCGATGTCTCGTTGCCGTCGGCATCCTGCACTTTCCAGTCACGCAAGCCCTGAATGAAAATATCGTCGGCTTCCTGCAAAGTATGCACCTTCTCCGGTGTTATATCCCCCAGGATGCGGACAGCCAGTCCCGGACCGGGGAAAGGATGACGGGTAATCAAATGTTCGGGCATTCCCAATTCGCGTCCCACGCGGCGTACTTCGTCCTTGAACAGCCACTGCAACGGTTCGCACAGACGGAGGTTCATCTCCTCGGGCAGACCGCCCACGTTGTGATGGCTCTTGATGGTCTTGCCCGTAATGTTCAGGCTCTCGATGCGGTCGGGATAAATGGTGCCTTGTGCCAACCAACGGGCATCGGTTATCTTGTGCGCTTCGGCATCGAAGACCTCGATAAAATCGCGGCCGATGATTTTACGCTTTTGCTCAGGCTCGGTCACTCCCTCCAAATCCTTGAAGAACTTCTCGCTGGCATCCACGCCAATCACGTTCAGTCCCAGGCATTCGTAGTCGTGCATCACATTCTTGAACTCATTCTTGCGAAGCAGTCCGTGGTCCACAAAGATACAGGTCAAGTTCTTGCCGATGGCACGATGCAGCAACACGGCGGCTACCGAAGAATCCACACCGCCACTCAGTCCCAGGATAACTCGGTCGTTGCCAAGCTGCTCCTTCAGTTCGGCCACAGTAGTATCTACAAACGATGCGGCGCTCCAGCTCTGGCTGCAACCGCATACGTCCACCACGAAGTTGCGCAGCATCTGCGTACCGTCCTCGCTATGAAATACTTCCGGATGGAACTGCACTCCCCACATCTCCTCGCCGGACACCTGGTAAGCGGCAATCGCCACCTTGTCCGTAGAAGCTATAGTCTTGAAGTTATCGGGAATGGCGGTAATCGTGTCTCCGTGGCTCATCCACACCTGGCTATTTTCCCTTACCCCCTTGAAAAGGACGTTCTCCGAATCGAAGGAACCGAGATGGGCACGTCCGTACTCGCGGGTACCGGCGGGTTCCACCCGTCCACCGTTGCTGTAGGAGATAAACTGCGCACCGTAGCAGATACCCAGAATGGGGTATTTTCCACGAATCCCGCTCAAATCTACCTTGAATGCACTCTTATCATAAACAGAAAAGGGGCTACCCGAAAGGATAACTCCTTTTACACTCTCATCTCCGTGTGGAAATTTGTTGTAAGGTACAATCTCGCAATAGACATTCAGTTCGCGCAGCCGGCGGCCGATGAGCTGCGTGGTTTGCGAACCGAAATCAAGAATAATAATCTTCTCTTGCATATAAATCCGTATAGACTTTAATAAATGATTTGCAAAAGTAGAAAAAGTAAAGGAATTATCAGGGATAATGTGACAGAAAAACGTTTTTTTTCAAAAAACAGCTTTAAATTCAGGCTAGAACTATCCACAAGGATACTAAAAGCTATTCTTACCACAACCGTGCTGTTTTCTTACCACAGCTATGCAACTTGCTTACCACAGCAATGTTATTTTCTTACCACAGCTGTGGTAAGATTACTGCTTAGTATAAAAAGGGACAGTTTCCGGCGGTACCGGGGAGAGTTAAATGCATTAGGGGATGTATCAAAAGCCATGAACGCTTTCATCATGTTATAATATTAGGCGCGGATTACGCGGAATAACGCGGATTCAGTAAAATAAATCCGTGAAATCCACGTAATCCGCGCCTAAAAAAAGCGTCAAGAGGGTTTTGACATCCCCTATGAAGTTCCGCTTCGATATTACTTTTCTTTCAGCAAATCACGGATTTCGGTCAGCAGCACCTCTTCCTTGCTCGGGGTAGGGGGAGCCGGAGGAGCGGCAGGCGCCTCTTCTTTCTTCTTTTCAGTCAGCTTGGTCAACAACTTTATGAACATGAAGATAGAGAATGCTATAATCAGGAAGTCGAAGGTGACCTGCAAGAAATTACCGTAATTCAGGGTCACGGCAGCAATTTCTTTTCCGTCCACCATTTCGGCAGGTTTCAGCACCCACTTCAAGTCTGTAAAGTTGACACCGCCCACCAGTAGCCCGATAGGAGGCATAATCACATCTGCCACGATGGAAGAGACAATTTTTCCAAACGCACCGCCGATAATCACACCGACAGCCATGTCTATCACGTTGCCTTTCATGGCAAAAGCCTTAAATTCCTGTAAAAATGAACTTTTTCCCATCTTTTCAATTATTTAATTATGATTTTGGCTACGAATATAAAAACATTTTCTTACTTTTGCACCGCAATTCGATAAAGAAATGCAATTTATAGGCGAAAGTTTATTTTTAAACATTATAAAACCCTTAAAAGTTTAAACAAAATGATTAAAGTAGGTATTAATGGATTCGGACGTATCGGACGTTTCGTATTCCGCGCTGCAATGAAGAGAAACGATATTCAGATCGTAGGTATCAACGACCTTTGCCCGGTAGATTACTTGGCTTACATGCTGAAGTATGACACTATGCACGGCCAGTTCGACGGTACTATCGAAGCTGATGTTGAAAACAGCAAATTGATCGTTAACGGTCAGGCTATCCGCATCACTGCAGAAAGAAACCCGGCTGACTTGAAATGGAACGAAGTAGAAGCTGAATACGTTGTTGAGTCTACTGGCTTGTTCCTGAGCAAGGACAAAGCTCAAGCTCACATCGAAGCTGGCGCAAAATATGTTGTAATGTCTGCTCCTTCTAAGGACGACACTCCGATGTTCGTTTGCGGTGTTAACGAAAAGACTTACGTTAAGGGTACTCAATTCGTATCTAACGCTTCTTGTACTACCAACTGCTTGGCTCCTATCGCTAAGGTATTGAACGACAAATGGGGTATCACTGACGGTTTGATGACTACTGTTCACTCTACAACTGCTACTCAGAAGACAGTTGACGGTCCTTCTATGAAAGACTGGAGAGGTGGTCGTGCTGCTTCTGGCAACATTATCCCGTCTTCTACCGGTGCTGCTAAGGCTGTAGGTAAAGTTATCCCGGCATTGAACGGCAAACTGACTGGTATGTCTATGCGTGTTCCGACTTTGGACGTATCTGTAGTTGACTTGACAGTTAACTTGGCTAAACCTGCTACTTACGCTGAAATCTGCGCTGCCATGAAGGAAGCTTCTGAAGGCGAATTGAAGGGTGTTCTGGGTTACACTGAAGATGCAGTTGTTTCTTCTGACTTCTTGGGTGACACTCGCACTTCTATCTTCGACGCTAAGGCTGGTATCGCTTTGACTGATACTTTCGTTAAGGTTGTATCTTGGTATGATAACGAAATCGGTTATTCTAACAAGGTTCTTGACTTGATTGCTCACATGGCATCAGTTAACTGCTAATATACAGTTAGAAAATAATAAAAAATAGGTGACTTCTGCAGAAGTCGCCTATTTTTTTTGCAATTTTGCAGCTAGTTCGTTTTTTATCAGACCCTTTAAACATGATGAAGATTATACTAACTCTAATATTGCTTTGCTTTATGAACACTATATCGTCTCAAAATCCTTTTTTTGAAACATACTCCACGCTGCACGGCACTGTCCCGTTCGACAAAATCAAGACCGGAGACTATGTACCCGCCGTCCGCGAAGGCATCCGCCGCCAGAATGCGGAAATAGATGCCATCATCCGCAATCCGGAAGTCCCGACATTTGCCAACACTGTGCTGGCCTATGAGAAGTCCGGCGAAATGCTCCACCGTGTCGGTACCGTATTCGGCAATCTGCTCAGCGCAGAAACGAACGATGACCTGCAGGAACTGGCCAAGGAAATCATGCCGATGATGAGCGAGCATGAAAACAACATCAGCCTGAACGAAGAGCTGTTTGCACGCATCAAAGCGGTTTACGAGCAGCAAGACAAAGAGACGCTGAACCCGGAACAGCACAAGCTGCTGGAAGATATTTACAATGGTTTTGTACGCAACGGCGCCAACCTCCAGGGAGAAGCCAAGGAGAAATACCGGGCTTTATGCAAAGAGCTCAGCCTGCTGACGCTGCAGTTCAGTGAAAACAACCTGAAAGAAACGAACGACTACAAGCTTGTCATCACCGACAAGTCACAACTGGCCGGGCTACCCGAGAGCGCGGTAGAAGCCGCTGCAGAGACAGCCGGGGAAAAAGGCGTCGAAGGCTGGGTATTCACCTTGCAGGCTCCCAGCTATGGCCCTTTCCTGACCTATGCAGACAGCCGTGACCTGCGCCGTGAGCTGTATATGGCCTACAATACGAAGTGTACGCATGACAACGCCAGCAATAATCTGGAAATCGTAAAGAAACTGGCCAATGTCCGTATGGAGATTGCCCAACTCCTAGGCTATGACAACTTCGCCGAATACAACCTCCAGGAGCGCATGGCACAAAACAGTGAGTCCGTGTATAAGCTGCTGGACCAACTGCTGGAGGCTTACACGCCCACCGCCAAACAAGAATATGCAGAAGTGCAAGCCCTGGCACGCCAAGCGGAAGGAGAAGACTTCGTCCTGATGCCGTGGGACTGGGCGTACTATTCCCATAAACTGAAAGACCGGAAGTTCAATATCGACGATGAGCTGCTCCGCCCTTACTTTGAGCTGAACAACGTGAAGCAAGGCGTATTCGGCCTGGCAACCAGGCTGTATGGCATCACCTTCAAGAAGAATCCGGATATTCCCATTTATCATAAGGATGTGGATGCCTACGAAGTCTTCGACAAAGACGGGAAATTCCTTGCCGTGTTCTATACCGACTTTCACCCCAGAGCAGGCAAGCGCTCGGGAGCCTGGATGACCAGCTACAAGGAACAGTGGATTGACGAAAAGACCGGCGAGAACAGCCGTCCCCACATATCCATTGTGATGAACTTCACCAAACCGACACAAGACAAGCCTGCCCTGCTGACCTTCGGCGAGGTAGAAACCTTCCTGCACGAATTCGGACACAGCCTGCATGGTATGTTCGCCAATTCCACCTACGGAAGCCTGAGCGGGACCAATGTGTACTGGGACTTTGTGGAACTCCCCTCCCAATTCATGGAGAACTTTGCCATCGAAAAGGAATTCCTGCATACGTTTGCCCGCCATTACCAGACCGGAGAACTGATACCGGACGAGCTGGTACAGCGCATTGTGGATTCCTCCAACTTCAACGCGGCATACGCCTGCCTACGCCAGGTGAGCTTCGGCCTGCTCGATATGGCCTGGTACACACGTAACACCCCGTTTGAAGGTGACGTGAAAGCCTATGAAAAGAAGGCTTGGGAAAAAGCACAGATTCTGCCTTCTGTGGCAGAAACCTGCATGAGCACACAATTCTCCCATATCTTTGCCGGAGGATATTCTGCCGGATATTACAGTTATAAATGGGCAGAGGTGCTGGATGCAGATGCTTTCTCGCTATTCAAGCAGACGGGCATCTTCAACCCGGAGACTGCCGCCTCCTTCCGAGAGAATATCCTTTCCAAAGGCGGAACGGAACATCCGATGACGCTCTATAAACGCTTCCGCGGACAAGAGCCTACAATCGACGCATTATTAATCAGAAATGGAATAAAGAAATGAAGAGACTTATAAGGAACATCTTTTGCATGTTGCTCATGTTTTCGCTGCTCCCCCTGCTAAGCGGCTGCGACAACGAGGACGATGTTATCGGAATATTCACCGGGAAGACATGGAAGCTCAGCCGACTCACCAATAAGGACAGCAATGCCCAATTCTATCCAAACCTTTGGAACAACAATGAGGAAGAGATGAAGAAGAGCCTGGACAAGCTATATAATCAGAAAAACACCTTCACCCTCAATTTTGAAGGTACCGAACTGGATGGAGAACTGATGGGCACCACCGTCAACGGAAAAGGCATCAACTCAAGCGTCAACGGCACTTGGAAAGCCGACGGAGCTTCAGGCTCGCTCAGCATCAGTGTGAAGGTTACGGGGGCTGCAGAAAGCGATGCACTGGCCAAGGCATTCATCTCCGGATTGCAAAACGTGTACAAGTATGAAGGGGATGCCAATTCACTGACCCTCTATTTTAAAGACGGACCGACAACCAGAGTCATGGGATTCACCCCGCAACGATAAAGCATAAATATGATGGACGATTCTACAAAAGACAAACAAGAAGCATTGGATAGGCGTTATATACGTATGGCAAGCATTTGGGCCGAAAATTCGTATTGCCAACGCCGCCAGGTCGGTGCACTGATTGTAAAAGACAAGATGATTATCTCTGACGGCTACAACGGTACCCCTTCCGGTTTTGAGAATGTGTGCGAAGATGAGAATAACGTCACCAAACCATACGTGCTCCATGCCGAAGCAAACGCCATTACCAAAATAGCCCGTTCAAACAACAGCAGTAACGGTGCCACCATGTACGTCACTGCCTCCCCCTGCATAGAATGCTCCAAACTGATTATCCAGGCAGGCATCAAACGGGTAGTCTACTCCGAGAAATACCGCCTGGAAGATGGTATCGAACTTTTGAAACGGGCAGGCATCGAGGTAGTGTTTATTTCAATGGATAATGAAAAGTTGAAAATGGAAAGTTGAAAGTTGCATGCGCAGCCAAATAGTAAATTGTAAATAGTCTAATAGTAAATAAACATCATGAGTACAAAAAATACTTCCCGCTTTATGCCGCTCATCATCGCAATCAGCGTAGTCGCGGGAATCCTTATCGGAACGTTTTATGCCAGGCATTTTGCCGGTAATAAACTGGGAATCATCAATAGCTCGTCCAACAAGCTGAATGCCTTGCTGCGTGTTATTGACGACCAGTATGTGGATACCGTCAACATGACCGATTTGGTAGAGAAAGCCATGCCGCAGATATTGGCAGAACTCGACCCCCACTCCACCTACATCCCCGCACAGAAACTGGAGGAGGTTAATTCCGAACTTGAAGGCAGCTTCAGCGGTATAGGCATCCAGTTCACCATTCAAGAAGATACGATACACGTAAACAGCGTGATTCCCGGTGGACCGTCCGAGAAAGTGGGCCTGATGGCAGGCGACCGCATTGTGATGGTCAACGACAGTCTTTTTGCAGGCAAAGGCCTGACAAACGAAAAGGCCATGCGCAACCTGAAAGGTCCGAAAGGAAGCCAAGTGAAGTTAGGCGTCAAGCGTGCCACGGAAAAGGAGTTGCTCGACTTCACCATCACACGCGGTGACATCCCACAAAACACCATTGATGCAGCCTATATGCTCGACGATGACTACGGATATATACAAATCAGCAAATTCGGACGTACCACACACGTGGAGCTGCTGAATGCGATTGCCCAACTGAGCCACGAGAAGTGCAAAGGCCTGATTATCGACCTGCGCGACAATACCGGAGGATACATGGAAGCCGCCACACGCATGGTGAACGAATTCCTGCCGGAAGGGAAGTTGATTGTATATACCCACGGCCGCAAATATCCCCGCATGGAGGAATATGCCAACGGTACCGGCAGTTGCCAGAAGCTGCCGCTAGTGGTATTGGTAAACGAGAGTTCCGCTTCGGCCAGCGAAATCTTTGCGGGCGCCATTCAGGACAATGACCGCGGAACCATTGTAGGACGCCGTTCCTTCGGCAAGGGACTCGTACAGCAACCCATCGACTTCAGTGACGGTTCCGCCATCCGCCTGACCATTGCCCGTTATTACACCCCATCGGGCCGTTGCATCCAGCGCCCCTACGAGAACGGCAAGGACAGCAAATACGAAATGGACTGGATTACCCGTTACGAACACGGCGAGTTCTTCTCCAAAGACAGCATCAAACTGGACGAAAACCTGCGTTACTCTACCGGTTTGGGCAGACCCGTATACGGCGGCGGTGGCATTATGCCGGACGTATTCGTTCCGCAAGACACAACCGGAGTATCTTCTTACCTGATAGAAGTAAGCAACAAGGGACTGATTCTGCAATTCAGCTTCCAGTATACCGACCGCAACCGTGCGAAATTGAGTGAATACGACAATGAAGAAGATTTGTTGAAGTACCTTCGCCACCAAGGTATCGTGGAGCAGTTTGTACGTTTTGCAGACTCCAAGGGAGTAAAGCGGCGCAACCTGCTTATCCACAAGTCCTACAAGCTACTGGAAAGAAGTCTTTACGGCAACATTATCTATAACATACTGGGAAGGGAGCAATACATCCGCTACATCAACCAGAGCGATGCTACCGTCAAGAAGGCATTGGATATTCTGGAACGTGGCGAGGCATTCCCAAAAGCCCCGGAAGCGACACCAATCATAGAGGATACAAAAGATGATGGAAAGGAAAAAAGAACTGCGCAGGCAGGTAGCTTTGTTGAAGACCCGACACAGCTCTTCCACTACGCGTCAGTCTGCTGAAATACTTGCCGCCCTCGAGGCACATCCTGCTTTCAGGGCGGCAACCACCGTACTGCTTTACCACTCTCTCAAAGACGAAGTGGACACACACGAATTTATCCGGAAGTGGAGCCGCGAAAAGCGGATACTGCTTCCGGTAGTTGTAGGTGACGACCTGGAACTGCGGCTGTACACCGGACCCGAAGACTTGAAACCTGGCGCATACGGCATCGAAGAACCAACCGGCGAGCTATTTACCGACTATGCAGACATAGACTTCATAGTGGTTCCCGGCGTGGCATTCGACCGTAACGGCAACCGCCTGGGGCGCGGTAAAGGTTACTACGACCGACTTCTGCCCCGCATCCCATCAGCCTACAAAGCCGGCATCTGCTTCCCGTTTCAACTCGTAGAAGAAGTTCCTGCGGAACCGTTTGATATACGCATGGATGAAATCATTACGCAATGAAAACTAATTATCATACACACACCACACGCTGCATGCATGCCACCGGAGATGACGAAGACTATGTGCTCAGTGCCATCAAAGGCGGTTACCGGATACTCGGGTTTTCAGACCATACTCCCTGGAAATACCGTACTGACTACGTAGCCGACATGCGGATGCTCCCCGAGGAGCTCCCCGGCTACGTGGAGAGTCTCAAGACGCTCCGTGAGAAATACCACGACCGGATAGACATCAGAATAGGACTTGAATGTGAATACTTCCCCCAATATATCCATTGGCTGAAAGAGCAAACCAAGAAGTACCAACTGGACTATATCATCTTCGGAAACCATCACTACCACACCGATGAAAAGTTCCCCTACTTCGGCCATCATACAGACAGCCGCGACATGCTCGAACTTTACGAAGAGAGCGCCATCGAAGGTATGGAAAGCGGATTATTCTCCTGCCTTGCCCATCCGGACTTGTTCATGCGCTCCTATCCGAAGTTCGACCACCATTGCACTACCATCAGCCGGCACATCTGCCGTACTGCTGCACGCCTGAATGTCCCGTTGGAATACAATATAGGCTATGTAGCCTACAATGAAGCGCACGGCTTATCCACCTACCCGTGCCCGGAGTTCTGGCGAATCGCTGCCAATGAAGGCTGTACAGCTATCATCGGACTGGATGCGCATGACAACAAGGATTTGGAAACTCCGATGTATTATGACCGGGCAGTCCGGGAATTAAAGGAACTGAAGATTGAAAGAATAGATGAGCTGAGGATGCTCATCTGAATATGATATTCGTTATGACCTGGGCCCCCACATGACGATTCAAGTTGCGCACCAGCAACTCGCGCCCCATCATCAGTTCCTGGCGCAAAGCAGCAGAAGTGAGGTGCACATAAAGCACCTGGTTCTTTATATAAAGTTCACGGGTGTAGGAGGCAATGGTAGGCCCCAGCACTTCGGGCCACGCACTGATAAGCCGCCGTTCATTCAGCGGAGACTCCAGACTTTCCTGCCTGAGGTAATGACGGATAAGTTCACCTATCTGTTCGGCATTATTGCGCTTCATGCCTCTTCCTCCTTCATTTCGGCAACCGTTCCCTGCTCCACACGGAACATCTTATAATCACTGCCCACTTTATGCAGAATACGGTCCAGGTGTTCGCGGTTGGTATCGGTTATAAAAATCTGTCCAAAACTGTCGCCTGCCACCAACTTGATGATTTGCTCCACACGCGAGGCATCCAGCTTGTCAAAGATATCGTCCAACAACAACAAGGGAACAGTGGTCCCGGTACGTTTCAGGAAATCAAACTGTGCCAGCTTCAACGCTACCAGATAAGTCTTGTTCTGTCCCTGCGACCCTTCACGCTTGATGGGGAAATCTCCCAAAAGCATATTCAGCTCGTCCTTGTGCACACCGCGCAACGAATAGCCCATAATCTGGTCGCGAGCACGGCTTTCCTTCAGCACTTCCAGCAAAGAGGCATCGCGGGCATGAGAGTCATAGCTTAATCCCACCTTCTCCCTATCTTGCGAAATGAATGAATAGAAAGACTGGAAAATAGGAATAAACTCACGGATAAAGGCCTCACGTTTGCGGAACACCACTTCACCGGCTTGTGCCATCATCTCCTCCCAGACCAGAAAGAGCTCTTCCTCCACCGGCTGTTCACTCTTCAGTAAGGTATTCCGCTGCACCAAAGCTTTATTGTATCGTATCAAAGCATCCAGATACTCTTTGTCGTACTGCGAGATAACCACATCCATAAAACGTCGGCGTTCATCACTGCCTCCTGCTATCAACTCCGAATCGGCAGGCGAGACCATGACCAAAGGCAGGAAGCCGATATGGTCCGACAAACGCGTATACTCCTTCTTGTTTCGCTTGAACTGTTTCTTCTGGCGCCTCTTCATACCACAGTAGATTTCCTCAGGAGTCCCATCGGCAGCCTCATAAAACCCTTGAATAACAAAGAAGTCGGCATCATGGCGGATATTCTGGGAATCAATGGGATTACCGGCACTTTTACAGAAAGACAAAAAATACACCGCATCCAGCAGGTTCGTTTTCCCCATGCCGTTCTGTCCGAAAAAGCAGTTTAACTTGGGCGAGAATGAAAGCTCCACCTGCTCCAAGTTCTTATAATTGAGTATAGATATACGTTTCAGTATCATTATAGTAACGATGAGTTCGGTTACAAAGATAATGCAAAACCGAAAGCAGTACAAAATAAGCCTGCTTATTTTTAATACAGAGGTGAAGCCCGGCTTATTGAAAAGTAGAAATAATTTCGGTGTTTTCTGATACAAAACAAAAAAAGATGCCGCTAAATTTCGTTGATAGCTATAAAAAACTTACTTTTGCGGGTCGAAATAGATAAATAAGAATAATAACAAAAAGATTATATAAAAATGGCAGAACAAAAAAAGACGAATGAAGCCTTAAACGTGGAGGATGCACTGACACAATCGGAGGCCTTTTTCATTAAGAACAAAAAAGCAATCATCGGCGCTGTAGTAGCAGTAATCATCATCATTGCCGGTGTAGTGATGTACAAGAACCTTTATGCAGACCCCCGTGAAGAAAAAGCACAAGCTGCCTTATTCAAAGGGCAAGAATACTTCGAAGCAGACGCTTATGCACAAGCACTGAACGGTGATAGCATCGGTTTTGCCGGATTTGTAAAAGTGGCAGACGAATACAGCGGCACAAAAGCAGCCAATCTTGCAAAAGCCTATATGGGTCTCTGCTATGCACACCTCGGTAAATATGACGAAGCAGTGAAAGCATTGGACAGCTTTGACGGAGACGACCAAATGGTAGCTCCTGCCATGAAAGGTGCTATGGGTAACTGCTATGCGCAGCTCGGCCAACTGGACAAAGCCGCTTCCATGCTGCTGAAAGCCGCCAACGAAGCCGACAACAACTCCCTCAGCCCCATCTACCTGCTGCAAGCTGGAGAAATCCTGGTAAAGCAAGGTAAGTATGACGATGCAATCCAGGCGTATACCACTATCAAGGATAAATACTTCCGTTCATACCAGGCAATGGATATCGATAAGTATATCGAACAAGCCAAACTATTGAAGAAGTAATATACCTTATTATAAAAATATCTCAGGCACGGATTACACGGAAAACACGGAAAGACACAATAGCCGTGAATCCGTGTAGTCCGTGCCTCTTTTATCTCTCCTCTCCCTTTAATTTTCAATTATTAATTCTTAATTCCTTATTTATGGCAACAGCTTATCACAATCTTTCAGACTACGATTTCAGTTCTGTACCCAGCGCGGAAAAAATGAAATTCGGCATCGTTGTATCTGAGTGGAATTATAATATTACCGGCGCTCTCCTAAAAGGTGCCATAGACACCTTAAAAAAACATGGAGCCAAAGATGAAAATATTCTGGTAAAAACAGTACCCGGCAGTTTTGAACTGACTTTCGGCGCCAACCAACTTATCGAATACAGCGAAGTCGATGCAGTTATTGCAATTGGTTGTGTAGTCAGAGGAGATACTCCACATTTTGACTATGTTTGCATGGGTGCTACCCAAGGAATTACCCAATTAAACGCAAGTGGCGATGTACCAGTAATTTACGGATTAATTACTACCAATACTATGGAGCAAGCAGAAGACCGCGCCGGTGGCAAGCTGGGTAATAAAGGAGACGAATGTGCAATTACTGCAATAAAAATGATAGATTTTGCTTGGAGTTTACAAAAATAGTCGTATCTTTGCACCGCAATTGAGAAACAAACCTACTCAATGAGAGAATTGAGATAGAATCTTAAGTGCAAAAGGGCAAATACCAGAGTGGCCAAATGGGGCAGACTGTAAATCTGCTGGCTTACGCCTTCGGTGGTTCGAATCCATCTTTGCCCACAAAAAATTGCGGAAGTAGCTCAGTTGATAGAGCATTAGCCTTCCAAGCTGAGGGTCGCGGGTTTGAGCCCCGTCTTCCGCTCTTCTGAAAATCAGATAGTTATCGCAAGATTTCTATCTGATTTTTGTTTTTAGAGAATGCTGAATTTAGTGTGGTTTAACCGAGTGAGTTAAACCAGGAAGTCAACCGAATGACGCAAAGCACAAATTCATGGTTATTTAAATAAGATATTTCTGAGAATATCATCTAACCACGGCTCTTTCATCTTTTCCACAAAAACATCATTCTTTAGTTGAAAAGCCTTTTTGTAAACACTCTGCATTTTCAAATTATAGCGCACCGTATCATAGCGGACTACTGACTGGTAAAATCCGGTATCAACAGCGACAATTTCATTTTCTATTCTCAATGTATCCTCAACTGTATCGGAAACTCTTCCAGTCTCCATCTGTGCGAATGAAATACAGCTGCCTCCGATTAGAGCCAATAATGTTACCAATATTTTATTCATAGGCTACCGTTTTCTACAAAGATACAATATTCAAAGAACAAACATCTCTTTTACAAGAAAAATCCCACTATACCATAAACGCTTATAAGGCAACGCACACATTTGTATATCAAAGTTCAGTTTTAGTTAATAAAATTATGTAAGTTTGTAAACGAATAAAAAGCTCTCCTCCAATGAACAACATCATTCATAAAATCAGGCAGATTTATCCGGTTTCCGAAGAAGCTCTTCAGGCATTGCTGATGAATATGCAGGTAAGACACTATCCTAAAGGAACTTATATAGTACAAGCAGGAGTGACAGACCGTTTGGTTTATTTCATTGAGGAAGGGGTCACCCGTTCCGTATTTCATCACGACGGACAAGATACCACCACTTGGTTCAGCCAGGAAGGTGATGTAACCTTCGGAATGGATTCACTGTACTATCAGCAGCCGTCAGTAGAAAGCATTGAAACTCTTTCGGACTGCAAAATCTACGTCATCCACATAGACAAGTTAAATGCTCTCTACGAAACATATATTGATATAGCCAACTGGGGCAGAATACTGCATCAGAACGTAAACAAGGAGCTCAGTCATATGTTTGTGGAAAGGCTCCAACTGCCTCCCAAAGAGCGGTATGAACAATTTAACCGCCGTTACCCCGGACTGATAAATCGGGTGAAGCTAAAATATGTGGCAGCCTTCCTGGGTATTTCCATCTATACTCTCAGCCGGGTACGCGCAAAAAAATAGAAGATTGCCGTTCTTTTTTGCTTTTAAGCAAAAGAACTTCGCTTCGCATGGCGTATCTTTGACATCCGAAAACATTAACCAAACAACAGAAAAAAACAGATGTCGCACATTTCATCTTCTGCCTTTTCAGACACCAAAGCACATTATGACCTTCTCGACGGCCTCCGTGGCGTAGCAGCCTTGATGGTTATATGGTATCATATATTCGAAGGCTATGCTTTTGCCGGTGGTGGCATTATCGAAACCTTCAACCACGGCTATTTAGCTGTAGATTTCTTCTTTATACTATCGGGATTCGTTATCGGGTATGCTTATGACGACCGTTGGGGCAGGAGTCTCACAATGAAAAACTTCTTTAAACGGCGCCTGATACGTCTCCATCCGATGGTCATTATGGGAGCCGTCCTGGGTGCCATTACCTTCTGTCTTCAAGGATGCGTACAATGGGACGGAACACATATTGCCTTCTCCATGATTATGCTGTCCCTTCTTTGCACTATATTTTTTATTCCCGCAATGCCAGGTGCAGGTTATGAAGTCCGTGGTAATGGCGAAATGTTTCCTTTGAATGGTCCATGCTGGTCCTTGTTCTTTGAATATATAGGCAACATCCTTTATGCCTTGTTTATCCGCCGCTTATCAAACAAAGCCCTCGCCGTACTGACAATATTGCTGGGAGTGGCATTGGCATCATTCGCCATTTTCGATGTCTCCGGATACGGAAATATGGGAGTAGGCTGGACACTGGACGGAATAAACTTTGGCGGCGGATTGCTGAGGATGCTTTTTCCTTTCTCCATGGGCATGCTTTTGTCGCGCAACTTCAAGCCTATCAAGGTGAAAGGTGCTTTCTGGATATGTACCATTGCATTGGTTGCCTTGTTTTCAGTGCCCTACTTGGAAGGTGCAACACCGGTCTGTACAAATGGCATTTATGAAGCGTTCTGTGTAATCATCGCTTTTCCGGTTCTCGTCTGGTTAGGAGCTTCCGGTACCACAACGGATAAAAAATCGACCCAGATATGCAAGTTCCTGGGAGATATATCCTATCCAGTCTATGTGATACATTATCCATTTATGTACTTGTTCTATGCATGGCTCATCAAGAACCAGCTCTTCACGTTGGAGCAGACTTGGCAGGTTGCCTTGTGTGTTTACGCATGGAACATATTATTGGCTTATCTATGCTTGAAATTCTATGATGAACCGGTACGGAAATATCTGGCCAGACGCTTCTTGAGCAAAAAACAATAAACAGTCCGTCACGGAGATTATGCTGATTCGCACAGATACAAATTCCCGATATAAATTCAATCTGCGCAAATCAGTATGATCTTTGTGGCGAACTGTTATTCCAGATAAAGCGGTTCCACTACTTCCATCACATTCTCATGGAACCACTCATCCAATTTTGCCTCTACCTTATCCTTTATCTGTGGAGTGATGTATTTCTTCATTTTCTTATAAGCATAGATTGCAGCAAATCCCTTCCCTACCATAAAGACTTGTCCCAAGAGGTCTTCTATACCGGCAGGAAACACAATGGCCACCAAAGCAATCATGATATTTGTCCTTTCACTCTCTGGAGTAGAATCAGCAGTCAGGACATAATAAGCTGTCAGTACGGGACGACCAGCTGCCCGACTACCTTTCTTTATATACTCCTCTACTTTAAGACGAATCTCGTCCATAGAAAAATTCATTTTCATATTCATAATCTCCTCTTTTTATTTATTAGACGCAGAAAGATGAAGTTTGGTTGCAAAAATCTGCAAATAACATAAAAATAGTTCTGTGGAACAATCACAGCCCCACAGAACTCTCATAAAACCATCTAATCTATACATGTAAATCTTACAATACTACAAATTTCACAATTTGTATATAATCAAGAACCTTATCCAAACTATAATTGAATTTCCTTACCGGAAACGATACATTTCTGTACATCTATTACCCCATATTTCACATCTATAAACGGCTTTCCTTCCTTAAGTCCAACATTACCAAAACCCGTTTCCGTAGACAAGAATGAAGTGAAATCATCTCCAATCCGCGAATCTATATACAAAATTTTGTCTACTGCATCATAGCGTATTCCCGTAAGGCCTTCTAGCATAGCATAACTGGCCATTGCACGAGCATACCATGCTCCACACTCATATTCATTAAACGGATTACGAACACGACCATTATAACGATCACGGCAAGTTCTCACTATTTCAAGCCCTTTTTCCACTTCTCCTTCAAACATAAGATGAGCAGCCACTTGATATTCAATTCCAGTCCACACTTCGTTACTGTATACAAAAGGCAATTTTAGCTTACCACCTTTCGGCCAGGTACAAAGTAATAATCCCCCATCCTCTCCCAATGCAAAGGTGGAACGTTGAGGGTTGACATGGTTACTTAAGCTCTTTTTAAAGTTATACTTATGGACAGAAATCAAATGACTTTTTACTTTCAGACGATCGACCACCTCCGGCATTCCACATACCAATGTCATCCAAGAGCCCAATATTCCGTCAGACAAACAACCTTTACCATACTGATATTTCGGACCTTCTTCTTGTAGGATTTTTAAAGCTTCTGGCGTATAATGGGTCACAAACGATTGGGCATCAACTGGGTCTGGAGCGTCCAATCCAGTCCATTGAATGTTCTGAATAAAATACTCTCCATCAAAAAGTTTGCTCTCCAAATATGCTTTACTTTTATTCATCAATTCTTCATAACGGGAAATATCATCGCCTACCGTTTTACCCATCAAGCAAATAGCTTGTAATGCTCCTACATAAAAACTGGTAATCATCCCATTCGCGCCCCAAAACTCTATATCATACGTATTATGGTGAGGTTCTTCAACAGCTCCAACCTCTCTCGGATCCCAAGTACGGATACAATAATCCATACTTTTCTTCACAGCTGGATACATCATCTTCAGCCAATTTATATCACCCATAATTCTCCATTCACGATATACCTTCATTATACCTCCTAATTGCCCATCTGCCGCCGAATGAAAATCATGGACAGTAGGACTGATAGGCAGATTCGTACGGAACACTTGATGTCCCCTTTTATCCTGGCTCACAAAAAATTCTGTTTCACGTAATGTACGTTCTAATTTTGGGAAAAGATGAGATACAGCTTGCGCATAATTCCAAACATGCGTGCATGAACCATGACAAGAGCCCCAATTATCATGACTTCCCTCCCAATTCCACATACGCCCATCGTATTGGCGAAGTACTGTAGTAGATTTCAATATACTCAAATTAGTAGCAACAGCCTCCTTAACTTCAGGTGGAAGAGTAGAATCATAGAAAGCATCAGTGAACAACTGAGTATTCTTTTTCAATGCATCATAATTATCCAACCAGTAGTTTGCAACATCTTGTATACTGCCAAACCTACTGCTATACCAAGGGCGGTAATTCCCTTCAAAATTATTCTCATAAGTATAACAGTTACTCAATTCATCTGGACAAACTGGTGCATCAGGGATATCAGTATCTGTACGTGGGATTCCACCTATTCGTTCTTGTGAATAAGGGACATGCCAAGCCATGTACAACCTTATATTACGAGTCTCACCAGGTGCTAAAGTAAACGGCACATATAACGAAGCTCCCACTGCTCCTTCCAAGCCTGCTGGATTCTCTTCCATTCTGCCCTCTTCCAAGTTATCCCAACAAATGCTCAATGGGTCGAACCAACCTCCACGAAACCAGTTATGATTAACTACCGTCTGGGGATTGTCAGTATAAATCATAAAATCACCTTGACAGAAAGGTTCATTCTCTGTGCCTGTCTGTCTTAGAATGAATCCATTCTTTGCTGCATCTATATACGCTTTACCTCTACCCGGAGTTTGCATAAAATTCATACTATTATATGAAAAGACGGCTTGTACTTCCTCATTACTGGTATTATGAAACTCATATTCAAACCCAGCAACCGGTAGACTTGAATTATCTTCATCCGTTGGTATAAATGGATTCCAGGCAACCAGTTTCACATCTATAGGGACATTCTGATCTGCCAACTCTACCTCCGCAAAAGGGAAACGTGACTGGAAACTATACTCCTTAAACCGGGGCATTCCCCATGAGCCGCCGTCTCCACGGCTGGAATTAGGAGCACCAAATTTTTTCCATTCTGGAACCGGCCCTTCCAGAATGCGTGTACCATACTCATAACCTTTCACATGAATTGCAGCAAACATCGTTGGTTCATTGAAAACATTCGGTCTATGACGTATAGACATATTACTCAATGCTCCTGTTCCTTCAATACAGAACATGCCCGTGCCTATACCTCCTATAGGGAAAGCTATTTTACGCGTATATTCACCTATATACTTCTCATTATAGCCACGTTCAACCGCACTCTCATGATGCCAGCACCCTTGAAAAATCAGTGCACAAACTACCAGACATATTAATAAATATTTCGTCATAAATACTGTATTTATTATCATTTTTTTATTTTGTATCAGGAGCTACAACTGTATAAACAGCACTACTTCTACCGGAAGAAAGGCGGAGATAACATTTTATATTTACTCCACTGAAAGATAAAGGTAACTGCAATGTATCCGTATAGAGTTTTCCATATAAACGAGGATCGGTACCATCTGTGGTATAATATATATCAGCACCCTCTACTGACGGCTTCAAATCCACTATCGCGTTACCGCCTCTAACAATAGCTTTATCCCAACCAATCGGTTCGGGAATACGGAAAGTAACCCCTTGTCTATCCAGTTCAGCCAAACATCCCGCTAATCTTTCACGGAAATCTGCATAATTCTTCTTTTCCGCAGGTGACCAACCTATTTCTGAAAGGGCCATAGCCCGAGGATATGCCATATAGTTCACTTTATCAGGATGATGTATAAATTCTCCCCAAACATTAGCTTGTACCCCCATTATATAACCGCATTGCTCTTTTGTAAGCTTAGGCGTATAAGGTTCATAGCTGTAGATATGTTCCAACGTAACCAGTCCTCCTATATTTAAAGGCTCATTAGTATAATCCTCACTCTGATAATAATCAATATACATATAGTTATTGGGAGCCATCACCACTTTATGCCCCATTCCCGCTGCAGCAATTCCACCGTTTTCTCCTCTCCAGCTCATTACAGCAGCATTCGGTGCCAGACCACCTTCTAAGATTTCATCCCAACCAATGATTTTTCGCCCCTTCCCCGTTACAAATTCATCCAAATGATGGATGAAGTAACTTTGTAATTCATGTTCATCTTTCAATTTATTTTCCTTAATGCGTCGTTGACACTTCGGACATTCTTTCCAACGTCTTTTAGGTGCCTCATCACCGCCTATATGAATATACTCACCGGGAAACAAATCTATCACCTCAGATAAAACATCTTCTACAAACCGATAGGTTTTATCATTACCGAGACAAAGAACTTCCTCCTTAATACCCCAAGTTTCCGGTATCCGAAATGGTCCGCCCGTGCAAGACAGCTCCGGATATGTAGCTAAAACAGACATTGTATGTCCTGGTAAATCGATCTCCGGAACAATAGTGATGTACCTATCTGCCGCATATTGGATAATCTCCTTAATCTGCTCCTGAGTATAGAATCCTCCATGTGGAATACGATCTTGTTCTGTCGGATTATGCCCCCACTGAGTACTATTACGCCATGCCCCAATTTTGGTCAATTCTGGATACTTTTTTATTTCAATACGCCACCCGGCATCTTCTGTCAAATGCCAATGGAATCTATTTATTTTATAACGAGCCATTAAATCTATATACTCTTTTACATATTCCACTGAGTAAAAATAACGTGCAACATCCAACATCAAACCACGATAACCAAAACGGGGTTCATCATTTATCATAATATACGGAAGCTGTATGCATCCATTTCCCTTATCAACAAGTAACTGCTGCAATGTCTGAATTCCATAAAATATTCCAGCTTCACTTCCCTTGATTGTTACTCCCTTATCATCCACAACTAATGAATATGCCTCTAAAGGCATTTTCTTGTCTATCTGCAAATGAATGGCATTCTTTCCTTTCGATCCTTTCTTCAAAGTCACCCCAAACCGTCCATCTAAATAATTATTAAAGAGACTGACTGTTTTGGTAAGCGCATCATTACTGTAATTCATACGTGTATCGGCAGATACATCCCAAGAACCTTCTCCCATCACCATTTCTTTTGGCATAGGAATTACTGACTGTGCATTACAAGGTAACGTACCGAGAATAATACATATTACCAATATGTATTCCCATCTGATTTCGTGTTTAATCATGACTGTAATTCAATTTTATATCTATATCCTTTTGTTTATTCACCTTGATATTTACTGTCTCGAATCCTTTGGCAGAAATCGTTAGCACATCGTTTTCTACAGTCAGAATGGAATATCTTCCGCCTTCCTTACTTATAACCGTTCTACCAGAATAATTAGATTTGATTTCAATTCCACTTATAGGGGTTGCTTGTACATCTCTGACACAACCAGCAACCTTTATCTTTCTTCCTGGATTCTTCACAATTTCATCCATGCAGAAGTCGTTATGACCAAGACTATTACTAGTCACCGGCTGTCTGCCAACAAAGATTGTCCTTCGTAATCTGATATCATCTGAGGCTGTTCCTATCTGTATTTCATACTCCCCTTCTTCTACTACTTTTTTCATGCTCAAATCATATAAGGCCAATTCTTGTATTGGTAGCTTCAAAACAACTGTCTGCATTTCGCCTGGTTGTAAGAATGGTTTTGAGAATGCCTTCAGTTGCTTGACTGGAGTCACAACCGAACTGACCACATCTCGAACATAAAGCTGTACTACCTCCTTTCCCGCTACACTACCCGTATTCTTCAAAGATACACTGACAATCAAGGTATCAGATGGATGTAATAACTCTGCAGAATAATGAGCATTCAAATACTCAAATGTAGTATAACTCAATCCATGCCCAAAAGACCATAACGGAGCTGATGAAGAAAAAACATAATCACGTCCAGGTTCATTTGGTCTACCAGGACGACGATAGAATCCTTTGTCCGTTGGCAAATGATTATAAAAAACCGGTAAATGTCCTACGCTCTGCGGAAACGAGAATGGAAGTTTGGCTGAAGGATTAATATTTCCCAATAACATATCAGCTATTGCATCTCCAGCTTTCTCACCACCGTACCATTGTACAACTATGGCTGGAATATGTTCTTTTATCCAAGAAATAGAAAAAGGCTTACCTGTAACCAATACAACTATAACAGGTTTTCCTATTGCATAGATTTCTTCCACCAATTCTTCTTGTACACCTGTCAGATCCAGAGAAGAGAGGTCAAACCCCTCCCCACATGTAGCATCTGAATAGTCACGTGCCAGTGAAGCACTAGAAGAACCAACAAATACAACAGCCATGTCACTCGCTTTTACAGCAGCTACAGCTTCATCAAATCCGGATTTATTATCTGTAATAAGATCACATCCTGCCGCATAATTTATTTTTATCTTATTTCCAACCCGTTTCTTTAGGCCTTCAAGTGGAGTAACCCCATCTTTATTACTCCGGCTCCATGTATAATCCCCGAACTGTACTTGATTAGCATTCGGCCCAATCACTGCTAATGATTTTATTTTATTCAAATTTAAGGGTAAAAGAGTATTTTCATTCTTCAATAAAACAATCGATTCATCAGCCACTCTGCGCGATAGCTCCACCGCTTCTTTAGTACGCATGGCTACTCCCGGCATGTCAGCGCCCTGATATGGATTCTCGAACAATCCTAATTCAAATTTAACACGTAAGATACGTCCAACAGCCAAATCCACATATTTTTCATCAAACCTGCCTTGCTCTATCAATTGCTCCAAAGCCCAATAGCAATTACTGGAAGCTTCCAAGTCCACCCCCGCAGTCAAGGCTTGGATAGCCGCTTCACTATCATCCTTAGCTGTATGCTGAAAATCCTTCAACATAGCCACTGCCCCCCAATCGGAATATACATATCCTTTGAATCCCCATTCATTGCGTAAAATATTCGTCAGTAAATAAGAAGAAGCAGAATTAGGGATGCCATTCCAAGAATTATAGGAGGTCATCACCGCCTTCACTTCCGTATTCCGAACAGCCATCTCATACGGCTTGATATGGATATTACGTATATCCCGTTCTCCACTCTCAACTGAAGCCAAGTTCAGCCCTCCCAAAGGAGCTCCTCCCGGTCCAAAAGGTTTCAACATTGGAGATATTCCTCCGTCAATATAACCTTTCACTTGTGCAATCCCCATCTGTCCCACTAGCCAAGGATCTTCACCAAACGATTCCTCAACACGCCCCCATCGCAAATCCCGAACAACATCCAATCCTGGTGAAAGAGTCTGAATTACCCCTTGGGACCTTAATTCTGTAGCAATTGCTTTAGTCATCTGATAAGCCAAATCTAAATTAAAAGTACTACCAACGGCTACAGATTGAGGAAAAATGGTAGAACCATCATGTACCGAGCCATGTAAAGACTCAGTTACTGTAAAAACTGGGATTCCCAAGCGTGTCTCTTCAACCATATATTTCTGAATTGCATGAAATGCTTTCCGCACATTTTCACCAGTAAGATTGAATCCCTCAATACAGCCGTAACTAATATCACCAGCTGCATCTCTTAATTTTTGGTAATCCACCTCTTGACCATTGTATAATTGATAACCATGCAAATGACTTAATTGTGCTATTTTTTCTCGTAATGTCATTCTGCCCAATAAATCTGTAACCCGTCGTTCAACAGACATACTAGAATCCTTGTACACCGGAATGCATTGAGCCATGGAATCTACGGCAATAAGAACCGACAATATAAAAGGTAATAACCATTTTTTCAAAATCCTATCTTCAAGTAACATATTTCAGTAATTCAAAAAGTAAATATAAATATCAATCTTATGGTATAGCTTGATGGTCTGTATCACGCATTCTATACCAATCAACCAACTTTTCTTTCTCTGGTAATTTGAACGCCAGAGGTACAGCTTTGTCTTGATACCAGAAAGCCGCCGAAGAGAATTTAAAGGGCCGGGTCTGCTCCGGTTTACGGGGATTTATAAAATCAAAAATAAAACTTTCATTGAAACAGATTGCATCTTGCTCATGATAACGATACATACTCACCATCGAACGGAGCGGATCCTTTATAGGAACTCCATGCAACTCTCCACAGAATTCACCTTCCCTAAAATACCAGCCACCATTAAAATAATCTTCAAGTCCAGAACCAACTATAGTCGGTACACTTTTGTCTTCCGTATCGATATAAATAAACTCGGGTGCTTCCAAATATCCCAAGTAGTTTGGAAGCCAACTCTGCATGGACAAGGAACAGCCAATAAAATGTCCATGTCCTTTAGTCTGCAATATGGTTAATGGTTCATAACCAGGATTGGTACCAGCATTATATAAACAATGGAATCGTCCCATACCCTCAGGTAAACTCTCCAATTGATCATAATTGGCATTTAAGAAAACGCTTGTAGTCAAACGGTGATGAAGATTTTCCACTTCTATCCTTACCTTTTTAAATGGCATCGGAAAATAACAATAGAAACCTCCACTGGACATACCTATATATTTGGACATATAATGCTTATATTCACAATGCCCTATACCAAAGAAGTCACCAATCGGACATTCTACAGAAGGATAGTCCTCACCATCCCAATAAATACGCAAAATCAGCATTTTCAAAATAGTAGGATCAGGCCACCGCTCCTTACTTAAATCCCAATTTTCCCAAAACCAACCATTAATAGTAAACCACATACGGGTAATTACACCAGGAGAAGTGTGATCTACCAGTACAGATTTCTCACCCGGTCCAACCAAATGGGCTTTAATCTTAGTATTCAAGTCAAAAGTCGTAAACTGACGAGATACAGCGTTACGCATAGTATGGATAGATGTAAAAGCAGAGGTTTGAATGTCTCTCCGTTCTTTCTTGATGGGATTCAATGCATGCCCTACACCAGGTAATGCTGCCAATCCTACGGCACCTGCCATAGTAGCCAATGCTTTACGACGAGACATCTTTTGAAGGCTGGAATCCATATTGCCCGGAATTTGTTTTCTCTTCATCATATTATGTATTAACAATTATCCTTGCGGTTCAATCTCTAAAATAGAGCCTTGTATATGTCTAGTACCTTTGGCTCTGTCAAAGTTTATATAGTATACCACCAATACCCTCTTCTCATCCAGCTGTACAGCCCATGTATATCCGACATCTCCATCATCCGCATCATCTCTTATGATAATCTCAGGAGCCGTGGCAAAATCTGTACATTCTGCATTAAGAATTCTGGCTCTAACTCCACAAGGTTCATGACGATAACCATATGTCAACAAAACTCTATTGTCTGGCAGCCTCATTGCCTGGAGAGGATGTCCTTTGAACCCCATACTTTTCCATTCACCAAATGTTTTCCCACCATCTATGGACCGTGCAATACAAGCTTGGTCACCAAACGCTTCCGAACGCATAAAAGCAATCAAATCCCCATTAGGCGTTTCATACATGGAAGTCTCATTAAACGAGACCTTTTTATCTTTAGCAATTTTCGTACCGTATTCCCATGTTTTTCCTTTATCTTTGGATATAAGCAAATAGACCGACGTATTTCTTAAAGCTTCTGTATCAGAAGCTACTACTGCCCAAAAAATACGTCCATCTTTTCCTTCATACAAAGCGCCACGATTATAAGCCGGCAATTTACCTCCCAATCCACTATAATTTATTTCAGACGGAACGCTACAAGGTATAATCAAATCATTCCAAGTTCTACCATCATCATAAGAACGGAGCAAATATCCTCCTGCAAAAACAGCGTCTGTATTCTGTACGAACGGTTTCTTAAGAACAGCTAAACCATCCGGACGAATAAATGTCCACAAATAACTAGCACATAGCAGTGTTCCATCTTTCAACTTCAACAAACATGGATCTTGTGAGCCTCCAAACGGATGGGCATAAAGCAGTTCCGGTTCCTTGGTCCAATGTTCGCCATCTTTGGATCTCACTACTACCAGATAACTATTCGGGTCCAAATGATTATTCTTCTTCTCCTTAAAGACTTTACGGTCTGGAGCTCTTCTGAACGATACCAGTATCTCTCCATTCGATAATTTTACAGCTGAAGGAAAAGCGGAGTAAAACATGGTATCCTTATATATTATTACATCCTTTATTTTCTTGACACCTGGTATCAAAACGTCATTCTGTTGAGCAAACAATGTTGTCGCAGAACACAAGTGGACAAGCAGACAATAAAAGAGAAATATAGACTTTTTCATATATAATTTTATTATGTTCGTTTATCAATCTTTCCAATATGCTGTAAAGTTACAACATATTGGAAAGATTTCAATAATATACTTTATTTATCCCAACCAGGATTTTGAGTAACTTTCGGCTCCACGCTTATTGTTGACAAAGGAATGGGGAACAGCATCATATAATCTTCCCCCTTATGCTCTCTCAAAGAAGGAACCAAATCAAAGGCTTTGTCAAAACGTACCAAATCCCACCACCTTTTACCTTCAAAAGCCAATTCTAAAAGTCTTTCTTTCAAGATAGCTGCATCATTCGCCTCTTTTGTGCTATTCACATAAATATGCTCTTCATACTTGTCTTTATATGCACGTTTCCTGACCTCATTAATTTCTGCAGAAGGATCTTGTCCCAAAGCATTTTTAGCCTCAGCCTTCATTAATAAAATATCAGCATAACGGTACAATATGATATCATCTGCAAAAATACGATCACCATCTCGCACCAAGCCTTTACCTTTTAATACTACACTAACATAAAATTTATTTTCTCCAGTTTCCTGATCTTTAGAATAAATCTCAAGAAAAGAAGCATTTTTTCGAGTATCATCTTCTGTATATTGCTTTCTATACTCGTCCGAAGCTACTATAATACCTTGTCCCGGCCCTATCGGATAAACTATATCCTTTACCTCTTGAGGAGCATCTCCAGGAACAGCACTCGCATGTATCCACATATATCTGAAATAGTTAATACCAGATTCCAAATCCTGAAATCTAACACTCATCAAGATTTCATCATTACCCTTATTATCATAAGCAAATACATCAGCAAAATCCGGCTGTAAACGAAGCTTATCCGTTTTAATTGAATTCAAAGCATTTAATGCAGTTTCAATATCACTGCTTCCACCATTCATTTTTTTTCCACTCCAAAGATATACTTCAGCTTTCAAAGCCAATGTTGCCGGTTTTGACCACATAGCTCTTTGATCACCGAAATTGTCATCCGGATATAAAGACAAAGCTTTCTCCAAATCATCTTTTATCAGTTGGAAAACTTCCGTTTGGGGTCTTCTTTCTTTATAAAGGACTTCTGAATTTGTGTTTTCAATAGGATCTGTATGGATTATCAAATCCCCCCATGTACGAGTCATCACAAAATACATGAAAGCCCTCATTGTATAAGCTTGAGCCAACATTTTATTGCGGGAAGTCTCGTTATTAAAAGTCACATTGGGAGCATACTTTAAAAGAAGATTGCATGAATTGACTATCTGATAATAACGTATCCAGGATATAGGCATATTAGCTTGTGTCAACGTATTATAATAATAAATATCATATCCGCCATATCCACCGATACCTACAGTCAGTATTTCGCTACGCGCTTCCCCCAATATATACAAATCATGTTCAGCAGCTCCTCGTAACTGGACATAAATACCATTTAACGCACCCTTCACGTCATCTTCTGTCTGCCAGAAAGATTCATTCGTTATAAAGCTTATTGGCTTAAGGTCTAGTGCATCACAAGAAGCAAATGTCAGGACCATAAACAAAGCTATTGTACTATTTATTATATTTCTAATTTTCATAACTTTACTTTATTAAAATGATACATTTGCACTAAAAATAATATTTCTCGGCATAGCATATCTACCATTATCCTGTCCACCTTCTTCTGGATTAAGACCAGAATATTTAGTAAAATAGTGCAGATTATTTCCCGTAACCGTAAACCGAAGTCCGCTTAAACGAATCTTTTGTATGATATTTGCAGGAACTGTATAACTTAAAGAAACTTCTCTAATGGCTAGAAAATCTCCTGATTCATGATACAAAGAGCTACCTCGGATAGCATTCTGCTGTCCACGATCACCATGCCAATAGAATCTCGGCATGTCCGCTTTGTCACCTTGTTCTTTCCAGGAGCGATTTACGACATCTTTCGTCATATTATTATCACCCTGCCAATTATAATCCAAAAAGCCTTTGGCAAAATTATATATGGTATGACCCAATGTAAAATCAAGTCTGCAATACAAATCGAACCCTTTATAAGATAGAGAAGTATTAATACCCCCAGTCCAATCCGGATAAATATTACCAACATATACACGGTCTTTACTGTCAATCACACCATTACCATCAGTATCTTGCCACTTTGCATCACCACCATATTTGGTTTTATCAGGGACTGTAATAACATTATCTATCGGCTCATTAGCATTCTGTGCTTCCTCATCAGTAGAATATACACCTATCATCTTATAGGCAAACAAATCTCCAATTCGTCCTCCTTCCTGTAAACCACCTTGCCAAGTATGTTTACCCAGTTTAGCATCCCAAATGTACTCACCACCAATCCGATTATTTTCAACCCCATTATCTGGCAGCTTCAATATTTTATTGGTCACCTTCGAGGCATTAAAACCTAATGACCATTGAATAGAACTGGATACCGGTAATATTCTTGCATTCATTTCCAACTCAATACCTCTATTTTGTAAACGCCCTAAATTAGTGAAAATAGAGCCAAAGCCTGTAGAATGAGGTAAAGTGCGATTTGTCAGCAAATTATCTGTGGTACGATTGAAATAATCAAAGATAAAGTTTAACCGATTATTAAAAAAGGAAATATCAGTACCGATATCAAATGTCTTAGACTCCTCCCAACTCAAGTCTTGATTTGCCATAGTTCCCATAGTGATACCTGCATTACCTAAATATTTAGATCCTACACTATAACTACCTTGAGCCGTATAATCCCCCAAGCCTGAAATATTACCATTTACTCCATAGCTGGCACGCAATTTCAGACGCATTAGATTCTCAGGCATAAATGACCAGAACTTTTCTTTATCCACATGCCACCCTAATGACACGCCAGGAAAAAATCCCCATTTGTTGTTCGTACCCAAATTGGAAGCACCGTCATATCTTGCAGATACAGAAATCAAATATTTATCCTTATAATCATACCCTATACGAGCAAAAATACCTTGCATAGATCGCTCTGTAATAGAACTACTCACACTTACAGGAACACTTGAGGCATTCAAAGTAGGAATCAAATCAGTAGAAGCACCTCTACCAGCAGCTGCTAAACGGGCCTCTTTCCTAAAATAATAAGCATAACCAGCTGTTACATTCAAATTGTGTTTTTCATTGAAAGATTTAACATAGTTGAATACAGCATCTGCCTGATATTGCCGCCATTTGTAAGTATCAGCATTTGCATTTCTTGTAGTTATATAATCTCTCGGTCCATTCCAAAAAGCATCCCAAAAAGTATAGTTATTACTGTTCACTTCAAATAAAGAAAGAGCTGGTTTGAAAGACAATCCTGGCAATATAGTCCAATCTGCATCTACTCCTATTGATAAATTCTGATAGTCATACTCTCTTTGTGCCTTGTTCATATGATATACAGCATTTCCCAGATACTGGGCAGCTCCTGGAGCCAGACTACCATCTTCAAATCTGAATTTAGTGGTAGGTGAGGCAGCCGGTGAACGATAGAATGTTGCATCTGCAGCTAATGGAGAACCATACGTAAACGAGTTTGAATAAGTAGTTCTAGCTGAAATTTTCAAATTATCCCGTGCTTGCAAAGAACCATTCAAACTAAAATTATACCGTTTATATGAAGTTGTAATAACAGTTCCTTCATTAGTCATATACCCTAATCCCATATTAAAGGTAGCCTTTTCCGTTCCACCTGAAACTTCAATATGGTGATTATGAGAAAAACCAGTACGATAAATTTTATCCTGAAAATCAGTATCTGAGTATAACAATGTCTTACTCGGATTTACTGGATCTGGCATTGATTTCCACCCTTGATCTAATTTATAGCGATTCTCATCAGTCAAGTATTGAGTAGAGAAGGCAGTATTATTAGTCAGATCATTTCCTGTTCCATAACCTAAATGTCCTATCAATCTTTGTTCGGTAGCTTTTCCAAATTTCGCTGGTGAAATCATACCTTTCCTCATAAGGGTCAAAAATTCTTCAGCACTGGCAAATTCATATTTTTTACCAATATCAGAAATTGTCAGATTATATCTATATTCAACTCTGGTTTTACCGGCCTTCCCCTTTTTAGTAGTAACAATTACAACACCATTTGAACCTTGGGCTCCATAAATAGAAGTAGCAGCAGCATCTTTCAGAATTTGGATGGATTCAATATCTTCCGAAGCTATATGAACCATATTCGCCCTCATAACACCATCAATAATATATAGTGGAGTAGCACCATTAGGATTATTAATGGAAGTACCACCACGGACTATAATACGAGGTTCTGCACCTGGTTGCCCTGAAATACTTTGCACACGTACACCAGACACTGTACCTTGTAAGGCTGAAGCTGCATTTGCATAGGGTACATTCTTCAAAGCCTCTTTATCAAGCTTGGTCACAGATGTCGTAATCTTCTCACGAGACTGAGAACCATACCCAATGACTACAACTTCCTCCATTTGGGTGGCATCCTCTACCATCACTATTTTATAGTTACTCTTATTGGCAGATACCTCTTGAGTTTTCATTCCCAAATAAGAAAATAACAAGGCACGACTATCAACTGGAATACTAAAACTAAAATTTCCATCCAAATCAGTAACAACACCTAATGAAGTTCCTTTAACTTGTACAGCTACCCCCACCAATGGTTGTCCATATTCATCCATCACATTTCCTTTTACTGTTTTCTTTTCTGATTGATTAGTGGATAATACAGACGGAGTATCTTCCGATGCATATACACTTCCCACACTCAAAACAGTAAAAAGGAAAATATAAAATGCCCAATGTAATATCCTGCTATTAGATTTAATGTCTATTGTTTTCATTTTTTTTGATTATTTGTGTTTCAAACTATTATTAGATTCACCACTGTATAATTACTTTCTTCTTATTTCCATTATTCCTCCTTTCTCTATCAATTAACAAAATCTGTTTCTATGTCAGAAACAAAGCACTTTTTCACATCAATCTTCCCATATTTCACCTCAATGAAAGGTTTACCATCTTTTAGACCAACATTACCAAAACCTGTTTCCGTCGACAAAAAAGACGTAAAATCATCACCTATCCTTGAATCAATATATAAAGTAGAATCCACTGCATCATACTGTATTCCAGTCAAAGCTTGGAGCATAGCATAACTAGACATTGCACGGGCATACCATGCCCCACATTCATATTCATTAAATGGGTTACGTACTCTTCCATCATACCGATCACGACAAGTACGGACAATATCAAGTCCTTTCTCAACCTCACCTTCAAACATCAAATGAGAAGCCACTTGATATTCAATACCTGTCCATACCTCATTGGAGTAAACAAAAGGAAGTTGTAACTTTCCTCCTTTGGGCCATGAACATAATAATAAGCCTCCTTCATCACCTAAAGCAAAAGTCGAGCGCTGAGGATTTACATGTTTTCTGAGATTCCTCTTTAAATTATATTTATGAACAGACAATAAATGACTTAATATTTTCTTTCTATCTATAGCCTCGTCCAGTCCACAGACCAAAGAAAGCCATGCTCCTACTACTCCATCAGATAAACAGCCTTTTCCGTATTGATATTTCGGCCCTTCCTTTTCCAATAAATCCAAACCCTCTTTCGAATAATTAGAATTGACAGACTGTACTTTCGTCGGATCAGAAGCCTGCAACTCCTTCCAACGAATATTTTGAATAAAATATTCACCGTCGTACAATTGATTTTCCATGTAGTCAATACTCTTATCTAGCAACTCTCTATATTCTGTCATATCTTTCTCCAAATGTTCACCCATAGCAACAAATGCTTGTAATGCGCCAGTATAGTAACTATTAATCATACCACTAGGCCCCCAAAATTCAATGTCATAAGTATTATGATGAGGTTCCTCTATAACACCTTTCCTTTTAGGATCCCACGTATTAATGCAATAATCAAGACTATTCTGTACGTATGAATAAATCAACTTCAACCATTCGTCATTACCATATATATGCCAATCACGGTATACTTTCATAATACCACCTAACTGCCCATCAGCTGCTGCATGAAAATTATGTCTGATGGGTCGGATAGGAAGTGCAGAGCGAAATGCTTGGTGCCCATTCTTAGCTTGACTAACAAAAAATTCCGTTTCCCTCAGTGTTCTTTCCATTTTAGGAAACAAATGAGGTATAGCTTGAGCATAATTCCAAACATGTGTACAAGAACCATAGCAAGAGCCATATTCATTACCGCAACCTTCCCAATTCCACATCCGACCATCGTATTGCCGAAAAATCGTAGGTGATTTTAATATAGTAAGATTAGCAGCAACAGCTTCAACAACTTCAGCAGGCAAAGTTGTAGCATAAAATGCATCAGTAAACAGCTCTGTTTTTTCTTTCAACGTATTATAATTTTTCATCCAATAGTCTGCGACTTCCTCTATATTTGCAAATCTACTGCTATACCAGGGACGGTATTTATCGGACAACTGAATGGAAGTATCAATATAGCCTGCGGGCTCTCCTCTTTCATTAACTACAGGTACGATAGGTACATCTACATCATCAATCGGTTCCAATCCCTCACGAACTAATGAGAAAGGAACGTACCATGCCATATATAAACGGATTGTCTTTGACTCTCCCGGTTGCAATCTAAACGGTACATACAAGGAAGCTCCGGGAGCATCCGCCATATTAGCAGGATTTTCTTTAATTACCCCACTGCTCATCTCATTCCAGCACATCGTGAATGAGTCAAAAGACCATCCTCTAAACCAACAATAATTAACCTTAGTTTCCGGTTCATCTGTAAAGATTGCAAAATCAGCCTGATGAAACGGCTGCGTTTCTGTTCCTTTCTGTGATATTATAAAACCATTTTCAATTGGCCTAATAGATGCTCCTCCATTACGAATATCTACAAAGTTCTTTGAATTATAAGAAAATATGGCTTCTACTTCTTTAGCATATTTATTTTTAAACGTATATTCAAAACCAGCAACTGGAAGCCCTGAGTTATTTTCATCTGTAGGAATAAATGGATTCCAAACCTTCATTGTCACGTCCATCTTCAGTTCATCGTCACTCATTCTCAATTTGGCAAAAGGGAATTTTACTTCAAAATCACAATCTTTAAATCGAGGTAATCCCCACGTGCCGCCGTATCCTTTTGTTGACTGTGGTTGGCCAAATTTTTTCCAATCCGGTACTTGTCCTTCCACAACAATACTACCATTATCTACCCCTTTCAAATATAATCCGGCAAACATTGTCGGTTCATTCAACATCTCAGTTTTATGCCTAATATTCATATTAGAAATTGCACCACTACCTTCTACACAAAACATTCCCGTCCCCAATCCCCCAATAGGGAAAGCAATCCTGCTCGTATACTCTCCCGTATATTTTTCATTATAATCACGTACTTCTTCCATACTGGAGCAAGAAGCCCATAAACACAAGCAGATACATAGACCTAAAAAATAAAATCCATTTTTCATATATCATTTTTTTAATGATTTATTCCTTCAACATTCTCTATTTTTTCTCCATTTCTGTTCAATCTCCTCCAATGATAACCCTTTTGTCTCCGGCAAGAATAAATACCCCCATACCAAACCCAACACGGCAATAAATCCATAAAGAAAAAATGCACCTGCCGGATTCTCAGAAGTCGTTTGTCCAACAACAATTTCGGTACCTGGTATAGAAAAAAAATCTATAATCTTAAAGAAAGTAAAGGAGACAATGCAATTAAATATCCATACAGCCAATGAACCTATCGAAGTCCCCAATCCCCGTACTTTCTGCGGAAATATCTCGGAAATGACCAACCATCCCAAAGGTCCAATACTAATTGCAAAAAATGCAACATATCCAAACATAAAAATGACCATTAACCACCTTCCGATTTCGCCCAACTGATTAGCATAAATAAAACAAGCACTAAGGCACAAAACAGAAAAGGCAATTCCTGACAGACCAATAAAATACAACTTTCGTCGTCCGATTCTATCCACTAAATAAAGAGAAATCACTGTAAATACAACATTTACAATTCCAATACCTACAGAAGCCCAAATAGCAGAGAGTGTACTTTCAAATCCTGCCATCAGGAAAATCTTCGGACTATAATAAATAACTGTGTTAATACCTACAAACTGTTGAAAAAACATAATACAAACAGCAATCATTAGAGGAGTTCTCAACCAAGGCTGCATCAAATATCGCCATCCTACCGCACTATTCCTATCTTTCTCTATTTCCACCTCCATTTGTCCAATTAAATCATTTACTGTATTTTCCGGTTCTATTTTCTGCAACACTTTCCTACATTCTTTCAACCGTCCTTTACTCAACAGCCACCGAGGTGTTTCAGGCACAAAACACATACCTACCAGTAATACCAAAGCCGGTACGACACCTGCCCAAAACATCCATCTCCAACAATCCAACTTGTTTTCATCAGCCCAAAAGGTATCTGACATGTATGAAAGTAAAATACCTATTGTAACCATTAACTGAAACATTGAAACCAGACGTCCCCTAGATTTAGCTGGAGCAATTTCTGCTATATACAATGGAACAGTAAATGATGCCACACCTATAGCTATACCAAGAAACAGACGAGAAAAAACCAAGCTCGTCAAATCCGTTGCCAGTCCTGACCATAACGCTCCCACTGCAAATATCACAGCAGAAACCAATATGATTTTTCTTCTTCCAAATATATCAGATAAACGCCCACAACATACAGCCCCCAACATAGCTCCCAACAAACCAGCCGCCGTAATCCATTCAACATCATTATTATCTATTCCCCAATCTGACTGAAGAAATGGAATCGCTCCTGAAATTACCCCAGTATCAAAGCCGAAAAGCAATCCTCCTGTTGCTACAACTGTAGCTATTAAAAATATTATATGTCTGTTTTTCATATTAAACTTATATTTTAGGGTTCAAAACTTATCCAAACTTCCTTTTTCACTGACGGATTCGGAACATATAAGAAAGTATCCGGAGCATCTTCAAAAATTTTATAAATGGATTTACCTTTCCCAATACCTAAATCATGATACTCTCTTGGAGCCTTTCTTACCAGTTCCGAAAAATGATAGTTTGTATTTCTGATCCACTTCAATCCATCACCCTCAAAAACAGGATACCATGCAATACCTTTATGACGACGAATCTCAGCATATTCAAAACCATATTCACGGTCACACCATGCACCAAACACAAGAGATTCATCTGCATTCGTACTAATGGTAGCATGTACCCAATATGGAGGGACCACCACCACATCGCCAGGCTGTGCATAAACAGCATAACACCTCCCCGGTTCATCTGTAGCCGACTCTTGCATGTAAATGACCGCCTCTCCATTCCATATCTCATAAACCTCTGGAGTGGACCATTGACTAAAAGGTGAGACCTTATGAATATGTCCCTGACTGCGAATGGGTTCCATTCCCAAACTTCCTTTGGCATAAGCCACTACTCCAAAAAGCAAATGCTGTTTTTGCAAAAGCGCTTTATGAACAGTCTTACCCACATCCATAGCTATAGAATAGACAATATCCGGTCCTTCACATTTCGGATCCAACAAACTAGACCGGATATCATCCAACCACCGGTTTTCTACTGTCGGGCCAAAAACGTCCTTACCATAAATAAAACCTAACGGATTTTCTGTTATCCCTATATCAATCCCCTTATCAAAATTATCTTTATGCATGATGTCTTACAAAAGCTTTAATTGTTCCACATTCCATTCCTTCAGACTCCCCATAAGGTTTTATTGTATATTCCTTTATGGCAGCAGGAATAATAAAAGTTTCCGCATAATGGACAACAAACGGAGAAAATTGTCCTATAGGACTTTCCACTATCACCGAACGTCCCTCAATCAGATTCAGAACATTAACACCCGACTCATTCTTATGCAAAACTTTGTCCGTGAACCAATGTCTTCTTGTTTCTATAAATTCCCATTCATGAAGTCCCGTCTTTTCTTCACGCCAAGAATCTCCTTCACCAATAACAGAGACCTTGTTTATCAGTTCTTCTTTCACCCAAGACTCCGTTCTATTCCATTGTATCACATTAGCCCCATGAGCTATATTAATCGGACGCGGTCTGCCATCCAGTCCCATCCGTCCCCAATCCCACAACTTAAATGTAAAGATGTATGGGGTTGCACTAATCTCAAGTACCATGCTATTCCTTCCCGAACAATGTACCGTACCAGCCGGAATTAAAAAATGATCATGCTTCTTTGCCGGATAAATACCTACATACTTCTCCACTTCAAATTCACCAGTCCTTTGCGATTTTTCCAATTCATCAAGCATCTCCTCCGGTTTAATATTATCCTTCAAACCCAAATATACAGTTGCCCCCTCCTTAGCATCCAAAATATAGTAGCTCTCATCCTGCGTATAATGCATCCCAAATTTCTGTTGTATATATTCAGTCAAAGGATGAACTTGTAAGCTTAGATTGCCGCCTTCTATCGTATCAAGAAAGTCAAACCGTATTGGAAACTCATCACCAAACCTGCCATACACAGCATCACCCAATAACTGTCGGGGATAAGCAAAAATCAAATCAATTGACGGTATTTCCACTTTCTCATCCCCAAAGGCCAACAACAGACTGTTTTCTTCAGGTACACAGTCAAAACACCAAGCATAATTAGGCATCGTCCGTTCTAAATCGCAAACATCTTTCATCCACTGTCCTCCCCAAGGCCCCGGATCAAAAAAGGGAACTACACGAAACGGACCATTTACCGCTTTCTCCAATCCCTCAAACATCGCTTTGCCTGTAATCATCTTAGGATGATTGCGCCGGTTCGTATCCAAAACATAATCCACCTTTGCCATCAGCATCTTTTTGTGCCTATCGCATATTCTCCAATCTACGAAAAAAGCTCTTTTATACTGCAAGGAGGTTCGTTCTTCTTTATTGTTGACACCTATATTTGATATTTCATTTTTACGGAATCTGGACTGTATCTCCCATCTTGCCATATCGGCATAAATCAACAAATCAGGATGTTCACAAAGATAGGCCGCACCAACCCCATAGACTATTACAATACCAGACTGCAAATCTTCTATCTGTTGCCGGATACCAGTAACTTTATCGAAATCAAAAAAACATTCCATTGTATACCGGGTCAGATAGCCGAATAATTCATCATCGGTAATATCAGGATAGAAAAAATCATTGATTTTCTCTTCCGGCAACATCGCACTATCTGTATGAACAAATAAAGCATTATTGAACCTACCGGCAAAAGCATTACGTATATCATTCTCAAACACTCCTTGATAGCACTCAATCGCAACCACTTTCAACGGCTTCTCCAGTACCTTCAAACGTTCACTGATACTATCGGTAATGGCAAACCAACCGGAAATACAGTCATCCGAATTATAGGACACCTGCACAAAAGGATATTTATCGTAATTAGCAGAATACTTCATCTTTTATCTTTTTTCTTAAACAATATTCCAAACCATACAAAGCTGCATAATCTCCCAAGCTAGAAACTACCACAGATACTTTTGCACTCGGAGTCCAGGCAAACTTTGACACCCGTTCCTCGATATAAGGCACTATCACTTTATGGCTATTCATGATTCCCCCTCCAAGTATCACCACTTCAGGATCATAAGCATGAATAAAATTTATAACAGCAGCTCCCCATATTTCAATGCATTCATTTCGTACCAATAACGCGTCTCTATTTCCTTGTTCCGCCAATTGGAAGATTTCTTTAAAATCATAATTCTGAGATGACATTTTAAACGAAGGAGACAGGCAAGCATGATCCTTTATAATTTTATGAAGGAAGAATGAAGAGGACAAAGCCTCCACACACCCCTTGTTTCCACAAGAGCATAACCTTCCTTTGTAGTCTACTACAAAATGGCCACCCAACGAACCTGCTTGAAAGTGCTTTCCATACATTACCTCACCATTCATAATGACTCCCGATCCTATGCCCGTACCAATAGTCATCATAACAACGCTATCATATCCTCTGCCGCTCCCATATTGCCATTCTCCAATTGCTGCAAGCCGTGCGTCATTATCAATGTAAAAGGGGGCTCCCCAATGTTCATCCGCCCATCTATCCAAATCAAGCTCCACTCCATCATCATATTTTTCATTCGTAGATATAATAATGCTTTTTTTATTATTTACTAGCCCTGGAAAAGCTATACCCACTCCAAAGAGGCGCTTCACACCATTTGAATTTAGCAGGAAATCAATTGCATTTTCAATCTCCGGCAAACTTGCTGTCATATCCAAATCTTGACGAGAAGGCATTTTTACATAGTCTACCAGTTCTCCATTGCGTAAGAGACCGACTTTTGTAATGGTTCCTCCCAAATCTACAGCTATGATATACTTCATATTCATATTTCTATCAATTGGGGATTGCCATTCACACACTGTAAAGATGCAGAAAACCCGTTCTCCAAAATCACTTGATAATCATGTCCTGCGTCCGAAGGCCAACAAGCAGCGAATGACAGAACAGAATATCCTATATTTGCCACACGATGGGCCACCCCTCCAGGTATATAATGAAGACTACCCGGAAACATCCGCTCACTCCAAACCCTTCGGTTCTGATCCATCATAATCAATCTGCCTTCACCTTCCACTCCCCAATAGTACTCCCCACGATTCATATTGGCATGAAAATGTCCTTTGGTCATGAAATACTCATCACCAACCTTACCTGGATAAATTCTCGTGATTCCGAAATAGAGTCCCCCTGGCGTTCCTTCTTCAACCGGCAGATGACAAGTCACCTCATACAATAAAGTATCAGGAGACATCTGTTCATAAGCCTCACAATTATGAAAAACACCTCGTAAATCAGCCAAAGTCTTCAAACTCCTCTTCACATTTTCACCGATCAAAGAATCCTTTATAAAGAGCAAAGGCGACTCATTTGTTCTCTTATCATTCATCAGCATCATACTTTTAAAATCTTATATTGCAAAAGTACGCTGATATGGAACTCGCTCTTTCCTCTATATTTTCCGATAATTATGGTATTTTACCATTATTCGCAGCAAATGGATAAAACCTTGCAAAAAAAGTAGAAAACCAAGGCTCTAACCACCAAATATTCAATGATAAAATAGTAGAATCAAATGGCTTGTTTAGCCTTTACTCCAAACTGCTTTTGGAACTGCGACGGGGACATTCCTGTCACTTTTTTAAATTGGGATATAAAATTAGATAAGTTAGGGAATCCGACTTCCCCACTGATAGTAGAAATCTTCATTTTGTTTTCCAGTAATAGTTTTTTCGAATAACCGATACGCATTTCGTTCAGATATTCTACAAAGGTTTTCTTGGTCCTCTCCTTGAAATAACGGCAAAAAGCTGTCGGGGTCAATCCAACCAAAGTCGAAACTTCTTCCAACCTAATGGAAGTCGCAAAGTTCTTGACGAGAAACTTGTATACCTTATTAAATCTCTCAAAATCTTCTGAATTTACAGAATTCGTAAATCCCACTGAGGCCAGTAACTCATACTCAGTCGATGTGGCCATCAGCTCAAGAAGTGTTAAAAGATTCGTTACCTTCCGAACCCCTACATCATTCACCGAACTCCTTATAAACCGGGTTATCTCTAATTTCGAATTTCCGGTAAACTTCAGTCCACGCCGTGATCTCTCTATCAAATCACGAATATTATTCATTTCTGGTAATCTGATAAAATTCGGATCAAATATCTCACGTTTAAAGAACAGACAGATACACGTAGCACGCAAACCAGACTCCTTATCAAAATAAGCATCATCATTACGCCATTCATGAGGGAGATTAGGGCCAATCATACATACATCCCCCTCCTCATACTGTTCTATGCAATCCCCGACAAAACGAGTTCCTATACCTCTAGTTATATACATTATCTCTATGGCCGGATGATAATGCCAAGGTACAATGAAGTGCGGCAAGTCTTCTATATAATAATGTATATGACTGTCTATTGGGAATGGCAGATCTTGGTAAAGTGGTTTCATAGTCATCTAAGTCAATAATCACCGTTAATTATAAAAGCGAATATAGATAATTATTTTATCAAAGCAAGCTATTGTATGTTAAAACTCATAGTAACATCAAAATATAAATATCAATCTTATACTCAAACAAACAAATGATATCTTTTGTATCTTTGTCCCCGCATTTTCACAACCACATAAAATTATAATGAAAACAATAGTAAATGTTCCCTCCCGACAGAACACCATGCGCGAACTGCGGGATTATCTGATGATTGCCCTGGGTATGGTCTTATATGGTATCGGCTGGACAGTCTTCCTGCTTCCCAACGATATTACTACCGGTGGCGTACCGGGCATTGCATCCATCGTATATTTTGCCACTGGATTTCCCGTCCAATATACGTACTTCGCCATCAATTTTCTGCTTCTATTGCTTGCCCTACGTGTGTTGGGATGGAAGTTCAGCGTAAAGACAATCTTTGCCGTATTCACCCTGACCTTTTTCCTTTCCATTATCCAGAAACTGACCGAGGGTGTTGTCCTCCTGCACGACCAGCCTTTCATGGCTTGTGTCATCGGTGCCTCCTTCTGCGGTAGCGGCATCGGCATCGCCTTTTCCAACAACGGCAGTACTGGCGGCACGGACATCATTGCCGCCGTAATCAACAAGTACCGCGACATCACGCTGGGCAGAGTCATGTTGATATGTGACCTTATCATCATCTCGTCCAGTTACTTTGTTCTAAAAGATTGGGAAAAGGTGGTGTATGGCTACGTTACTCTATACATATGCAGCTTCGTGCTCGACCAAGTGGTGAACAGTGCCCGCCAGTCCGTACAATTCTTTATTATCAGCGATAAATATGAGGAGATAGCCAAGCACATCCAGGTATATCCTCACAGAGGTGCAACGGTCATCAACGCCTCGGGCTTCTATACGGGAAAAGAGATAAAAATGCTGTTCGTGCTGGCCAAGAAGCGGGAGTCCACCATCATTTTCCGGCTCATAAAAGACATAGACCCCAATGCCTTTGTATCACAAAGTGCAGTCATCGGAGTCTATGGAGAGGGATTCGACAGAATCAAAGTGAAGTAGAGGATTTCTCGAACTTCCCTTGATTCCAAGTATAAACAATAGGACGGCGGACAAACGGTTTCAGTTTCTCCGCCGCTTCTTTACCCATGTAATCGGTCGTGGTAAAAGTGAATGCCAACGTGGCATCCTTCGCAGAAAGGTCCGCTTTCATCAGCAGCATGTCGGCCTGGCGACGGGCATCCTGATACTCATAGACATCCACCGTATCCGCGGCCTCAGCGATAAAATCATCCAGAACGGGCAATGCCGGCAGGTAGGACGAAGCAACCAGCTCCTTCCAGTCTGTCGTATAGAACTTGACATGGCTGTCGCAAGCCGGAGCACAAACCGTAGATACCACACAAACCACTTTCGTGCTGTCGTTGACAGGCAAGAGCTTCATCTGCCACGAGCTCTGGGGAGTCATCTTCACATGTATATAATCCGGGGCAAGTTCCGTCATTTCCGATTTACCACCAAAGCTGTTGGTCACCTCAGCTTTCATCTTACTTTCCAGAAAGTCTATAAAATCCGCACGGTTCACGGCACTAAGCAACGGACATATAGAATCCGGCATATTCTTAAAACACGTCTTGGCTTCCTGGGCCTGCAAATACCCCCATCCGATGAAAGCCAAAATCAAAAAAGCACTCAGTTTTCTTATCATAACATTTTAATCATTTCTTCAAGGAAACGGGCATCTGTTTCATCAAAACCGCCCAAATCGTCACTGTCAATATCCAATACTCCCCACACTTCACCGTCCTCACGCTTCAGCGGAACCACGATCTCCGAACGCGACAGCGAGCTG
Source organism: Bacteroides sp. AF29-11 (assembly GCF_003602895.1). Lineage (NCBI taxonomy): Bacteria > Pseudomonadati > Bacteroidota > Bacteroidia > Bacteroidales > Bacteroidaceae > Bacteroides > Bacteroides sp. AF29-11. The sequence goes on from NZ_QTLY01000009.1 coordinate 218,409, forward strand.
CAGGCTATATGTCCGGGAAATGCATCCACATCGGGCACAACCAACGTCTCGTCTTTATCCCATGCCGTGCCGCAAACACCACGGCCTTTCCTGATGCGCGTACAAGCTATCGGTCCCTGGAAAGGTCCTAACACCAATTCTTCACCCTTCACCAAATAGAAGCCTACCCAAAAGAAATGGAAAGTCTCTTTCAGCGCCGCCGAAACATTCGCCAGATTGGCTATCAAGTCATCTTCACCTGCCAGCAGATTTTTCAGTTGAGGAAGCAAAGCGCGATATTTCTCTGTCTTGCTACCAGCATTTATATATAGGTCTTCTGCCATATATCTCTTGTTTATTTACTCCCCAAATATAGGAAGAACATTCCAATCAACACCAAAATGAGGTCGACAGCCTTGCTTTTTAAATTCTTTTCACGGAAGAAAAGCGCACCGAAAAGGAAGGAAACAACAACGCTTCCACGACGCACCATCGAAACGATGGAAATCATGGAGTCCTCATAGCTCAGGGCATAAAAATAGACAAAGTCTGCCGCACAAAGGAAAATGGAGATACAGATAATGGTCCAGTCCCAACGAAACGGGGTACTTTCTTTTCGCTTGGGGTACCACAACAGCAAGATAATGGGGCACATGATAAAGACTTGGTAGACATTATACCACGACTGCACCAGCATCGGATTGAGCTGCTTCATCAGATATTTGTCATACAGCCCACTGACAGCTCCAGCAACGGCAGCCAGCACGATGAAAAGAATCCATTTGTTATGCTTGAAGTCGATTCCCTCCTTCTTGCCCGAACGGCTCAGCATGAAAAAGGATACTATGGCAAGCATCACGCCAATCCATTGATAAAGGTTCAAGCGTTCGCCAAACACAAGCATGGCACCTACAAGCACCATCACGGGGCGCGTCGCATTAATCGGTCCCACGATGGTCAGCGGCAGATGCTTCATCCCGAAATAACCGAATATCCAGGAAGAGAGCACGATAAACGACTTGACAACAATAAACTTATGCACCTCCCACTCCACCACGGGAACATCAAACATCGTACCTCCCAACACCGACGGCGCAAAGGCAGATACCAGAATGAAAGGAAGAAGTATCAGGCTCGAGAACAGCGTGTTCAGGAAAAGTACCGGCAGTACGGCATTGTCACGAAGCGACTTCTTCTTGAAGACATCGTAAAATCCCAATAAGGCAGCAGAGAGGAAAGCAAGCAATAACCACATAGAGTTAATTAAAAATTAAGAATTAAAAATTAAAAGGAGGGGGGTACGTTTTTGTAGTGCATCCCTCTTTTATTCTAAAAAAGTAGTTTCCGGATAGGCTACATCCACTAGAAACAATGCATTTCCGGGAACGGAGGTTCCTGCCTGACAACGGTCCTTCTGTTCGATGACGCGTCGGAAACCCTCAACAGAAAGTTTTCCGCGACCCACTTCGAGCAAAGTACCGACAATGGCGCGTACCATGTTCCGCAGGAACCGGTCGGCCTGGATGGTGAACACCCAGGTCACATCGTCTACCCGGGTCCAGGCGGCATGCATAATCTTGCAATTATTGGTTTTGACATCCGTATGAAGTTTGCTGAAGCTGGTAAAGTCCGTATAGTCAAACAAGGTTTGGGCAGCCTCATTCATCCGTTCAAAGTCCGGTGTTTGGAACAGACGGCAACGGTATTGACGATTGAAAGGCATCTTGGCAGTAGTGACGTAATACTTATACATCCGCGCCGTAGCATCAAAGCGGGCATGTGCATCGGGCTTCACGGCCCGCAAGCGGTATACGGAAATATCGGGAGGAAGCAGACGATTCAGCTTATCCGTCATAAAAACAGTGTCCAGAGGAGAATCACTGTCAAAGTGAGCTACCATCAGTGAGGCATGCACCCCGGCATCGGTACGCCCCGCTCCCACGACTTCCACCTCGCGACGCAGCAAGGTACTCAGCGCCTTCATCAAACACTCCTGCACACTCGCTCCATTCGGCTGGATTTGCCAGCCGTGATAAGCGGTGCCATCATAAGCCAGGTATATAAAATATCGTTGCACGGTCTTTTTTGTGTGCAAAGATAGTGCAAACTTAAGAAGGTTTGAATTATCTTTGCAAGGTTTTCACCACAGATTACACAGATTAACGCAGATTTTTCACAGACATAGTACATTTATAAGATGAGATATTCTTCCAGAATCCTACCTATACTGATAATTGTCGCAGCTGCCGCAACATTCACCTTTGCCGGCTGTAAGAAGAAGGACATGTCGCTCAAGTTGAACGAACCGCGCAACATTCGGGGCGTTGTCAGCTACAAACGTTCTTTCGGAGACTTGAACGAGAAACATCTCAATGTAGCCCAAGCCATCGGCATACGTGCGCTTTCCTCCCGCGAGGAAGCAGAAAAGATGAAGGAGCAACTGCAACCTATCACGACGAACGAGCTCTATGCCGTGGATTCACTGACGCATTCCATCCCTTATCTCATTCCGGGCGCCGCCAGCCTGCTGGACACCATCGGACACAACTTCCTTGATTCACTGACCGCCAAGGGGCTGAATCCAAACAAGATAATTGTGACTTCCGTACTCCGCACCCAAGACGACGTAAAACGCCTGCGCCGCCGTAACGGCAATGCTTCTCCAAACTCGGCACAT
>NZ_QTLY01000009.1:221074-303004 GCF_003602895.1 Bacteroides sp. AF29-11
CCCCCGCCCCCAAGACGACGTAAAACGCCTGCGCCGCCGTAACGGCAATGCTTCTCCAAACTCGGCACATTTTTACGGAACGACATTCGATGTCAGTTGGAAGCGCTTTCAGAAAATAGAAGACGAGGATGGACGTCCTTTGCAGGATGTCAGCGCAGATACCTTAAAACTGGTCCTTTCGGAAGTGCTCCGTGACCTGCGGAAAGCCGACAAATGCTACATCAAGTACGAATTGAAGCAAGGATGCTTCCACATTACGACAAGAGAGAAATAAGCGGAAAAGAATTAGCGTTAATAGTATTTTTCAATCCCGCCAAACCCTATTATTATTTTGTTCTCTTTCGTTTTACAGATAAAGTTATTTAATCGCCTTTCAAATTCTTCCGGTCGTTTCCTCGCCGCTTCAATGTATGCGATTCGGATACGTTTATAGGGGTCAGAGAAACTCTGATAATTCTTCCATATTCTTTCATCCTCTTTCAATCTGTCGATTATATCATTTGGAAAAACAAAAGGAACCGACAAGACAGTTCGTATTTTATCCTCAAATTCAAGATGTATCATTTTATGCTCCAGCAACCATTTCAACCTTTCTTTGTTGGCTTGCGAATAGGTACTTTTAGGATTCCTGGGCGTGAAACGCTGAATTTTATGTTCTTTGTCAAGTGACTTTATCGTGCTGTCAATCCACCCGAAACAAAGGGCCTCTTCAACAGCGTCATTATATACAATACTTTTCTCGCTTGAAGATTTAGTAGGAAACACAAACCAGACTCCATCGGCAGTATCGAAATTGTCAGCCAGCCACTTCCGCCAATCTTTTCTGTTTTCAAAATATCTTATTTCTGTTGACATGACAAGCCATCCAAATTACACTTCTCTCCTTATTCTTCCAGCATCTTCCACGCTAGCGGCAGGCAGGCAACTATATCCCCCACCGTCATCCCCACTGCCCCCTGCTTCTTGCAGGCAACATCTCCCGCCAGTCCGTGCACATACGTGGCCAGGCAGGCAGCCTTCTCCGGCTCATAGCCTTGGGCAAGCAAGGCAAGCACCACTCCCGTCAGCACATCACCGCTGCCTCCCGTTGCCATACCCGGATTGCCGGTAGGGTTGAAAAAACATTTCCCGGCAGGAGTGACAATGGCAGAATAAGCGCCTTTCAAGATGATATGCACTCCGGCGCTCTTCGCCAGCTCGCGAGCCTTCATCAGGCGTTCGTACGAATTCTGGCATTTGCCTACAAGACGCTCCAGTTCCTTGGGGTGCGGAGTCAGAATACTCCCTTTGGGCAGACGCCCTATATAGTTACGCTTCTCGCCCAGCAAGTTCAGGGCATCAGCATCCACCACCATCGGAGTCTGGCATATCTCTATCTGCTCCAGCAGAGCCGCCTCGGTCTCTGCCGCCTTTCCCAGTCCCGGACCTATCGCCACGGCCTGGTAATCGTCCGTATCAGTAGCGGCGGCAAAGCAGGTGTCGCTGATGTCCAGCTCCGTCATGGCTTCGGGCACGGAAGTCTGCACAATGAAGTTGTTGCAGAACGGCACATGCACCGTCAGCAGCCCCACCCCCGAACGCAGACAAGCACGCGCAGCCAGCACCGAAGCTCCCGCCATTCCCTGCGAACCGGCTATCAGCAGTGCACGGCCGAAGTTCCCCTTATGGGCAAACCGGCTGCGCGGCTTCAGCAGGGCAGACACGTCTTCATGCTCCAGCAGGCAGAAGTCCGTTTCCATGTCATGAATGGCATCCTTGCTGAGCCCGATGTCCAGTAACTGCCATTCGCCCACATACGGCTCGTTCTCGGCAAAGAGAAATGCCAGTTTCGGCAATTGCAGGCTCAGCGTCAGATGGGCACGGACGATATTCGTATGTACGTTGTAGGTGTTGTCCTCACCCATCAGTCCCGATGGGATATCGATGGACACCACCGTTGCGGGCGAAGCGTTGATGTACTTCACTACGGCTGCAAAACCGCCGCTCAGAGCCTTGTTCAGACCGCTGCCGAAGAGGCCGTCTATCACCACATGGTCCGCCGTCAGCACAGGAGGTACAAACTGAGTGGTCACTTCGTGGAAGTCCACGCCCGGCACGTCGGCCAGCCGCTCCTTGTTCGTCTCGCAGTCCGGCGAAAGCGTCCCTTTCGTATTGAAGAGATACACCTCGAGCCGGTAGCCCTTCCCAGCCAGCAGTCGCGCCAGGGCAAGCGCATCGCCACCGTTGTTCCCCGGTCCGGCAAAAACGGTGAGCGGCGTGTCCGGCTCCCAACGCTCGGCAATGGCACGGGCCAATGCGCGTGAGGCACGTTCCATCAAGTCGATGGAGGCAATCGGTTCATTCTCTATGGTATCTGCATCCAGTTGCTTGATGCTTGTAGTAGGAAATATCTTCATAATAGGATTATCTTAAAATCGTAGAGCAAAGATAGGGCTTTGATTTCAACTGTACAAAGAGAAGACGTTTTTTATCAAGTTGCTTTGTCCCCCGGGAAAAAATATCTGCTCCGTAAGGAAAAGTTGTCTTCAATGCAAAGGATTCTTAGAACAAAGCCTTTATTCTTAGAAACAAAAGCTCTATTTCTATAAACAAAAGCTTTATTTACAGAAACAGAAATTCTGTTTTAAGTTTGCGTAGGCTTACGGATAAGTTTGCACAAGCTTGTCGGCAAGTTCCCGCAGGCTTGTCGGCAAGTTTCTAATTATACCCATTAACTTACGCAAAATAATGACTAATTTTGTACCCTCAACATATAATAAAAGCCAAAACAATAAAAGCATATTCAATGAGTACATCCCGACACCCGAAAGGTCTTTACCTTATCTTCGCCACCAGCACGGCAGAGCGTTTCAGCTACTACGGCATGCGTGCCATCTTCATTCTGTTCCTCACCCAGGCACTCCTTTTCGACAAGGAGCACGCCGCCTCCATCTACGGCAGCTACACCGGACTGGTGTACCTGACACCCTTAATCGGCGGCTACATCGCCGACAAATACTGGGGCATCCGCCGTTCCGTCTTCTGGGGGGCCATGATGATGGCAGTCGGCCAGTTCCTGATGTTTGCCAGTGCCTCGATGCTGGAGGCGCGTGAGCTTTCGCATTGGCTGATGTACGGCGGACTGACTTTCCTTATATTGGGCAACGGCTGCTTCAAGCCCACCGTCTCCTCCCTGGTGGGGCAGCTCTACGAGCCGGGTGACAAACGGCTGGATTCCGCCTACACCATCTTCTATATGGGTGTCAACGTGGGTTCCTTCCTCGCCCCGCTGGTCTGCGGCTATTTTGGCGAGACGGGCAACCCTCACGACTTCCGATGGGGCTTCCTCATTGCCGCCATCGTCACCGTGCTGACGGTCGTCCTCTTCGAAACCCAGAAAAACAAGTACCTCATCGGCCCCGATGGCAAGCCCCTCGGCATTATCCCCGACGCCCGCAAGGAGCGGCCCCAGGCAGACAACACCGCCCGGAAGAGTGCCCACGCCAACGGACGGCCCATGCGCAACTACCTGCTGCTCGCCCTGCTTGCCATCGCGCTTGCCGGTTTCTTCTACTGGTGTTTCGGGAGCGATTGGATAAGCATCGGCATCTTCACCGCCTGCATCGTGTTTCCCGTCAGCATCCTGCTGGAAGGCTCACTCACCAAGACGGAGCGCGACCGCATCTTCGTCATCTACATCATCGCCTTCTTCGTCATTTTCTTCTGGGCGGCCTACGAGCAGGCAGGCGCCTCGCTCACGCTTTTCGCCTCCGAGCAGACCGACCGCGTCATCCTGGGGTGGGAAATGCCCGCCTCCTGGATTCAGTCCTTCAACCCCTTCTTTGTGGTGATACTTGCCGCCATCATGCCGGGCGTATGGGGCGCCCTGGGCAAACGGGGCATGGAGCCCGCCTCGCCCACCAAGCAAGCCATCGGCCTGCTACTGCTTTCACTGGGCTATCTCGTCATCTGCTTTGGGGTGAAAGATGTTCAGCCGGGCATCAAGGTGAGTCTCATTTGGCTGACGGGGCTCTACTTCATCCATACCATGGGCGAAATCTGCCTCTCGCCCATCGGACTCTCCATGGTGAACAAGCTCACGCCCATCCGCTTCGCCTCGCTGATGATGGGGATATGGTACCTCTCCACCGCCACTGCCAATAAGTTTGCAGGCACGCTGAGCGGGCTCTACCCCGAAGCCGGAAAGGTAAAGACGCTGCTGGGTTATCGCATCGAGACAATGTACGATTTCTTCATGGTGTTCGTCGTCATGTCTGCCACGGCATCGCTTATCCTCTTCCTGCTTTCAAAGAAATTACAGAAGATGATGCATGGAGTGGAATAAAAATCGTATTTTTGCGGCAACTTTCTAAAAACATCCCATCTATGGATACCATACAAATAAAAGACAAGATGTTCACAGTCTCCATCAAGGAGCAGGACATACTGAAAGAAGTAACCCGTGTAGCGAACGAAATCAACCGCGACCTGGCAGGAAAGAATCCTCTATTCCTCAGCGTACTGAACGGTTCGTTCATGTTTACCGCCGATTTGCTGAAACGAATCACGATTCCCTGCGAAATTTCATTTGTCAAATTGGCATCTTATCAAGGAGTATCCTCTACCGGGGTAATCAAGGAAGTAATAGGCATCAATGAAGACCTCACAGACCGTACAGTGGTCATTGTAGAGGATATCGTAGATACGGGACTCACCATGCAACGCTTACTGGACACCCTCGGCACTCGCGGTCCCAGGGAGATTCATATTGCCTCTCTACTGGTGAAACCCGATAAGCTGAAAGTTGATTTGAACATAGAATATGTGGCCATGAATATTCCGAACGATTTCATCGTGGGCTACGGGTTGGATTATGACGGCTTCGGGCGCAACTATCCCGACATTTATACTGTAGTAGACTGATACAGACATAATATAGTAAATCATTAAATAATAACTAAGCAAATGTTGAACATTGTAATTTTTGGTGCTCCCGGTTCAGGTAAGGGAACACAAAGTGAAAAGATTGTAGAAAAGTATGGCATCAACCACATCTCTACCGGAGACGTGCTCCGTGCTGAAATGAAAAACGGTACAGAACTGGGCAAGACTGCTAAAGGTTATATCGACCAGGGCCAGTTGATTCCCGATGAGTTGATGATTGATATTCTGGCAAGCGTATTCGACAGCTTCAAGGATAGCAAAGGCGTGATTTTCGACGGCTTCCCCAGAACAATCGCCCAGGCTGAAGCATTAAAGAAGATGCTCGCCGAACGCGGACAGGAAGTCAGCGTAATGCTCGACCTCGACGTGCCCGAAGAAGAACTGATGAAACGCCTTATCAAGCGCGGACAAGAATCAGGACGTGCAGACGACAATGAAGAGACAATCAAGAAGCGTCTGGTGGTTTACCACTCACAGACAGCTCCGCTGATTGACTGGTACAAGCAGGACGGCAAATACCAACACATCCAGGGCTTCGGCGTATTGGAAGAAATCTTTGCCGATGTTTGCAAGGCTATTGACGCAGTGAAATAACAATAAAACAGAATATGGCTGAATCGAATTTTGTTGACTACGTAAAAATATATTGCCGCTCCGGAAAGGGCGGACGAGGTTCTACGCATATGCGGCGTGAGAAATACATACCCAACGGAGGCCCCGACGGAGGTGACGGAGGACGAGGAGGCCATGTCATCCTGCGGGGTAACCGCAACTACTGGACGCTACTCCATCTGAAGTACGATCGCCACATCCTGGCAGGTCACGGAGAATCCGGTTCCAAAAACCGCAGTTTCGGAAAAGACGGAGCGGACAAGGTGATTGAAGTGCCCTGCGGCACGGTGGTGTACAACGCCGAAACGGGTGAATATATCTGCGACGTCACCGAGCACGAACAAGAAGTCATCTTGCTGAAAGGCGGACGCGGAGGTCTGGGTAACTGGCACTTCAAAACCGCCACACGCCAGGCTCCCCGCTTTGCACAACCGGGCGAACCGATGCAGGAGTTGACGGTAATCATGGAACTGAAGCTGCTGGCAGACGTCGGTCTGGTAGGTTTCCCCAATGCAGGAAAATCCACTTTACTGGCATCCGTTTCTGCGGCGAAGCCCAAAATCGCCAATTATCCGTTTACAACGCTGGAACCCAATCTGGGCATCGTGTCCTATCGCGACAGCAAATCGTTTGTGATGGCGGACATTCCCGGAATCATCGAAGGAGCCAGTGCGGGCAAAGGATTGGGATTGCGCTTCCTGCGACACATCGAGCGCAACTCCCTGTTGCTGTTCATGGTGCCTGCCGACAGCGACGACATCCGCAAGGAGTACGACATACTCCTGAACGAGCTCCGCACCTTCAACCCCGAAATGCTGGACAAACAACGCGTGCTTGCCGTCACCAAATGCGACATGCTCGACCAGGAACTGATGGACGAGATAGAGCCGACACTGCCCGAAGGGATTCCGCATATATTCATCTCTGCTGTCTCCGGCATGGGCATCTCTACGCTGAAAGACATCCTTTGGGAAGAGCTGAACAAGGAAAGTAATAAGATAGAAGGCAAAGTGGACAGCATTGCCCATCGCGCCAAAGACCTCAGCCACCTGCAGGAAGAATTGAAAGAAGAGGGTGAGGACGAGGACCTCAGCTATGAATACGTCAACGACGACGAGGACATAGAGGACCTCGAGGACTTTGAATACGAAGAAGATTGGGAGGAAGATAAAAAATGATTCCTCTTACAGAAGATAAGAAAATGTTGGAATATGAGCTGCTTGCCTCATATCCCGGCATTTCTTGTTTTGTAACCACCCGCCACGGTGGATGCAGCCAAGGTAACTATGCCTCCCTCAACTGTACACCTTACACGGGAGACGAAGCCGAAGCTGTACGCCGCAACCAGGAAATAGTATGTTCTTCCCTGCCCCAACGCCCCCAAGAACTGGTCATCCCGTTTCAGACCCACGGGACAAAGGCACTTGTCATTGACGGAACTTACCTGCAAGCAACAGCAGAAGAACGCCACTCCATGTTGCAGGGCATTGATGCACTGATAACCCGTGAACCGGGCTACTGCATCTGTATCTCTACGGCAGACTGCATTCCCATCCTGCTCTACGACCGGAAGAATGCCGTGATAGCCGCTGTTCATGCCGGATGGCGCGGCACTGTGAATTACATCCTCGGCCACACACTCGACAAGATGCGTGCCCGCTATGGTACAGAGGGCAAAGAAGTGATAGCCTGCATCGGCCCCGGCATCTCCCTTTCCGCCTTCGAGGTAGGCGACGAAGTCTATGAAGCATTCCGCAAGAACGGTTTCCAGATGGATTACATCTCCGAATGGAAACCCGCCACCCACAAATACCATATCGACCTATGGGCTGCCAACCGACTGCAACTGCTGGACTTCGGAGTACCTTCCGCACAAGTGGAGACAGCCAATATATGTACTTTTACCCAATATGAAGAGTTCTTCTCGGCACGCCGGATGGGTATCAAATCCGGAAGGATATTGTCGGGAATCATGTTAACCCATTCAAACGGATTGCATTAATGTATCATATCGCACTTTCTAAAGAAATCAAGCAGAATTGCCCCGAATTCCGCGGTGCAGCCGTATTTGCCGAAGTGACAAATACCCCATATTGCGAAGGGTTGTGGCAGGAAATCGCAACTTTCACCCAAGAGCTAAGAGCCCGTGAAACCACGGACAGCATCAAGTACCAACCCGTCATTGCCGCCACCCGCGAAGCCTACAAACGTTGCGGCAAGGATCCCAGCCGCTACCGTCCCTCGGCCGAAGCACTGAGACGGCGACTGCTGCGCGGATTGGAACTCTATCAGATAGATACGTTGGTAGACCTTATCAACCTTGTCTCCCTACGTACGGGCCACTCTATCGGCGGATTTGATGCCGACGAGATACAAGGAAGCGACCTTGAGCTGGGCATAGGACGTGCCGAGGAATCGTTCGAGGGTATAGGCCGCGGCATGCTGAACATAGAAGGGCTGCCCGTCTACCGCGACCGTATAGGCGGTATCGGTACCCCGACCAGCGACCACGAACGCACCAAGATGAAACTTGAAACCCGCCATATCCTTGCCATTGTCAACGGCTACAACGGGCAGGAAGGTCTGAAAGAAGCAGCCGAAATGATATTGGAACTGTTGGAGAAATATGCTTCCTCTACCGGTGGGAGTATACAATATTTTGAATAAATGAAAATCCGTATTCTTGTCCCTCTCCTGCTCATAGCCCTTGGTGCCACGGCACAAGGGAAGAAAACGGTCTTTTCCGCCATGGAAACCAACCATATTCGCGTTGCCACTCCGGGACTGTTTTCGCAAAGAGAACTGATAGAGCTACCTTTGGAGGACATTCCGGACACGGAATACTCCTTTCCCCTGCCTGGAGGAAAAGTCATCTCCCCTTACGGACGGGGGCGGGGACGCCACAGCGGCATAGACATCAAGACCTGCGCCAAAGACACCATACGGAGTGCCTTCAACGGCGTAGTACGGATGTCCAAGCCTTATAGCGCCTACGGCAATGTCGTCGTCGTACGCCATGACTTCGGACTGGAAACGATATACAGCCACAACTTCAAAAACCTTGTACATTGTGGCGACACAGTCAAAGCCGGACAGCCCATCGCACTGACCGGACGCACCGGACGCGCCTCTACTGAGCATCTGCACTTCGAGACACGCGTCAACGGGCAGCACTTCGACCCCAATATCATCTTCAACATGAAGGAACAGACGCTGAACCGACAACGTATCGGATGCTCAAAAAAAGGAAACGGCATCGTCGTGCAACAATTACCGACAATCTACCCGAAGCCACTGCAAAAAAAATACCCAATGGAACTGTTTAAGTATCCAAACGTTTCACTACATTTGCAGAACGTTTCACTAAAAGAACGAATTGAACTTAAAACATATCAATGATAGAAAAACTGATTGTTCTTGAAGATATTGACCCGGTAATATTTTATGGCGTAAACAACGCCAACATGCAGCTGATAAAAGCCTTGTATCCCAAGCTCCGCATTGTTGCCCGCGGCAATGTCATCAAAGTATTGGGTGATGAGGAGGAAATGTGTGCATTTGAGGAAAACATCACCAAACTGGAGAAATACTGTGCCGAATACAATTCTTTGAAAGAAGAGGTCATTATAGACATCATCAAAGGCAATGCCCCGCAAGCGGAAAAGTCGGGCAATGTCATTGTATTCAGCGTAACCGGAAAGCCGATTATCCCGCGCAGCGAGAACCAGCTGAAGCTGGTAGAGGCATTTGCCAAGAATGACATGCTGTTTGCCATCGGTCCTGCCGGTTCAGGAAAAACCTATACTGCCATCGCGCTTGCCGTGCGGGCACTAAAGAATAAGGAGATAAAGAAAATCATTCTCAGCCGCCCCGCCGTAGAAGCCGGAGAAAAGCTCGGTTTCCTGCCCGGCGACATGAAGGACAAGATAGACCCGTATCTGCAACCACTCTATGACGCCCTGCAGGACATGATACCTGCCGCCAAGTTGAAAGAGTATATGGAGCTGAACATCATCCAGATTGCCCCTCTCGCCTTTATGCGCGGACGTACACTGAACGATGCCGTTGTCATTCTGGATGAAGCGCAGAACACGACCACCCAGCAAATCAAGATGTTCCTCACCCGCATGGGCATGAACACCAAGATGATTGTCACGGGGGACATGACGCAGATTGACTTGCCTTCTTCCCAGACTTCCGGTCTGGTGCAGGCACTGAAGATTCTGAAAGGCGTAAAAGGCATCAGTTTTGTGGAGCTGAACAAGAAAGACATCGTACGCCACAAGTTGGTAACTCAGATTGTGGAGGCCTACGAGAAGTTCGACAAGGAAGCGAAAGCGGAGCGTGAACGACGCAAAGCCGAACAAGCTGATAGCAAGATTGAACAGAAACAGTAAATTCTCAAATCGTAAATATTACAAAGATGAAAGCATTAACAGCAACTGAATTTAACTTTCCCGGACAGAAAAGCGTGTACCACGGAAAAGTTCGTGATGTGTACAACATCAATGGTGAAAAGTTGGTCATGGTAGCTACCGACCGCATCTCAGCCTTCGACGTAGTATTGCCGAAAGGTATTCCCTTCAAAGGACAAATGCTGAACCAGATTGCAGCAAAATTCCTGGATGCCACAACCGACATCTGTCCCAACTGGAAAATGGCTACGCCCGACCCGATGGTGACGGTAGGTGTGATGTGCGAGGGATTCCCCGTAGAAATGATTGTACGCGGCTATCTCTGCGGCAGCGCATGGCGTGCCTACAAGAGCGGCGTACGTGAAATCTGCGGCGTGAAACTGCCCGAAGGGATGAAGGAAAACCAGAAATTCCCCGAACCCATCATCACCCCGACCACAAAGGCCGAGATTGGCGAACACGATGCCGACATCTCCAAAGAAGAAATCCTGGCACAAGGTCTGGCTACACCCGAAGAATATGCCGTATTGGAGCAATATACCATGGCCCTCTTCAAACGCGGCACCGAGATTGCAGCTGAACGCGGATTGATTCTGGTAGATACCAAATACGAATTCGGCAAGCACGACGGCAAGATTTACCTGATGGACGAAATCCATACGCCCGACTCCAGCCGCTACTTCTACTCCGAAGGCTACGAAGAACGTTTTGCCAACGGCGAACCGCAAAAGCAACTCTCCAAGGAGTTTGTACGCGAATGGCTGATGGACAACGGCTTCCAAGGTAAAGAAGGACAGCAAGTACCGGAAATGACAGACGAAATCGTTACTTCAATCAGTGAACGTTACATCGAACTGTACGAACACATCACCGGCGAGAAGTTTGTAAAGGAAGATACCAGCAACATTGCCGAACGCATTGAAAAGAATGTAACTAATTACTTAATGTGATAATATGCCAATGTGCTAATGACCTTGCGGCATAATAGCGCAGCCAATTAGCACATTGGCATATCAGCACATTAGCACATTAAAAAATCATGGATTACCCCCAAGAACACATCAAGCCCTACGGCAATGACGGCAAGAAGAGCGAACAAGTGGAAGAAATGTTCGACAACATCGCTCCTGCCTACGACAAGCTGAATCACACTCTATCCATGGGTATTGACCGCAGCTGGCGTAGGAAAGCAATCAAGTACCTACGTCCTTTCCGCCCCCGGCGCATTATGGACGTAGCTACCGGCACCGGCGATTTCGCCATCCTTGCATGCCGCGAACTGCAACCCGATAGCCTGATTGGCACCGACATCTCGGAAGGCATGATGAACGTGGGACGTGAAAAAGTAAAGCAGGCGCACCTCTCGGACAAGATTTCATTTGCCCGGGAGGACTGCACCTCCCTCTCGTTTGCCGACGAAAGCTTCGACGCCGTGACCGTAGCGTTCGGCATCCGCAACTTCGAAGGGCTGGACAAAGGACTGTCTGAGATGTGCCGCGTACTAAAGACCGGCGGACATCTCGTCATACTGGAACTCTCTACACCGGACCGCTTCCCGATGAAACAACTGTTCACCATCTACTCCAAAGTCGTTATCCCCCTGCTCGGTAAATGTATTTCGAAAGACAACAGCGCCTATACCTATCTACCGGAAAGTATTCGCGCCTTCCCGCAAGGAGAAGTGATGCAGGGAGTTATCCGCAAGGCAGGCTTCAGCGAAGTGCACTTCAAGCGGCTGACTTTCGGGATATGTACACTTTATGTGGCAACTAAATAAAAAGAAGAAACTTATATAAGAAAGAGACCTTATGAAAGCTACACACACCCTCTATTTATTATTTATTTCCCTCCTTTGCGTTGCCGGTTTCACAGCTTGCGATGATTCGGGAAGTGATGATATGATATGGGATTTTGCTCCTATCGAACTGCATATCGCAGTACAAGATGTTCAAGGTAATGATTTGTTGAATCCTAAAACTCCCGGCAACATTGCCAAGCAAGGAATCAAGGCAATCTATAATGGAAAAATTTATGAAAAGGACGTTCCTATAAACCAAACCAAAGCTTACCTTGCACACTTCAACGGTCTGCAAACAATGAAATTTGAAACTGGCAAATACTTTCTCACTTTTGGAGAATTCAATGGCGACGATACATTCGATAACGAAAAAGTGATAATAGACTGGAACGATGGTACTCAAGACGTCATCACCTTCTCTAGCAAACTGACCTGGAAATCAAAAAATAAACCCGTATTCGACAGAAAGTTCTGTTTGAACGGAAAAGACAACGGATTGCAATTCGGAGGTTTTGTTATCATCAAAGAACCGGTAATCACCTCCTCAACTACTTCCGACCAATAATGTACTCCATAAACAAACGAATATAGTTCAATCAATAACTAAAATATTATGCAGAAATACGGTTTAATAGGTTACCCGTTGAAACATTCCTTTTCTATCGGATATTTCAATGAGAAATTCAAGGCAGAAAATATTGATGCAGAATATGTAAACTTCGAAATTCCACGTATCGAGGATTTCATGGAAGTTATCGAGGAAAATCCCAACCTCTGTGGACTGAATGTGACTATCCCTTACAAGGAGCAAGTCATCCCCTACCTGGACGAACTGGACAAAGACACGGCCAAGATAGGCGCCGTCAATGTCATTAAGATTATCCGCCTTCCCAAAGGCAAAGTGAAACTGGTTGGCTACAACTCCGACATCATAGGATTTACACAATCCATAGAACCACTTTTGCAACCACATCACAAAAAAGCCTTGATTCTGGGCACCGGCGGCGCATCGAAAGCCGTATATCGCGGGCTGGAGAACCTGGGTATAAAAAGTACCTTCGTATCACGCGCCAAGAAAGAGGATAAATACCTCACTTATGAGGAACTGACACCGGAAATCATGCAAGAGTACACAGTGATTGTCAACTGTACCCCAGTAGGCATGTATCCCAAAGTGGACTTCTGCCCCAACATTCCTTACGAGCTACTGACTCCCAACCATTTGCTCTACGATTTGTTATATAATCCAAACGAAACCCTCTTCATGAAGAAAGGCCAGGCACAAGGAGCCGTCACCAAGAACGGACTGGAGATGTTGCTGCTGCAGGCCTTTGCTGCATGGGAAATTTGGAATAAATAATGAAGAAAGCCATAAAATATTCGATTCTCGGTCTGGCTGCCCTCTGCACCGTACTGTTGTGCGGAGGGTACTATATGCTGGGCTATTCCCTGAAACCGGACGACCTCGTTTCACGCAGCCGCAACATAGCCGCATCCTACGATTTCATGTACGAGCGCTATCCCGAACTGCACCCCTGGGTGGATAGCCTGATGACCGCAGGAGCACTGAAGGACTTCTACATCGAGAACGACCGCGGAGAGACGCTGCATGCACTCTACGTTGCCGCCGCCCACCCCACCCTCAAAACAGCAGTCATCGTACACGGATATACGGATAATGCCGTGCGCATGCTGATGATAGGCTATCTGTACAGCAAGGAGATGGGGTTCAACATCCTGCTGCCCGACCTTTACGGACACGGGATGAGCGAAGGGAACCATGTACAGATGGGCTGGAAAGACCGGCTCGACGTGTTGCAATGGACCGAGACCGCCGATGAGCTTTTCGGACGCAACCATGCGGACAGCATAGCGTCCCGCAGTACAAAGATGGTAGTACACGGCATCTCCATGGGAGCCGCCACCACCATGATGGTATCCGGCGAAGTGGAACACGGACAATACCAACAGCCATTCATCAAGTGTTTTGTGGAAGACTGCGGTTACACAAGCGTATGGGATGAGTTTCGCGGGGAGTTGAAAGAACAGTTCGGACTGCCCGCTTTCCCCCTACTGCATACTGCAAGCTGGCTTTGCCGGCAGGAGTACGGGTGGGACTTCCGCGAAGCTTCTGCCCTGGAGCAAGTAAAGAAATGTACTTTGCCGATGCTCTTCATCCACGGTGATGCCGACACCTTTGTACCGACGTGGATGGTTTATCCCCTCTATGAAGCCAAGCCCGAACCCAAAGAATTATGGATTGTACCCGGTGCCACACATGCCATGTCTTACAAGGATTATCCGCAGGAATACACCGAGCATGTAAAGAAATTCGTAGGGAAATACATACATTGACGTGATTTTTCCTATCTTCGCCGCAACAAATATTGGTAGTATGAGACGATTTATTTCTATAGCATCCTTCTTATGCCTGCTCTTATCCTTGCAGGCACAAGAAGTCTACACCACTAAGAATATTCCTAAAGTACACCTTCAGGACAAGACACGCTATGTGTGCAACCCAGCCGGAATCCTATCAACGGAGGCATGTGACAATATAGACCGTATGCTCTATGCATTGGAGCAGCAGACTGGTATTGAAACGGTAGTTGCCGTTGTTCCCTCCATCGGACAAGAAGACTGTTTTGATTTCTCACATCAGCTGCTCAATGAATGGGGAGTAGGGAAAAAAGAGAAAAACAACGGTTTGGTCATTCTGCTGGTAACCGACCAACGCTGCATCCAGTTTTATACGGGATACGGCTTGGAAGGGGACCTTCCTGATGCCATCTGCAAACGCATACAGACCAAATACATGATTCCCTATCTGAAAGACGGTAATTGGGATGCCGGAATGGTAGCGGGTGTAAAGGCAGTCTGTTCACGTCTTGACGGCACTATGGTGAATGACACGGAAGAGGAGGATGACCTCTCCGTAGGAGGTATCCTACTGGGGCTTATCGGTTTCCTCGCAGTGGCATCTATTATAGGTATCCTTGCCCAACGCGCTGCCAACAAATGCCCCAACTGCGGACAACATAAATTGCAACGTAGCAGCAGCGTACTCATCTCACGCCGCAATGGAGTGAAAACGGAAGATGTGACCTACACCTGCCGCAATTGCGGACATAAAGTAGTGCGCCGCCAGCAGTCATACGATGAAAATTACCGGGGAGGAGGCGGAGGTGGTCCGGTCATCTTCGGTGGTGGAGGTCTCTTCGGCGGAGGTGGCGGAGGAGGCTTCAGCGGCGGCAGCTTCGGAGGCGGTATGGGAGGTGGCGGTGGAGCCGGTTCCCGGTTCTAACGCCGAGGATGTGTCATCTGTGTGCCATCAACCGTTTTGACACACCTTCGAGGATACTGGAAGAAAATAAAACGTTTACATAGAATATAATTAAATGATTAATAACTGCCTTCCCCTCCTCCCCTCTCTCTATCGGAGAGGAATCGGAGGTGAGGCCTAAAAATGAAAAGTATGAAGAAATCAACCATTATCATTATCGTTGTTATAGCTCTTCTCGCCATTTGGGGGGTAACTGGCTATAACGGACTCGTAACCATGGACGAAAATGTCAGCGGACAATGGTCGAACGTAGAAACCCAATACCAACGCCGTGCCGACCTGATTCCGAACTTGGTGAATACCGTGAAAGGATATGCCACGCACGAGAAGGAAACACTGGAAGGTGTAGTAGAAGCCCGCAGCAAAGCCACTCAAATCAAAGTGGATGCTGCAGACCTTACTCCGGAAAAGCTGGCTGAATATCAGAAAGCACAAGGTGCGGTGACTTCCGCCCTCGGTAAATTGCTTGCCATCACAGAAAACTATCCGGACTTGAAAGCAAATCAGAATTTCCTGGAACTGCAGGCACAGCTGGAAGGTACGGAAAACCGTATCAACGTAGCACGTACCAACTTCAACAATGCAGCCAAGAACTTCAATACAGCCATTCGCCGTTTCCCCAAGAATATCCTTGCCGGTCTCTTCGGTTTTGAGAAACGAGCTTATTTCGAAGCGGCAGAAGGAGCGGAACAAGCTCCCCAGGTACAATTCTGATAAATACACAACTCTATAGCGAGGCACAAAGGCGAGAAACTTTGTGCCTCGCTTTGTGTTGTAGAAGATTAGATGTATCTTTGCACATTCAATTGAACAAACCTATTATCTCATGAGTAATCAACGATACATGATGCGAGGCGTCAGCGCATCAAAGGAAGATGTGCACAACGCCATCAAGAATATCGACAAAGGTATTTTCCCGCAGGCTTTCTGCAAAATTATCCCCGACATTTTGGGCGGTGACCCGGAGTATTGCAACATTATGCATGCCGATGGAGCAGGCACCAAGTCCAGTCTTGCCTATATGTACTGGAAGGAAACCGGCGACCTGGGTGTGTGGAAAGGCATTGCACAAGATGCACTGATTATGAACATCGACGACCTGCTTTGTGTGGGTGCGGTAGACAACATTCTGGTATCTTCCACCATCGGACGCAACAAGCTGCTCATTCCCGGCGAAGTAATCTCCGCCATCATCAACGGTACGGACGAACTGCTTGCCGAACTCCGTGAAATGGGTGTAGGCGTTTATGCCACCGGTGGCGAAACAGCCGACGTGGGCGACCTTGTACGTACCATTATCGTAGACTCGACAGTGACCTGCCGCATGAAGCGCTCAGATGTTATAGACAATGCCAATATCCGTCCGGGCGATGTGATTGTAGGTCTGGCATCTTACGGAAAGGCTACTTATGAGAAAGAATACAATGGCGGTATGGGCAGTAACGGACTGACCAGCGCACGCCACGATGTATTCTCCAAATACCTGGCAGAGAAATACCCTGAAAGCTATGACAAGGCTGTACCCGAAGAGCTGGTATACAGTGGCAAGCTAAAACTGACAGACAGTGTCGAAGACAGTCCGCTGGATGCAGGAAAGCTGGTACTTTCCCCCACCCGCACCTACGCACCGGTAGTTAAGAAGCTGCTCGATGCGCTCCGTCCCCAAATCCACGGTATGGTACACTGCTCGGGCGGCGCACAAACCAAGGTACTGCACTTTGTGGGAGACAACTGCCGTGTCATCAAAGACAATCTCTTCCCCGTTCCACCGTTGTTCAAGACCATCAAGGAGCAGAGCGATACGGACTGGAGCGAAATGTACAAGGTGTTCAATATGGGGCATCGCCTGGAAGTGTACCTCTCTCCCGAACATGCAGAAGAGGTGATTGCTATTTCGAAGAGTTTCAACATCGATGCACAGATTGTAGGCCGCGTGGAAGAAAGCGACAAGAAAGAACTGATTATCAAGAGCGAATTCGGAGAGTTCAAGTATTAAATATATGGCAGACAACAATACCATACTCGAAAAGCTGGAAGGGCTTGTCGCCCGCTTCGAAGAAGTGTCGACCTTGATTACAGACCCGGCAGTGATTGCGGACCAGAAGCGTTACGTCAAGCTCACCAAAGAATATAAAGAACTGGGCGACCTGATGAATGCCCGCAAAGAGTACATGCAAGTACTGGGCGGCATAGAAGAAGCCAAAGAAATTATCGCCAACGAAACAGACCAGGAGATGCGGGAAATGGCACGCGAAGAGCTGGATGCCTGCCAAGCCCGCCAACCGGAACTGGAAGAGCAGATAAAGCTGCTGCTCGTCCCCGCCGACCCGCAGGATGGCCGTAATGCCATCCTCGAAATTCGTGGCGGCACGGGTGGTGACGAAGCGGCAATCTTTGCCGGCGACCTCTTCCGCATGTACACCAAGTATTGCGAATCCAAGGGATGGAAAATGGAGATATCCAGCGCCAACGAAGGTGCAGCCGGCGGTTTCAAGGAAATTGTCTGCTCCGTGACGGGCGACAATGTATACGGCACACTGAAATATGAATCGGGCGTGCACCGCGTGCAGCGCGTACCGGCCACAGAAACGCAAGGACGGGTACACACCTCAGCCGCCAGCGTAGCCGTGCTTCCCGAAGCCGAAGAGTTCGACGTAGTTATCAACGAAGGTGAAATCAAGTGGGACACCTTCCGAAGCGGTGGTGCCGGCGGTCAGAACGTGAACAAGGTGGAATCCGGCGTGCGCCTGCGCTACAACTGGAAGAATCCCAACACAGGCATAGTCGAAGAAATCCTCATCGAATGTACCGAGACGCGCGACCAGCCCAAGAACAAGGAACGCGCCCTCTCGCGCTTGCGTACCTTCATCTACGATAAGGAACACCAGAAGTACATCGACGACATCGCCTCCAAGCGTAAGACGATGGTCAGCACTGGCGACCGCTCCGCCAAGATACGCACCTACAACTATCCGCAAGGACGCATCACGGACCACCGCATCAACTACACCATCTACAATCTCGCCGCCTTCATGGACGGAGACATCCAAGACTGCATCGACCACCTGATTGTGGCGGAAAATGCAGAAAGACTGAAAGAGAGCGAACTGTAAGGCAGTGATAAGTAACCCGTAACTAAAAAATAATATGAACAAACAGCAATTATTCGAGAACATCAAGCGCAAGAAGTCATTCCTTTGCGTAGGTCTTGACACCGACATCAAGAAAATACCCGAACATCTTCTGAAAGAGGAAGACCCTATATTCGCTTTCAACAAAGCCATCATCGACGCTACTGCCGACCTCTGCATCGCCTACAAGCCCAATCTGGCATTTTATGAGAGCATGGGCGTGAAAGGCTGGATAGCTTTCGAGAAAACCGTAAACTACATCAAGCAGAACTATCCCGACCAATTCATCATCGCCGACGCCAAACGCGGTGACATCGGGAACACCTCTGCCATGTATGCCCGTACCTTCTTCGAAGAGCTGGATATAGATTCCGTAACCGTAGCTCCCTACATGGGCGAAGACAGTGTGACCCCGTTCCTTACGTACGAAGGCAAATGGGTAATCCTGCTTGCGTTGACCAGCAACAAAGGCTCGCACGACTTCCAGCTGACGGAAGACACCAACGGCGAACGCCTCTTCGAAAAAGTGCTCCGCAAATCCCAGGAGTGGGCCAGTGACGAACAGATGATGTACGTAGTAGGCGCCACACAAGGCCGCGCCTTCGAAGATATCCGCAAGATTGTTCCCGAACACTTCCTATTGGTTCCCGGCGTAGGCGCACAAGGCGGCTCCCTGGAAGAAGTCTGCAAGTATGGCATGAACAAGACTTGCGGCCTGATTGTCAACTCCAGCCGTGGCATCATCTACGTGGACAAGACAGAGAACTTCGCCGCCGCCAGCCGAAAAGCAGCCCAAGAAGTGCAGGCACAGATGGCGGAAGAGTTGAAAAAAGTGATTAACGACTAACGCTTAATGTTCGAAAGAAAGATTATCAACGACCCTGTCTTCGGGTTCATCAACATACCAAAGGGGTTGTTGTACGATGTTGTACGACATCCTCTTTTGCAACGTCTAAACCGTATCAAGCAACTGGGGTTGTCCTCTGTCGTATATCCCGGTGCGCAGCATACACGGTTCCAACACTCTTTGGGAGCCTTCTACCTGATGAGTGAGGCCATCCAGCAACTTGCCACCAAAGGAAACTTTATCTTCGACAGCGAAGCCGAAGCTGTGGAAGCCGCTATCCTGATGCACGACATCGGCCACGGCCCCTTCTCCCACGTACTGGAAAATACCATCGTGCAGGGCGTCTCCCACGAAGACATCTCCTTGATGCTGATGGAACGTATCAACAAGGAAATGAACGGACAGTTGACACTCGCCATTCAAATTTTCAAGGATGAATACCCCAAGCGCTTCCTGCACCAACTGGTAAGCGGGCAACTGGATATGGACCGCCTGGACTACCTGCGCCGCGACAGCTTCTATACCGGAGTGACCGAAGGCAACATTGGCTCCGCCCGCATTATCAAGATGCTGGATGTAAAGGATGACCACCTGGTAGTAGAGTCCAAAGGCATCTATTCTATTGAGAACTTCCTCACTGCCCGCCGCCTGATGTACTGGCAAGTCTATCTGCACAAAACCTCCGTTGCCTACGAGAAAATGCTGATTAGCACCCTGCTCCGCGCCAAGGAACTGGCAAGCCGCGGCATAGACCTCTTTGCCTCACCCGCCTTGAAATTCTTTCTATACAACGACATCAGCCGGGAGGCATTCTACAACAATCCCGAATGTTTGGAGAATTTCATTCAGTTGGACGATAATGACATCTGGACTGCCCTCAAGGTATGGAGCCGCCATTCGGACAAGGTTTTGTCCACCTTGAGCGCCGGCATGATTAACCGAAACATCTTCAAAGTCGAGATTTCTACCGAACCTATTAGTGAGGAACGGAAAAAAGAACTAACTTTGCAAATCAGTGAACAACTGAACATCCCTCTCTCCGAAGCGAGATATTTCATCTCTACCCCCAGCATCGAGAAGAATATGTACGACGAGGCAGATGACAGTATTGACATCCTCTACAACGACGGCAGCATCAAGAATATTGCCGAAGCATCGGATATGCTCAATATCTCTCTTCTGTCCAAGAAAGTAAAAAAGTACTACTTATGCTACCAACGTTTGCATAGATAAGTATAAAATATTCACCTCAGGACAAGGAAATATAAAAAAAAAGTCCGTTATTTGCGTTTTGAAACCATCTAACAAGAATAAGACATGGAGTTCTCTGCTAAACAAATTGCAACATTTATCCAAGGAGAAATTGTTGGAGACGAGAATGCTACCGTTCACACCTTTGCGAAAATCGAAGAGGGAATACCGGGAGCCATCTCCTTTCTATCCAACCCCAAATATACCCCCTACATATACGAAACCCAATCAAGCATTGTTCTGGTAAACAAGGACTTTGTTCCGGAACAAGAAGTGAAAGCCACCCTGATTAAAGTGGACAATGCGTATGAAAGTCTTGCTAAATTGCTAAATCTTTATGAGCAAAGCAAGCCAAAGCGGGTGGGAATTGACTCTCTGGCCTTTGTTGCCGAGACAGCTAAAATTGGCAAGGATGTTTACATTGCGCCTTTTGCCTGCATTGGCGAATACGCAGAGGTGGGAGACAATACGGTCATTCATCCGCACGTCACGATTGGCAGCGGTGCCAAAGTGGGCAATGACTGTATTATTTACGCTAACTCCACCATCTACCACGATTGCCGGGTAGGAAACCACTGCATCCTGCACTCCGGTTGCGTTATCGGTGCAGACGGTTTCGGCTTCGCCCCCACTTCCGAGGGCTATGAAAAAATACCGCAAATAGGTATCACTATCCTGGAAGACCATGTGGAAATCGGTGCCAACACGTGTGTGGACCGTGCTACTATGGGAGCCACCATCGTACATAGCGGTGTGAAACTGGATAATTTGATTCAAGTGGCACACAATGATGAAATAGGCTCCCACACCGTAATGGCGGCGCAAGTAGGTGTAGCAGGTTCTACCAAGATAGGAGAATGGTGCATGTTCGGCGGGCAGGTAGGCATTGCAGGTCATATTCATATTGGCAACAAAGTGAACCTTGGCGCACAGTCTGGTGTTCCCAGTAGCATAAAGGACGGTAGCCAGCTTATCGGTACCCCTCCTATGGAGCTGAAACAATATTTCAAGGCATCCATCGCACAAAGAAGTTTGCCGGAAATGCAAGTGGAACTGCGCCAGCTCCGCAAAGAATTGAATGAACTTAAACAACAATTAAATAAGTAACCAATGTTAAAACAAAAGACTCTAAAAGATAGCTTTTCGCTTAGTGGAAAAGGTCTTCATACGGGACTTGACCTAACCGTTACTTTCAATCCTGCTCCGGATAACCATGGATACAAAATCCAACGTATTGACTTGGAAGGACAGCCTACCTTCGATGCCGTTGCAGACAACGTATCCGAAACTACCCGTGGAACTGTAATCTCCAAAAACGGAGTAAAGGTGAGCACAGTGGAGCATGGTATGGCAGCCCTCTATGCATTGGGTATCGATAACTGCTTGATACAGGTAAACGGACCGGAATTTCCCATTCTGGACGGAAGCGCCCAATATTATGTCAACGAAATAGAGCGCGTAGGCACTGTAGAACAAAATGCCGTAAAAGATTTCTATATCATCAAGTCCAAAATTGAATTCCGTGACGAAACAACCGGCTCTTCCATCATCGTGTTGCCGGACGAGAACTTCAGCTTGAATGTATTGGTATCATACGATTCCAACATCCTCCCCAACCAGTTTGCAACGCTGGAGGACATGACGAAGTTCAAGGATGAAATCGCCGCAAGCCGTACTTTCGTGTTTGTACGCGAAATTGAGCCGTTGCTGCAAGCCGGTCTTATCAAGGGCGGCGACCTTGACAATGCGATTGTTATTTACGAACGCGAAATGTCCCAGGAGAACTATGACAAGCTGGCCGACGTGATGGGTGTTCCTCATATGGACGCCAAACAATTGGGATATATCAACCACAAACCTTTGGTGTGGCCCAATGAATGCGCCCGCCACAAGTTACTTGATGTCATCGGTGACCTGGCCTTGATAGGCAAGCCCATCAAGGGCCGTATCATCGCTACCCGCCCGGGACACACTATCAACAATAAGTTCGCCCGCCAGATGCGCAAGGAAATCCGTTTGCACGAAATACAAGCCCCTACCTACGACTGCAACCGCGAACCGATTATGGATGTAAACCGCATCCGCGAACTTCTGCCTCACCGTTACCCGATGCAATTGGTGGACAAAGTCATAGAAATAGGTGCCAACTACATTGTAGGTGTCAAGAACGTAACTTCCAACGAACCTTTCTTTCAGGGACACTTCCCGCAGGAACCCGTAATGCCCGGTGTGTTGCAGATAGAGGCAATGGCACAGACGGGAGGTTTGCTTGTACTGAATTCAGTGGATGAACCGGAACGTTACTCCACCTACTTCATGAAGATTGACGGTGTGAAATTCCGCCAGAAAGTGGTACCTGGAGATACCCTCATCTTCCGTGTAGAGCTGATGGCCCCCATACGCCGCGGCATCTCTACCATGAAAGGCTATGTGTTTGTAGGCGAAAAAGTTGTCTGCGAAGCAGAGTTTATGGCGCAAATAGTTAAGAACAAATAATAAAATTTACGATTAGACTATTTACGATTTACGATTCAAATTATTCGTGAGAATTATCACATTCGGATAAAATCGTATATACAGTAAATCGCAAGTATTCTCAATCGTAAATCGTAAATAGCTAAATCGTAAATAATATGATAAGTCCCTTAGCGTATATTCATCCCGAAGCCAAAATCGGGGAAAACGTAGAGATTGCTCCTTTTGTTTTCATTGACAAGAATGTGGTAATCGGTGATAACAACAAGATTATGGCAAATGTCAACATTCTGTACGGTGCACGCATCGGCAATGGAAACACCATTTTCCCGGGAGCCGTTATCGGTGCTATTCCCCAGGATTTAAAGTTCAGAGGGGAGGAAAGCACTGCTGAAATCGGAGACAACAATATCATACGTGAAAACGTAACTGTCAACCGCGGTACAGCTGCCAAAGGCAGAACCATCGTCGGTAACAACAATCTCCTGATGGAAAGTGTACACGTGGCCCACGATGCTCTGATAGGCAACAGCTGTATCATTGGCAACTCTACAAAAATGGCGGGTGAAATTGTCATCGACGATTATTCCATCATCAGCGCCAATGTACTGATGCACCAATTCTGCCATGTGGGCGGTTATGGAATGATACAAGGCGGCTGCCGTTTCAGCAAGGACATCCCACCGTACATCATTGCCGGACGCGAGCCTATCTGCTATGCGGGAATCAATGTGGTAGGGTTACGCCGCCGTGGCTTCTCCAACGAGACCATTGAGAAAATCCATGATGCCTATCGTATTATCTATCAAGGCGGTCTGAACAATACGGATGCCTTGAAGAAAATCGAGGATGAAATGGAAATGACACCGGAAATAAGCTATATCGTAAACTTTATACGTGAATCAGCCCGCGGCATTATCCCCGCAGGAAAATGAAAAACGTATGATTTACACAAAGTCAGAAATCATAAATTATAAATCATCATGATCTACAGATTTACAATCATCTCTGATGAGGTGGACGATTTTGTCAGAGAAATACAGATAGACCCGGAAGCTACCTTTTATGACTTCCATGAAGCGATTCTAAAGTCGGCAGGCTACACTAACGACCAGATGACTTCTTTCTTCATTTGCGATGATGACTGGGAGAAAGAGAAAGAAATTACGCTGGAAGAAATGGATGACAATCCGGAAATGGACAGTTGGGTGATGAAAGAGACCCAGCTGAGCGAACTGGTTGAAGACGAGAAGCAGAAACTTCTCTATGTATTCGATTATATGACTGAGCGCTGCTTCTTCATCGAGCTTTCTGAAATCATTACCGGAAAGGAAATGAAAGGAGCCAAATGCACCAAGAAAGCAGGTGAAGCTCCCAAGCAGACCATTGATTTTGAAGAGATGGCAGCTGCTGGCGGTTCCCTTGATTTGGACGAAAACTTTTACGGCGACCAGGACTTCGATATGGAAGATTTCGACAAAGAGGGTTTCGGCGGTTTGGACGAAGTCGGAAACTCCTTTGAAGAAGAGAAATATTAAACAGACATACCATACAGATTTCTTTTAGGCACGGATTACACGGAAACACACGGTTGTTATTGAATATTCCGTGTAATCCGCGTAATCCGTGCCTATTTTTTTACCCGCATGCACACCCTAATCGTACTTATCGGTCCCACCGGAGTAGGCAAAACAGAGCTCAGCCTCCGATTGGCAGAACATTTCCATACTTGTATCGTCTCGGCCGATTCGAGACAACTCTATGCAGATTTAAAGATAGGCACGGCTGCCCCTACACCGGAGCAACTGCAACGGGTACAGCATCACTTCGTCGGTACCCTGAAGCTGACAGACTATTACAGTGCCGCCCAATACGAAGCGGAAGTGATGAAGCTGCTGGAAGACCTGTTTACAAAGCATAACACCGTACTGCTGACCGGAGGCTCAATGATGTATGTAGATGCAGTCTGTAAAGGAATTGACGACATTCCGACCGTAGATGCCGATACACGCCAGCTCATGCTGCACAAATACGAAACAGAAGGTCTGGAAAGACTTTGTGCGGAACTTAAGCTGTTGGATCCGGAATATTACAAAATAGTAGATTTGAAGAATCCCAAACGCGTAGTCCATGCTTTGGAAATCTGCTACATGACGGGAAAGGCCTACACTTCCTTCCGCACTCAACAAAAGAAAGAACGCCCCTTCCGTATCATCAAAATAGGATTAACACGTAACCGGGAAGAGCTTTATGAACGCATCAACTGCCGGGTGGACCAAATGGTGGAAGAGGGTTTAGTGGAAGAAGCGCGCATGGTCTACCCGCATAAAAGTCTAAATTCCCTAAATACAGTAGGCTACAAAGAAATATTCAAGTACCTGGATGGTGAATGGACATTACCCTTTGCCATCGAAAAGATAAAGCAGAACTCACGCATCTATTCCCGTAAGCAAATGACCTGGTTCAAACGGGACGAGGAAATCCACTGGTTCCACCCGGAGCAGGAAGGGGAAATACTGGAATACTGTCATTGTTCCATCAAAGGCGTATAAGCCTTTCGGACAAGTGCTTCCACATCTTGATAAAGCTTCTGCATTTCTTGAGAATCAATGCTTCCTTGCTGTCTCCAGCTGTCCAACAATAGGCATGTACGGCGAAACACCTCTGCCTCTACCGTAACAAGCTGCTGCATATAGCCATTATTCTCCATATTGTACAGTTTTTCCCAATTCAGATAACGATTGGTTCCCATCCCCTGATTATAACAAAAGACATTGTTGGAAAGCCGGAGTGACCAATCACTGAGCGGAGCGGCGGCACACGCCTTGTCCCAACATACCATCGGAGGCAGAAGTCTATCCGCATCCTTCACCCAAAGCGGCACGGCAATACCCGTAGGAGGATATCCCAGCATTGTCCACATCGTAGTAAGTTCCACCTTCTCACCCGGTTTTACGCCCTGCACCACAATGGAACAAGAAGTACTGTTACGGGGAATAAAATCCTGGTCGACAAACCAACCGGAACCTTGCGGGCGATTAAATTTCCCGTTCTTCAAATCAATATCAAGCATGCCGTTGCGAAACGAACGTGAAAGATCATTAAATATACCCTGCGGTGTGATCCCTCCCGTTGCAGAAGCCCTCATCAGTACCCTGTCTGCCTCCATATAGCGTACATAACCTGCCCCCCGATTTGCTTCACCGGCAAAAGAGAAGTTGGTACGGGCAATGTAGCCGTAAGGAGCATCTTTGGGATTATTGGCATCATACATCGTATATTTATAATAATCCACCTCAAACATGGCGGCAGCGCCTTGAGCGTCGATTACGCCAAAATTGGCCTCTATCAAGCTGGGCTTGGAAATGGTATCGAGGAAATGGCAGAAATCCTCCACCGTGGCACAAACCTCCAAGGCACGGTAGATAATCCTCCCGTTGGCTGCCCCCCGTTCTTCCCCATCTTTCACTTCCACCAGATTGTAGGATTGGGTGTTCATCAAGGCAAAACCAACGGAGTTTGTACCCATCCATGCCTCTTTCAAGGCAGGAAAGTTAGCACTATTCACATCGGCAATGAAGTTATACTTCTCCCCTTTTATATAAGCAACATGATTTCGCAGATAGTCCGTATCACGGTTTTTCCATAGCAACGGACGGCCGTCAGGAGTAACCTTTCCAGAAACGACGGCAGATGTACAAGCCAGAACCGGCTCAGCAGTGAGTGCCGCAAGCAGTCCCCATATTAAAAAAAGATGTTTTATCATAACCTTGCCTTCCTTAGATTTATATTCGCAAAGGTATGATAATCTGTGAAAGGGCAAAAAAAATCCTCTGAAATCCTTATCCCCTATTCATCAGGAAAGAATTATTCGCTGACAAGTTTCTGCAACTTATCCTGCATATACCGAAGTTTCGCAGTTCCAGTACCTTGTTCTATATGACGGATAATGCCTTTCTTATCCACCAGTATAGTGACCGGCATACCACTCACATGAAAGGTCTCGAAGAAAAACAAGTCATCGGCTATCTGGGTAAAGAGGAAAGGACGGCTCTCTACAATTTTCTTTATTTGTACAGCACTGTCAAAAGTCGTAGCAAGATAGGTTACATCAGGATAGACTTCTATCCATTTGTTCAGCTCCGACATTTCACGGATACAAGGACCACAGCCGGTATACCAGAAGTTCAAGACCATAGGACGTCCCGTCACATCGGCCTTGCTCCATTCCTGTCCTTCTGTGTCTTTCACTTTGAATTCCGGAAAAGCCTTTCCTATCCATTCTTCCTTCTTCAAAGTCTGTACGGCACCGCCTATCGGCAACTTCTTCCCCGTTCCTCCACGGTAACTCATCAAGAAAGCTTCCGCACCAGGCACCTCGTCGGCAGGAGTAGCATATTCTCTCACCTCCTCAGACAGCACAATGCCCTTGCGCAAGCGGAGTTCCGTAACCTCGTGTCTCGCGCCGTCCTCATGTATTATGAAAGCCGCCACGTTGTCCGAACCCACACCAGGCGGCATGCCTTCGAAGAAAAGCCCGCCCACCAAATAATATTTCTTACCGGCTGTCTGGGCAGAGCAAAGCCCTGCCCCCACAGCTACCAGAATCAGAAACAAAGAGAGAATTTTCCTTATCATAGTTGTTAGAGACTATTCACTTTTCAGCGTAATCGTAAGCTTGGGCTGCACCTTCACTTTGCCGGTAGCCATGCCTATATACGAAACAACCAATACAGCATCCTTAGAAGGTACAGAAAGGACAAAATTGCCATTGACATCGGTAACGCTTCCCGTAGTGGTACCTTCTATCAGAACAGCCGCACCGATAACAGGCTCACCCTGCTCATCCACCACTTTGCCTTCCACTTTCATATTGCCTTTGGCAATGGTCTTTTCTACAGCTTTAGTTTTTTTAGTAGTGATGTAAATCTCACCTTTTCCACCTGCCTCTTTCTTCACCTCAATACCCTCAATATTCTCGGCAGGTATTAAATCATCGATAGTTTTAGTACCCAAGTCAACCTTTTCTCCATCAATATAGACAGTCTTTATTAAATCAAGACTACTCTTATGCTGTACTTTAGCATTCTCTGCCACCTCATTACCCCGGCGGATAACCATACCCGGAGTTCCTTGTTTCAGGGTTATCAGAACAACGCCATTCTGTCCCTCTTCTCCATATAAATCCGTGGCAGATTTATCTTTCAAAACCGTTACACGTTCTATCTTATCAGGATTCAATGCACTCATGACAGATGGCGTCACCTCTTTTCCATCCACAATATACAATGGCTCTTTCCCATTACCCGCATATCCTTCAACTGTAATACCATTGGCAGAAGAAGTTTTTTCAAGTTTGTCGTCGTCCAGCCTGAACATCACCGGCACCGTAAATTTCACAGCCACCGGCTGCCCCTTCTGTCTCCCCGGCTTCCACTTCGGCATAGTGTTTATCAATCGCAGCGCCTCGGCATCCATATCCTTATCCACAGAACGGAGCACCTTGGAGTCCTTGATGCTTCCATCTTCATCCACCACAAACTGGACAGTGACCCGTCCCTGCGTACCGTTCTCTTTGGCAGATGCCGGATAACGCATATTCGTCTTGATATAATCCATGAAAGCACTCATTCCGCCGCCGGGAAATTCCGGCATCTCCTCTGCCACCTCGAAGACCGAAGTTCCCTTCAACTGCTTGCGGACTTCCGCCGGTACATACTTCACATCGGCAGGCTTCGTAGTGTCACCTGCACTTTCCGCCACTTTTGTTTCTACAATTGCAGCCAAATCGTTAACTTTGACGCTTGAAATCTTCTCCACTTTATCGGAGACTTCGGGACGGGCAAAAGCTGTCACTGCAATGGCAGCTACCGGAAGTACATAAAGATACTTCAAACGTGCCCACGGGCTTGATTTTTCTTTTAACATCATAGTGATACGTTTTTTAAGTTTACTGTGATTAAAGCTGTTGGCCATAGAGTAGAGCCTTGTGCCGACAGCTTTTTTTATTAATAATAGTTGATACTGTTTTGCATCCACACCCTCCTTTATCACCGTTTCATCCGCTTCAAACTCATGGATATTCTGCAATTCCTGCTTCAGGAGCCATGATGCCGGATTGAACCACTGAAAGAAAATGCAGACATCAGCCACCAGCAAGTCCCAGGAATGGCGGTTATGGATATGGGCAAGCTCGTGGATAAGGATTTCCCGTCCGTTCTCCTCCAAGTCTTTCCGTGAAATGACAATATATCCCATCCAACTGAACGGAGCGATGTCACAGTTGTGTACAATCAAAGTAACGCGCTCTTTCCTGCCCGGTAAGTAGCTGCCGATATCCTCTTTTTTACCCGATTTCAGCAACATCAGTAACCGTACCAACGAATATACGTTGCGGAAGGCAAAGAAAACGATTCCTGCCAGATAGACAAGCAGCGCCACTTGTATCCAGGTGACTGTTGCCGTTTCAGCCCTTGCTCCGGCCTCAGTGGCATTCACTGCATCTGCCATCATCAGCAACTGCTCCAATGTCAGCATCGTCTGGTGCACTTCCGTCTCCTGCTTCACACTTACCTCTACCAAAGGCAATAGGCAGGACAACAGCAAAATGCCCAACAATGAAAAACGGTTGAAACGATGAAACGTCTCGCGTGCCAGCAACAAGCGATAAAACAAATAGAATATCGCCAGGCAAACAGAAGATTTGAGTATATAAACAAAAAACAGACCCATGGAATTATTTACTATTTAGGGATTTACGATTTACTATTTACAGTTACTTGGTCAGTTCATTCCGTAGCATCTCCACTCCGGGAAATCCGGTTGCTTTGTAGGAAATATCTCCTTCACGGTTCACGACGAAATAGGTCGGGATACCCGGATATTCGTACAGCTTTGCCAATGCCGTACTTTGCTCATTGCTAATGCGACAGTGAATACCGGGTATATCCGGTATCATTACTTTCCATTTTCCTTCAGGAGATGTTTCGTCGACAATATATAGATAAACCACCTCTTTCAGCTCCTCTTTCAACGGTTTCAGGCTTTTCATGGCCCGCATACAAGGACCACACCAGGTGTTCCACATATCCACCAGTACCATCTTGCCACGATAAGGACGAGTAATGACCTGCAACAAACTGTCTGCCGCTACCTCCTTTTCCACCTCAACAATCTTATATCCGGTCTTTCCCTTAGTAGCTTCCAACTCTGATTTCAGTTCGGCTTCAATCCTCCCGTTTCTCATCAGGAACAATTGCCTGAGGTCGGGAGAAGCGATGCTGTCCACCGTCCGACGCTCTTCCTCAGTCAAAGGCATGTACTTGCTCAGATTACGGGAAGCACGCCCGGCAAGAAGCATGTCCGGCCAAAGAGGGTCTTGCACAAACTTATCCCGGAAATTTCCGGTAGCGGTCTTCACAAAGTCCGTATAATAATTGTAATATTTCTGTTCGGGGGTATGCAGAATATCCAGTTGCAGTATTTCCTTGAAGTATGAGGTACTGTCCACCGTCATGTCCGCCCTTTTCACCCCCTTCCTGCCCGAAAGCATCGGGGCATAACTAAGGTTACTCTTGTAATTATAGATAAGGCTGAACAGATTCATATCCAGATTTGCCCGAATATAAGTACGGCAAGCCTGGCTCATATCCTTGTTTTTTACAAGTTTCTTTTGCATATCTTCATAATGCCTGAACAGATACTTTTTATATGCCTGCGGAGTCATCCCACAAATATCTGCATAAAAATCATCAGCTCCCGATAAGCTTTTCATTTCACCGAACCGCAGCAACTCGGTATTCAGACCGGCATAGTCTCCTTCAAACCAAACACAGTTGTCCGTTACACCATCCCTTTTCCGGCTTAAAAGACGGCTTTGCGAATAGAATATTTCAGGCAGATTGATTGTGACATCCAGTTCTCCACCCGGAACGAGAAACAATTCTATTTTCGAACGGGATATCCACAGCGTAGCACCGCTCGGCAACAGCACCTCTGTCTCATAACGGAACGTGCCATCCTCCGCTATCTTCAAGTCCTTACCGGTGAAATACATGAAGAACCAAGGCGAGTCATAGTAGCGTAACGTCACTCCATACTCCGGTTTATACCCCAATATCTGCCCCTTTATGACAGTCTTTCCCATATTCAATTCCGGTCCGGGCAATGGCAAAACCTCATCCGGTTTCTTATTCCGCAAACGTTCGGAAATATCCACCCGAGGTTTCTCTCCGTTGAGCTGTATACCATAAATTACCCATCCTTCATCACTGTCCGGTGTCTCTACAAAATCAAAGCTCTCAGTATCCATCGGAAGCGGACTAAACTTCAAAACAGCAGTCATTTCACCGGAAGCGGGAATATGCGTCCATTCATCCCTGGCAAAACCGGTATTTCCCAAATATCCGTAATCCTTTCCGGATGCCCGCAACACAGCTGTCGAATCAATCCTGACCCTATCGCCCTGCATGCCATAAAGCCTCACCGCCAGCCAGGTCGTATCTTTTCCAAGCGTCACTTGCTCCACTTCAATGCTACGCGTATTGCATGCCATGAAATAGGGTACCTTTACGATTTTCTTTGCCTGCAATCCGCAGCAAATACTTACCAGCAGCAAACAAACCAATCCGATGTTTTTCATAAGCCAGAGTTATTAGAGTCTCAACAATCTCAGTCCCTTCCCTTTTCCACGTCTTGTATCAACTGCTTCAGTTCTTCCAGGGATATATCCTCTTCCTTCACCAGAGACGACACTGCGCTGAGATAGGAATTATTGAAATATTTGCTGATAACGTTCTTCAGTGTCCGCTTGCGGAAATCCTCCTCGCTGACCACCGCATAATACTGATACGTGTTGCCGTACGTATGATGGCTCAAGAATCCCTTATCCTCCAATCCTCTCACAATGGTGGACAAAGTATTGAAATGTGGTTTCGGCTCTTCATAGAATGCCAGCATTTCCTTCACAAACAAGGGTCCCTTTTCCCAGAAAAAGCCCATGATTTCTTCTTCTTTTGCAGTCAATCCTTTCATAACATTCTTTGTTTTCCGCAAATAACTAAATTATCTAGTTCAAAAACTAATTTCTCTCGTTAAATAAAACTAAAGCTTTTAGTTTATTCGGCAAACACCAGTCTCCAACCGTCTCCCGACAAGCAAAATACCTACTAATAGTGATTGCAGTTCTCGGATAAAAGCCGTTACTTTGCGCACGAATCAGAGAATTAAAAACAATAACATACAATGAATGAGCAACATAAGTACCGCTCCACGGACAAGATGAGTGACCTCATCTGTGACAATTACTCCTTATTAATGGTGATGAGCCGCTTCGGACTGTCATTAGGATTCGGAGACAAGAGCGTGAAGGACGTCTGCGAAGCACAAGGCGTCGATTGCCCTACATTCCTCGCCGTAGCCAACTTTATCAGCGAAGAACAATACTCTTACAGCGGTAATGAAAGTGATTTTTCCATTCCCGCCCTTATGGATTATCTGAAGCGTGCCCACACATATTTCCTCGACTTCAACCTGCCGGCCATCCGCCGCAAACTCATCGAAGCCATCGATTGTTCCAGTACAAACGATGTAGCCTACCTCATCCTGAAGTTCTTCGATGAATATGCCAAGGAAGTACGCCGCCACATGGAATATGAAAACCAGGCCGTATTCACCTATGTAGAGCAATTACTCCAAGGCAACCTATCGGACGAATACAACATCGCCACTTTTGCCAGCAAACATAATCAGATAGATACCAAACTGAAAGAGCTGAAGAACATCATCATCAAATACTACCCGGAAAAGGAGAACAACAATCTCCTGAATGCGGTCTTGTTCGATATATTCAACTGCGAACAAGACCTTGCCACCCACTGCCAGGTAGAAGATTATATGTTTGTTCCCGCCGTAGCGCAAATAGAAAGGAAACTGAAAAATGAACAATAATACTTCTTTGAAGATTGTCATTGCAGAAACTTCGGTCATCATCCGGAGTGGCCTGACGGCTGTTTTGAAGCGTATTCCCAACTTGAATGCACACCCTATTGAGGTTTCTTCTCCGGAATCGCTGCAGAACTACATTCACATGCATCCGGCAGACATTATCATCATCAACCCCACTTTCGGTGGCTGGTTCGACCTGCCCGCCTTCAAGGCAGAACACGGAAAATCCGGTATCAAGTACATTGCTATGGTATGCTCCGTCATCGACAACAACATATTGAAGGAATATGACGAGAACTTCGCCATGTGCGATGACGTAGATGTCATCGCCTCCAAAATCAACCACTTGCTACACACCGAGGAGGAAGAGGAAAAAGACAGCGAACAAGAAACCCTGAGCCAGCGCGAAAAGGAAATCATCACCTGCGTTGTGAAGGGCATGACCAACAAAGCCATCGCCGACAAACTCTACCTCTCCATCCATACCGTCATTACCCATCGCCGTAACATTGCACGCAAACTGCAGATACATTCTCCGGCAGGGCTCACCATCTACGCTATTGTCAACAAGCTGGTAGAATTGAGCGACATCAAGGACTCTCTATAAGATTCTTCCGGCAACCGTTTCCCTACCCGCTGCGGCCTATAGGGAAAAACCGGATGAATCCCTTGCAAAAGTATGCTCCTCCATACGGGAAAAGCCCTCTGCCTATTGATTAAGGTTTATCTTGTGCCTGAAGACAAAGCTCATCCCCTATGTCATCCCTCCCCATCCTATGACTCTTTATGCCCCACAAGTATCCTTATCCAACCTTACCCACAGTATCCGTCACGCCATACACAAATCCCCGCTTCACGATATCACATCGGGAAGCGGGGATCCTTTTATCTTCATAAAAGTGGTTACGTAATTATGACTAACTAATTCATTCAAATCTGATGTTGCAAAGATAGGGCATCGGCAGACAGTACGCAATCACTTAAATTAGGTATAATAAAACAAGTCAGTCATCATAAATAGGTAGAACCACCCGTAAATCAGGCATTGGCATAGCTGTGCATTCCTCCAAGGATGTAGTTCACCCCGAAATAGGTCATCAGGACTGTCAGAAAGGCGGCAACCATATAGATATGGAAGAATAACGGACTGCGGAAAATGCGCAGGCTGCGCGCATGGAACGCCGCTCCATAAACCATAAAGGTAATCAGCGCCCATACTTCCTTCGGGTCCCAAGCCCAATAACGCCCCCAAGAAGCATTGGCCCAAACCGCACCCAGAAAAATGCCGGCTCCCAAAAAGAAAACGGCGGGATAAAGCAGCAATCGGCTGAGCAGCATCAACATCCGGGCTGAACGGCGAAGACACAATGCCAGTATGCCGTTCAGCATCATAAAGGCAAACAAAGCATAAGACATCATTATCAACGACACATGCGTACTGAGCCACGGAGAAACGAGCACGGGCATCAAGGGAGTGATTTGGGGATTCATCTGTCCCAAATAGGACACCAGTAAGGCAAAACCGGACAGCAAAAAACCGAAAGGCACCATAAACGGGAAGCGCCGCCGAAACAGACAAGCCAGGAACAGCGCACACAATGCCATGAACTGCATCGTTTCGTATCCATTACCCAACGGGATACGCCCGCCGATGTACCACCTCAGACCATACCCGAAGAGCTGAAAGAGAAACGCCGCATAAAGAGAAAACGGGAAAAAAGTATCTGCCAAACGCGAAGAGAAAGAGAGCGCTACAATCCTACCGGAAGAGTCTGACAATGCCGACGAACGGCGCAGGCCGCGATACAGCAGACGGAAGAAAGCCAGCATCCCCACCGTAAGGTTGAACATGAACAGCAATTTGCTGAAAGGAATACGGTTATACAGCAATTCGGCTTGTATTTTAGTATCGGAAACAGGCTCCACACTCCCGTCTTCCGGCAAAGGACGAATCAATGTACCATTTTGGAGCATCAAAATCAGTCCCACCTTTTCATCCGCCTCTACAATGGCCTTTTCCAGAGAAGTCATTTTCCGATGATGGTCTTGCTTCCCCTTCCAGAACTTCTGCAAGCGATACTTCTCACCGTCGAACAAATCAGCCAGACATGCATAGGGTGTCTCCAAATGAAGCAGGCGACGGAGTGCCTCGTTTTTGATATAAATCATCGGCTCATTCTGCCAAACCTCCGGACGCAGAAGCCATCCGCCAATCACCTGCTCCGGCGTCATGCCTCCATAAGACAATTTTCCCGTCAGTTTCAGTACAAAATCGCGCGCAAGGGTATTGAAAGGAACCACACGGTCATTATAAATCACCTGCTTACGGGCAAGACTATCCGCCTGCTTGCGTGCCAGTGCCGGAAGGCTTCTCTTCTGCGCATGTACCCCACTTCCCAGACACAGCAACAATAGGACAAACATTCCTCCCTTCTTCAACAACGGATGCCTCAGCAGCCTGCGGAACTCTCCTCCCCGGCTGACCAGCATCCAGAGCATGGAGACACCTAACAAGAGGTATCCACTATAGGTAATCCCTATCCCCCACGGGTCATAATTCACTGTCAGCCAGCTCCCCTGCATATCCTCATCAAAGGAAGACTGATAAAAGCGGAACCCCTGCCGTGAAAGAATACGGTTCATGGAGACGGGCGTCTCACCGTGAATATAGCTGATATAATCTGCAGGAGCATCCGTACCCGGATAGTACTCAATCCGGAAACTGTCCAGACGTAAGGTGAACGGTAACTCTACAACCTGCCTGCCGTCTTGTTCCAAAAAGCAGTTCACCTCACTGCCGACAGTAAGATGCACATATCCTTTCCGGCCACAAAGAAACGTAGTCATGGCTCCCGCCAAAATCACGAGGAAGGAGCCATGCAACAACAACGTCGGGAGATGCCGCCACAACCGCAGTCTTACAAGCACAACAACAGTCATCGCAGCAAGGGCTCCCCACAAACAACAGAACCAAATCGTATGATAAACATGCTTTTCTACAAAATCCGTACTGCACGTCTGCTCTACAAACGTAGTTGCAGCAAGCATGAGCAGCAAACAACCATAAACAGCTATGAGAAACTTTTTCAATTAAGAGCTATCAATTAAAAGTAAAAAATCAATATGGAGCAAACTCTTTGTTTTCTAAAGACCTGACTCCCATACATTCCATCTCTATCAGCCAACCCGGACGACATACGGGAGCATATACAAACACTCTCGGAGTATCCGGAAAACGTTCGTCATACATTCCTTTGACCACGGTATAGTCTGCAACATCCCGCAGATAAACAATCATCTGTCCTAAATCATCAAACGTACAGCCAGCCTCTTTCAACAAAGCCTCCACATTCTCCCACATACGTTCCGTCTGCTTGCGAATGTCTCCGGGATATACCACCTCACCTTTATTATTGATGCTCGCAGTACCCGAAATAAACACCTGGCGACGGTCGCCATAATCCACATACGTACCTCGCTCGAAACTCACACCGTATTCGTATGTGGGATTCAGATGTGTCGGTGCGTAAAGGTAGTGAATTTGTTCAGATTTCAAACCATCTACAGCATAAGTATCCATCTGAACCGTCACTTTTGGGTCGGCATGACGGCCACCGATACCGGTACTGGAAATATAATGAGTCTTCTCCGTCAAGTCCTGGGTAACAAACACCTCATTACGTGCCTTCACCACTCCGGCATAATTCACATCCACGTTCTGTACAAAGAACCAGGTACGTATGCAATTATCAGCCAGCTTGCAGCCCTGTTCCATCAGCTGCATCACATAGTCATTCAACAGCAGACGGGTCTGGTATTCCGAATTGGCGGCACGATTGAAAGAGCCGCCTCCCCAAAGGTGACGGTAGGCGCCATGTCTCACTTCGAACAATCCGTTATGAAGTACCTGTGTTTCCACACCTTTCTGCAGATAGACCCACAGTGCAATCTTTGTACCGTTCAACGGCGGCTGCTCTACCACGGAGAGTGCACAATCCGAACATTCTGCCGAAAGCGCCAGTAGCATATCTGCCTGATTGGCGGCGTCACTTAGAAAGTAGCGTTTAAAGATGGCAACAGCACCTTGTAGTTCACTTTCACGCAGTTGGCAGTAAGTGTCGACCACCGCATTCAGCTGTTCTTCATAAGTCGCTTCCGGTCTGGTGGCATGAATCATTACATGATATTCCGAAACACCCGCTTCTACCTCATATTTAAAGATTTCGGTTAAGGTATTCTCCGATTGATTAGTTTGTTGTTGTTTATCTTTCATATTAAATATCAATTAGTCGTTGTTGTTCAAAAAAGTACCGGTATTACCAGTAAGACCCATCATTATTACGGTTGTGCACCATCGTCAATCCAGTTGCCAATCAAAGACTGCATATCAGATGAGGTTATCATCTGAGAATGGTCTATACGCCAATCCGAGCTGATGTCCGTACCCAATATGAGATGCAAGACACTTTCTGACGCATTGCCGGGCATAACCCTCATTTTACCGTCCACCGTCGTTGAAGCCCGGTTGACCAGATCAGCATGGCTATGTCCTTCCAGCAGATTCAAGCCACCACCCGGAGTGGTGCTAAGACCATGGCAAGCCGTACAAGTGGCATTGAATATTTTTTGTTGAATGGCATTGTACATACTTGCATCAACTGTTCCTGCATCCATAAGTATAGTATCAGCGATTTCAGTACATTCCATTGCCACCAAACTGACAATGCGCTTTCTCAACTTATTGATTACACATAGCTCGACTGTTGTCACCTCATCCGTTATGCCGGACATTGTCAACTGGATTTCATCATTATCCGATTCGGATACCGGAACAACCTTTGAAACAATGGCATAATCGCTTTCATCATCAAATCCTGCCACTACCACACTATAGTCGCCCGACCACTTATCCACACCACTAATCCGGCCTGTCATCTTCACTGTGCGTCCTTCACCCGTGGCCACTACGGCATTCTCATAAATTCTCCCCTCATCGCATGCATGCAGACCTATAAGAAGCACGGGCAGAAAAAAGAAAAGAATGTATTTTTTCATAGACGAATCCTTTCCTGACTTCATTTAGAATGTATATTGAAGCATCACCGTGGCAGAGTGAGTGGCCAGACCTAAATTATCATTATCACGGTCGAGCTGCGTGTCGTGTCCCCAACGGGCTACATACTGATACATTGCCTGCAATTTCAGGTTGCATCCTCTGAAAAAGTAATTCATACCTACAGCAGGCATATTCAGGAAACCGTCGTCATCCGTACCGTTACGATTGAAGATATCGTAGCGTGCGGCAAGCTGTAGGCGGGGAGCGACAAAGTAACCACCTTGCACATAACCGCCTAAAAAGCTATACGATTCATTTATCTTTTGCCGTTTGGTGAAACCTACATTCATATAATAAGCTTCAGCCGCCAGATAGAGCTTGTTCTTCAACATGGCAAATTCCAACCCCACACGGGTATCATTGGTACTCTCATTTTCACTCTCCACATTGATAGAACCCGAAAGACCGAATAATATCTTATCCTCGTTCAAACGGTTAGGATTACCTTGTGTGGAAGGCATCACCCCCTTGGGCATATAAGTCAGACGTCCGGCATACAGCAATGAAGGGATATGCCAGTCATCACTCATCGTCTTTGAAGCTGTATTCACGGAAGCTCCGGTTCCATTGAACAAGC
Organism: Bacteroides sp. AF29-11; assembly: GCF_003602895.1. Taxonomy (NCBI): domain Bacteria; kingdom Pseudomonadati; phylum Bacteroidota; class Bacteroidia; order Bacteroidales; family Bacteroidaceae; genus Bacteroides; species Bacteroides sp. AF29-11. The sequence continues at coordinate 259,508 of NZ_QTLY01000009.1, forward strand.
CGACTTCATAACCGAACTTATCTGCCACCAGACCGTGAATTTCAACACCCAGGTCAAATCCCGTACCGATATTAGGCGTCACGGCATTCAACGAATAAGGCAAAATTACAGAAGACGTCAGAGAAACCGGCAACTGGGGAAGCAGTGTTTCGCCAAGAGTTGTCAGATAGGCATGCGAGAATGGAGTCTTGAACTTTCCGACACGAATCGCAAATTGTTTTTTCAGCTGTACATCAAACCACGCCTGCTGTAACAGCGCTCCTCCACTTGCAGCAGCATTGATGGACAGATTGAAAGCTACTTTTCCAAAAGCCTTGCCAGTAAAGCCAAGTACGGCATAAGGAATGGAAAAACCCGAATTGGCAATATTATCTTGGTTATAAGCCTTATCCAAGCCTTCATCATCATACCAATTGAAATTAGCACTCGTTTGTACCAACAGATAAGGCTTGAAAACAAAATCACCTTTCTTTGTTTCAATGGTAAAACCTTCTCTTCCGGCCAATGACACTACACCATTCTCCGTATCTTCCTCATGTTGCGCCATAGCGGTCAAAGGCAAAACAGCCAGCATGGCGACATATAAAAATTTCTTCATAATTACTTTTTATATAAAGCTTATTAGTTCTAAAGTGAATTTAAAAATACAATCAGGGCATCACGGTCATCCTTACTCATGTTCTTAAAGAGATTTTTCGATGCTTCTCCCTCTCCCCCATGCCACATTATGGCTTCAACAAGATTGCGAGCACGACCATCGTGCAAGAAGTAGGTATGTCCGTTTACCTTTTCCTGAAGCCCGATACCCCAAAGCGGAGTAGTGCGCCATTCATTGCCACGCGCCAACCCACTTACATAGTTATCATTCAGACCGACTCCCATAATTTCGGAGCCCATATCATGCAGCAAAAAATCCGAATAGGGGTGAATTGTCTGACTTCCCAACCATGGCAAACGGGTACCGTTCAACAGCACGGAGCCCCGAGGCTTGGTATGCAACGTGGTGACATGGCAAAGATGGCACTTGGCTTTATAGAAATTCTGTTCTCCCCTTATCACCTGCGGGTCATTCACATTACGCCGTGCAGGAACACCAAGACTCTGCATATACAAGTCAACATCTTCCATATCTTCTGTAGAAACATCCAACTGGGCATAAGAAAGCCCCATCATGCTGCCTTGATTCACCTGGGACTGCCCCTCGCATATCTCTTCCGGATAGCGGCTATTGGTAACACCCATATCACTTGAAAAACCAAGTTCAACAGTCAAATCCGCATGTTGAGCCTTATTTCCCGACAGCCCCAAGCTTCTCACACCACGTTCGGTAATGTAATTGCAACGGCCACTTATACCATACTCCGGATAATTACTTTTTGCAGCAAGCGCTTCAATCTCCGTAGCTTCCAAAGCCATCATTTGCCCCATACCGACATGTCTCAACGGGATACGCACCGTACAGAACATATCTTCAGGCTTTATACTGTCAGCATACCATTCGGATATGGAATAAGCCGGTCTGCAAAGTTCATACTTCTCTCCGTCGGGAAAGGTAAAAGTCTCATAAGTATACTCCACAGAAAGCTTCCCCTCCGGTTTCACTCCATAAATTGCCTGGTCATGGAGGACACGACCATAATCCTGAAAAAACGCACCATTCTTGCGGCTTATATAAACCAGCATCGAGGAAAACCCGTAACTACCCGATCCACCTTCACTCCACAGCGTCGGTTTGGTACGGCCGGCATTACGATGACAACTGCCACAAGAATACCCCGCATAGACTGGGCCAAGACCACCTCCCATGCCATTGCTACTCGTACGCACATCATCGTAAAGCCCGTCACCATCATTAAAGCGACTGTTGTAAACACCCGACACCCAGTCTGCCGGTGAATCATAGGCCTTGGATGAATTCATGAAGATTGTGGACGTTCCGGCAGACAGAGCGTATCCTTCAGGAATCTCTATATCCAACACGTCAATCCCATCATCATCACAAGCAGTCAAACCTGCCGACAAACAAAGGAGAAGACATGAATATCTCATTAAACGATTCATCATCTTTATCTACTTTTTAATAATGGCATATCCAAACATGCCAAAGAAGTAAAGGCAGGATTCTCCAAATCCTCCCCTTTACTTCTTGAGTATTGTTTATAAATAATTCTTATTTAACTGTACGAGGCTTGCCATCCTTGAAAAGCAGGAATTCCAAAGTATGGAATCCGCGTACATTTTGAGCAGATTCAACTTTTGCATCATCATCACCCTCGCTCCATTCCAAATCGCCCCATTTCTGGGAATTCAGAATCTGGACAATGGCGTTCTGGTCCAAAGGCCAACTATCCATATTCGGGTCAAGTCCCAGCTCATCCACCGGCCCAAATAGGAACGCCTCACTTTCCTCCCAAGGTTCACGGGCTGTTATCCAAGCATTGCATGCCGTCTCAAAAGCACTGTTAGAGGGATTGTTGGCAAGAGCCACCACAGCGTCATACAGCGTACTATTCTTCTCCTTCAAATCCTTATAGGTAGGCAAAACCACAACATTGACATAATTTTCAACAATCGGGTCAAGTGCTTCATTGCTGTTAATGGTGCTATTGTCCCTGATATAAGGTTTCAACTCCTTATCCAATACACTTTCCAGTTCTTCACAAGCCTTGATAGCCGCTACCGTTTCCTGACTGTTGATATTATTACGGAAAGGTTGGGGAATAGCCTGAATAGCCGATGCTGCCGTAGTGATAGCTGCCGACACTTTCATATCCAACTCCGCATTGACTCCAGCCACCAATTTTGAAATTGACTTGTCGCTCACCTTACCGTCCAAAGAGCCGTAATAGGCATTGCGGATTGAGTAAATATTATTGGTATAATCATCACGGGAATGCCAGCTATACCATGACTCAACAGCATAGAGGGCCTCTATAACATTGTTTGCCATATATTTATTATATGGATCACCAATCTTCGTCTCACCTACCTCATTGGAGATTTCAACACAACCGTCGATAACCTGCTCTATACAGTTCCAGGCACTTGAAAAGTTATAGGCACCATTATGAGCTTTGAAGGAAGTTGCAAAACTTGCCCCACCCTTATAACTCGTATTCCAAGAATCATAAAGATTGGTGGCATCTGTCTTCAACAAAGCCGCCACATTTCTCATGTAGTTGTGCCAACTTGCCGCATTCTCCGAGTTATACTCAATGTCAGCAGGATTAACTGTACTGTTGTCATCATCATCGCTACAAGCAGTAGCCGTAAATGCCAGCCCTAATACCAAAGCTGTCGCATAAAAGAAATTTTTCTTCATCTGTATAAAATTAATTGATTACTATTCATCTACTTCTTGACAAACCAACCGATATAGGCAATACCGATCGAAAACTCATTTTCACTATTATACTTGCCAGTTCCAAAAACCTTGTTTGTTCCGATTTGGCGGGTAGTGTAATCAGCCTTTACCACCAGATTAGGCAAGGCATACCAATTCAATCCGGCAGTCCACATGCTTACCTGACAACGTTTCTCCATTATCTGGCTGGCCTCTCCCTTTTCTTGCGGATTATAATATTCATAACGTGCAAAGGGGTAGATAACCGGAACTTTCCTGTTTCCTTTGAAGAAAGCGCTGATATTCAAACCGGCCTCGGCTGCATAACTGACTACATTCTTTGCAATGGGGGTTATACGGCTGTAAGGAGATTTATTCGACAATTTGGTATTTGCCTCACTAAGCTTCGCTGAATTACCCAAATTTCCGTATACCATATTGGCACGGGCAACCACATATTTATTACGGTATTGGGCATCTGCCGTATAAATTCTTACCGGAATCTTACCGGTAGACGAATAAGTATCCGCTTTGTCAGAATTGGAACCGGCATCAGCGCAGTAATAGAACGAAGCACCTATACGCAACCCCGGAACCCCCTTATAGTCCAGACGAGCCACATAGCCCGGTGAAGTAAAGTTGTCTTCTTCAAAGATGCCTTGTTTGCCACTTGCTATCCAGGTGTTACGGTCAAAGCCATTGGCATTCAGACCGGCCACTATCATGGCCTGATAATCAAAGCTGGCATATCCTTTTCCAAAAGAACCAAAAAACTCGAGTCCGTTTTCATGCCACGTAGAAGGAAGGATGGTTGTCTCTCCTTCCGGCCGATAAGTTCCAAAGAAATTGATTGGTTCATGATGGGCGTTGGTCAATCCTACCGGGACAATGATGTGACCGGCACGTATGTTGAATTGTGGAACAATTAAACGGGTAATGTGGAATTGCTCGATAGCCACTTCGCCACCCTTTTCCACCTCCGTTTCATACTCACCGTTTTCCGTATTCTCAAGTTCATAAGCAGTACCCGTACCACCGGATTCAAACTCGATTTCAGCACCGAGTATCCATTTGGAATTGAACTTGTAATCCAGAGCCAACACGAAACGGGGTATAGAAATTGTATTCCTATGTTTGTCTGGATTGCCTTCAGGTGCACCATAGAAACGGTTAATACCATAATCCTTAAAACTTGCAACCATTTCTCCGTATCCACCGAAACGGAATTTCTTGTAGTTGTCGCCATCATTCGCTACTTTTTCCTTTTTCTCTTTGTCTGTTGAAATCTCCGTACTCTCTGCTGCAGAAGTAACTTTTTCAGGTTCAGCAGCCTGCAAAGCATTGGCAGAAAGCAAAAAACATAAAACGAATAAGCCAGTTAATTTTCTCATCTTTTATCTTAAATTTTGTTGGGAGCAAAGGTAGAGGTAGTTAAAAAGGAGAACAATACCTAAAAATTGCGAAAAGAAGAGAAAGAGTAACCATTAGTAGGTAATGGCAGATTTATAACAACAAATAAAGATGAAAAAGGAGGATAAATGGTAAAAGAACTATTAAAATGCTAATCCACGTAACGAGCACGATAAGCAGGGCCGTACCTTCCAGAATACGGTCAAGCACAGTGGGTTGGAAACGGACATTAGGGCATTTCTTGCCGGAATAAGGACCAAGATTAATCATATTATCTACGATTTAGAATCTGTTATCACTAATCCTCCTTTGCTTTCTCTTCAGACGGAGGAGGATTCTTGGACTTCTTCATCCGCCCACTCTTCCGCAATGCTTCAGCGATAATCCACTGAAGCTGTCCATTGGTACTACGGAACTCGTCGGCTGCCCATTTTTCAATGGCATCCATCGTTGCAGCATCCACACGGAGGACAAAGCTTTTGGTTGAAGTTTCTTTTTTAGCCACTATTTATTTACTATTTAACAATTTACGATTTATGATTGAAGTTACTTTGATATAACCAAGTACCAATCAAAGAGTATTCTGCTTGCCCCGCACGAAGGAGGCAATGTCATCCATAACATATGCCGGGACGGGCGAAGCATGGCTATACTCAAACGGAGTCGCCTTGCCGCTGCCTTCCTGCAACAAGTGATTCAATTTCGGATAAGATTTGAAGTACGCATTCTTACAACGCAACAGACCGGAACGCCATAAACCGAAGTCTTCCATAGTCACTTGATAATCTCTCTCCCCTTGAAGAACAAATATGGGCAGCTTTAGTTTAGCGGCAACCTCCACCGGTTTGTAAGCGTTGGCAAACAGCCAATATGAGCGGGGCTGCCCCAATGGTAAGGGAATTGCCTCATCGAACTCTTCGGTACCAAGCTTTTTGACATTCACCAACTGTTGTTTCAGTTCATCAAGTTGAGCCTTTACATTGACTGAAGAATCCGTCAAAGAAGAGGTATAATAAAACTGTTCCTCAAGAGCATCTTCAAGCGGTCTTGCCAGTCCGGCAAGGATAATGATACCTGCCAAACCTTTCGAACGCCCGGCAATACGGGGAGCCAATGTACCTCCCAGGCTGTGCCCCAACACATACACACTGTCAGAAGCCAGCTCGGGCAAAGCCCTTACCTGCTCCACTATGGCAACGGCATCGTCCACGGCCTCAGTATCATAATCGAGTTCGCGACCGGCAGGAACGCAAGCCGCACCATATGCTTTTGTCCGTTTTTCATAGCGGACGACGGCAATGCCGCGTTCCGCCAATCCCCAGGCCAGGTCACGGAAAGGCTTGTTGGGACCTATCGTCTCGTCACGGTCGTGAGGACCGGAACCATGTACCAGAATAACACAAGGAACCCTGCATACATCCGAACCGACTGCCCTCTTGGGCAAAGTCAACGTTCCGGGAAGCTTGTAGCCGTCGGCTCCCAGCGTAATATCCCTTTCATCCATTTTTGTCTTATCATAGGCTACCGGTTGGGCAGTGCTAACAGCAGGTGCAGGGACTAGCCGGATTGTATTCAGTGCCCCGTCAGCATCAAAAGCCACTAGAAAGCGGAGATTATAACGTTCAAATTCCACATCGGAATAATAGATAGTAATTCCCTGGGCAGAATCGGTCTTCCATTCTCCTTTTGATATGGATTTACCAAACATTTTCTCTGCTTGCCGGAAAGAATCATTGAAGAGTGCCGGAGCCAGTTTCTCCTGCAACTCCCGGTTCAATGCCGCATGGATGCTGTCACCTTGCCCTGCCACAAACAATTCATAAATGTGCTGCGCGCGCGCAGTATTCGCATCTTGTGCAAAGCCCCCATATACATTGCCCAGCAAGAGCAGTATAAGAGCCCACCGTCCTATGCCTCCCATCTCTTTCATCCGTATCCTTTATCAATGGTTCAACGTTCCCGTATTGACTACCGGTTGGGCAGCCTCGTCCGCACAAAGCACTACCAACAGATTGCTGACCATTGCTGCTTTCTTGTCTTCGTCCAGTTCAACAATTTCTTCTTCAGAAAGTTTATGGAGCGCCATTTTTACCATAGAGACTGCCCCTTCCACAATCTTCTCGCGTGCCGTAATAATGGCAGATGCTTGCTGGCGACGCAGCATCACAGCGGCAATTTCGGGCGCATATGCCAGATAGTTGATACGCGCTTCCACCACTTCCATACCTGCCATGGCCAGGCGTTCATTCAATTTCTGCTCCAGCTGTTCATTGATTTCCTCACCGCCCGAACGAAGTGTCAACTCTTCCGTATCAGCCTCATTATCATCATAGGCATACTGACCGGCAACCTGGCGAAGAGCGGCATCACTCTGTATCATGACGAAATTCTCGAACGCATTCATACGGTTGGCCACCGCATTGCCAAGACTGACCTGGTTCGCATTACCCGCTGTCGGAGCGGATGCAGCCATTGTTTGTGAATCAATCTCAAACATGGCTTTATAGGTGTCCTTCAGCTTCCACACCAATACCAGTCCTATAAGAATAGGATTACCAATCTTATCGTTCACCTTTATCGGCTCCACATCCAGGTTGCGTGCACGAAGCGAAAGCTTCTTCTTATTAAGGAAAGGGTTTACCCAGAAAAAGCCGGTCTCCTTGAACGTCCCTTTATATTTACCAAAGAACACCATAGCACGCGCCTCGTTCGGCTCCAGCTCCATATAGCCGGCAAACATAATAAACCATATCAGACACAGACACACCGAAAGGATCAAGGTAGGCACAGAAATGATAAACCCAAAGATTATCACTGCCGTAAGCACTACCAAATGAAGGAACAAGGCCAAAAAGCCATTCATCTTGAAACCACTGAAACCACACTCTTTTGTTTCCATATTCTATAGATTTAATTGATATCATAATGATATCACAAATATATCAATTAAAATTAGATAAGAACAGAGAAGCAAGGAAGTTAACATATTGTATTAAGGATTATTAAGAACATGTATCCCCAGTACACAAAAATTCCGCTTGAGGGTCATGACTTACCTTCAAGCGGAATTTTCTTTTTCGACTTTGTCAGCAATGTATCAAGGCTGAATGACAAAAGACCGGCGCAGCAAACCAGCAGTCTGCGAGCTACCGCCCACCATAAGTTCATAACTGCCTTCGGAAACGCACATGGTATTGCTTTGCGGATTCCACCACACCAACTCTTTATCGCCCAAATCAAACTCTACATCGACCGTCTTTCCTGCCGGGATATGTACCCGTTTGAAAGCACGCAATGCCTTGCTCGGTCCTTCGACATCATCGTTTTTCTTCAAATAGACCTGCACAACCTCTTCACCGTCACATTTGCCGGTATTGGTTACGGGGACATTCAATCTCAATTTCTCACCGGACTTTATATTATCCGAACCAAGCACCACAGCGCCATAGCAGAAAGAGGTATAGCTCAATCCATGACCGAAGGGGAAAAGCGGTTCCTGGGTCATGTAACGGTAAGTCCGGCCGGTCATATTATAATCCTCAAAATCAGGAAGCTGTGACACATTACGGTAGAAGGTGACCGGCAAGCGTCCTGCCGGATTGTAATCACCGAACAAGACTTCGGCTACAGCCGTACCACCTGCCTGACCGGGATACCATGCCTGCAGGATAGCTCCACACCTCCCGGTTTCCGGCTCCAAGCCGATAGGAGAACCTGAACAGTTCACCAACACCACCTTTTTACCGGCACGGTGCAAAGCGGCAATCAGTTCCCGCTGGACAGCAGGCAACTCTATATCGGTACGGTCGCCTCCTCTGAATCCGGGAAGCTCAACACCCATCTCCTCGCCTTCGAGGTTCGGAGAGACTCCTCCCACAAAGACCACGACATCAGCATCCTTTACACGCTCCACAGATTTCCTCACATCCACTTCATTCTTAAATCCAAGGTCAAAGTTCAACTGTGCATCGCTACGGAAATATTCAAAATCCAATTCAACGTCATACGTTTTTCCTGCTTGTACCTGCAAAGTATAAGCACTCTTCTGCCCACCGTGCTGATTGGAGAATCCTCTCACTTCCTCCCCATTTATCCGCAATCTCCCTGAGCCATAAGCATAGATGTCAAAGACCACCTCTCCCGACTGGTCGGGAGTGAATACGCTGTTGTAGGTAGCCGAGAAGTCGGTAAGGTTCACACCCGGAGCAAAAACCGTGGCACCGGATGTACAGAAATGGAAAGGAGTGGTCACTTGGGCAGTAGTGACTGGCTCACCGTCACGAGTCACGTTATTCCAGTAGCGTGCAGTAAATCCGGGTTTCCCGTCGGCAGTCTTGCAACGGTTGAAGACGCTCTGTATCTGAGCTCTCTCCACCCATCCGCAGCCTTGTTCATAAATAAGCCGGTCATCAGTCCCCAAGGCTTTTCTAATTCCGTCCAGAATGGTGACTGTGTGCGGAGGCATACCGTTATAATTTCCCCACTGCATCACAGAATCATTGGCGTTCGGACCCATCACGGCTACAGTCAGCCCTCCACGCTTCAACGGCAAGGTATTATCCTTGTTCATAAGCAGTGTCATTGACTTGCGAGCCATGTCGAGCGCCAGAGAGTCGTGTCCGGCAGAAGCCACCACAGAAAAAGGAATGCCGGTCCAGGACACCTTCTCCGGCTCGTCCATTTCACCCAAGGCAAAGCGAGCCGTCAAAAGACGCTTGACTGCTACATCCACTGCTTTTTCATCAATCTTTCCCTGCTTCACCGCTTCTACCAGGGCCTCGTAACTCGAACCGCACTCCAAGTCAGTTCCACTCAGCACCGCAGCCGCCGAAGCGGACTCTGCATCAGGATGCGTCTTATGACCATAGTCTCTGTAAAAATCGGCAATAGCTCCACAGTCCGAAAGGACAATACCGTCAAATCCCCACTCATCGCGCAAAATCTGCATCAGTAGGCGGTCGCTACCGCAGCAAGGATCGCCCTCAAAACGGTTGTAGGCACACATCACCTCCTTCACTTTTCCTTCTTTCACCAAAGCCTCGAAAGGAGGAAGATAAGTTTCATACAAATCACGGGGCTTGATATTTTCCGCATTAAACTCATGGCGGTTCCATTCCGGACCGGAGTGTACGGCAAAGTGCTTGGCACAAGCATGCAGCTTGTCATATTTTCCATCGTTCGTACCCTGCAAACCTTTTACAACCATCACACCCATACGGCTGGTCAGATAAGGGTCTTCCCCATAAGTCTCTATACCCCTTCCCCAGCGGGGGTCGCGATAGATATTCACTGTAGGCGTCCACATCGTCAATCCTTGATAGCGTTCATGGCTTTCCTGGGATGTATAGTAGGCATTCTTGGCACGGGCCTCATCAGAAACAGCAGTAAATACCTCGTATACAGTCTCCGGCGAGAAGGATGCCGCCATACCAATCGGTTGGGGAAACACTGTGGCCAGCCCGGCACGCGCCACTCCATGCAACGCTTCATTCCACCAGTTATAGGGCTTGATGCCCAGGCGTTCCACTGGTTTGGAGCTGTCCATCATCAAGGACACCTTCTCTTCGAGCGTCAGTTCCTTCAGCAAAAGTCCGGCACGCTCTTCTGCCGGCAGAGATGCATTCTTGTAAGTAACCTGTCCACATCCCGACAATAGGAAGAGTGGCAAAAGGTAAAGAAGTTTCTGTTTCATCATGGTTTTATATTAGCAATTATCTATCCAAATATACAAAGATAATGGATATTGATTAAATTTCAAGCTTCAAAAGAATGATTCATTATGCAGCGTACTGCCTAAAAGGCAGTACGTTTTCTTCACATATATGTTTAATTGCCGTTGAATTATTACGTCAATCACATATATATTTAAAGGAGTGCATGCAACGAATATCTGCAGATGAAGTCCCGACATACACATTGAATACTCCTGGTTCAGCTACCCATTGATGGCTTGCCTCATCAAAAAACTTCAAATCATCAGAAGTGATAACAAATTCCACTTGAACAGTTTCATCAGGTTCGACCTCTACTTTTGTAAAGTGCTTCAACTCTTTCAATGGACGGATAACGCTACACACCGGATCCCCAAGATAAAGTTGTACAACTTCTTTACCAATCCTCGTACCCGTATTAGTCAAAGGCACTGTCACCTTGATACTTCCTTTTTCATCCATCGTCTTCGATGACAGCCGAGACTTGCCGTATTTGAAAGAAGTATAACTCAATCCATGGCCAAAACTAAAAAGAGCCGGAATCTTCTTTGTATCGTGCCAACGATAACCTACTAAAATATCATCTTTATACTCTTCTTTAGGGTTGACACCGACATTGCGCTGATAATCCGTCAAAGACACATCTTCCTTGCCAGTATCGATACCCGGATAAGCCCCTTCACCAAAAGAGTGCGCCGAACAATCGCTTAACTTCACCGGGAAAGAATAAGGCAGTTTACCCGATGGATTCACTTTACCACTGATAACATCTGCAATCGACGCTCCTCCCATGGTCCCCAAATAAGAAATATGCAGGATTGCAGGCACTTTCTTCAACCACGGCATAGCATAAGCATTGCCACTGATATTGGCTATCACAAGATTTGGATTGACAGCAACAAGCTCTTCTATCAATTCATTTTGAGAAAAAGGTAAATTATACGACTTACGGTCAGTAGATTCACAATCCTGAAAAGCATTTTTATTCAAACCTCCCACATAGATAACAACATCTGCCTGCCGTGCCTTTGCCACAGCCTCAACACGCAAAGAGTCTATCACCGTCTGTTGCATTTCCTCCTCATATCCAAAAAAGGGACGGCCACATGCATAACCCTGGGTGTATTCTATCTTATCACCATATAGGGCACGCAGTGCATCAAGTGGAGAAATCATATCTTTTGGTTTCAATTCCGACGAACCGCCACCATCCGTAAGTCTACGGACAGCATTGTCACCAACCACCAATATCCGATTATACTTATCAGCTTGTAATGGAAGAATGCCATTGTTCCGCAACAGTACGATGGACTCGTCACCTATTACTTTAGCCACATCATAATGTTCTTTGGTACAGAGTGAGCCATACGGCTTATTCTGATTCAATGAAGTCCGGAAAATCAGACGCAGTATATTTCTCGCTTTCGCATCCACTGACGCCATCGGCAATTCCCCCTTCTTCAACATCTCCAGATAGGGGTCTGCCAAATAATAGAGATTATACCCCAAGCTATTATCCGAAGTCAAACCGTTGGTATAAGACCCCATTTCAATGTCAAGACCATTAAGAGCAGCCTCTTTGGTGTCGTGAGCTCCTCCCCAATCCGTAATGACACAACCGTCAAAACCCCATTCATCACGTAGAATATCATTGAGCAGACGGGCATTATGGCAACAATGCTGGCCACGATACTTGTTATAAGCTCCCATGACGCTCCATGCCCCCCCTTCCACTATTGCCTGCTTGAAAGCAGGCAAATAGATTTCGTAAAGAGCACGGTCACTCACTTCAACGTCAACGGTACCACGCCACAGCTCCTGGTTGTTCAATGCAAAATGCTTCACACAAGCAGCAACACCGTTCTTTTGCAATTCCTTGACATAAGGAACCGCCATCACACCGGCAAGATAAGGGTCTTCACCCATATACTCAAAGTTACGCCCATTAAGGGGAGTACGGTAGATATTGACACCGGGACCTAACAATACGTCTTTCTTACGATAACGTGCCTCCTCGCCAATAGCCTTGCCATAGCGTGCAGCCATATCCGGATTCCAAGTGGCGGCAAGAGCCGTAAGAGCAGGAAAAGCCGTAATAGAGTCGTTGGTCCAACCCGCATAATTCCAAGTATTCCATTCAAACTCATGGCGAACTCCATGAGGTCCATCACTCATCCACAACTCTGGAATACCCAAACGGGGCACCCCTGCCGATGAGAACTTGCTCTGCGCATGGCAAAGTGCCACCTTTTCTTCAAGTGTCATACGGCTTAACGCATCCTCAACGCGCACTTCGATAGGCATATCAGGATTTTGATATATGGGTATCTGTGCACTAAGATTTGTGGCAGATGCAGCAAACAGCAGAAAAAATCGTAAAATGTAAGTATGCATTTTTTCACTCTTTATTAGAAATTATTGAACTGTTACCAAGTCAACATAGTAACCGTGTCCCACACAAAGGAATCCGGCCTCAGCATTTATCTTGTCAATAACCTCTTGGGTGATAATCAGTTCGTAAACACCATCTTCACTGAATTCTATCTTATCCATCAGCCCTGTCCACCAACCGGTAGCAAGTTGCATCTGATGATATTCTGCTGTAGGCTCTATCGAATAATACACCCGCAAAATAGTTCCCGGCTTAAGGGCAGTCATCACTTCTTGAGGAATTAGGTTGAACGATTTGTTCGGATCACCGTCCGCTTTGTCCCAAGACACATAATGATGGCCTTCCCATAGGGCTTTCTCAGAAGAGATAGTAACTTTCTGTTCTGTAGTAACTTCACCATTGGCATAGAACTGTATACTCTCACCAGTCTTGGTCTTACCAGTCACTGTATATTCCCCTTCTGCCAGTTCCGGGCAAATCAGCGTGAGAGAAGTGGTAGTTTGCTCTGCAAATTCCACTACCTCCACATCAGCTACCGCAACCGAGGCAACAGCATCAAGATTAATACCGGTCATTATCCATGCCGTACCAACGGTAGCACGGTTGGCTCCCATTGTAATCATAGCCCCTTTAGTCACTTTCACTTTATTGGCGCCATATTCATTTCCTTCGGCATCGATAAAAATAGCCCGGTAGTCTCCCTCCGACAAGCCGGCAGGCACAGTATATTCCACATAATTGCCATCTTCCGACTCCACATAAGTAATATCCGTGGCAGCCATCCCACCAATAAGAATGCTTTCCACTTTATCCAGGTTATCGCCGTAAAGACAAGCTTTATTACCGGGAGCCACAATACGTTCGAATGCCACTTCAGTGGCACTGGGGTCATCCACTAAAGGATTTACCTGGATAAGCCCCTCACGGTAAGTGGATTTCCCAACAGTGGTGGTAGCTGTTATTTTAAGGTGATAAGTTCCTGCCATAAATTCCTTTTCTATTTCAGTACCGGTAGCCACTTCTTCTCCATCCACAAACCAGGTTACGGTAGTATAGTCCGCGGGAGTCACCGTGAGTTTCATCGAAAATTTGCCGTCACGACTGAAATTGGCAAATGTGGCCAAATTTCCATTGACCCGATCCGGAAAGGTAGGGTCGAGTATACGAGGCTCATCATTGGGCGTAGCCGTAGAGAACGGCTCTTCGTCGCTGCAGCTTGTCAAGAAGGCGTTGAATGCCAATATGGCAAACAGCATAACATATATCTTTTTCATATTGATAGTTAATTTGATGTTGAACAGAAATTATTGAACATTATTTTTATCCCACCACACAGGGGTATTCCAGCTATTATTACCTCCCATACGCTCCAGCGCTTCCTCATAGTTTTTCTTATTGTATGAAGATTCCAGCACAGGATAACACAGACGGACCGGGATAGCTGCTCCCCCAGTAAGAACCTGGCTGAAGCCATACTCTGCAGGAGACTTTAGCTGTGGGTAGTTGGAACGGCGCAAATTAGCCCAACACTCCAACGGATTGGTGAAATGCAGAATCCATGCCTGCGTATTGATAGATGCCTTTTTCTGCTCTACCGTGTAACCAATGATGTTATTGGCCATATAGTTGTCGAACTCTTCATCAGTTACTTTATCACATCCGTAATTGTCCGTCAAGAAGTCCATAGCCGCACGTACACCTTTTCTATAATGCTCTTCTACGGAGCCAGCCACATTCCATCCTTTCAGAGCAGCTTCTGCCAGCAGGAAGTCCACTTCGGCCGAGGTTATAACCACTCCCGGGTTTTCACCCTCAAGAAAGTTACTTGCCAACTTGGGTTCCGTTTCTGTATCCATGGAAATCTTTTCAATGGCAGGATTGCTTTCCTGCAATTCTTTTATAAGGTCGCTCTCGTACGCTTCGGGCCAAGGTTCATAGAAGAATGCACCTGGATCGCGCGGATGCGCCATATTTTTAGCCAATACCTCTTCAGTGATATCAATGCGGCCTTCGGTACTGGTTGTGCTCATTATCTGGTCAAAGTAGAATCGTATGATAGCAAGGAAACGAGGGTCACCAGTATTGAACAGCTGATTATAAAAAGTAGAGCAGATAAAACTGGGGTTATTGCGAGGGTCGTTACCATACAGACGTTGTGACAAAGCGTTGCGACGATAGTCGGAATAGCTTTCGCCACCAAAGTCAAAAGCAATATCCAAATAAGGAATCAGTGCGTCATCAGCACCAGAGACAATGATACCACCATTTGCAGCCAAAGCTTTTTCAAACTCTTCCTGGGCCTTCTGTGGGTTGGCATCCGAGATACGCATAGCATAACGCAAGCGGAGTGAATTGGCAAACTTCTTCCATTTGTTTATATCACCGTTATAAATGACATCTCCGGTGATGCGGTCCTTGGTACCATCAAAAGCTGTTACGGCAGCGTCGAGTTCCGCAAAAAAGTCATTGTATATCTCTTCTTGCGTGTCATATCTAGGCGTGAACTTACCATCAATAAAGCCTTTTCCCGCTTCAAAGTAAGGTACATCACCATAAATATCAGTAAGATGAGACATGAGATAGACACGATAGATGCGGACAGCCGCATTGATGTTCACCTTCTCGTCATCATCCGTAGTGCGTGCCTGCGCATCGGTAAGGTCCTTGATATTTTTCAAATAGTAGTTCTGCCAGATATGCCCCATCTCGTTAAGGTCAAGTGTATGGCGGCCACCATAATTCGTAGTATTCCAGCAGCCCATCAGTTGCTGATTAAAGGCATAAATGTAGCTACGGTAAGTTTCACTCACCTCCAGGTCACCATAAGTATGGAGTTGGGCAGTCGTGAGCTGTGCGTTGGGGTCAATGGTTGCAGCCTTTGAGGGATCGGTATTCATGTTCTCCATGTACTCATCGCTGCAAGAAGCAAAAGACAAAGTACATGCTGCCAACGCCATTGTGATATATGATTTATAGTGTCTCATTGTATATATCTTTTTTAATAATGTATTGGATAAATTGTATGGGGTCTCTTAGAATTTTACATTAATATTGAAGCCGTAGCTCTTGCGTGAAGGCAGTGAACCATACTCCATACCCATACCGGTGGTATTGTTGTAGTTGGAGTCCGGGTCAATGTTTGGAATATTTTTCCAGACAATGAACGGATTACGGGCTACAAACGATACTGTCAGTCCGTCTATTACATTCTTCAACCAGGTTTTAGGTAAGGTGTAGCTCAGCGTGATTTCGCGGCACTTTACATAAGAGTTATCATAGATGAACATAGAAGGCGCATTGCGGCAAACATTCATCCAGTACTTTTCTGGATTAATTATAATGTCGTTTTCACGATAGGTGCCGTCACCATTGTCAATCACACCCGGAGCAATGAAACCACCGGTCGGTATCCAGTCAGGAGAATCCTTGGCATAGCCTGCTGCCTGACGAGCCTCTTCGGACTTATACCATGCTTCGCGGCCTTCCAAAGTGGCCATGCTCTTGCCTGTTTCATGCGCGGCCCGAGCTGACATAGAATAAAGGTCAGCACCTACCTTCACATCAAACACGGCAGAAAGTGAAATATTCTTGTAGGAGAAGTTGGTATAAACACCGCCGGTCCAGTCCCAAGATGCATTTCCCAGCACATGGTTGCTCTTGTCGTACATAGGCAATCCGGTTGAGGGATCGATAAGAATATCACCATTTTCGTTACGCTGGAAGTCGGGACCTACGATAGAGCCGAAATTCTCACCTACCTTGGCAGCCACTTGTACGTCAAGCCATGTAGCCTTTTCCAGTTCAAACATATCCATGTCGTCCACCAGTTTCTTCACCTTATTACTATTCTTCGAGAAGTTGAAATTCAAATCCCAAGAGAAGTCTTTCGTTTGAATCGGACGAGTGTTCAAAGCTATTTCCACACCTTTATTCTCAATTTCACCCGCATTAATCAAACGATAGCCGTAGCCGGAAGTCGAGGAGCTGGCCATACCCATAATCTGATTCTTGCTAAGCTGGCTGTAATAAGTGAAGTCCAAGCCGATACGGTTCTTCAAGAATTTCAGTTCCAGACCCATTTCGAATGAATTGGTCTTGGTAGGTTTCAAATCCTTATTGGGGATAGTACCGTTACTGATATAACCAATAGTATAACCGGGATAAGCAAACTTAGACTTGGTATACACCAATCCGAGCTGATATGGATCGGTATCACTACCAACTTGCGCCCATGACATACGCACTTTACCATAAGGAAGTTTGTCACCCAACTTCAGCAACTCGGAGAATACAAAGCTACCGGAGAAAGAAGGATAGATATACATGTTATTACTGATGGGTAATGTGGAAGACTGGTCGCCACGAAGGGTTGCATCAAAGTAAAGCATGTGCTTCCAACCCAAGTTAACGGCACCATAAATAGAGTTAATCTGCTTACGATAACTGTAAGGCTCTACACTTACTTCATTGAAGCTCATCAAAGCCACCACATCGCGAATCTTCATGTCCTTGGCAGTAGTGACTATAGTCTGGTTATTCACTTTGTACAAGTTACCTCCCAATGTCGCATTAAAGTCGAAATTCCCCCAAGAGTTATTATAGAGGGCCAGAAGCTCGAAGTTATACATGCGATTACGGAAATTATTATTCTGCAAGTAACCGGATTCATATCCCGGCGTGGTAGGAGCCTTGTAGTCTTCAAAAGTAAACCAATTAAGCTCAGCTCCTGCTGTTCCTTGTACCTTCAGGTGTTGAGTGATGTTCCAGACAACCTTACCATTGAAACGGAATTGGTCTTTCTTAGAGCTGTTTGAGTTCTTGTAAACATCCCAATAAGGATTCACATTATAAGGGTCCATACCATTCCAGTTGGCATATTCACCACTGGCATCCTGATAAGACTTGAGCCATGCCTGGTCATAAGTGGTGGCCAAAGTCATTAAATTCTTTCCAATATTCGATTTGCTGTCTCCCAATGCAGGACGATTTTTCACATCTTCACGGGTATAGTTAACACTGAAATCCAAGTCAAACTTCCCGGCACTGGTATTGGCGCGCAAATTGAAGATGTCCCTGCTCATGTGAGTCTTTGGCACAATATCCTTATTGCGCATATCAGTATAGGTGAAACGAATACCGGTCTTGCCATTATTCACCCCGATGATAGCACTGTTAGTTGCAGTAAAGCCTGTGCGGAAGAACTGGGAAGTATTGTCAGGAACTATCAGGTAAGGACGTTCCACACCATCAAAATACTTAAGCATATTGGTACCGTCAGCTTTGGCACCCCAGCTCATGTTCGTATTAGACACCGCGTTAATGGGATAAGTTCCGTTGGCACCCATACCGTAGACCTGCTGAACATCATCCCATTTAGCCAACTGAGTATCAAAAGTCAGCGTTCCGTTGTATTCCACGCTAACCTTATCCTTATTGGCCTTTTGGGTCGTGATAAGAATCACACCGTGGCTGGCACGACTACCATAAAGAGCCGAGGCAGCAGGTCCTTTCAGCACCGACATGCTTTCAATGTCATCAGGATTGACACTGGAAATACCGTCACCAAGGTCAAAACCGCCGTAAGTACCGGCACTACCAAAATTGGTATTATCCAAAGGTACACCGTCTATCACATACAAAGGCTGATTATTACCAGTCATCTCTGTACTACCACGTAATATCACACGGGAAGAACCGGAAGCTCCACCTGCAGTCTGGGTCACTACCAAACCTGGAACACGGCCCGCCATTGAATTGATGACATTCGTTTCTTTGGCCTTGGTCAACGCTTCACCCTGCACTTCAGCCACACCATATCCCAGAGCCTTACGCTCGCGCTTAATACCTAAAGCAGTTACGACCACTTCACTCAGCATCTTGCTGTCTTCTTCAAGTACAATGTTCAATGGAGCATTACCAGCCTTTACTTCTTGCTGTTTGTATCCTACAAAACTGATGATTAATGTTGCTCCAGGTTTAACATTCAGACTGAATTTACCATCCAGGTCAGTAACTACACCATTGCTGGTTCCTTTTTCAACAACAGAGGCTCCTATCACCGGACCAAACTCATCATTCACAATACCTGTTACTTTGTTGCTTTGCTGTTCTATTGCAAAATTTTCAAATGAAGCAGCCCTCACTTGCGAAAAACCTCCCCACAAACAGAGAGTAAGTGTGCCGCAGAGTAACGTGTTTTTACATTTCTTTACTTTCATAATATTAATAATAAAATTTGTAAACCAGATTCTCGGTTAGGCCGCAAAGTTCATTAAAGTATCCATTCATCAGGTTTGAATCCCCACATATCAGGTTTGAATTCTTGCATTTTATCACAAGGCACTGATTTTCAATACAAATACTTTCAACAATTCGAACTTATTGGATTATTGTTTTGAACATTCACAGAGTTAATGTACTTTTGTACTCGTTAACCAACATTGCATAGCAAATGTATATCTGCACTAAACAAACTCTACAGACTCTGGTCTTGCTTTTCTTCATGCTGTTCTCAATCACAGCCCATGCAGACAAGCATATCCAGCGTTTTTCCAGCCTACAATTTGGTACAGAAGAGGGGTTGAACAGTCTACGGGTCTTTTCCATCGCAACAGACAAGTCAGGAGCTATATGGATGGGCACACTTGATGGAATCAACCGTTTCAACGGGCGCTCGATGAAAAGCTATAAATTAGGGACCAACCAAAGGTTTTCCGATGCCTCAGGAAGTACTACCATGTTAACCATAAGCCCCAACAATTCACTTTATGCTTATAATAACGTAGGACGGATTTACAGATATAACCTGCTTACCGATCAATTTGAGCTCTACCTTGATTTAGCCGAACATATTTATATGGGCCTGGTTCTCCATTACCTTTTTATTGACTCTCAGGAACAGTTGTGGATAGGGCTCAATAGCGGTCTCTACTGTTGTCTATTAGGTGAAACGCCCCAACTTATTGATTCCGACTGCCATGTGACCTATATCACAGAATTACCTCAAAGTATGGCCATAGGTACCACATGTGACTTACGTATCTATTCCAAGGATAGGAATTTATTACAAAAACTCTGCCCGGACACCTATGTACAAAGTCTCCTACCACTTCCAAACAAGGAGATATTATTAATAGGTACTTTCAACTGTGGAGTGAAAAGTATCAGTCTCAGTTCATGGCAAGAGCAGCCTGTCAAAAACGGTTCTCTCCCTCACACTCCTATCCGTTCCATGATAGAAATGACACCGTCCACCGTTTTATTGGGTTTTGATGGAGATGGAGTGTACACCTACAACTTATCCAGCGGCGAAGCGGAGCCACTCTTCACGCGCACCAACCGGATGCTTACTGCCATGGGAGTGTATTCCCTATGCCGAGATTGCGAAGACAATATATGGATAGGGACTTATACCGGCGGGGCATTTCTCATGATGCCCGAGGAAACCAGTACAACTTTACTGAGACATCGCAAAGGAGAAGAACCATCCTTAGCCGATGACAATGTAAATGCATTCTGCGAACAAAGCAACGGTGAATTGTGGATTGCCACCGATAATGGTATCAGCATATACAATCCCCCAAATAACCGATGCAGGCAGATACTTCCAGGCAATGTGGTATTAAGTATCTCCATCGATTCCCAGGATATCATCGCTGCAGGCACTTATGGCAATGGAGTCTTTCTTCTCAACAGCCAGGGAGAAATTTTACATCATTACTTAAGCACCAACAGCAGTTTGCCTTCCGACTACCTCTCTACAGTACAGTTTGATACAGACAGAGATTTATGGATAGGGACAATGGACAACCAGTTGCTGCAACTGGAGCACCCTACCCGGCAGTGGAAATCGTACAACGTAATTAAAGCACGTTGCATAGCACAAAAGGATGCACATACCATTGCTGTAGGCACAGTGGACGGGCTGGTACTGATAAACAAACAAACAGGGAAACAGGCACATATATTTAAGAGCACCGACAACAAAGGGGAGGATTTCAATGCTTTCATTCAATCCATAGCATTTATAGACGATGAACAAGCATGGCTGGGAAGTGATGGCGGAGGCCTTTATTTGTGCAATCTGCAAACTCTTGAAAAAAGGGCTTTCTCTACCGAGCAACGTCTGCCCTCCAACCGTGTAAGTGCCTTGCTCATCGACCACAGCAAGATGTTATGGATAACTACCGACCACGGACTGGCCTGCCTTCCCCCACAGCCGTCCATGCAGATATACAACCAAAACTTTGAGCATGTGATGTCGAGATTCTACAACCGTTCCGCCGCTATCCTATTGGCAGATGGACGTGTAGCACTGGGAAGCACCACCGGAGTACTGATTTTCAAACCCCACATTTCACTCACTTCCTATCAGGCCCCGTCTTTACAGCTCACCAACTTCCGGATAGACAATATAGACAGCAGAGAATCCACAGACATGCGTCCAGAGCTCATGCAAATGCTGGCAGATAGCACCATCACTTTATCATACCGACACAATTCATTCACAATAGGATTTGAATCAGTAAGTTTCCGTTATCAGGAAGACATTGCATACGAATACATGCTTGAAGGGTTTGACCGTGACTGGAACAAGTTGGAAAACAATGAGCAACTGCGCTACACGAATGTATCACCAGGCAAATACCAACTTTGCATACGGTCATACAGCCTCAACAGCGGGCTTATATTAAGCAACCGGACAACAAGCATCACCATCTGCCAGCCATGGTGGAACACTTGGTGGGCTTGGCTATTATATACCATAACCCTATGCGGTATTATAGGAGTGATTATCAAAAGCAAACAGCAACAGTTGGTGCGCCACTATATGAACGAAAAGATTGCCTTCTTCGTAAGCATAGCCCACGACATCCGTACCCCACTTACGCTTGTCAAAGCTCCTTTGGACGAATTGCGTCAGGATTCCACACTTCATGCAGACGCCATCCGGTCTATAGGGCTGGCACATTCCAATCTCAACAAGCTACTGGACATATTATCACAGCTACTTGATTTTGAACGAATAGACCATTCCAGTATGAACCCCAAAATGGAGGCTGTGCCACTAAAACAGAATATCGACAACCTCTTCACTATCTTTCAACCGCTCTGCCAGCAGCAACAGAAAACATTGCAGGCAAGCAGCATTGACTGCCTGTTGGGGGTGTGGGCCGACAGTAAATTACTGGACCGGATACTTACCAACCTTCTATCCAACGCTCTTAAATACACTCCTGCTGGAGGGAAAATCAGCATCGACGTGAAAGCCGAAGCTGACAAAGTACAGATTATCGTCAGCGATACAGGTATCGGCATCTCCCCCAAAGAACAAAAGAAACTGTTTACAAGTTTTTTCCGTGCCAGCAATGCCATCAGTTCCGGCACTCCGGGCATCGGCTTGGGACTATTACAAGCCAAGCGGTTTGCCACTTTACTGAAAGGGGACATCAAAGTCAACTCCATCGTAAACCAAGGTTCGGAGTTCATGCTCATACTCAACAAGGCCGCAGTCACAGCCTCCGCCGTGCCCACCGCCACTCCAATCACGAAAGATTTCACTACCACCGAAAACACCACACTTTGTGACTCGGACAAGGATACATTACTCATTGTAGAAGACAATGATGAACTCCGCCTCTATATGCGCCGTATATTTGAACCGGTTTACCGGGTCATAGACAAATCCAATGCGCAAGAAGCGCTGGAATATATGGAAACGCAATATCCCAGTTTAGTGTTATCTGATATAATGATGCCCGGTATGCCGGGTGACGAAATGTGCCACCGTATAAAAAGCACTCCTGCCACTTCAGGTATACCGGTCATACTACTTACCGCCAAGACCTTCAGGACATCCATCATAGAAGGATTGCAGAAAGGAGCCGATGACTACATAGCCAAACCTTTCGACATAGATATACTGAAAGCCAAAATTCAGGCACAAATAGAGAATCGCAGACGCCTACGGCAATACTATACACAGATTGCCCTGCAACATACCCTTTCGACAGACAAGACCATCAAAGAAATGCCTGTACAATCTGCCATGCCCAATAATGCGGACAGTGCCTTTGTGGAAAAAGCAACTCAAATCGTAAAAGATAACATAAGCGATTTTGAATTCGACATTGACCGGCTCTGCCGAAACATGGCCATGTGCCGAACTCTCTTCCACGAACGGCTGAAAGCTCTTACCGGGCATACTCCGCAAGACTTCATCCGTATTATCCGCCTTAAGCAAGCTGCCGCCCTACTGCAACAAGGAATACCGGTGACCGATGTTTCCATACAAACGGGATTTGTAAACTCCAAATATTTCAGCACTTTATTCAAGAAATATTTCGGTGTCCAACCCAGCCGATACACCGGGCAAAGAATGAATATAGGCTGATTTGTAGGATTTCAAACCTCTATATGCAGGATTTCAAACTATACATAACCCCATTGCCACTACCTTTGTCGCCATAAACCTATAAAACTGATTTTATGAACACAAAATTCATCTGTTTGAAGAATGTAATGGCAATACTATTGTCCATAAACATTTTGTCCTGTTCCAGCTCCAATTCCTCCATAGAGGAGTTGCCCTATCTCACCGTGAAAAGTGTATCCCCTCAGAATCTCGCAGCCGCCGGTGGAGAAATAACCATCCGTGTTTCATCCTATCCCATCGCAACAGCCCAATCCAATGCCGGGTGGATAACACTGAAATCAAATACTTCTTCCGATAATCTTACGTCATTTGCATTTACAGCAGAAGCCAATAAAGGGAATGCCCGTGAAGCCGGCATAACTATCACGGCCGGTGAAAAAGAAACCAGCATCATCATCACCCAGGCTGCAAATAATAAGCAAGAGAGCAAACCTGCCATAGACGAGAATCTTCCTGCCGTAAAAGTGGCAAAGGAGTTGGGGCTCGGATGGAATCTGGGTAACCAGCTTGACGCCCAT
Source organism: Bacteroides sp. AF29-11 (assembly GCF_003602895.1). NCBI lineage: Bacteria > Pseudomonadati > Bacteroidota > Bacteroidia > Bacteroidales > Bacteroidaceae > Bacteroides > Bacteroides sp. AF29-11. The sequence continues at coordinate 283,317 of NZ_QTLY01000009.1, forward strand.
GTAAACGAAATAGCCGACGAAACCTCATGGGGCAACGGTAAAGTTACACAAGAGACACTCTTGAAAGTAAAACAAGCCGGATTTACATCAGTCCGCATCCCCGTTACCTGGTTGGGAAAAGTGGGCGAGGCCCCACACTATCATATCGACACGGACTGGATGAACCGTGTAGCCGAAGTAGTGGAATATGCTGAAAAAGCCGGGCTGAAAGCCATTATCAACATCCATCATGACGGACACCGCCACATCCACGAAGACGGTTTTGATGAGCACCGCTGGCTTAATATCGTAGAAGCAGCACAAAACAAAGACGTAAATACCGCTATCAAAGAGCAACTCAAATCCATGTGGACACAAATAGCCCAACGTTTCGAGAACAAAGGCGAGTTCCTCATTTTTGAAGGCCTCAATGAAATTCATGACGGAAGATGGGGCTCTGGCACCAATACCACCGATGGAGGCAAACAATATGCCACACTCAATGAATGGCAACAAGTTTTTGTAGATGCCGTCCGTGCCACCGGCGGTAACAATGCAACCCGCTACTTAGGTATCAGCGGCTATTGCACAAGCCCTAATCTTACCATAAAACACCTGCAGCTCCCAACAGACCAAGCCAAAGACCGTCTGTTAATATCAGTACACTACTACGACCCTGCCACCTTCGCATTGGAAGATAAATTTGCAGAGTGGGGACACACCGGCGCCCCCAGCAAAAAAGAGAACTGGGGAGACGAAAAACATCTTGAGAAAATCTTTGCAGCATTAAGAACCGCTTACGTAGAAAAAGGGATTCCCGTATACATTGGAGAAATGGGGTGCGTACACCGCAACAACAACCGTTCTGAAACATTCCGCAAATACTACCTAGAATATGTATGCAAAGCTGCACGCACCAATGGCATGGCCGTATTCTATTGGGACAACGGCAATGCCGGCGCCGGACAGGAATGTTCCGGGCTGATGAATCACGCCACAGGAACTTATGTCAACAATGGAAAGGATGTGATAGATGTCATGACCAAAGGGTATTTCTCCAATGACCCTTCATATACATTAGAAAGCCTATACAATAACGCTCCACAATGAAAGTTCGACAATCTCCCACTTAGCAACAAAAGGGGAAACCGGGTAGCACCCTTTCCGTGTTATAGCCTCCTCTGAATATCCTCGTTACTGTTCCGCTGACCCTTACTACGTATATCACCACCGAAAGTATAGGATACACCGATACGGAAACTGGCAAAGGCAAACTGATTGTCGGCAATTATCTTCAACCCGTTGGACATGGTTTCCAATTTGGAATGGCTGACAAACAAATTGTTGACATTCAGGCTGAGGCTGAGCTTATTGTTCAACAACCGATAAAGCATACCTGCACTGACGCTGTAAGTGGGGCTCATCAGATAGATGCCCTGATACTGACGGGAAGAATAGGAACCGGACAACGTGGCCAGAAGAGTCTTCTTTTCATTGAAGAAGAAAGTGTTGCGCAGACTGGCGTCATAAGCCCATCCTTTCTCCTCGGGAGAGGTGGTGACAGCGCTGGAGGTAGTCCGGCGATAGCTCACTCCATGCTGGGCGTAAGCTTGCAGCCATTTGGTACGGAAAGTGTACGAATTGTTAAGCCCGAAAGCATGCGTCTTCATGAAATTCTCCCAAAGGAAAGAAGTCACATTCGTTTCGGCATCCAAGTCCACAACCTGGAAGAATACATCGTCCGAATAAGAATAATAAGCGGAAACATTGAAGTTGTTCTTCAACGTATATCCCAGTTCTGCATTGTAAGTGTAGCTGGGTTTCAAGTCCTCACGTCCGCAGGCATATGTATATTTGTTCTGATAGAACGGAAAAGGATTGACCATATTCTGCGACGGACGGGAGATGCGGTTGGAGAAACTGAAGTTCAGCGCATGCCCGTCTGTAGGCGAATAAAGCAGATAGACAGTAGGGAACAAGCGCGTATAGTCGTGCTTGTCCTCCGTATCCTTCGCTTCGGAAATACCGGTAGTGCAGGTGTGCTCCATACGCAAGCCCAACTGCATGGAAAAACGTTCGGAATATTCACGGCTATAATCAGCATATAAGGCATAGATTTGCTCCTTGTAACGGAAATAATCATCCTGCACCAGCGTAGGGTCCGACGTATCGTAATTGATACCGTTGCGAGTGTTGGTAAAGGAGACCTTGGCACCTGCCGTTATCTTGTACTTTTCAAAAGGAAGGATGAAATCAAGAGCGGAGGAGACTACATCCACCTTGCGATGTTGCAGATAGTTGTAGTCGAAGTTTGTACCCGGAATCTCCGTACCGTCAGGCAGGAGGGTTTTCGAGAGAAAGCCCATATTTTCGTCCCGGTTGTCACGCAGGTAATCCACATCCCAAGTCATTTTCTTGCCTTTGTCATCCCAGACCTTATCGGTATGAAAATTCAGATTGAGGCGGTCGGAACTGGTATCCTTGTCACTGTTGGAGTACAGCAAAGAATCCAATACGGCGGTAGAGGCATCGTAAACTTCCGTCCATGAAAGGGCGTTGCCCGGTTTGGGAGCACTGTGATTATAGATGGCCTGCATACCTACAGTCCAGTCCCGTTCCAACGATACGTCCACACCTCCCTGAAGGTAGAAGCTATTCATGTAATTGGTGTAGTCGGCACGGCTGTTCCAGGTGTTCTGCGGAAAATAGCGGTAATTCTTCTCACGCGTCTCATAGTTGCCCTGCGTAGTACCCCCGTTGAGGAAGGATGACACGCGCCCCTTGCTGAGGTTCAGGCTTACCCCGCCATATCCGTAATTGTCCTTTTCACCAGCGCTGTAGGAAGCGGAAGCCGTACCACCCACGTAATCTTTGGGGCGTGACTTCAAGCGGATATTGATGATGCCTGCATTTCCGGCGGCATCGTATTTGGACGGAGGCGTGGTAATCACCTCCACCTTCAGTATCTGGGAGGCGTCATAGGAACGGAGGTAATCTATCAGTTCATCTCCTGACAGCTTCGTCTCACGGTCGTTGATATAAACCTTGATACCCCCTTTACCTATAATACCAATACTGTTTTGTCCAACCTGCAGACCGGGCACTTCACGCAGAAGGTCGAGTGCACTGCCTCCGGCAGAGGCTATGGTATTATGTGCATCGAACACTACCCTATCCACCAGACGCTTGATAACGGGACGCGCGGCCGTAACGGTCACTTCGTCCAGCAAGGCAGAAGAAGATTTCAATGTCAATTCGCCAACGTTTTTGTTTCCTTGCAGCACAACGGGAACGTAGAGGTCTTCGCTGCCGATAAGGGTAATATGCAACAAGTATTCTCCCAGTGGCTGGTCAAAGGAAAAACAACCTTGTGTGTCGGTCAGCATACCGGTAATATAGATACTGTCTTTTGCCTGCTTCAGCAGCACATTCGCCACCTCTACCGGTTGGCGGTTCTCGTCCTGCACACAACCGGAAAGCCGGTAAGTCTGAGCAGGAAGCAGAGTTGCCATACTTGCCAAGGCCACCCATACCATCACTCTTTTTCTAACGTTGTTCAGTAGTTTTTCTTTCATCATGCGTTTGATTTCAATATTTCACACCTTGTATTTCGCTGATACAAAGGTAGGGGTAAAACATGCCTCAAACGGTCTATATCGAGGAATAAAAAGTCTATATTCCAAAACTACAAATCACTACATATCAACACTTTAATTTCACAAAAGTCTATATTATGCCTTTTCCGGTCTATATGCTGCCTATAAACTCTACGATGCCTTCCTTCTCCCCCATCCCCAGTTTCTTGCGGATATTCGTCTTTCGCTGGTAAATGGTAGGAATGCTCTGTTGTATCACCACACTAATCTCCTTCGTCGAGAAGTCCGCACAGAGCAGGCAGCAAAGCTGCTTTTCTTTGTCAATGAGCACATCGCCAAAACAGCTGTCCATCTTTGTGTAGAAGTTATCATAAATCCGGTCTATGATAGGATACAAGTCCTCCCATACCAGCAAACTCTCTACCGGCAGTTCATGGCTGGTAATACCCGAAATGCGGCGAAGCAGCTCCTGATTCTGTGAGGTAGGTTGTTTAGCCACCAGCCGTATCATGCCTAATTGCTGCAACAGTATTTTCCGAAAAAACTGCCCGTCTTCCCCTTTCGACTGGTTCCTGATCGCATCTTCCAGCAACCGGGTCAGTGTTTCCGCCCGTTCTTCCGCTTCAATCAACCGGTTACGCCGGTTACGGATATAAAGGGACACACCGCCACCTGCAAGCACCAGTACCAACAGTGCCAGCAACAAATTCAGTTGTGCCTGCTTCCGTTCCACCGTCAGAATCAAGTTGGCTTGCGAAAGCGTCTCCTTCGACTCGTCCTTACGCCGGACAGTACTCTGCAACGCAGTAAGAGCATTGGCTACAGAATCATTATAGCGCGCCACGTCCAGCACATCAAACGTACGGTGACGTGTATAATCTATCAATGCCCTATATACCGCCACCATATTCTCTTCCGTCAGAAACCGGTTCCGGCCCTCGCCACGTTTCCTCTCCTTATTCAAATAGTATTCCGCCGAATCAAGCAGCCCTTCTTTCAAGAACACTTCCACTTTCACCAGATCTCCCATACGCAACTGCACCGGGTCGACGACATACTGCTCCATACGACGAATAGTAGCTATTGCACCGGAAGGTTCATCAAAAGAGTAAGCCTGCATCTGGGCATAGTTACGCAAATAATGCACTATCTTACTGGTATCTTCTGCCTCCACTGCCAGTTCTATGCTGCGCTCCATGTAATAGGATGCAGAATCATTCTTGTTCAGCCCCATGGCAATTCCCATAGAGAAGAAGCTTCCGGCTCTTGCGTCCAAAGCTATGGCGGTACGGAAAGTTTCTATCGCTTTCTCATAATCTTTCCAGACATACACATACCAGTATGCCTTATCAATCAGCATATCAGCCATTCTTCCCGTGTCCTGCAGCGCCTTGGCCAAAGCTACGCCGCTGTCAATGGCAGCTATACACCGTTCGTGCTCTTTCAGCCAATACCAGTACCAGGCTTTCAACTGATAGGAAAACAGATTCTTCGCCGTGTCGTTGCGGAAGACGTAATAATCGGAAGCAGGCAATATCAAGGAATCTTCCGCCATCGAGTTGTGCCGCTTATAGTGCACATAAGCATTCAGCCATCCATACAACAGCCTCTCCTCATCCGAAAGTTGCGATGGCCTCTCTATCTGTACCAGCAAGGCATACACGCTGTCCACATTCATATTCACCTGCTTTTCTGCCAGATGTAACAGATGTGCCTCATTCATCTGCCGGCAGGCAACAAGGCACAGCAACGCAAACAATAGTCCAAGGAAAGGTAATCTATTCATAATATAGGAGATATAGTTTTTTCTATCATTTGTCTGCAACCGCAGTTTCCAGTTGCTTCAGCGCCTGCTCCAACACCGAACGCGGGCAGCCGATATTCAGCCGCATAAATCCCTTACCCGGTTCACCGAACATGGTGCCGTCATTCAGTGCCAGGTGTGCCTTGTCCACAAATAGTCTCACCAGTTCCTCCTGAGTCAGCCCCAATCCCCGGCAGTCCAGATAAATCAGGTAAGAAGCCTGCGGACGTATCATGCCGATGCCCGGAATATGCTCGCGCAGGTAGTTCTCCGTGAAATCGATATTGCCCTTTATATAGTCCAGCAGCTGTTCCAACCATTCCTCACCATGCATATAGGCAGCAGCCGCACCGATATAGGCCAACATGTGCCCTTCGCTGAACTCGCCCGCTTCCATGAACTCCTGAAAACGGTGGCGGATGTCCTCATTGAGGATAATGGCGTACGAACTTCCCAATCCCGGCATATTGAATGTTTTGCTGGGTGCCATGAAGGTGAGGGAATTCTGCGCGGCAGCCCCCGAAACAGTAGCAAAAGGATGGTGTTTGTAAGGTGGCAGAGTCAAGTCGGCATGAATTTCATCGGAGATGACAAACGTATGGCTTTCCGTACAAATATCAGCAATCCGGCGTAATTCGTCCACCGTCCATACACGCCCGCCCGGGTTATGGGGATTGCAGAGAATCAATACTTTGCATCCTTGTATATCCTTACGGAAACGCTCAAAGTCAATCTGATACTGTCCGTCTTTCAGGTCGAGCGGAGAGTAAACCACTTCGCGCTTCATGCGTTGCGTCACCAGGAAGAAGGGATGATAAACGGGAGTCATCACCATTACCCGGTCGCCGGGATTGGTGAAGCATTGCAATGCGAAGGCTTGACCGCGGACAATGCCGGGTACAAAAGTCAGCATCTCGCGAGTGACGTCCCAACCGTGGCGACGACTGAGCCAGCTACAAATGGAAGTATACCATTCCTCACACGCAGACGTATAGCCCAGCACTTCATGTTCAAGACGCTTCCGCAAGGCTTCCATCACAAACGGGGGCGTGCGGAAATCCATATCCGCCACCCACATGGGGAGGAGGTCATCGCGTCCCCATACACTCTTCACACCGTCCCATTTCACGGAGTCGGTACCACGGCGCTCTATTACTTCATCAAAATTGTAAGTCATATGCTTGCTTTTTTATAATTCAACGCATCAATTTGTCTTGTTTTTATACGACCCATTACCGCCACCTTATTTTTGTAAACAATAATCATATCGGGAAAAATATAAATACCACCACATCCCACACTGCATGAGACAAGATAATAGCGGCAAAGCGGTTCGGAAAGAAACGGTAAAGCGCCCCCCATGCCGCCCCCACCACCAGAGCCGCCATGACCAGCATGAAGTTGCAGGAACCGGCATGCACCAGTGCATAAATCAAAGTAGCCACCACAAAACCCGCATTCGGATTCCAGCGTTTGGAAAGCGTGCGTTGCACATAGCCGCGCCAGAAAATCTCTTCCGCCGGCCCTATCAGCAACAGCAGCAATGCTGCCAGCAGCCAAGGAGACTCTCCCTCTTTCATCCCATAAATGGAGTCCACCTGCGGACGGGCAAAATCGAACATCCAAGATGACACCTTGTCTCCCAACCAGAAAACGCCCCACAAAGCAACAGCAATGCCAAGTCCCAGCAAGACATTCGGCAAGCTCCACTTCACCTCCCGCCACCAGCCGGGATTGAACAAGGTGGCAAACACGGACAGTGTGAGCGCAGAACCGGTCATCATCCACCAGAAATTCACGAAAGGAGCCGTCCAAGGCGAAAACATGACCGTCCACAGCACGGCAGCCAGCAGAATGGTAAAAATCAGCTTCTTCATGACAGCAGACCGGCTACAACGAACGACAACGTGAACAGCAGACTGAACAACAACTGGAGTTTTGCAGTCATCTCATCCAGACCGGCTATGGCACTTTCTCCCTTTCCGGGAAAACGGGACACCACCCGTACATTGCCTATGGCAGGAACCAGTGCCGGCATCACCAGCAGGGTCCATAAAGGAAGAGTTCCCGCAGCTATCAAGCCGGCTATCCAGCCAAAAGGAAAAAGGACTTCGGCACAATAAACGTACATCGACGCCTTTCCTCCCAGCTTCATGGCCAGTGTCTGAATCTCTGCACGGGCATCGGTACGCATATCCCGTGTATTATTGGCATGCAGAATGGCCACCGTAATCAGTCCCACCGGCAGAGCTATCCACAAGACATTCCAGTCAACTACTCCCGTAGCCACATAGCAGGTGCCCAACGTCGGCAGCAAGGCATACGCCAAAAAGATGACGACATCGCCCAACGCACGATACTTGAGCGGTGGATAAAGCAACGAGCAAGCTGCACCGCCTATACCTATATACAACAGCGGCAAGCCGGTACGCCACAACAAGCCGATACCCGCAACAAGGGCAACTGCCAGCAATGCCATCGACAAGCGGTATATCTCACGCGGGGTAAACATCCCATCAGTCAGTGTCTTGGCGCCAAAGGTATCCCTTGCATCGACCTTATGCTTATAGTCAAAATAATCACTCCAGGTATTCCCGGCAGCGTGAAACACAATGATGTTCAACAATGCCCAGATACCGTTCACCCAGTTTATGTCCTGCCGCATCCAATACAGATATGCCAACGTCACCACCACCGGCATCGAAGAGGCGGGGAATGACCACGGACGCACCGCTATCATCCAATCTTTCAAAGAATGTTTCTTCATTTGTTATTTATCATTTATTTGTGCACAAAAGTACGAAATATCTTCGCTTTTTTAAGTAATTTCGCGCACAAGATAAAAGAACCCCTTATGATAAAAGCTCTGTTTTTTGACATCGACGGAACCTTGGTCAGCTTCAAGACCCACGAAATTCCCGTTTCCACTATTGAAGCGTTGACTGCCGCCAAAGCCAAAGGCATACATATCTTCATTTCTACCGGACGTCCACGCGTCATCATCAACAACTTGTCTGCCTTGCAGGAACGGAATCTGATAGACGGCTACATCACGATGAACGGCGCCTATTGCTTTGTAGAAGACACCGTTATCTACAAAAGCCCCATACCGACAGCGGAAGTGGATGCCTTGACAGCTTTCTGCCACGAACGCAACATCCCATGCATCCTGGTGGGAGAGCACGACATCTGCGTGAACCAGCCCGGCGAAGTAGTGGAGGAAATCTTCCACCGCCAACTCAAAGTGGACCCCATCGAAGCAAAGCCCTATACCGACAGCCATGCCGACAAAGCCTTCTTCCAGCTGACTCCCTTTATCAACGCCGAGGAAGAAGCAATCATCCTGCCCGCCGTCCCCCACTGCGAGATGGGCCGCTGGCATCCCGCCTTCGTAGACGTGACAGCCAAAGGAAACACCAAGCAGAACGGTATCGACCAGATTATCCGCCACTTCGGCATCAAGCTGGAAGAAACCATGGCCTTCGGCGACGGAGGAAATGACATCAGCATGTTGCGCCATGCCGGTATCGGTGTAGCCATGGGCAATGCCAATGATGACGTGAAAGCTGCCAGTAACTACACAACCACTTCTGTTGATGAAGACGGTATCGCCAACGCCCTGAAATATTTCGGCATAGTCGGGAATCCATCATAAATCTGAAATCTTTTGAGCTTCGTTCCCGATACCCAAAACAAAGAGTTTCAAGACGCCTTGAACCTCATCCAGTATACCCGTCAGTCCGTATTCCTGACGGGCAAAGCAGGTACGGGCAAATCGACCTTCCTGAAGTACATCTGCGCGAATACAAAGAAAAAGCACGTGGTGCTTGCACCGACCGGCATAGCCGCCATCAATGCCGGAGGCAGTACCCTGCACAGCTTCTTCAAACTGCCCTTCTACCCCCTGCTGCCCGACGACCCGAACTTCAGTCTGCAACGGGGACGCATCCACGAATTTTTCAAATACACCAAACCCCACCGCAAACTGCTGGAAGAGCTGGAATTGGTCATCATCGACGAGATTTCCATGGTACGCGCCGACATCATCGACGCCGTAGACCGCATCCTGCGCGTCTATTCCCGCAACCTGCGCGAGCCCTTCGGTGGCAAACAGATATTATTGGTGGGCGATGTGTTCCAGTTGGAACCCGTCGTCAAAGGAGATGAACGGGAGATACTGAACCGATTCTACCCTACCCCTTATTTCTTCTCTGCCAGGGTATTCGGCCAGATAGACCTTGTCTCCATCGAACTGCAGAAAGTATACCGGCAAACAGACAGCAAGTTCATCCATGTGCTGGATCACATCCGCAACAATACCGTCGGCTCTACCGAACTTCAGCTGCTCAACACCCGCTATGGCACCCAAATAGAGCAATCGGAAGCCGACATGTACATCACCCTCGCCACCCGCCGTGATAATGTGGACTACATCAACGACAAGAAACTGGCGGAACTTCCCGGTGACCCGGTCACCTTCTACGGCGAAATCATGGGAGACTTTCCCGAAAGCAGCCTCCCCACCTCGCAGGAACTGGTACTGAAACCGGGCGCACAAATCATCTTCATCAAGAATGACTTCGACCGCCGCTGGGTGAACGGCACCATCGGCGTCATCAGCGGCTTCGACCCTATTGAAGAGACCCTCTACGTCATCACCGACGACGGCAAGGAATGTGACGTCAAACGAGAGTCGTGGCGAAACATCCGCTACAAATACAACGAAGAAAAGAAACAGATTGAAGAGGAAGAGCTGGGTACCTTTACACAATATCCCGTGCGCCTGGCATGGGCCATCACCGTCCACAAGAGCCAAGGGCTGACCTTCAGCCGGGTAGTCATCGACTTTACCGGCGGCGTGTTTGCCGGTGGGCAGGCATACGTAGCCCTCAGCCGCTGCACCTCGCTGGAAGGCATCCAGCTGAAAAAGCCCATCAGCCGTGCCGATGTATTCGTGCGTCCGGAGATTGTCAGTTTCTCCGAACGCTTCAACAACCGCACCGCCATCGACCGTGCCTTGAAGCAAGCACAGGCAGACGTTCAATACGTTGCCGCCGCCAAAGCCTTCGACAAAGGGGATTTCGGCACTTTCCTGGATGAGTTTTTCAAAGCCATCCATTCCCGCTACGACATCGAGAAGCCCAACGTGCAGCGCCTCATCCGCCGGAAGCTGAACATCATCAACCGTCTGAAAGAGGAAAACCGTGCACTGAAACAAGCAGCATTGGAGAAAGAGAAAGCCCTTGTAAAGTATGCCCGCGAATACATCCTTATGGGTGACGAATGCCTGAAGCATGACATGAAGGAGGCAGCCATGAAAAACTATGAGAAAGCCGTCACCCTCTGTCCCAAATTCAAAGAGGCCTGGAAGAAGATAAAGAAACTGGAGAAAGAGATGCTAAAAAGGTGAATCGCTTGTTTATAAGCCGATTATTATCTATTTTTGCATATAATATAAAACTCAAATCCATTTCCGCCATGCTTCTGAAACTTTATGAAAAAAATAACAATCCCGCCGACCTGCAGCAGGTGATCGACCTACTGAATGACGGAGGTATCCTTATCTACCCTACCGACACCATGTATGCCATCGGCTGCCACGGACTGAAGGAGCGCGCCATCGAGCGCATCTGCCGCCTCAAGGACATCGACCCCAAGAAGAACAATCTTTCCATCATCTGCTACGACTTGAGCAAGGTCAGCGAATACGCCAAAGTGGACAACAGCACCTTCAAGTTGATGAAGCGTAATCTGCCCGGAGCTTTCACCTTCATTCTGAACGGCACCACCCGCCTGCCCAAGATATTCCGTAACCGTAAGGAGGTCGGCATCCGTATGCCGGACAATTCCATCATTCAGGAAATAGCCCGCCTGCTGGATGCTCCCATCATGACAACTACATTGCCGCATGATGACAATGAGGACATTGAATACTGCACAGACCCGGAACTGATTGACGAGAAATTCGGTGATATTGTCGATTTGGTAATAGACGGCGGTATCGGCGGTACGGAAGGCTCTACCGTAGTGGATTGCACCAATGGGGAGCCGGAAATCATACGCCAGGGGTTAGGCTGGCTGGACGAAGGATAAATATTGAATTCCGGCCACAATTTCCAAACCTTTTCAACTTCTTTTATGTTTCTTTACTAAGAAATACAGGAACTTTATGAGCACAAAAGAACAATACTGGAAATATTCATTGATAGCTATCATTATCGGGCTGGGAATCATTCTTTTCAGACAAATAGCCCCATTCATGGGCGGTCTGCTGGGAGCCTTGACTATCTATATCCTGGTAAGAAAGCAGATGATGTATCTTTCCGACAAGCGGAAAATGAAGCGCAGCATAGCTGCCACCCTCATTACAGCAGAGGCAATTCTCTGCTTTCTGGTTCCGCTTGGGCTGGTGGTATGGCTGGCTGTGGTCAATCTTCAAAACATCAATCTGGACCCGCAAGCCATTATAGCTCCTTTCGAAGAAGCGGCCAACATCATTAAAGCCAAAACCGGCTACTATATCTTGGGGAAAGACACGGTGGCATACGTCATTTCAATTCTTCCCCGCATCGGGCAAGCCATCATGGGAGGTATCAGCAGTTTTGCCGTCAACATCTTCGTACTGGTCTTTGTACTCTACTTCATGCTGATAGGGGGCAAAAAGATGGAACAGTACGTCAACGACCTACTGCCGTTCAATGATGACAATACACAAAACGTCATCCACGAAATCAACATGATTGTCCGCTCCAATGCCATCGGCATCCCCTTACTCGCCGTCATACAAGGAGGAGTAGCCATGATAGGCTACTGGATTTTCGGTGCTCCCAACATCTTGTTCACCGGTTTCCTGACCTGCTTCGCCAGCATCATCCCAATGGTAGGAACAGCGCTGGTATGGTTTCCGATAGCTGTCTACATGGCATTGATAGGCAACTGGGTTCAAGCTATCGGGCTGGCCATCTATGGCGGTGCAGTCATTTCACAGCTCGACAACCTGATACGCTTCATCATCCAGAAGAAAATGGCAGACATTCATCCGCTTATCACTGTCTTCGGAGTTGTAATTGGCTTGTCCCTTTTCGGATTCATGGGTGTCATCTTCGGGCCACTGCTCTTATCACTATTCTTTCTGTTCGTGGATATGTTTAAAAGAGGGTATTTGGATGCAAGGGGGAAGACGACGGAATAAGTACTTAATAAAGCATGACCATAATAGGGTTACCTTCCTCTTCTACTCCCATTCTCCGTTGATTATCATCACTGAGTTCATCCGGTTGTAACAAAGCAAAAAAATGTCCATCCGAAGTGACTCCCCTGATTTGGATATGCTGATTATTCATTTTATCAAATAAGCTATCACCCTTTTGGCAAACAACAGTTTTCTTTTCCTTATGGTAAAATCCACAATATGACTGGCTTTCTTCTAAATATAAGCTTGTATGAAAATGGAAATAGATGTATTCTGCATTCTCCAGAATATAGTCTATGGCTATTTTCTTATCACATCCTTCTACATCCAATTGCTGCTGCTCACTCCAGTGCCACTCACCCAGTTCAAAAACCAGATATGGAGTAAGTCCCTGCTCTGAAATAGTATAGATAGTATCATTAAAAGCTTGTTTCACTCGGATGGCATCCTTAGATTTCCATAACGAAGGGCTATTGATTGCCGTATAATATTTCCGGTCACCAACAAATTCTGCCATTGCCAAGTCACCTCCATAAGCAACATTGCCCCCCAACAAATTTGAAACCGACAAAACCTCATCCATGGGAAGCAGGGCTGAATTCCATGTAGCAATACCGGTCAATGACATCGTATTTCTATCCATATAAAAGACTGATGGCGTCTCCGGAGAGAGTTTCATTTTATTATGTCCCCAAATTCTGTCCGCATCCATCAAATAGTAATTTTGGGACAGAATACAATTGACTGTATCTTGCAATCGAATTCTATCCTTATATTTCCCATCAAATCCATATAGTAGGAAATCATTATTCCATCCCAATAGATAAACGGTTCTCCGAACCGCATCAGCCCAAAAGCTCACTTTCCCCCATGAATCCTTTGCATATCCTTCCGGATCAGTACCTACGTGTCCAATATCCCGAATATACTTCCCGTTAGTACGGTCAAAAAGTTTCAGATTCTGATGGACAGAAGATACCAATATCGCACTATCCATAATTATGCACTCCGGATATTTTCCTATAATAGCCTGCTCATTAGTCTCCAAAGGAATATAACTTATGCTGGAAAACAAATTTTGTACAGATTGTCCTTCTGACAATCTACTCATTGCTTCCGCAACATTAATTACATTGCCATCAATCTGCTTTTCGGAACACGAAGTTACAACCAACATCAATAATAAAAAGAATTTCCACATATATCTCATACCATTTCTATTCATTACTCTGAAAGTAGTAAAATATCACTTATCATCATTAATTACATTATTTAATCGATTCCGGCTCCATCACAAGGCGAAAACCTCCATACTCGTCACTATAATTCTCAATGTCGTAATCAATGTACGACACCCGACACCCCTCTGCTGTTCCTCCCCAACTTCCACCTCGCAATATTCGGCGGAAAAAAAGATAAGTACCCTCAAAAGGCCATCCCGGATGGATAGACTTACCACCTTGCTTGTATTCTTTAGTGTACAAATCACCGCACCACTCCCAAACATTGCCACTCATATCATACAATCCCAATTCATTGCTTTTTTTCAGACCTACCGGACGGGTAGTTCCAGCTTCTCCATATTGTCCGCCAGAGGAATTCCCAACATACCAAGCCACCTCACTTACCTGATTGCTGCCACTGTATTTATAGTGCTTACTTTTGTGTCCACCACGCGCTGCGTATTCCCATTCGGCCTCAGTCGGAAGACGAAATGTTTTACCGGTCATAGCATTTAATCTACCGATAAACTCCTGCGCATTTTTCCAGCTTACATTTTCCATCGGGCAATCTCCGCATCCCCCATTAAACGGCAAAATGGAATCAGTATCCATAACCGCCCTCCACAGCCTTTGAGTAACTTCATATTTTCCTATGTAAAAATCAGATACCGACTCCTTACGTGCTGGTTTCTCGTTATCCTCACAGTCACATCCCTGCTCATCTGTACATCCCATCATAAATGTACCTCCTTTCACAAAAACCATCTCAATAGAATCCCCATTCACAACAACTACAAGTTGCTGAATAGGAGTTTCATTCGACTGACATCGAATAAAAACAGTTATAAGACATATTGCCAAAACAACAGTCAATGCTTTAACTCTTCTTTTCATACTTTCATTAAGAACATTCTCTTCCTTAGTATTTCATACTATATATACGAATAGCACAAACATACTAAAAACAAATGAATTACGAACTATTCATAGATATATTTTTCACACTTCATGGGAAAACAGTTTCATCTTTATATCAACTTCTTAATAAAGAACAGCTATTATGGGGTTACCTTCTTCTTCAACTCCCATTCTTTGTTGATTATCATCGCTAAGTTCATCCGGTTGTAATAAAGCAAAAAAACATCCATCCGAACTAACTCCCCGAATTTGAATATGCTGATTGTTCTCTTTATCAAACAAGTTATCACCTTCTTGGCATACAACTGTTTTCTTGCGAATAAATATAAATCACTTCTTATATATGCAAGAATCATTTATGCTTACTTCAACAATACGATTACTATTTGACCCAAATAAATGTTCATTTTGAATATACAACTCTATTTCATGGCCTGGCAAATAATTCTGAAACCATTCATAATTTATTTCACTTTCCATACCTCTATTTATATAATAAAAAGAATCATTCTCCAACTCTATTACAATATCATTATGCTCTGTAGCAGATACACTTCTAACAATTCCTCTTTGCAGACTTATGTTATTTGATATAGACACGAATCTAAATATTAAAAATAGAGCTATAAAAGCCATCAAGACATACACTACAATTTTTTTTTCATACGTAAATAATTATTATGCTTCTTACTAAAAAGAAGCGTTATACAATCTTTTCTTTAGCTAAAAACGAACAAGTTTCACCCGACTTCATATCCTGATTACGACTCCAGACCATCATAAAATTCTGCATCCTCAAATCCATAGCCTACCAAAGCCTCATTATAACCTTTCATTGCAATAAAGCCTCGCTTCTTCAAACATATTCGTCCAAAAACATCACGTTTACAAAGAGTACTGATATAGAATATATTTTCTTCATTCTCAAACTTCTTCATCACGAACTCTGCAAAGCCTTTCCCCCAGATAATTATCTGCATCCAGATTACATACCGACTCGCTAACCTAAAAACCATATTCCCACTATGACTTCGTCGATAATAAGCCGGTTCATGCAAGTGATGCAAAATGAGATTTGTTTCATAGTGTTATATATTCATTATCAAATCAATGAACAGTAAATCTACCGAATGCATAAGCCCCATCCGCGCCCTTTATCTCAAGTAAAAAATCACCACCTAAACCTTGCTGTAACTGTACTTTTCTTAATATAGGAGAGTCTATATTCTCAGCAGAGGAGTAAACAACATTCCCATTCTGAGAAATTGCAATTTCCACTTCACCTATCGATTGATAGAATTCCAAATCAATGGAATGGTCATCATTCAAAAATGCTAAAAAAGGAGTAGCTGAAGGAATAGAACGATGAGCATTCCCCGGACCACCCGGTAAATCAAAATCCTCATCCATGACGATTTCTACTCTCGAAGGAAAAGTAACTGAATCTGCACTTACTACATTTACTACAAGAAAGTAGTATAAACTTAACAAAATAAAAAATGATTTCATAGTATCTTTAGTTTTGAATGTTACAAAGATAGCCATTCAATCACTTCTTAGAGAAAATACGAGTGGACAACACAAGACAAGTCAATACTCTATACACCAATAAGATGACAGTAAAAACATTTCTAAATTAGTGGACGAAAATCAAGCGATTATTCTAGTAAAGAGCTACAAATTCTTCCAATTTATCATTTGTATCCAAACTTAAGATTCCCCTCAACCTCCGTTTCTTCGTAAAAATGGAATTCATCTCACAGTCAAAAGTGAACATCAATTCACTGGAAGTGAAACCGACTTTAAGCAAAGCCAACAACATCAAGTTGCCACTAGTTAATTTAAAATCTTTCTTTAACCGAGAAATAAAATTACCATATATTAAATCTATATATTCAAGGAGTTGTTCTTTCTCCTGGTTGGTCATATTCTTCACAATCAGCTTTTCCTTCTTCAATTGTTCCAAGAGATAAACGCCATTTACACATACATTTTCACTTATTTTTTTATTCTCACTCTCCAATAGCAAAATCTTTTGGTTCAATTTAGCAATCTTCTCTCTATTTGTTTCTGCCATCTCACCTGCCCTTTGTTTCAACACATCAAGTTCATAAACATATCGTTTAATCATGCACTCATTTTCTTCTATTATTTGCATATTCTGCCGGAACAGTCCTTCATATCTCTTTCTCAAAAGAAAATACAAAACAATGCATAGCAGTATAATAAACAAGACTACTGCTATCCAAAAATAAAGCTGTATTTGCTTTTCACGTTCAACCTGTTGCTTTTCTAAAAGAAGTTTTCCTCTTTCATATTTACGTTGCAAAGTCAAAATTTGAGATGTTTGTTTAGCATCCCGTTCAATGACTAACAACGAATCAGACTTTTCTTTGAAATAGAGAGCCATTGCATACTTTTTCTGTTTCTTTTCCAACAGATACAAATAGTGATATGCACCCGCCAGAGTACGAGGATTTTCAGAATTCAAAGCTAAAGCGAAACATCTTCCAGCCTCATCCAACTTATTTAGATTCAAATAAATATTCCCCAATGACATTGAACAGTGATGCATAGAATGCCTATCTTGTTCAGTCTCTACCGCAGTTTTCAACAGGGCTATTGCATCTCCCAAATCCCCTTCATTTCTTTTGGCAATCCCTTTTACTTGTAATAAAGAAGGGATTACCCGTTCAAAACTGATACATCCTTTCTTTTTCTCACACAAGGACAAAGCACGATTAATGTAATTATAAACACTGTCATATTTCTGTTCTACATAATAAATACGAGCAATATCCCGATAAACATATATAACTCCTAAAGTATCAACAGCCTTTTGAAAACAATACGCTGAACTTTGATAATTGTCGAGAGCATCTTTATATAGCTTTCTGTCCGTATTCAAAACACCGATATATTCATGTACAAATCCCTGCAACTTATATTCTTCCGTCTTCTCCAATTTAGCCAAAGCGCTCAAATAAGCTTGTATAGCCAATGTATCATTATCTTGCAAAGCTGCCACTTTACCATAATAAAACAATGCCTTTCCTGCTTTTACACCATCATCCTTATAATAATCTACCGCAATTTTTATCAACGAATCCGACTGCAAACTATCCAGATAGTTTTTATCACGTGCTTGCGTTAGCAGCAATGCATAGTCCGCCCGCTACTTCCCACGAAGCTCCTCCGGATGAGGAATTTGCTCCAACAGCAGCAATGCACTGTCAGGATATACATCCATATACCTCTCTACCTTATCAAAAACATTGGATACGTTCTTCTCTACGCAAGAACCTAACAGTACACAAACGGACAAAAGCCCAAGATATAACAGTTTTTTCATATGAACATGTTCTTTACCAGATTATCATTGCGTATACACAGAATCCTTTTGGAGATAAATATTCACACCAGCCAACGGCAATCCTTTTTCCCCATCAGTCACAATGCCATTTGTCTGCGCATTAGAAACAACTGCACAGCAGAATGTTATGAACAGTACTATACATCGCTTCATAATCCATGTATATATAATTAAACTTTGGATGAGAATAAGCTTTTTTACGGCCTCTCCCTTCAAAGATACAAAAAACCGCTTCAACAATGTACAAAAACAAGATAAATGTGACAAACAAAACAAATAGCTCAGAGCTTGTTTCCCCTTACATAGGCTTCCTTTCCATTTTCTGTACGGAGTTATCAGCGCCTATCGGCCGTGATGCGCTCTGCCAACGGCCGTCAACCACTCGACTAACGACCGTCAACAAGGTGCTTCATAACCGTTGAACACCTATTATACTCATAGTTTCCCCATACTGTGCACCTATCTTATTCCTATTATGAGCCCAGCTGCAGTCTATCGGTAAACGGTCTTTTACGAAGTTAATACCGTGTTTACACGAAACGCATATCGTGTAAACAAGATATTTGCAAAATGCTGTACATTCTATTAATACACTAACAAACAAGATATTAACTTACTTTTCGGCGTATTTCCGCTGTGGAAGCAAAAGTTGCTTCCACCTTTTTGAGTTGCTTCCACAGCACTTGTAATGCCGATGAATAAAGGGATGCAGGAAGTAGGTGGAAGTGTGGAAGCAGAAATGATAAAACTAAGCAGAGATAATTTTCCCTTAAAAGCAATAAAACTCCAGAATCTGCTGGAGCAAAGCATCCTGCTTTCCCAGACCTTTTTCCAACTCCACACTTTTCAGGTTATAGAGTTGTGCCAGCAAAGCTGACGACTGCTTCTCGCAAAGACGGGAATCATGTACCTGCTCCATCCAGCAGACGGTCTCTCCCCAAACATCTACCGAAAGATGTGACAAGACTTCTGTCGGGGCTCCCCCCTTCTCCACCTTACGGAAGATTTCGACCAAAGCACACAACAAGCTGGACATTATCTGTTTACAACGGGAATGGGAACGGGATTCCCGGTTTCTGAAACGTAGCAGGAAATAGTACCCCAGCCATAAATAAACGGTGGTGACTTCTGCATGGATTTTCTCTATCCTCTTCCAATGCGCAACCAAGGCAGCATCAATTCCTTCCAGAATCGCATCCGTATCATCTTCTATGTAGTATTTCTGCGCAAGACACTCTATCACGCACCCCCATTTCGCCATATCCACACACTCTTGCGTACGCCCCATCCATACATGGGCTTCCTCCAATATCCGGAATGCCTTTTCTCCACATTCTGGAGCATCATAAAACCGATACTGACGAAACAACAGAAGAGACTGACATAATAACTCATCCAAAGAGTACTCCGCACTTTCCATATTTAAAATTCAAGTATCCATTCAGGTAACAAAATCGAGCAAAAGTAATCATTTCCTAAGAAAATCACGCTGTTTCAGCACAAAAACCGGCAGGAAAAAGAAGATACCGATGACGGACATCACCAGTCCGCCAATGGTACCCGCCGCCAATGGAAACCAGAAAGCCTCCTTGTCCTCACCTAT